>CAWCDM010000096.1:0-280048 GCA_963794185.1 uncultured Alphaproteobacteria bacterium | reverse complement strand
GCCGCGCTGGGCCTGCCCACGGTCGCGGTGCAGGAGGGCGGGTACCACCTGCCGACACTGGGTGCGCTCGTGGTGGCGACGCTGACCGGGCTCTCCGGCTGAGGCCCTCGTACGAACGGCCCGCACGGCGCAACGGATCGCTCGTCCTCTCGCCGAATGCCAAGCAGACGCGCACGGATCAGGTACCGTCGCGACGCCGACAGACGTGAGTGGGGAAGCACCTTGACGAGGACAGCTGCTGTCGTGGCCACCGTGGCACTGGTGGTGGGCGGCCTGGCTGCGGCGGCCCCGGTCGCAGCCGCGGAGCCTTCGGGCTCGTCGGCGGGCTCCGTCTCGGCGCCCCGTGCCCTGCCCCGCCCCACCGGCAAGCCCGCCCCCAGCCGGCACGCCACCGACCACGTGCTGGTGCAGTTCCGGTCCGGCACCACCGTCTCCGTGCGGTCCGCCCGTGCGCGTGCCGCCGGTGGGTTCGCACTGCGGGCCGTCCCGGCCACCTCGTACGACCGCGTCCTGACCACCGACGTCGCGACGAGCCTGCGAGCGCTGCGCGCCGACCCGTCGGTCGCGTGGGTGGGCTACGACTACGTCCGCCGCGCGACCGCGCTCGTGGTGCCGAACGACCCGTACTACTCGCAGTACGGGCAGTACCTCACGCTGGACCGGGTGCAGTCGGCGTGGAGCCTCAGCAAGGGTTCCACGACCCAGGTGATCGCCGTCGTGGACAGCGGGGTCGACGCGACGGCACCCGACCTGGCCGGACGCGTGCTGCCGGGGCACGACTTCGTCGACAACGACACCAACGCCGCCCCGGCGCCACCCGACGCCGGCTGCGAGGACCCGGCGTCGACCGGGCACGGCACGTTCGTGGCGAGCGTCGCAGCGGCAAACACCAACAACGGCGTGGGCATCGCAGGTGTCGCCTGGACGGCGCGGATCCTGCCGGTCCGCGTCCTTGACCAGTGCGGCGACGGGCTGGACTCCAACGTGGCCTCCGGCGTCGAGTGGGCGGCCGACCACGGAGCCACGATCATCAACCTCTCGCTGGGCGGGACCAGCCCCTCTCCCCTGCTGCAGACGGCGCTGCAGTACGCGGTCGGCAAGAACATCGCGGTCGTCGTCGCCGCCGGCAACGACGGCTCCGACGTCCCGCAGTACCCGGCGGCCTACCCCGAGGCCATCTCGGTCGCAGCCACCGACAACGCGGGCAAGCTGACGTTCTTCAGCTCGTTCGGCGACTCGGTGGACCTGGCCGCCCCCGGCTGGAACATCGTCGGCGAGGAGCCGCGCGCGCTGTGCGCCGACTCCGTGGTCCCGCATCCGGCCGACTGCTACTACATCGGCTCGGGCACGTCGTTCTCGGCCCCGATCGTCAGCGGCGCCGTCGCCCTGCTGCGGACGAAGTTCCCCGGCCTGACCCCCGCCCAGATCGCGGCCCGGCTGCAGGCCAGCACGCGCGGTGGCGGCCGCCCGGGGCGCGACCCGTTCTTCGGCTTCGGGATCGTCGACGCGTACGCCGCTCTCGGCGCGTCCAGGACGTACCAGCTCACCAACGTGTTGAGCGCCGTCGCGCCGACCCCGGGCAGGCCGAGCCGTTCGCCGACAGCGGGACGGGGATGGGGTTCTCCGAGTCCGGGGAGACGATCTGGTCCAGCAGGAGCACCGCCGGCGACGAGGCGGTGACCATCACAGCGACGCCGCAGCCGCTCGGCGGGACCGTACGGGATGACCTGCCCCAGCAGCTGTCGCTGCAGATCCGCGCGTACGACTCGGCGCGGCGCCTGCTCGGGACGTCCGCGCCGGTCGCGTACGGGGCTGCCGCGAGCCTCGACGTGGTGCTCCCGGCGGGGAGCGACCTCATCGCCGTCTCGAACGGCAACGGGTCCGCCCCGACGGACCAGCCGTTGACCGTGACCCTGACCTCGCACGGAGCCGCCACGCCGGGAACCGCGGGACCGGCCAACTGGGTCGAGGACGTGTGGCCGTACACGAACACGCCGGCCGCCCCGGACGTGCACTACTCGATGCTGACGTTCGACCGCCCGATCGACGCGGCCACGCTGACCTCGGACACCGTCGTGCTGCGCAACGGCGGCTCAGGCGCGGTCGTCCCGGCGACCCTGTCCTACGACGCCCCCACCCGCACGCTGACGGTGACGCCCGACTCCGCCCTCCAGGCCGAGACCGCGTTCGAGCTGACGGTCGATGCAGGCAGCCCGGCGCAGCCTGCCGCCGACACCGGCGGCGCACCCATGCCCTTCCAGTGGACCTCGTTCGTGACGCCCGGCCCGCCGCCCGCGGTCCGGGACCTCGCGGTGTCGGGGGAGAAGACGGTGAGCCTGTCGTGGCGGATGCCCGACTTCTCCGACTTCCGCAACACCGCCGTGTACGTCACGCCGGGCACGGTCCCGCTGACCAGCCCGGGCGGCACGCTCCTCTACTACGGGTCGCTGACCAGCTTCACCGATGCCGGCATCGTGCTCGGCCAGGACTACGCGTTCAGCGTGTTCACGTACAGCATCAACGGCGGCCTCAGCGCCGTGACCTCGGCGGTGGTCCGCGGCAGCACGACCACCCTGACGTCGACCCCGGTCGCGCCAACGTTCGGGCAGAGCGTCACTGTCGTGACGACCGTGCGCGGCGCCGACGGCCAGCCCATGCCCGGCCGGGCGGTGAACGTGTTCTCGCGGCGCATCGGCCGAACCGCGTGGAGCACGCTGGGGACCGTGGTCACCGACGCGGCGGGACAGGCCTCGGTGACGGTGACGCCGTCCCAGGACACGCAGTTCGACTCGGTGGTGCACGGCGACGCCTCGCACACCGCCTCGACCAACGTCCTGACCGTCCCGTTGCGTTTCTCGGTGACGTCGGTGGCGGCGCCCCCGACCGCCGCGGTCGGCTCGACGGTCCGGTTCACCGGCGCCGTGGCGCCGGCCCGTCCGGGCGCACCGGTCTGGCTCGAAGGGCTGTGGAACAACACCTGGCACGTGCTCGGGACGTCGACCTTGACTGCGAGCAGCGGCTACGCGTTCACGGTGGTGCCGACAAGGGTATCGACGTACGTCTACCGCGTGTACAAGCCGGCCGACACGATCCTGGCCGCCGGAGCCACCCCCAGCTTCTCCGTCGTCACGCACTGAGCCGAGCGTCGTAGGCTCGGCGCCGTGATCAGCGTCAGCCACCTGTCGAAGTCCTTCGGCAGCCTGCGGGCGGTCGACGACCTGTCGTTCACTGTGGCACCCGGCACCATCACCGGGTTCCTGGGACCGAACGGCGCAGGGAAGACCACGACGCTGCGGATGGTGCTCGGCCTGGTCACCTCGACCGCGGGCTCCGCGACCATCGACGGGCAGCGGTACGGCGACCTGGAGGACCCGGTCCGGACGGTCGGCGCCGCGCTGGAGGCGTCCAGCTTCCACCCGGGGCGGACCGGACGGGACCACCTGCGCGTGATGGCGCGGGCCGCCGGTCTGCCGGACGGCCGCGCCGACGAAGTGCTGGAGCTGGTCGGGCTGACCGAGCCCGGGGCCCGTCGCGTGGGCACCTACTCCAGCGGCATGCGGCAGCGGCTCGGGCTGGCCGGCGCGCTGCTCGGGGACCCGAAGGTCCTCGTGCTGGACGAGCCGGCCAACGGCCTGGACCCGGAGGGGATCGCCTGGCTGCGTGGCTTCCTGCGGCACCGGGCCGGGCAGGGCGGGACGGTGCTGGTCTCGAGCCACGTCCTGGCCGAGGTCGAGCAGACGGTCGACGACGTCGTGATCCTGGCCCGCGGCCGGCTGGTCCGCGCCTGCCCGCTGGCCGAGCTGGTGGCCGGACGCGGCGACCTGGTGGTGGTCCGGACCCCGCAGGCCGGCGCGCTACGGGCCGTGCTCGAGGCCGGGATCGACGGGACCCGTCCCACCGCGGTGCGGGAGCGGCCGGACGGCGCCCTCGAGGTCACCGGCGTCGCCGCCGCCGTCGTGGGCCGGGCGGCGCTGCGGGCCGCCGCCGAGCTGCACGAGCTCCGCGAGGAGCGCAGCGACCTGGAGGACGTCTTCCTCGCGCTCACCCGCGACGAGCCCGGTGGTGCAGCGTGACCGTGAGCCTGCTGCGCTCGGAGCTGCTGAAGATCACCAGCATCCGCAGCACGTACGCCCTGGGCGCCGGCTGCCTGGCGTACGTCGCCCTCAACGTCGTCGCGCTGGTGTTCGCGGCCGGCCAGCCGGGCGTGCCGGCGCTTTCGGACCCGGCCACGGTCCGCACCATCTACGCGTCGTCCGGGACGGCCTCTGCGCTGGTCCTGGTCATCGGGATCCTCGGTATGACCACCGAGTACCGGCACCAGACGGTGACGCCGACGTTCCTGGTCACGCCCCGGCGCGGCCGCGTCCTCAGCGCGAAGATGGTCGTGCACGCCTTCGTCGGCCTGGCCATCGGCCTGCTGTGCGCGCTGGTCGGCACCGGGCTCGCGGCGGCGACGCTTGCCCTGCGCGACGATGCGGCGGTCGCGGGCCCCACCGTCGTGCAGATCCAGGCCGCCGCGATGCTGGGCTACGCGATCTACGCGGCGGTCGGCGTCTGCGTCGGTGCGCTGCTGCGCAACCAGATCGCCGCCGTGGTCGGGGCGCTGCTGTGGACCGTGCTGGCGGAGTCGCTGACGGTGGCCCTCCTGCCGGAGGTCGGACGGTGGCTGCCGGGCGGTGCCGTCGCCGGCGTGCTCCAGAGCACCCCGTCGCGGGGCGGGACCTACCTCCCGGTCTGGGCAGCGGCCCTGGTCCTGGCGGCGTACGGCGCGGCCTTCGCCCTGCTGGCCGCCCGGACCACGCTGCGCCGCGACGTGACCTGACCCACGGCGTGCGGCCGCCTGCCGGCCGGGGGCGCGGGGATACGCTGGCTCGGTTCGGCTACAACCCCCCGGAAGCAGGCGGTCGCCCGTGTCCCCCCAGGCACCTTCGAGCAACCCGATGGCCGGTTTCGGCCCCAACGAGTGGCTCGTCGACGAGATCTACCAGCAGTACCTGACCGACAAGAACTCCGTGGACCCCGCCTGGTGGGACTTCTTCGAGGACTACCAGCCCGCGGACGCGACGCTGCCACGGGCCGAGCGCGCGTCCGGCAACGGCACCCGCACCGGCTCGGTGCGACGTCGAGCCCGCCGTGTCCCCCGCGCCGGTCGCCGCCGCCGGCACCGCGCGGCACCGGCGGCACCCGCGGACGCCCCGTCCGGCCACCGCCGCCGCGCCGGCAGCGCCGTCACACCGGCCGCACCGGCGCGCCCGCGGCGGCGGCCGAGGTCGAGCGATCGCCGCTGCGCGGCGCCGCCGCGCGCGTCGTGGACAACATGGAGAGCCAGCCTCGCGGTGCCGACCGCCACGTCCGTCCGCGCGGTGCCGGCCAAGCTGCTCATCGACAACCGCATCGTCATCAACAACCACCTGGCGCGGGCCCGCGGCGGCAAGGTCTCCTTCACGCACCTGATCGGCTGGGCGGTCGTGCAGGCCCTCAGGCCATGCCGGAGATGAACTCCGGCTTCGCCCAGGTGGACGGCAAGCCGGTCGCTGCGGCAGCCCGGCCCACGTCAACCTCGGGCTCGCCATCGACCTGGCCAAGCCCGACGGCACCCGGCAGCTCGTGGTGCCGAACATCAAGAACGCGGACACCATGGACTTCGCCGAGTTCTGGCGACCTACGAGGACCTCGTCCGCAAGGCGCGGCAGCGACAAGCTGACCGTCGACGACTTCCCGGGCACCACCATCAGCCTGACCAACCCGGGCACGCTCGGCACCGTCCACTCGGTGCCGCGGCTGATGGCCGGCCAGGGCACGATCATCGGCGTCGGCGCGATGGACTACCCGGCGGAGTTCCAGGGCGCCTCCCCGGAGACGCTCGCCCGGCAGGCGATCAGCAAGATCATGACGCTGACCTCGACCTACGACCACCGCATCATCCAGGGCGCGCAGTCCGGCGAGTTCCTCGGTCACGTGCACGAGCTGCTGCTCGGCGAGCACGGTTCTACGACGGCGTCTTCGCCGCGCTGCGCATCCCGTACGAGCCGATCCGCTGGGCCCAGGACGTCCAGGACGTCGCACGACGACGACCTCAACAAGGCCGCCCGGGTCCAGGAGCTCATCCACGCGTACCGCGTGCGCGGCCACCTGATGGCCGACACCGACCCGCTGGAGTACCACCAGCGCAAGCACCCCGACCTCGACGTTACCCGGCACGGGCTGACCCTGTGGGACCTGGACCGCGAGTTCCCGACCGGCGGGTTCGGCGGCACGCCGTTCGCCAAGCTGCGCGCCATCCTCGGGCGTGCTGCGCGACTCGTACTGCCGCACCGTGGGCATCGAGTACATGCACATCCAGGACCCCGAGCAGCGTGCCGAACGGCAGCTCAGCCTGCTGGAGGAAAGCCGCTGATGGCGCCGCCATTCGTGGCGCACATCCGGCTTTCCAGAACCCGTTCCAAAAGCGATCGGGGAGAGCTCGATGAACAGAGCGCTTGCAGGATGCGCCTGCGCCACGGGGGGTTTTCTGGCGGTGGCGATTGCGGCGCATGCGGTTGGCGCGGCCGCTTCAGGAGACCGCTCAGCTGCCGTGGGAGAAAGCGGGCCGCTGATGATGGCTCAGGCGCAACAGAGCAAATCCGCAAAGTCTTTCGCGGCATGGGCATCGTCACCGCCATCGAACCGGCCGGTTCGCTGACAATCAATCACGAGCCGATCGAGGGCCTGATGCCGGCCATGGAGATGACGTTTTCGGTGAACCCGCGCGCGCTGACCAAAGGCGTGCGTCCAGGCGACAGGATCGAGTTCAGCGTCGAGGGGAAAACCTATACCATCGTCGACTTGAAGGTCGTCGGGCACACTGAATAATGCGTGCGGTGCACCGCATCGAGCTCTCGTCACCTGTCGGCATTCGACCGTTGATCGCTCACTCTGGTCTGGCCCAGGTTCTTCGCAAGGCAGGAAATCGCACGCTGCGCGAGGCGATCATCAGCTACACGAGCGGAAGCGCGTCCGTCGGTCCGCCACTCGGCAGCCTCGTCATGTCCGGCGCTGTCTCGTTGGTTCGTCTGCGCGTTCGGCATCGATCGGCCCCACCCAGGCGCAGCCGAGAACGGCAATGAGCAGAGCTGCCAGAATTACCAGAAGCGTCGCAATCATCGTCGCCTCCATCGGGCTGCCGGCCGCTATCAGCGGCCGGCACCGCCGCCGTCAGCTGTTGGTGCCGCCGCTCTCATTCGGAGCGAACAGGTACGTGTAGGCGTTGGCGGCGGGAGCGAGCGCGCCCGTTGCCAGCGAGATGCCGAGAACCGCTAGTGCGGCAAAGATTGTCTTCTTCATCGTCCAGTGTCCTTCATGCGCTCTGTCCGCGACAGAGGGTTGCAATGCCGATTTCGTCCCGGTCGGGCTTTGCGGGCGGCTTGCTTCGGCCGGGTTGACAGTATCGACCGTGCCGCACGCAAAGCGCCGGCGATGTGAGTTCATGCACTCCGCCGGCGCGTTATTTTCCGCCTGTGGGTGGCGCTAGCGCCCCTCGTTGTTGCGCACGTAGTCCTGCAATGCGCCAACGTCGCACAACGTTACGGAACCGCCCGCAAGATCGATCCAGCCGGCTGCCCGCCACGCGTTCAGGTGCTTGTTGATGCTCTCGCGGATCAGGCCGGTCATCGCGCCGAGCTCACGCTGCGAGAGCCTGAAGCCGATATGCACGCAGCCATTGACGCGTTGGGAATGCAGCCCCGCGAGATGCAGCAGCGCCTTGGCCAACCGCACCGGCGCCGGCAGCGACACCGCGTCCGTCCCCTGCTCGGTGACCGCGGACAGCCGGTCGCTGAGCAGGCGGATGGCCGCGAACATCGCCTCTGGCGTGCGGCCGACCAATCGCCTGAACAGCGCGCCATCGATCGCCATCACCCGGCAGGGGGAAAGCGTCGTGGCATCCGCGCGCCGCGGCGAGCCGTTCAGCACCGCAAGCTCGCCGAAGATCGTGCCGGGACCAGCAATCTCCAGCACCACCTCGCGACCGTTCGCTGCCATCGTGGACAGCTTTATGTAGCCCTGCAGGATGAGCACCACCGCGCGGCCTTCGTCGCCGTTGCGGAACAGCACCCGGTTCTTCGGAAGCTCGCGCACGGGCGTTTGGCGTATCAGTGCCAGCAGGTCCTGCTCGGCAAGCGCGCCCAGTATGCTCTGCTCTTTGATGAGATTGAGGACGGCGTCGGCATCGCCGGCGGGCGTGGTGCAGATCCCCACCCGCTGGCTGCCTAATCCGCCCTGTTCGGTCGGAACGCTATCCATGTGAGTTGCTCCTGCCGCCTATGCAATTTTGGCGGGCAGGCGACAACGTCGGCCGCCAAATTTGAATTGTCGGTGAGCTACATCACACCCTGGCCGTCGTCACCCCGGAACGATGGTCCGCGGACCAGGTCAATTCGGCTCCTGAACGTGCGCCTCCAGGAACCACAGTGCCTTGTCGAGGCCGCGCGACGCCCCCGTGAAGATGTCGGCCGTGTCGGCGTCGCCCGCCTCGGCTGCTGCGTCGATTGCCTTGCGGGTTGCATTGGCAACCCTGCTGTAGCGGTCGATCAGCGCCGCCAAATGGTCTTTGATCGCGTAGATGTCGGTGGGATAGGGCACCAGCGTCGTGCCTTTGGCGACCGCCTGGGTCGTTCCGAGCGCGGTGCCGCCGAGCTGGACGACACGCTCGGCCATCGTGTCGGCATGGCCGTCGATTTCGGTGCGGAAGCCGTCCAGCATCTCATGGATCGCGATAAATTGAGGACCCTTCAGGTTCCAGTGCGCCTGCTTGGTGAGCAGCGCGAGGTCGATGGTATCGGCCAGCCGCGCGTTCAACAGCTCGATCGCGACAGTCTTGGTGTTGGACTGCAGATCATTCCTGGTCTGGTGCATGTGATTCGGATCCCCTCGCATTACCGGATGCGTCCATGAGGTAATGCCACTCCGCCTCGCGACCAACGTTGCCATGGTCACGGCGTCGTGAGCATCGGGCTCAAGCGCCCACCAGCCCACGCGCAAAATCGCCGGCGTCGAACGGCCGCAGATCGCTGGCCTTCTCGCCGACGCCGACCGCATGCACCGGCAGACCGAACGTCTCGGCCAGCGCCACCACGATGCCGCCGCGTGCGCTGCCGTCCAGCTTGGTCACCACGAGGCCGGTGACATCGACCATCTCCTTGAAGACGCGCACCTGCTGGATCGCGTTCTGTCCCGTCGTCGCGTCCAGCACCAGCAGCACCGAATGCGGCGCGGTCTCGTCCTGCTTGCGCAGCACGCGGATGATCTTCCGCAGTTCGTCCATCAGCACGGACTTGTTGTGCAGCCGCCCGGCGGTGTCGATCAGCAGAACGTCCGCGCCGTCCTCCTTCGCCCGCGTCAGCGCATTGAACGCCAGCCCGGCGGCATCGGCATTCGCGCCGCCGGCGATCACCGGAGCGCCCGTGCGCTCGCCCCAGATCTGCAACTGCTCCACCGCCGCCGCGCGGAACGTGTCGCCCGCCACCAGAACCGGACGCAGTCCCTGCTCGCGAAAGCTCTGCGCCAGCTTGCCGATCGTCGTCGTCTTGCCGGTGCCGTTGACGCCGACCACCAGCACGACATGCGGCTGCTTCGCCGGATCGAGCCGCAGCGGCTGCGCCACCGGCGTCAGGATCGCCGCGATCTCCTCGGCGAGCGTCTGCCTGATCTCGTCGTCGGTAATCTCCGTGCCGAAGCGTGTGCGCCGGAAGTTCGCGATCACCCGACGCGCCACCTCGGTGCCGAGATCGGCCGAGATCAGGATCTCTTCCAGTTCCTCGAGCGCCGCATCGTCTAATCGGCGCTTCTTGAAGACGGCGGAGATCCCCTCGGTCAGCTTCTGCGTACTGCGCGACAGTCCTTCCTTCAGGCGCGAGAAGAAGCCAAGCGCCATCAGGCCGCATCCGCCAGCAGCGCGTCGCCCGCCACGCCCACCACGCGCGCGGTCAGCAGCCGTCCCGGTTCCGTCGGTGCGCTGAGCCGAACCGGGGCGAAATGCTCGGAATGGCCGGCGTCGGCGGTCTCCATCAGCAGCGACACCGTCCGGCCGGTCTGCGTGGCGAGGAACCGGTGCGCCGCGCACCTGCCCACCTCACGCAGCCGCGCTGCCCGCTCGCGCCGAAGCCGGTGCGGCACGGCCGGCATCCGCGCCGCCGGTGTGCCGGGACGCTCGCTGTAGGGGAACACGTGCAGGAAGGGCAGGTCGGCCTCGGTGACGAAGTCCAGTGTCTCCGCGAACAGCGCCTCGCTCTCCGTCGGGAATCCAGCGATCAGGTCCGCTCCGATGGCGATGCCGGGACGCAGCGCCCGCGCCCGAGCAATCGCCGCCGCCGCATCGGCGCGAAGATGCCGGCGCTTCATCCGCTTCAGGATCAGATCGCTGGCCGCCTGCAGCGACAGGTGCAGATGTGGCATCAGCCGCTCCTCCTCGCCGATCAGCCGCCACAGCGTCGCGTCGATCGCCGCCGGATCCAGCGACGACAGCCGCAGCCGCTTCAGCTCCGGAACCAGCGCCATCAGGCGCCGGACGAGCTGGCCGAGGGTCGGGGCTCCCGGCAGATCGGCGCCATAGGAGGCGATGTCGACCCCGCTCAGCACGATCTCCTGGTAGCCCGCCTGCACCAAGGCGCGCACCTGCGCCACCACGGCGCCGGCCGGCACGCTGCGGCTGGGCCCGCGGCCGAACGGGATGATGCAGAACGTGCAGCGATGGTCGCAACCCTGCTGCACCTGCACGAAGGCGCGTGTCCGTCCGGCGAACTCGGTTACCAGATGCGCTACCGTCTCGCGCGCCATCATGATGTCGGAGACCGCCCCCGGCGCGTTCGGCGCCCAGCTCTCCGGCTTCAGCTTGTCCTCATTGCCCAGTACGCGGTCCACGCCCGGCAGGTCGCGCCACGCCACGGGGTCGATCTGCGCCGCGCAGCCGGTCACGACGATCCGGGCCCCCGGCCGCTCGCGCGCCGCGCGACGGATCGCCTGCCGCGCCTGCCGCTCAGCCTCGGCCGTCACGGCGCAGGTGTTGACGATCACCGTGTCGGACAGTCCAGCCGCATGGCCCCGGATGACCTCGCTCTCGTAGGCGTTCAGCCGGCAGCCGAAGGTGAGGATCTCGACGCTCATGCCGGGTACGCCGCAAGATCGATCTCGCCGGTGAACGCGGTCGCCACCGGCCCGGTCATCAGCACGTGTCCATCGGTCAGCCACTCGATCTCCAGTTCTCCGCCGTCCACCACCACCGTCGCGCGCCGGCCGGCAAGCCCGCGCCGATGCGCGTTGACCAGCGACGCGCAGGCGCCGGAACCGCAGGCCAGCGTGAGACCTGCGCTGCGCTCCCACACGCGCAGCCGGATACGGTCCGGCGCCAGGACCTGCGCGAAGCCGATGTTCGCCCGCTCCGGGAACAGCGCGTCCCGCTCCAGGTCGGCGCCGAGTTCGGCCACGTCCAGCCGTTCCACGTCATCGACGAAGAATGTCGCATGTGGGTTGCCCATGCCGGCGGCGGCAGGATCGGCCACGCCCCCGCGCGCCAGATCGAGGTGCAGCGTGTCCATCGCGCGCGCCAGCGGTATCTCCGGCCACTCCAGCCGTGCCTTGCCCATATCCACGCGCACGCGCCCATCGGCGAGCACCTCGGCGTTCAAGTTGCCGGCGATGGTGCGGATAACCTGCGCACGCCGGCCCGTCTCCCTTGCCAGCAGGTCGGCCACACAGCGCGTGGCATTGCCGCAGGCTCCCGCCTCTGCGCCGTCCGGGTTGCGGATGCGCATGAAGGCGTCGGCATGCGATCCCGGCGGTGGCGGCTCGATGCTGATGAACTGGTCGCATCCGACGCCGGTGCGCCGGTCCGCGATGGCTGCCCCACGCGCCGCGGTCAGGCCGAGCGAGCCGGCGCGTTCGTCGAACACGACGAAATCGTTGCCGCAGCCGTGCATCTTTGCGAAACGTGCGATCATGGTCGGGTTATGTCTGGCACCGGCTCCTGTGTGAAAGCATCCGCTGGATATTGCAATCGCCGCTGACCGAACGGACCTGCCGCTCTGTCGCCTCCAACGCGGTTCCGGGCTATGCTCGGCCTGTCTGACGGTGTTGGGAGCGCTGCCGATGATGACCAAGCGTATCGATGTTGCAGCGATTGCCCCTGTCATCGGGACGCTTTATCCGCCACCATTCGACCAGCCGTGCCGTTCGCGGGAACGCCGGAAGCTCGGCGATGCGGCCGGGCTGACGCAATTCGGCGTCAACCTGCTGCGACTTCCCCCAGGTGCGTGGTCCAGCCAGCGGCACTGGCACACCGCATCGGAGGAGTTCGTGTATGTTGTTTCCGGCGAGGTCGTGCTCGTCAGCGACGGCGGCGAGGAGTTGCTGCGCGCCGGCGATGCTGCCGGATTCAAAGCCGGCGACCCCAACGGTCACTGCCTGCAGAATCGCTCAGGCAGCGACGCCTGTGTCCTGGAAGTCGGCACTCGGGTAGCGGATGATGTCGGCTACTACTCGGAAATAGACATGGTGGCCCCGGCGGGCGGCCAGCCGGCGGCCTATACGCATCGCGACGGCTCGCCCTACGACGACATCAGACGGCGTGGACCTGAGGGATGATCCTCGCATCCCGCGCCGCTGATCTGGTACCTGCAAGACCATGAAACCTCCGCACCGCGGCCGTCATGGCGGCTCAGGCCGCCCGCCCTCCGACCGTGGACCCGACCGTGGGGGTAGCGGGTCGGTTCACCACGCCTCGGGACACGGCCAGCCCGGAGATCGCCAGCAGCAGCGGCGCGAGCCCGCGGGTCCCGGTCAACTGAGCCTGGCCGGCCAGCATGGACGGCCGCAGGGCGGGCAGGGACCGCGGCCAGATGGTCAGTCCGACCAGCGTGGGCCACGGCCGCAGGGCAAGCCCTTCCACGGCAGGCCTGGCCACGACAACCAGCGACGCGACCAAGGCAAGCACAACGACTTCCACCGTGGCCCCCGCCAGCAGGACCACACCCCGGACGCACCACGCGGTGCGGTCTGGCTCTACGGTCAGCACGCCGTCACCGCGGCGCTGGCCAATCCCGGCCGCCGCCTGCGCCGGCTGCTGCTGACCGAGGAGGCGCAGCAGACCCTGACGCAGCGCCTGGCGCCGCCCTGGCCGCTATCGCCCGAGCAGGTGGATCGCGGCCGGCTCGATCACCTGCTCGGCCGCGATGTTGCCCACCAGGGTGCGGCCCTGCTCGCCGATCCGCTGGCTCCGCCGACGCTGCAGCATGCACTGGAGCGGCCGGGTCCGCTGCTGGTGCTCGATCAGGTCACCGACCCGCGGAACGTCGGCGCCATCCTGCGGTCGGCTGCCGCATTCGGCGTTGCCGCCGTCATCACGCAGGACCGCAACGCCCCAGAGGAAACCGGAGCCTTGGCCAAGGCCGCATCCGGCGCACTGGAGACGATCCCCCTGCTGCGCGCGGTAAACATCACCCGGACGCTGATCGCGCTGAAGGCGGCGGGCTTCTGGGTTGTCGGGCTGGATGCCGGGGGCGGTGCCCTTGCCGGGCCGGCCTTGGCCGACCGACGCATTGCCCTTGTTCTGGGAGCCGAGGGCGAAGGGCTTCGCCGCCTGACCCGCGAGACCTGCGACGTGATTGCCGGCCTGGCCATGAAGGGCGTCATGGAGAGCCTGAACGTGTCCGCGGCCGCCGCGGTGGCGCTCTACGAACTGACGAGGCGCTGATGGCTGACTATGAACCCGACAAGGCTGCCGCCGCGCTGCATGAGGCGCGCCAGAGCCGCGCTCAGATCGGCCCGCTCTCCGCCGCCATTGCCCCACGCACCGAGGCAGAGGGTGCCGCGGTACAACACGCACTGGCCCGGCGGACCGGCGCTAACTCGCCTGGCGGCTTCAAGATCGGCGCGACAGCTCGGCGCATGCAGGAATACCTGGGCCTCAGCGGGCCGGCCGCGGGGTTCATGGCGGCCGGCAACCTGTACCGCAGCGGCGCCACAGTGCGGTTCGCCGACTATCTCCGCCCCGGCGTGGAATGCGAACTGGCCGTGCGTCTCGCCCGCGACCTGCCGCCCGGTGCCTGCACGAGGGAGCAGGCCGCCGAGGCAGTCGGCGATCTTATGGCCGGCATCGAGATCGTCGAAAACCGCTACGGCGAACTTGTCGAACTCGGCACGCCGACATTGATTGCCGACCAGGTGTTCCATGCCGCCGCGGTGCTGGGTGATCCGGCCGTTCGAAACTGGCGGTCGTTGGACGTCGCGACCCTGCGTGGCCGTCTCGTGGTGGACGGGCACGTGCGTGACGAAGGGGTGGGCGCCGATCTGATGGGTCATCCGCTGAACTGTCTCGCCTGGCTGGCCGGTTCGTCCGTGGCGGCGGCATTCGGCGGGCTGAAGGCCGGGCAGGTGGTGATGCTCGGCAGCGTTACACCGCCGATCTGGCTGACCGGACCAGCCAGCGTAACTGTGGATTTCGCGCCACTGCCGCCAGTGCAGGTGCGGTTCGACTGACTTGACTTCGTTCTCCTAATGTTCTATTAAATGTCTGCGCCGATAATGGACTTCGACCACACCACGCCAAAATGGCCAGAACAAGAGTTTTGCGTCATGTTCCCTGACTGGAACCACCTGTCCGACGAATTGCAACTCGCACTGGCACAGGAAGCGCTGAACCGCGCGGCCGCCAACATCGCCTCACTGGCGGAGGAGCTTGCCGAGGAGTTTGAATGCGGCAGCCTGACCGATCACGGCGGTGCGGATGCGCTTCGCCTGTTCGCGGCTGTTGTGCGCGTGGGCGGGAAGGATCCGCTGTCTGCGGCCGGGCACGCTTGAGAGACATGCTCAACAGGTGGGAGGCTTTTGGCGGAACGATGGGTATCGCTGCGCTCCACCCAACCTACGTCGATACTTCGCGGCCGTAACCGGGCGCGGCCGTAACCGTAAGATGGGTGGAGCGCAGCGATACCCATCAGTCAGCACGAGCCAAAACGCCGGCGTACCCGCGCACCTACGGTGGGTCGATCAACCGCCGTCCTTCGGCACCGTGCCGGCGATGCCGGGATTTTGCGCGAAACCCTCGAACCAACCAGCGAGCTTCGGATGCGTCGGCCTCCAGGGCTGCGCCGCGTAGCGGAAATCCAGATAGCCGAGCGCGCAGGCCACCGTGATCGAACCGATATCGACCGTCCGGTGCGGTGGGTCCGCTTCCAGCGCATCGAGCGTGCGGTCCACCGCCGCCTTCTGGCGCGCAATCCACGCGACGCGCCCTGCGTCCTGCGGCTTCTGCATCTCGCCGCGACGCGGCACGGAGGCATCCAGGATGCCGTCGCCCATCGCCTGGAACTTCAGCGCTCGCCACCGCGCGGCGCCGTGCGAGGGGAACATCGGCAGCGCGTCGCCGACGCTGTCGAGGTATTCGCAGATCACCGGGCTGTCGAACAGCGCGACGCCGTCGTCGGTGACCAGCGCCGGCACCTTCGACAAGGGATTGATCGCGACGAAGTCCGGCAGCGAGGCATTCGCATCTGTGGGCACGCAGCTCGATCTGCCCGTCGATCTCGCGCGTGATGGCGCAGGCACGCACCTTGCGAACATACGGGCTGGTCGGGGAGAAACTCAGCTTCACAGGCGCACCACCTCAGAACTTGTCCTTCTTCGCCCTGCAGGTCAGCAAACGTCGCCACGTCGCGCGCCCGCAGGAACGGGTTGGCGGCGAGTTCGTCCGACATCGCCGAAGGCAGCGTCGGCTGGCCCGCCGCACGCTGCTGGTGCGCCTGTTCCGTGCGCGCCTTCAGCGCAGCGTTGTCGGGATCGACGCTGAGCGCGAACCGGGCGTTGCTCTCGGTGTATTCGTGGCCGCAGCACACCTTGGTGCCGCCGGGCAGCACCGCGAGCTTGCGCAGCGAGGCGAACATCTCGGCCGCGCGTGCCTTCGATCAGCCGACCGCAGCCCAGGCTGAACAGCGTATCGCCAGACAGCAGGATTTCGCCGTCGGCGATGAAGTAGTTGATCTGGCCGCGCGTATGGCCCGGCGTGTCGATCACGCGCGCGCGTGCGCTGCCGAACGCTACCGTGTCGCCTTCCCGCACCGCCTGGTCCAGCTTCGGCAGCCGGTGCGCATCGGCTGCCGCGCCGACAACCTTGGCACCGGCGAACCGGGCGCGCACCTCGTCCACGCCGGCGATGTGGTCGGCGTGGTGGTGCGTCAGCAGGATCAGGTCGAGCCTGCCGCCGGCGTGCTCCAGCGCCGCTATGATCGGCTTGGCGTCTGCCGGATCGACGATGGCAACAGCACCGGAGCCGCTGTCGCGCAGCATCCAGGCGTAGTTGTCGGAAAGGATGGGAACCGGTTGTGCTGTGACTGTCATGGCCGGGAGTGTAGCACCGCCAGGGGCCGCGGAAAACCGCCGGCCGTGCTATAGACCGGTCGCATGGCTGCGGATGCACACGCTGCGGCGGATTTCTATGGCACGGCCCGCGGGGCGGTGGCGGCCAGGCTGCTGCGTGAGCGGCTTGATCTGCTGTGGCCCGACCTGCGTGGTCAGTCCGTGCTCGGTATCGGCTATGCCGCCCCCTATCTGCGGCTCTGGCGAGAGCAGGCGGCGCGCTGCATCGCGCTGACACCGGCGCAGATGGGCGCGGCGCGCTGGCCGATGGGCGCGCCCAACCTCTCCTGCACCGCCGAGGAGGACGCCCTGCCGTTTCCCGATCTGATGTTCGACCGCATCCTGCTGGTGCACGGGCTGGAGGCAGCGGAAAGCGCGCGCCGCCTGCTGCGGGAGACCTGGCGGGTGCTGAAGGATGACGGGCGGCTGCTGGTCATCGCGCCGAACCGCAGCGGCATGTGGGCCTATCGGGAGAGCACACCGTTCGGGCACGGCCAGCCCTATTCGTTCGGCCAGATCGGCCGGCTGCTGGCAGCATCGCTGTATCGCGTCGAGCGGCGGGACGCAGCGCTCTATCTGCCGCCGTCGAACTGGCGACTCGTCATGCGCGGCGCACGACTGTTCGAGCGTACCGGACGGAGCTGGCTTCCCGGTTTCGCGGGCGTGACGATCACCGAGGCGGTCAAGGACATTTATGCCGCGATGCCGGTCGAAGCCGTGCCGCGACGCAGGCTGGTGCTGGCCGAGGCGGCGTGACGGCGTCGGATGCGTGGTGCTCCAGATTACGGCTACGACGTGCTGCGCCACGAGACGCGGCTGCGCCCCAAGTTTCCGATGCGTTTTGATCCAAATCAATGCGCATGCAATGCTCCGAGTGGCATGTCAGACCGCATGCGAGAAGCAATCCGTCACCTTCCAGCGCGCTTACTGAATCCGGACGAGCGCACCCTGGTTGCTGAATGGTTTGCGGCGGCGGGCGACATTGCCTCGGCATACGTGTGCAGCCGTCTTGGGGATGATCCGGCCCTCCTGCACAGGATCGTGGTCGTTAAAAACCCAGGTGACGGACCGTCGAACATTGTCTACGCGCCATGCGGTCGAGACATCTGGATCGTATTCTCGTCAGGCCGAAGGACGCGGATCCGACGCTTTCGGACGCTACGGGCTGCATTGAACTCCATTCGACCGGTCCTTGTTGAGGCCGGCACGGAGAACATCCTTACTGAGGCGAAGCCCTTCTAGCCGCACTGAGGCGAAGCCCTTCTAGCCGCCCAGAGGCTTGCGTCGCACCGCGGCCGTCGCCACACAAACCCGGCCTGACGTGTTCAGACTCCGTTCATCCTCCATCGGCTAGGGCTGGCCCATGGACCTGCCGCGCCCTCTTGCACCTCCAACCCCCTTCGCGCATGGTGCGGACGCTGGACCTGGACAGTGGCCGCAAATCCCATCGAGCCCGGCTCCTCCCTCTGGGCTGTTGATCGTAAAGGATTGATCGGATGCGCCTTGCGGTGCTGAAGGAACGCCGGGCGTTCGAGACACGCGTGGCGGCAACCCCCGAGACGGTCAAGCGCCTGATCGGCCTGGGGCTCACAGTGGCAGTCGAGGCAGGGGCCGGTTGGGCTGCTGCCATTCCCGACGCCGAGTTCTCCAACGCCGGGGCCGAGATCGTGCCGGACGCGGCCGCTGCGCTCGCGGGCTCCGGAATCGTCTTCTCTGTGCAGATGCCGCTGCCCGAGCAGCTTTCGCTGGTCCCGCGCGGCGCCCTGCTGATCTGCATTGCCAGTGCGTTCGCCGATCCGGCCGTGGTTTCCTCCCTGGCAGAGGCGGGCATCGACTGCGTCGCGATGGAGCTGCTGCCCCGCATTACCCGCGCCCAGGCGATGGACGTGCTGTCGAGCCAGGCAAATCAGGCCGGTTATCGCGCGGTGATCGAGGCGGCCGGTGCGTTCCAGCGCGGCTTCCCGATGATGATGACCGCCGCCGGCACGGTGCCGCCCGCCCGGCTGCTCGTGATCGGCGCCGGCGTCGCCGGCCTGCAGGCGATCGCCACCGCGCGACGGCTCGGCGCCATCGTCTCGGCCACCGACGTCCGGCCCGCCGCCAAGGAGGAGATCAAATCGCTCGGGGCGAGCTTCGTCGGTGTCGAGGACGAGGAGACCGCGGGCCAGACCGGCGCATATGCGCGCGAGATGAGTGCGGCGTTCCGCCAGAAGCAGGCGGAGCTGATGGCCACCACGATCGCCAAGAACGACATCGTCGTCTGCACCGCGCTGGTGATGGGGCGCAAGGCGCCGGTGATCGTCACCGAGCCGATGGTGCAGTCCATGCGCCCCGGCAGCGTCATCGTCGATCTTGCCGCCGATGCGGGCGGCAATTGCGCCGCGACCGTCCCCGGCGAGCGCATCACCACCGCGAACGGCGTGACTATCCTGGGCTACTACAACTGGCCTGGCCGCATCCCGGTCGCCTCCTCGTCGCTCTATGCGCGCAACCTGCTGACCTTCCTGACCACGTTCTGGGACAAGGACGCGAATGCGCCGAAGCTGCCGGAGGGCGACGATATCGTGAAAGGCGTGCTGCTGACCCGGGGCGGCGCCGTCGTGCACCCGCAGTTCCTTCCCGCGCAAGCCGCCTGAGCCCGGAGATGCGACGATGAACCCTACCCAGTTGGCCGACGAAGCCGATCGCCTCGCACAGCGGGCCAGCGAACTCGCCGCCCACGCGCACTCACTGATCATGGGCACCGGCGTCGTCGTCTCCGAGGTGGAGCCGTTCATCTACCTGCTCTCGGTTTTCCTGATGGCCTGCTTCGTCGGCTACTACGTGGTGTGGAACGTCACCCCGGCGCTGCATTCGCCACTGATGTCGGTGACCAACGCCATTTCCTCGGTGATCGTGGTCGGCGCGATGCTGGCGACCGGGCTGGGTACCAGCGGCTGGGCGACGGGGTTCGGGTTTATTGCAGTCACCCTCGCATCGGTGAACATCTTCGGCGGCTTCGTCGTGACGCAACGCATGCTGTCGATGTTCCGACGGCGGCAATAGAGGCGCCGGCCGATGTCCGCGAACCTGACCGCCCTCGCCTACCTGATCGCCGCCGTCCTGTTCATCCTGGCGCTGCGCGGACTTTCGAGCCCGGTCACGTCGCGCCAGGGCAACCGCTTCGGCATGATCGGCATGGCGGTGGCGGTGGTCGCAACGCTCGCCCACCACGGCATGGGCGGCCTTGGCTACGGGCTGATCTTCCTCGGCATTATCATCGGCGGCGCGATCGGCACGTTCGTCGCGCTGCGCATCCAGATGACGGCGCTGCCGCAGCTTGTCGCGGCGTTCCACTCGCTGGTCGGCCTCGCCGCGGTGTTCGTCGCCGCCGCGGCACTGAATGCGCCTGAGGCATTCGGCATCGGCACGGTCGGCAACGTCCACACCGAAAGCCTGATCGAGATGTCGGTGGGTCTGGCCATCGGCGCGATCACGTTCTCCGGCTCGCTGATCGCATTCGCCAAGCTGCAGGCGCTGATGAGCGGGGCGCCGATCACGTTTCCCGGCCAGCACAAGCTGAACCTCGGGCTCGGCATCCTGCTGGTGGTGCTGATCGTCGTGTTCGTCGCCACAGGCAGCCAGTTTCTGTTCTGGCTGATCGCGCTGCTGGCATTCGGGCTGGGGTTTCTGATCATCATCCCGATCGGCGGCGCGGACATGCCGGTGGTCGTGTCGATGTTGAATTCCTACTCCGGCTGGGCCGCTGCCGGCATCGGCTTCACCATCCAGAACCTGGCACTGATCATCACCGGCTCGCTGGTCGGCGCGTCGGGCGCGATCCTGTCCTACATCATGTGCAAGGGCATGAACCGCAGCATCATCAACGTGCTGCTGGGCGGCTTCGGCAACGAGGGCGGCTCCATCAGTGCTGCGGCCGGTGCGGCCGACCGCACGGTGAGAAGCGGCAACGCCGAGGATGCCGCCTTCATCATGAAGAACGCGACGAAGGTCATCATCGTGCCAGGCTACGGCATGGCCGTGGCGCAGGCGCAGCACGCACTGCGCGAGATGGCGGATACGCTGAAGAAGGAAGGCGTGACGGTGAAATACGCCATCCACCCGGTCGCCGGCCGTATGCCCGGCCACATGAACGTGCTGCTCGCCGAAGCCAATGTGCCGTACGATGAGGTGTTCGAATTGGAGGAGATCAACAACGAATTCTCCACCGCCGATGTGGCCTATGTGATCGGCGCCAACGACGTCACCAATCCGGCGGCGAAGACGGACCCGCAATCGGCGATCTATGGGATGCCGATCCTGGATGTGGAGAAGGCGGCGACGGTGCTGTTCGTGAAGCGCTCGATGGCGTCGGGCTATGCGGGGGTGGACAACGAACTGTTCTTCCGGCCGAACACGATGATGCTGTTCGGCGACGCCAAGAAGATGACCGAGGAGATCGTCCAGGCGCTGGGGCACTGACGCTGTAGCGTCAAAGCCGGCTTCGCCACGACGCTTGCAAGGCGTGCGTTGACTGGCGCACCGGGCTCCCATATGATAGCGGCAACGATATCAGCATGGAGCGCACTCGCATGGGCCAGGTCCTGATCCGCAACGTGGACGACACGGTCCTTGCGGCACTGCGCGCGCGTGCCACGGTCCATGGCGTGTCCCTGGAAGCCGAGTTACGGGACGTGCTGGCCCGCGCGGCCGGCCACCCCCGCGCGGACCTTGCGGCTGAATTCGCCGCGGTCCGAACCCTGACACCCAAAAAGCCCCGACGTCTGGCAGAGGACCTTGTGCGCGAAAGCCGCGCCGAACGGTGACCGTCGTCATCGATGCAAGCGTCGCGCTGAAATGGTTCGTCGAGGAGCAGGGTACCGAGCAGGCCGCTGCCCTGCTGGCCGGGCAGGACCTGCTGATCGCACCCGACCTGATCGTGGCGGAGGTCGCCAACGCCGGCTGGAAAGCCGTTCGTGCGGGCACCATGTTGCCCGAACAGCATGACCATGCTGCAGCCCGCCTGCCGCTTGCCTTCGACGGCCTGATCCCGCTCGCGTCTTTGGCGCAACGCGCAGTGGTTATCTCACGTCTGCTCAATCATCCTGCGTACGACTGCTTCTACCTCGCCCTTGCGGAGGAGCATTCCGCGAAGCTGATGACCGCAGACCGGCGCCTTCTCGATCGCCTCGTCGGTACGCGTTGGGAGGGCATCGCGGTGAACCTCAGGTCCATTACGATCGAATGAACGGCGGCTGATCCACCGCCGTTCGAGCCTGGCGACGGTATGGCTGCGGGGCAGCGCAGCACGCGGCTATTGGTCACTCGGATTTCGACCAGGTCCCACATCTGGCGCGCAGTACGCAGAACGTGGCGGCCCTTCATCGGCGCGTCGAGAAACCGGTTCATCGCCGCCGCGAGCAGCGGTGCCTGCACTGGAAGCGTCGCCATCAGTGCGGCCGCGGCCTGCAGCGTCTTGATCAGATGCACGGAAATGATGAAGCGGTCGCGGCCGTGGTCGAACAATGCGTTCCTGCGTTCGGCGATGAAGCCGCCGATGTCGGCGACCGCATAGCTCGCCGTGTCCAGACCCGCATCAACGTAGCCGGCATTGCGACCGATGAAGCAGGCAAGCTGCAGCAGCACCGCCGGCCAGAGCGCTGGCCGCAGGCGCACCGCGGTGCAGGCGGCCTCGGCGAAGGTCAGCATGTGGGTGAAGTCGAGCCAGTTGATGTTGTCGGCAAGTTTGGCGTCGACGCTGACGAGCAGGCGATCATCGACATGCAGCAGGATCCAGGCGGCGCTCTCCACGAGCACCGGGAAGATGGCCTCTGGTGGATGCCGGGCGCCCCAGGCGGCAACGGTCGCCATCGCCGATTTCGCCGTGGTACGGCGCAGCGCGGCGGCATCGAGCGGCGGGCAAGGCTCGCACCGCTCCCCCCAGGCCACGAGATGCGTGCGATAGTCGCGGAACTCCGGCAGCAGGTCTTCCCGCGCGGCGTAGACCAGGCTGCGGGCAAGCATCAGTAGCAGCGGTTCGGCCGACACCTGCCCAAGGCGCCCGGCCAGATCGGCGGTCTTCACCGCATAGATCAGCGAATGGCCGAAATCCGCGTAGTGGCTCAGCGCTGCGGTCGCCAGCGCCGGCAGCAGATCGGCCACGGTGCTGTGTGCCGCAAGGGCCCCCCGCAGCATGGCACAGGCGCCTGGCGCATCCTCGGCTTCGATCGCGGCGAGAAACACCATTTCGTTCCAGGCCGTCTCCCCGGGCGGAAACGGAAAGCGGCGTCCGGTGCGGGCATCGTCCGCCATGTGGCCGAGGATTTCGCCCACCGCGGCAATCCTCTGCGCACGGCCGATGCCGGGCTGCTCGGACAGCAGCAGCCAGTCAGGCGCTCCGGCGATGGCGTGCGTGGTGCCGAACTCCAGCCGCTCCGCCAGCCATGCGACACCGACTGCGACGGCATCGGCCGGGTCGGCGCCGATGTGCACCAACCGGGCGGTCTCGCGCACGAGGCGTTGCTGGTCGGTGTCCTCCAGGGCCTTCTCGACGCCCGCAAGCGCCGCGCGTCGCCGCTGCTCGGGATCGGGTGGGGCAACGTCCAGCCAAACGTGGCCAGCCTCCAGGCGAACCGGATAGCGCCGCAGTTGATCGCCGCCGACGAGCGTTGCGCCGGAAACCAGATCGAACTTCCAATTGTGCCAGTTGCAGGTGAGTACGCAGCCATCGGCCAGCGAACCCTCGCTCAACGGATAGCCCTCGTGCGGGCAACGGTTGGCGCACGCGAACACCCCGCGCTCGCTGTGCAGCAGCAGGATCTGCTGGCCGGCGTGGCGCACGAGCGCGGTGCCCTGCGCTGCGAGTTCAGCCAGTGGCAGAGCGTTGATCCAGGTCATGGCGGGTCTCCGGCGTGGCGGTGGCGTTGGGGACGATGCGATAGGCGCAGCGCCGTGCCCCGGCCAGGATGTGGTCGGTTCGTTCGACCATGACATCGGGGCCCAGCACGGCGCGGAACACGTCCAGTTCGGACCGGCAGAAGCCCTGGCAGGCAGTCGCCGCGGCGCAGATGGGGCAGTGGTTCTCCAGCAGCAGGAACCCCGCGCCATCCGTCCGCCACTCGGCCATATAGCCCTCGCGCGAGCGGATTTCCGTCAGCCGTGCGAGCTTGTCTGCGAGCGAGCGGGCGCCGGCCAGGGCGTCGCGATAGACCTGCAAGGTGTCCGCCTCCCGAACGCGGATCAGCCGATCCAGGGCGGCCTCACCGAGGTCGGAACGCACCGCATCGATCAGTCGCAGGGTCAATTCTGCATGGGTGTCCGGAAAACGCGCATGGCCGGCGGCGGTCAGATGCCAGAGGCGGGTCGGACGGCCGATGCCGCGCCGCTCCGTGTCCGCCGCCAGCAGTCCATCGGCGGCCAGTCGGGCAACCTGCTGTCGCGCAGCCTCATTGGTGATGCCGAGCACGGCAGCGATGTCGGCGATGCCTTGTGGGCCGCGGCGCTTGAACACACCGAGCAGCCGATCCGCGGCGGGGGAGTAATTCGCGCTCAAGAGGTTACCCAAGTTCATTCTTGGATAATACATAAGCCTGCCGGCCGCAGCAAGGTTGGCGCTACTGCGGATATGTTGCATCCTTTCTCCAGTGCTCGGGCATGGAAGACAGGGGGATGTCGTGACGGCGAGATTTTCCAACGGCAGGCGCCAATGAGAGTTAGCGCCATGGTCCGATTGAGCCCTGGGGCGGAACATCACACCCGGTTGCTCGGTCGAATGGCCGATTATGCCCGCCGGATCGAAGCCAGCGGCTTTCCGGGGATCTGGGTGGGAGATTCGCTAGGCCGCGGCCGGCCCACCCTGGATCCGCTCACCGCGCTGGCGGCGCTTGCGACGGCGACCGAACGGGTCGAACTCGGCATTGCGGTGCTGCAGGTGCCGCTGCGCAACCCGATCGAACTCGCCCACCGCGTGCAGTCGGTCCAGGCACTGTCCGGAGGCCGACTGCGGCTCGGCGTCGGCAGCGGCTCGACCGAGGACGACTTCGTGCTGCTCGGCTACGACTACAGCCAGCGTTTCCGCACCCTGATGCAGTCGCTCGACATCATGCGCCAGGCATGGCGCGGCGAGGCGGTCAACGGCGGCGGAGTCTTGTCCACGTGGCCGGGGTGCGAGGGCGGACCGCCGATCCTGCTCGGTGCCTGGCGCAGTCCGCGTTGGATCACCTACGCGGCCAAGCAGTGCCAAGGCTGGACGCCATCCGGCCGGTTCAGCAGTTGGGACGATCTCGAGCATGGCATGCGCATCTATCGCGAGGCGGGCGGCACCAATGCCGTGCTCGCCAACGTCGCGGTCGATTTCGACAACCGTCCGGAATCCGCAAGCATCGCCGCGGCATCCAACGTCGCGCTCACCTGTCCGCCGGACGAGGCGCGCCAGAGACTGAAGCGGATGGAGGAGCTTGGCTTCGACGAGGTGCTGCTCGTCTCGCAGACCGGCGTGCTGGAGGACATCGAGCGGGCGCGCGACTTCCTCTGACGGGGGCGCGTCAGAACCAGGTGGCCTTGTCGACGACGTTGCGCAGCGGCTTGCCAACCAGAAATGCACGGCAGTTGTCGATCATGATCTGGTAGCGCCGGTCATCGAGATACGGCCCGTGCCCTGCCGTGTGCGGCGTCAGCAGCACGTTCGGCATTGTCCATAGCGGATGGTCGGCCGGCAGCGGCTCCTGCTCGTATACATCGAGTGCGGCGCCGGCGATCTCTCCCCCGTTCAGCGCCGCCACCAGATCATCCAGTTTCGTCGTCATGCCGCGGCCGATGTTGATGAAGAACGCGCTGCGCTTCATGCGCTGGAAACGCGCGCGGTGCATGAAGCCTTCGGTCGCCGGCGTGTGCGGCACCGTCAGGATGACGAAGTCCGCCCGTGGCAGCAGCGCGTCGAGTGCGTCCGGCTTGTGCAGTTCCGTCACGCCGGGCGGTGCCGCGGCCCGCCGCGCATCTGTCGCCAGCACCGTCATGCCGAACGCGGCGGCGAGCCGTGCGGTCTCGGCGCCGATCCCGCCGACGCCGACGATAAGGGCGGTCGCCTCCGGCAGGTGCACGACGTCGCTGTTGTCGCCAGGCTTCTTCCACTCGCGGCGAAGCTGTTGCGGGATATAGATCTGCAGCCCGCGCGCAAAGGCCAGCACGAAGGCCATGATGTGTGCGCTGATATGGTCGTTGAAGATCTCCCGGAAGTTGGTCACCGTCAGCGAGTGCTCGATCAGCTCAGGATAATAATATCCCGCCGGCGGCGCGATCTGCGGCGCCTGCAGCCAGCGCAGCCGGCGCGCCTTGGCCAGCACCTCGCGCGGCAGCCGGCCGAACGCCGCCTCGGCATCGACAATCTCGCGTTCCGCCGTCGCCTGGTCCTCGGCAATCACCACCCGCACCTCGGGCATCGCGTCCGCGAGCTGCCTGCCCCAGCCCCGCGTGATGTTCGACTGCGGCGGCAGCATGACGAACTTGAACGTGTTGGCGCCTGACATGGCCGTGTCCCCTCGCTGCTGTTGTGCGATTATGGATACAGCGCCGAGGAACCGCAAAGTGGGAACCGCAAAGTGAACGCGATGCCGCCACTGCTCACCGCGGGATTCCGCCCCTTCTTCCTCGGCGCCGCGACTTGGTCGGCACTGGCCCTGGCGGTATGGCTGTCGCTGTTCGCCGGCGGGATCGATCTGCCGAGCCGCTTCGACCCGCTGAGCTGGCACATCCACGAGATGCTGTTCGGCTTCGTCATGGCTGCGGTCGGCGGCTTTCTGCTCACGGCGATTCCGAACTGGACCAATCGCGCGCCGGTCGCCGGAACGCCGCTTGCGGTGCTGGCTTCATTGTGGCTGCTCGGTCGGGCCGCGTGTCTGGTCTCCGCGCTGGTTCCTGGCTGGTTTACCCCCATGGCGGACCTCGCGTTCGCTGTCGCGTTGGAGGCGATCGCCGCGCGCGAACTCGTCGCCGCGCGCAACCGACGCAACTATCCGCTGCTCGTGCCGGTGGCTGTGCTGGCGATCGCCAATCTACTGATGCATCTGCAGGCGCTTGGCATTCCCGTTCCGATCGGGATTGGCTGGCGTCTTGGCGTTGCCGCGGTGATCGTGCTGATCTCGGTGATCGGCGGACGGATCGTCCCGGCGTTCACACGCAACTGGCTCACCGAGCGCGGTGCGTCGCGCCTGCCGAATTCGGCCGGGATGCCGGACCACGTCGTGCTCGGCACCCTGCTCACCGCAATGATCGCGTGGACATTCCTGCCGGACCGGAAGCCGGTCGGCGTTTTGCTGCTGCTTGGCGCGGCGTTGCACGCGGTCCGGCTGGCACGCTGGCGCGGCGTGGCAACCCTTGCCGACCCGCTGCTGCTGGTCCTGCATGTCGGGTATCTCTGGCTGGTGGCGGGCGTCGCGCTGCTCGGGCTGTCGCTGCTCACTGACGCGGTGCCGACCGCCGCCGCGGTGCATGCGCTGACCGCCGGTGCGATGGGCACGATGATCCTTGCGGTGATGACGCGCGCGACGCTTGGCCATACCGGCCGCGCCCTGCGCGCCGATGCAGCCACCATCACGAGCTTCGCCCTGGTGAGCGCATCGGCCGTGCTGCGCATGGCCGCCGCATGGCCGATCGATGCGCAGGCGGGTCTGATCGAACTTTCCGGACTTGCCTGGATCGGTGCCTTCGCACTGTTCCTGACGAAGTACGGGCCGATGCTGTTGTCGCTCCGGTTGTGACAGGGCGATATTGCGCCGCTTGCAGCAAGGAATGTGCCGATGAAAGCGGTGGTGTGCGAGGCGTTCGGTGGCCCGGAGGTGCTGGCGCTGCGTGACGTGCCGGATCCGCCTGCACCGGGTCCCGGCGAGGTGCAGGTCCGCATCGAGGCGCGCGGCGTGCAATATGTCGATGTGCTGATGCTGGCGGGCAAATACCAGTTCCGTCCGGAACCGCCGTTCATTCCCGGCGGCGAGGCGGCCGGCACGGTGCTGTCCGTCGGACCCGACGTGGCGCAGTTCCGCGTCGGCGACAAGGTGATGAGCCGGCACAGCCTCGGCGCCTGTGCCGAACTGGGCAATGCCAAGGCCGCGCTGTGCGATCTCGTGCCGGCGGGGATGAGCCTGGAGGCGGCTGGCGTGTTCCGCGGCGCCTACGGGACCGCCTATCATGCGCTGCTGCAGCGGGGACGGCTGAAATCCGGCGAATGGGTGCTGGTGCATGGCGCCGCGGGCGGCATCGGCATCGCGGCGATCCAGGTAGCGAAGCAGTTCGGCGCAAAGGTGATCGCCACTGCGAGCACGGACGAAAAGCGCGCGGCCTGCCTGGAGGAGGGCGCCGATCACGCGATCGGCTACCAGGGCGGCTTCATTGACACGGTGAAGGAACTGACCGGTGGGCGCGGTGTCGATGTCGTCTATGATCCGATCGGCGCGCAGGTGACCGATGAGTCGCTGCGCTGTCTTGCCTGGTGCGGACGGATTCTGATCCTTGGCTTTCTCGGCGGTGGGCCGACCAACATCCGCAGCAACTACCTGCTGATCAAGGGCATCGACGCGGTCGGCGTGCGCATCGGCGGCCTGAACGAAGCAGACCCTGCGCTGGCGATCGCCAACATGAAGGCGCTGATCGGACTGGCCGCGCAGGGGAAATTGAGGCCGTGCATCTCGCATCGCTTCCCGCTCGCACAGGCAGCCGATGCGATGCAGGCGGTGATCGACCGCAAGGTGATCGGCAAGGCCGTGCTGGTAGGGTAAGTCAGGCAGGCTCGGCTTGCCGGCTCCGCACGAGTCGACGCAGGCCGTCCTTCAACCGGATGGCATTGAAATTGAACAGGAGCCCGACCTGGCAGCCACTCATCCGAAGGTAAGTCAGGAGCTGTGCTTCGTGTGTCGGGAGCAGCCGCTCGATCGCCTTGACCGCGACGATCAGGTCTGCGGAGATCAGGAAATCAGCACGGAAGCCCGTATTCAGGCGCTGGCCTCGATACATGACCGGGATCGGCGCCTGGCGTATGAACGGAATGCCCGCCTGATTCAATTCAAGGCCGAGGCACGTTTCATAGACCGACTCCAGCAGTCCAGGTCCGAGTTCCCTGTGCACATCGATCGCCAATCCGATGACACGTTCAGTGAGATTCTGCTGCACGAGCATAAATGGCCTCCGCGGCGCTCTGCGGTTCTTCGCTGTTCTCCGCGTAAAGACTTAAGGATCGGTCAGCATGATCAGGCGGTGCCCATCGGGGCGAAAGCGGTGCAGTCCGTTTGTCCACAACAATTGCGCGGAGGGCCGCGAAGCACCGCGGAGATGATTTCTCACGGCTTCACCGCCGCCCCGCGTTGCCAGCCATGCGCAAACCGCTCTAGCCTTGCCACGGACCAATGGGGAGGACACTGTCTATGGACCGCACCGCATTCGAGGCGGAATTGCAGCGCGACGGTTATCAGGTCGTCATCAATACAATGCAGCCCGGCGCGATCAATCCGGAGCATGCGCACGACTTCGACGCGCGCCTGCTTGTCGTCGCCGGCGAGATGACGATCGTCGCCGAGGGCCAGCGCAACACCTACAAGGTGGGCGACACGTTCAGCATGACCAACGGCTGCCGCCACACCGAACATGCCGGTCCCGAAGGCGCCACCTATGTTGCCGGCCGCCGCAAGCCCACGACCAATTGAATCGAGGAAACGTCAAATGCCCGAGCCAGGCCGCGCCCTGCCCCAACCCACGCCCGAAACGCAGCATTTCTGGGACGGCACAAAGGCGGGCGAGTTGCGCCTGCAGCGCTGCGATGCGTGCGGCAAGGTGTATTTCCCGCCGCGGCCGTTCTGTCCCGCCTGCGCCTCGCGCAGCGTGTCGGTGCTGAAGGCCAGCGGCAAGGCGGTGCTCGACACCTATGTGATCCACCACCGCAAGGTGCCAGGCTTCGAGCCGCCCTATGCGATCGCCGTGGTCAAGCTGGCAGAGGGCCCGCGCATGATGACCAACATCGTCGAGTGCCTGCAGACTCCGGAGGCGCTGCAGCTCGACATGCCGCTCGAAGTGGTGTTCGAGAAGCAGAACGACACGGTCACGCTGCCGTTCTTCCGTCCGGCGAAGGTGTAGGGCCGATGCCGCACAACACAGTTGCCGTCGTCGGCGCCGCGGAAACCACCAAGCTCGGCGTCATACCCGACATGTCGCAGATCCAGTTGCACGCCGATGCGGCGCTGAACGCGATGGCGGATTGCGGGCTCAGTCCAAAGGACATCGACGGTGTCGCCACCGCCGGCGAGACGCCGGTGCAGATCGCTCACTATCTTGGCATCACGCCGACCTGGGTGGATGGCACGTCCGTGGGCGGCTGCTCGTTCATGATCCATGTCCGCCATGCCGCGGCGGCGATCGAAGCAGGGCTCGCGAAGACCATCCTGGTTACCCACGGCGAGAGCGGCCGTTCCGGGATCGGCCGCGTGCCACGCCCGGTGCCGGCCTCCAGCCTGAACGGGCAGTTCGAGCAGCCGTTCGGCCCGATGGGCCCGCCGAGCCTGTTTCCGATTCCGGTGCTGCGCTACATGAAGACCTACGGCGTCACGCACGAGCAGCTCGCCATGGTTTCGGTGGTGCAGCGCGAATGGGCGGGAAAGAACCCGCGCGCGACGTTCCGCAATCCGATCACCGTCGAGGACGTGCTCGGCTCGCGGATGATCGCCTATCCGTTCCGGCTGCTGCAATGCTGCCTGGTCACCGACGGCGGTGGCGCGCTGATCCTGACGTCCGCAGACCGTGCCAAGGATTTTCCGACGAAGCCGGTCTACATTCTCGGCACCGGCGAGAGCGTGGAAACGCCGATGGTGAGCCAGATGGAAAGCTTTACCAGCTCGCGCGCGTTCAGCGTCGCGGGACCGACGGCGTTCCGTGAGGCAGGCATTACACACAAGGACGTGGATCACCTGATGATCTACGATGCGTTCGCGCATCTGCCACTGTATGGACTGGAGGATCTGGGCTTCGTGCCGCGCGGTGAGGCCGGCCGCTTCATCGCGGAACGCAACACCGCGCCGGGCGGCAAGCTCCCGTTGAACACCAACGGCGGGGGGCTTTCGTATATGCATTCAGGCATGTACGGCATGTATGCGTTGCAGGAGAGCGTACGGCAGATGCGCGGGATTGCGCCGGCACAAATCCCCGGCGCGAAGATTTCTGTCTGTCACGGTGTCGGCGGAATGTTCGCTGCGTCGGGGACGGTCATCTTCAGCAACCAGAAGCCGTAGTCATATGACCGAGCACCTGTTCTCCGACCTGAAGGTCATCGACTGCGCAAGCTGGATCGCTGGACCGGCAGCCGCGACGATCATGTCGGACTTCGGCGCCGACGTGATCAAGATCGAGCCGCCGGGCGCCGGCGATCCCTGGCGCGCGCGCAGCGCCAGCGGCGCACCGAACGACTACTACTGGCAGTTGACATCGCGTAACAAACGCAGCCTCGCGCTCGACCTGAAGCACGAGGCGGGCCGCGCCGTGTTGTATCGTCTGGTCGCCGATGCCGATGTGTTTGTCACCAACTTTCCGCTGCCGGTGCGCGACCGATTGAAGCTGGCGCCGGGCGATCTGCTGCCGCTCAATCCGCGGCTGATCTACGCATCCTTCACCGCGTACGGCGAGGCCGGCGACGAGGCGGCGAAGACCGGCTTCGACTCGACGGCCTATTGGGCGCGCACCGGTCTGATGGACGCTGTACGCGCCGACGAGGATACGGTGCCGGCGCGCTCGGCGCCTGGTATGGGCGATCATCCCAGCGCCACCGGCCTGTATGCCGCCATCGTCACTGCGCTGTATCGCCGCGAGAAGACCGGCCACGGCGGCATTGCGCGCTCGTCGCTGCTGCAGAACGGCCTGTGGGCCAACGGATGCTTCGTGCAGACGCGGCTTGTTCGGCGAGACCGTGCCGCATCGCCCGCCGCGCGAGCGGCCCCAAATGCGCTCGCCAACCACTATCGCTGCAGCGATGGCCGCTGGTTCATCATGGCGCTGTGGAACGAGGAACGGCAGTGGCACCCGCTGCTGAATGCGATCGGCCGCGAGGACCTCGCCGACGATCCGCGCTTCGCCACCAGGGAAGGCCGCAAGCAGAACGCACAGGCGCTGGTGGTGGAGTTGGATGCGATCTTCGCTACACGCGACATGGCGGAGTGGCGCACGATCCTCGATACGGTGGGCGTTACGTTCGGCGTGGTCGGAAGAATCGATGACGTGACGGACGATGCGCAGATGCAGGCGATCGGCGCATTGGTGCCGTTCGCCGACAGCAACACGCTGACGGTGTCGAGCCCATTCCAACTCGAGGGCACGTCCAAGGTCGCGCCGCGGCCTGCGCCGTTCGTCGGGCAGCACAGTGAAGATGTGCTGCGCGAGGCGGGCTACTCGGCAGACGAGGTCGCGCGGCTGCGGACGTTGGGCGTGCTGGCCTGAGAAGCAGCACCTACCTCCTCTCCCCTCTCCAGCCACTTGCTGGAGAGGGGAGAGGGCAGGGTGAGGGGTGAGGCTACCCGCAGGCCACCGAGTAAACGTCCTTCACGCCGTGCGGCAGGTTCATCGACTGCCAGTTCTCTCCGCCGTCAAGCGTGCCGAAGATCTCGCCATCGTAGCGCGCGGCAAGGTACACCTGCTTCGGATCGGTCTGGTGCGGCGCCACCGACATGATCGTGCCGTGCACCTGCACCTTGTCGAAGCGCTGCCAGGTGTTGCCCTTGTCCTGGCTGCGGTAGACCGCACCGTCCTTGCTCGCCGCGGCGACACTCAGCGCCGAGTAGAGCGTGTTCGGTTCGCTCGGCGACGCCTTGATATCGCGCCCATAGGTGGTCGGCGAGAACCGGCCAACCTCCATGTCCTGCCAGGAGTCGCCGCCATCGGCAGTGCGGAACAGACCCATGCGCACCGCGACGATCACCGCATCCGGATCCGCCGGGCTGATGGCGATCGCGTGGCCATCCAACATGCCCTCATCCGAGGTGTCGCTGACGATCTTGCTCTTCAAATGCGGCCTCTGCGCCAGACGGATCAGGTCGTCGCTGCAATCCTTCCAACTCTCGCCGCCATCGGTCGTGCGCATCACGCCGCCGACCTCGAGTGCGGCGAAGATCGTGCCGGGCTTGCTTGGGTGCTGCGCCATGCGCATCACGCGGCAGGCAAACGGCATCACGCACCGCGTCGGCATGTTGGGATCGGGCAGCTTCCGCCATGTCTCGCCGCTGTCCTCGCTGCGGTACACCGCAACCGGCGAGCCACCCGCATACACCAGCTTCGGATTGCCGGCATCGACCATGAACGACCAGATCTGCATCCCTTTGTCCGGGAAGTTGGCGCGCTTGAAAGTCTTGCCGCGATCGGTGCTGCGATACACGCCGTCGTGCGTGCCGGCGAAGACGATATTCGGATCGGTCGGGTGCACGTAGACGGTGTTGCTGTCGAACTCGCTGATCACATGCTCCCACACGCCGGTATCCGCGGGTCGACGAAACACCCCGACGGCTCCCTTGTCCTTGTCGCTTCGGCCGACAGTCCCGGCCACGCTGGCATAGACGTTTGCTTGGCTTGCCATGGTCTGCTCCTCCCATCATCGGTGGGTGTCAGGCTACGCCATTCCGGACGGGGTTGACAGTGCCGGGCTTCGCCGCCTTGCTCACGGCAACCGGGCAGGGAGGGCACCATGCCGAACGTTTCAGCCGATCGCCTGATCGAGATCGCCAACGCGCTGCTGCAGGCTGCCGGCGCATCGGCCGAGGAGGCGGCGACGATTGCGCGCTATAACATTGGCGCCAATCTCGTTGGCCATGATTCGCACGGCATCATTCTGATCCCGACCTACATCGAGCGCATCAAGGTCGGCCACATCGTGCCCGGCGCGCCGTGGAACATCATCGAGGAAACACCCACCACGACGGTGATAGATGGCAACTGGGGTTTTGGCTACGTCGTGACCGACCGCGCGATGCGCTACACCATCGACAAGGCCAAGAAGCAGAACGTGGCCGCCGCGACGGTGTATCGCCAGAGCCATGTCGGCCGGCTTGCCTCGTATCCGCTGATGGCCGCGCGCGAGGGGCTGATCGCGATGATCACCGCCGATTCCGGCCGCAGCGCGAAGGCGGTTGCGCCGTTCGGTGGCGCGAAGGCGCGGCTGGGCACAAATCCGATCTGTTTTGCCATCCCCTCCAACCTGGAAGGCCCGCTGTTCTTTGATATGGCGACGTCGGCGGCAGCCGCTGGAAAGATCAACGTGGCGACGGCGCGCGGCGAGCAGGTGCCGGCGGGCTGGCTGATCGACGCCGACGGGAAGCCCTCCACCGATCCGCGCGTGCTGCGCCAGGGCGGGGCGCTGCTGCCGGTCGGTGGTGCAGAGGGCTACAAGGGCTACGGCCTTGCGACGATCGTGGAAATCCTTTCCGGCCTGCTGACCGGACTCGGTTTTGGCGTCGAACCCACCGGGCGGCACAACGATGGCTGCTTCATCGCCGTGTTCAACGTCGCTGCGTTCCGCAATCTGGATACGTTCAGGCAGGAAGTGACCGAGTTTGCGCAGTACCTGAAGGCGACGCCGCCGGCGCAGGGCTTCACCGAGGTGCTGTACCCCGGCGAGATCGAATTCCGTCGCGAGCAGGATCGCCGCAAGAACGGCATCCCGGTGGAGGATGCCACGTGGACGAAGCTGCAGGATCTGGCGCAGGGCTTTGGCATCGCCGACAAATTGGGGTTGTGATGCAATGACCGACCTGATCATCCGCAACGGCACGGTCATCGACGGCACCGGCGCCGAACCGTTCGAAGCCGACGTTGCAATCTCCGCTGGAAAGATTGCGGCTGTCGGCAGGATCGCCGCCAAGGGCATGGAAGAGATCGACGCGCGCGGCATGCTGGTCACACCTGGATTTGTCGATCCGCACACGCATTACGACGCGCAGGCGACCTGGAGCAGCCGCATCACCCCGTCGTCGTGGAATGGCGTCACCACCACGCTGTTCGGCAACTGCGGCGTCGGGTTCGCGCCCTGCATGCCGTCGCAACGCGACATGCTGGTGAAACTGATGGAGGGCGTGGAGGACATTCCCGAGGTCGTGCTGACCGAGGGTCTGCCCTGGAACTGGCAGAGTTTTCCCGACTTCCTCGATGCGCTCGACGCGCGTCCATACGACATGGATATCGCGACGCAGGTGCCGCACGCGGCATTGCGCGTGTTCGTCATGGGCGAGCGCGGCGCCGACCGCGAACCCGCCAGCGAAGCGGACCGCATCGAGATGGCGCGGCTGGCCGCGGAGGGGATCAAGGCGGGTGCTCTGGGTTTCTCCACCTCACGCACGCTGAACCACAAGACTTTGGACGGCCGATCGATCCCGACGCTGAACGCGGAGGAGGCGGAACTTGCGGCCATTGCGGGCGCGCTTCGCGATCTCGGCGAGGGCTGGATGCAGGTGATCTCCGACTTCGACGATGTCGAGGACGAGTTCGCCATGCTGCGGCGTTTGGTAGCGATCTCGCGGCGGCCGATGGCGATCACGCTGCTGCAGCGTGACAACAAGCCGGAGGAATGGCGTCGCCTCGCCGGCTGGATAGCGGAGGCGAATTCTTCCGGATTGCCGATGCTCGGCCAGGTGCTGACACGGCCGACGGGCATACTGCTGGGCTTCGAGATTTCACAGAACCCGTTTGTCAATCGCCCAAGCTATCAGGCGATCGCTTCGCTGCCGTTTGAGCAACGCATCGCGTTCCTGCGCCAGCCCGAGTTCCGCGCGCGCCTGTTTGCCGAGATGGACGGCAACCTGGGCATGGGGCGTCGCGTCGCGAAATGGGATCGCATCTTCCCGCTGGGTGATCCACCTGACTACGAACCCGCACCGGACGCGAGCGTGGCTGCGATGGCGGCGCGCGAAGGGCGTGCACCGGAAGACGTTGCCTACGACCTGCTGCTTGAACGCGGCGGCAGGGCGATCCTGTATCGGCCGCTGTCCAACTACAGCTACGGCAATCTCGACACGGTGCACGACATGCTTGGCCATGATGCGACGATCGTCGGACTGGGCGACGGCGGTGCGCATGTCGGCGTGCTGTGCGATTCGAGCGCGATCAGCTACATGCTGACGCATTGGACGCGCGATCGCACGCGAGGAGCGAAATTCCCGTTGCCTTGGGCGATCAAGCGGCTGACGCGCGATTCCGCCAATGCCATCGGTCTGCACGATCGCGGCGTGCTCGCCGCCGGCTACAAAGCCGACATCAATGTGATCGACTACAGCCGGCTCCAGTTGCGGCCGCCAGAGGTGGTGTACGACCTGCCGAGTGGCGGGCGTCGCCTGGTGCAACGCACCGACGGTTACGTGGCGACAATCGTCTCCGGCGTGCCGGTCTATCGCGGCGGCGAACCGACCAGAGCCTTGCCTGGCCGACTTGTGCGCGGCGCGCACGCGGCGCCGGCATAACGTGTCGTTTCGCGGCCAATCGCTGTACCGCCTGGAGGATGCGCGCTTCCTGACCGGGCGCGGACGGTTCATCGAGGATATCGACTATTCCGGTCAGACCTGGATGCAGGTCGTTCGTTCGCCACATGCGCATGCCAGGATCCAGCGCATCGACACCGGTGCAGCGCGCGCAATCCCTGGCGTGCTCGGCGTTTTCACTGCGGCGGACCTCGGCGATCTCGGGCCGCTGCCCTGCACGGTGCCGGTGGCAAGCATTGCGCCGATGATCGTGCCGCCGCGTTTCGCCCTCGCTTCCGATCAGGCGCGTCATGTCGGCGACCCGGTCGCGTTCGTAGTTGCGGAAACACGCACAGCCGCACGGGATGCTGCTGAACTTGTCGCGGTGGACTGGCAGGTTCTGCCGTCCGTTGTCGATGCCGTTGCGGCGTTGGAGCCGAGTGCGGCGCAACTTTGGGATCAGGCGCCGGGCAACCTGTCCTATCGCTTCCAGAAGGGCGACCAGTCCGCGGTGCGCGCCGCATTTGCAGCCGCGGCTCATGTCGTGGAGCTGGAGGTTGTCAACAACCGCATCGTGATTTCCGCACTGGAGCCGCGCGGCGCCATCGGTCGCCACGACGCAGAGGGATATCATTTGCTGTTCTCCGGCGCCGGCGTGCATGCGCTGCAGACACAGCTCGCCGACAATGTGTTCCGCGTGCTGCCCGAACAGATGCACATTGCGTGCCCCGATGTCGGTGGCGGCTTCGGCGTCAAGAACGCGCTGTATCCCGAATGGCTCCTGCTGCTCTGGGCGGCGCGGCGGCTCGGCCGGCCGATCAAATGGATGAGCGAGCGGACCGAGGATTTCATCACCACCGCACAGGGCCGCGACAACGTAACGCGGGCGAAGCTTGCGCTGGATGCGGAAGGGCGCTTTCTGGCACTGGATGTTTCCACAGTGGCCAATCTGGGCGCCTATCTCTCCTCGGGCGGCCCGGGCAGTTCCACCAATGCGCCGGCCAATGCAATGGGTAGCGGCTACGTGATCCCCGCGATCTTCATGGACGTGCAGGGCGTGTTCACCAACACCGTGCCGATCGACGCGTATCGCGGTGCCGGCAAACCGGAAGTGAACTACATGATCGAACGCCTGATCGATGAGGCGGCGCGGCGTTGCGGATTTGACGCGATCGGTTTGCGCCGGCGCAATCTGGTGTCCGAGTTTCCGTATCGGAAGGCGCTTGGTACGGTGATCGACTGCGGCCGGTTCGCCACCAATCTGGACGATGCGATCATCGCCGCAAATCACACCGGTTTTGCCACCCGCCGGAACGCGGCGAAGCAGCGTGGCGCGCTTCGCGGTATCGGTGTCACCTGCTTCATGGAGACCGCACGGGGCGCGCCGAACGAGGGCGCGGAAATTCGCTTTGAGGACGATGGCCGAGTGGCGCTGCTGGTTGGCACGCAGTCCAACGGCATGGGTCACGAAACGGCGTACGCGCAGATCGCTGCCGACCTGCTTGGCCTGCCGATCGAGACCTTCCGCTACGTGCAGGCCGACACGCGCGAGGTGCGCGCGGGCAATGGTCACGGCGGGGCGCGCTCCATGCACATGGGCGGCGCGGCGATGTGCAAGACGGTGGACACGATGCTGGCGAAGGGGCGCGCGATCGCGGCGCGGCTGCTACAGTCGTCCGCCGAACAGATCGTTTTCGCCGACGGCCGTTTCGCGGTGCGCGGCGAGACGGATCGTGCCATCGATCTGCTGGCGGTGGCGCGCGCCGCACGTGACCCGGCAAACCTGCCGGACGGGATGGCGCCTGGCCTCGACACCTATGTCTGGAATCTGCTCGACGTCATCACCTTCCCAAACGGGTGCCACGTCGCCGAAGTGGAGATCGATCCGGACACCGGCGCCATCACGCTGGAGCGCTACACCGCCGTGGACGATTTTGGTACATTGATCAATCCGATGCTGACGATTGGGCAGGTGCAGGGTGGCGTCGCGCAAGGGATCGGCCAGGCGATGCTGGAGCACACCGTGTACGATCCGGAGTCCGGTCAGATGCTGAGCGGCTCCTTCATGGATTACGCGCTGCCACGGGCCGCCGACCTGCCGGCGCTCGACATCACGCTGTCGGGCGTGCCGACCAACGCCAATCCGCTCGGGGTCAAGGGCTCCGGCCAGGCCGGCGCGATTGCGGCGCCGCAAGCGGTGATCGCCGGCGTGCTCGATGCGTTGGCGCCGCTCGGCGTGACCCACATCGACATGCCGGCAACGCCGGAACGCATCTGGCGGGCAATACAGGCGGCGCCACGTCCATGATCGGACGGCGCCAGTTCGGCATCGGCGGAGCCGCATTTGGATTTGCCGCCGGCTTCGACCGCGGCACTCGGGCGCAAGGTGCACAGACCGTGCTGCGCGTGGTGCCGCAGGCCGAACCGCAGGTGTTCGACCCGCAACAGTCCGGTGTGAACGCCACGCAGGAAAACGCCGCGCTGATCTACGACACGTTGTTCAGTTGGGACGCCGACATGGTCCCGCGAACGCAGATGGTCGACACGTGGGGCAAGTCCGATGATGGCCTGATCTACAGTTTCACGTTGCGCCAGGGCCTGAAGTTCCACGACCTGACACAGGTGACGTCCCGCGATGTCGTCGCCACACTGCGGCGGCTGCTGGTACGTGATACGCAGAATCAGATACTCGCCGGTCTGGTCGCGGGCATCGAGGCGAAGGACGACCGCACCTTTACACTGCAATTGAAGGCGCCTTTCAACTACGTCGAGTTCCTGCTGTGCGGCAGCAATGGCGTGATGGGCGGCATTCTGCGGGAGAAGGACGCGCTGACCGATCCGTTCACGCCGATCAGGGCGCGCATCGGCTCCGGCCCCTTCCGCTTCGTGGAGGACGAGTACCGCCCCGGCGCGAAGCTGGTCTATGAGAAGTTCGCCGACTATGTCCCGCGTCCGGAACCCGCGAGCGGCTTCGCCGGCGGCAAGCGCGCTTTGGTCGATCGCGTCGAATGGATGATCATGCCCGATCCGGCCGTCGCCTACGCGGCATTGCGACGCGGAGAAGTCGATTTCCTAGATGCGCCGCCGCTCGACCTGCTACCGACGGTCGCCAACGACAGGAACATCGTCATCGGCGAGGTCTGGCCGATCGAGACCTATGCCGTTTTGCGCTTCAATTCACTGCATCCACCATTTGACAATGTGAAGGCACGCCAGGCGGTGGCGCATGCAGTCAGCCAGCAGGACTACATGTCCGCCGCCTACGGCGATCCTAATTACTGGCGCGAGTGCTATGCGTTCTGGGTCTGCGGCAGCCAGAACGGTACCGAGGCGGGATCGGAAGCATACCGGAAGCCCGATCTGGAGAAGGCGCGCGCGCTGGTGCGCGAGTCGGGATACGACGGCAGGCCCGTGGTGCTGATCGGCGGCTCCGACGTGCTGCCGTATCAGCGGATGAGTCTGATCACCGCCGATCTGCTGAAGAAGATCGGCATGAACGTCGACATGCAACTGAGCGACTGGGGCAGCGTCGCCGCACGACGCGCCAAGAAGGACCCGCCGTCGCAAGGTGGCTGGAACCTGTTCCACACCAGCGCCAACGGCGCGCAACTCGCGAGTCCGCTCACCAGCCCGTCCACCATCACCACCTGCGACGGCAGGAACTTCCCCGGCTGGCCGTGCGATCAGGTTGAGGAGGATATGCGGACGCAGTACATCCGCGAGACCAATCCGGCGAAGCAGAAGGACCTGCTCGAGGCGATGCATCGGCAGTTATGGCAATCCGTGCCGTACGTGCCGCTTGGTCAGTTCAGGCAGCCGTTTCTCTGGCGCAGCAACATCAAGGGCGTGGTGAAGGCAAATACCGTGGTCTACTGGAATATCGAGAAGACGTGAGGCGACGACATGGACAGCGAACCTCAGACGCGCATCGCGGCGGAAGACTATCTCGATGCGCTTGCCGCGCACGGCATCGATCACCTGTTCTGCAATCCCGGCACGGACTTCGCGCCGATCGTCGAGGCCTTCGCGCGCGCTGCGCGGACCAACAGGAAGGTCCCGCGGCCGATGGTCGTGCCGCATGAGAACTGCGCGCTCGCCATGGCGCATGGCTACACGATGATCACCGGCAGGCCACAGGCGGTGATGCTGCACACCAATGTCGGTACTGCCAACGCGATCAACGCGCTGATCGACGCGAGCCGCGACCGCGTGCCGGTGCTGCTTACCTCGGGACGCACACCGTTCACCGAAAACGGCCCATCCGGTGCGCGCAGCGTGCACATCCACTGGGCGCAGGAGATGTACGACCAGGCCGGCATGCTGCGCGAACTGGTGAAGTGGGACTACGAGATGAAGCGCGGTGACCAGGTCACCGATGTTGTCGATCGCGCGCTGGAACTGGCGATGGCCTCGCCGCAAGGGCCGGTGTATCTCAGCCTGCCGCGCGAAGTCCTCGGCGAGACTGTCGGCGAGACAACGAATGCGGTGCGCCCGCCCCGCGCGCAGCCTCGCGTGCCGCAACCCGCTGCGCAGGACATCGAACGCCTGGCCGACTGGATCGCCGCCGCGCGCATGCCCCTGATCATCACTGGCACGCTTGGCCGCGACCCACAGGAAAGCGTGGTGCTGGCGCGCATCGCCGATCGCTTCGCGTTGCCGGTTATTCCGTACAATACCCGCTACTTCGCCTTGTCCAGTTCGCATCCGATGTTCCAGGGTTCGATGCCGAAGCCGCTGCTTGATGAAGCGGATCTTGTCGTCGTGCTGGAGTCCGACGTGCCGTGGCTGCCGAGCAAGGAGCATCCGGCGCCGGGAGCGAAAGTGGTGCAGGTCGGCGAGGACCCGCTGTATGCGCGCTATCCGATGCGCAGTTTTCCGAGCGATTTGACCTTGACCGCGAATGCCGGCGCGGTGCTGCGGGCTTTGGAGCCGGCGTTGGCCGAGCGACTGCCGCACGAAGCCGTTGCCAAACGACATGCGCATCTGTCGAAGTGCTCGGACGACCTGCGACGCGGCTGGCAGACGGAAGCCGAGAAGGCCGGGCGCGGCGACGCAATCAACATGGCCTGGCTCAACCACTGCCTGCGCGAGGTGGTGGACCGCGACACGATCGTGATTAACGAATACTCGTTCCGTCAGGAATACTGCCCGCTGGAGACACCCGGCAGCCTGTTCGGTTTGTCGGCGGCGGGCGGGCTCGGCTGGGGGTTTCCCGCCGCTCTCGGCGCCAAGCTGGCATCGCCCGACAAGATGGTAATCGCGGTTCTTGGCGATGGCGCCTATATGTTTGCCAACCCCACCGCGTGCCACTACGTGTCGCAGACGCAGAACCTTCCGACCCTTACGGTGCTCTACAACAACGCACTGTACGGTGCGGTACGGCGCGCAACGCTGGATATGTACGCACGCGGCGTGGCGGCAGATGGCGACGGACGCCTACTCGCTGACCTGCCGGCAGCCGACTTCGAACGCACCATCGCAGCGCACGGCGGCCATGGCGAGCGCGTCGAAAGTCCCTCCAACCTGCCGGCCGCGTTGAAACGTGCGGCGGAAGCGGTGCGAGGCGGACAGCAGGCGCTGGTCAATGTGATCTGCCGCGCCTGATCGACCCGATCCGCGCGGAGCCGTGAAGGCTATGCCGCGAGCTCCGGCGCCACCTTGTGCATGAACAGCGTCAGGCTCTGGGCCACGTCGTCGTACGCCATCGGCCCAAGCCGGAACTGCATGATCACGCCGCCGACGCCGATCGCGTCCACCTTCGCCAGCGCCTCCGCCACCGTCGCCGGCGAGCCATGGATCAGTGAGTGCTCGATGACCAGCCTCGCCGCCGGCGCAGCACCTGGCTCCGGCATGGGCACGATCGACACGCCTTGTTCCTCATACACGCGCCGGCGCATCGCCGTGCGATGTTCGTGCATTGCCTCGAATGCCGGGATGGCGATGCGCGCCGCCTCCGCGTCCGTCTCCGCCACGTACACGTTGCGCCACACCCAGCACTGCTCGACGTTCCGCGCCACCATCGCCTCATCGCAACCCTGCTCGCGTAGCGTTTGACGGTATAAATCCATCCGCTGACGCGTCACCTCGTTCGATTGCACGTTCATCATGAACGGCTTGCCCTGCCGCGCGATATGCAGCATCCCTTCTTCGCTCGAGGCCGAGCGGATCGCATAAGGATGCGGCTTCGTATAGGGACGCGGACGTAACATCGGCACCTTGATATCCCAGAACCTCCCGTGATGTTCAAACTTCTCCTCGGTCCACGCCCGAAACATGATCGCCTCGGCCTCCTCGAAGCGTGCCTGCGCCTCGGTGTGGTCGAGCCCGTAGCCCTGATAATCATAGATGTTGTAGGCGGTGCCGCGCCCCAGCCCGACAATCAGCCGGCCCTTGCTGATATGGTCGATCAGTGCGAGCTGCTCCGCCATGCGGATCGGATGATGCAGCGACATCTGCGCCACGGCAAAGCCTATCTTCGCCCGCTGCGTTGCCACCGCAAGCGATGCCGCGAAGCTCACCGGATCGACATAGGCGCAGATGCCATCGAAATGATGCTCGGCCAGCCAGATGACATCGAAGCCCAGTTCGTCGGTCAGGCGCGCCTCGTTCAACGTCTCGTCGATGACCTGGCCGTCGTGCGCAGGATTGCGGCTCTCGGGGAACAGGAAGTTGCTGAATTTCAAACGTGGCTCCTGTGATTTGACATCAAGCTTCGGGCGCCACACCCACATACTTGAACTGGTGCACCACGTCACCTATCGGATATTTCGTGTCGTAGTGCACCTGAAAGATCGACACGGTCCGGGATTTCAAATCGCCGTTCGCATCGAACGAGACCTCGCCCTGGATCGTGTCAAGCTTTGTCGCCTGTATGGCATCGCGCACATTGGCACGGTTGACCGGCTTGCCGGATTTCGCAACCCGCTCAATTGCATCCAGAACGACCCGCGCGGCGTCATAGTAGGTGATCGAGTAGTCGGCCGGGTTCTTGCCCGTCTTTGCCACGAACCGTTCCACCCACGGTCGCACGCCTGGTTCGTCCAGGACATGCGCGGCGGCAGAGGTGGCATACCAGCCCTGGATAGCCGGCATCGCCCCGCCGGTCAGCATGTCGGGCGTGTGCACGCCGTCGCCGCCGCCCTTCGCGATATCGGGCAGAATGTCATAGGACTGCTTCACCACCTTGGCGCCGGCCAGCGGATCGCCGCCGAAATAGAGCGCCTGCGTATTCAGGCTCTTCGCGCGGGTCAAGACTGCGCTGTAGTCGGAATTCAGCGGATCGAGCCGGTCGCGAATCAGCACCGTCATGCCCTTCTTCGCCGCCTGTGCAGCGAACGCATCCGCCATGCCAACGCCATAGGCGCCGCCGTCGTCCAGCACGACAACCTTTTGCAGCTTCAACACATCGGCTAGGTAGTTGGCAAAGTTGGGACCCTGATAGGCGTCGGTGGTCACGGTGCGGAAGAAGATCGGCAGGCCCGCCGGTCGATAAATCTGGGCAAACTTCGGATCGTTCATGTCGGGATTGGTGGCACTGCCGCTGATCGTTGCCATCCCGCCCTGGCTGAAGATCGGGCACATCGCCTTGGCCGATCCACTGTTGAGCGGTCCTACGGCGGCGACAACGGTCGGGTCGGTCAGCATCTTCCGCGCGTTGGTCGCGGCCAGGGCCGGATCGGTACTGCCCGGTGGTGGTTGAGGCGTCATCCAGGATCAGCGGGCGTAGTTTGTAGCCACCGACGCCACCTTTCTCATTCGCCTCGTCGATTGCATAAACCACGGCGTCGCGCGCCTGGCCGGCCTGCTGCGCGATCGAACCGGTGAGCGGGAAACTCATGCCGATGCTCAGCACCTTCTCCTGTGCCTGTGCCGCGCGGAGGATCACGGGGGCGAACGCGGCGGAACCGAGCATGCGGAACGTCTCGCGACGAGACAGGCGTGGCATCGTGATGTCTCCCATGTTTCGTTGATTGAGGCACACCATAGCAGCGTTCGGTGTTCCCGTGCCAAGTGCGCAATTGGACAAGGCCCGCGCGCCTTTTCAACCTCAGGTCGGCATGGTACAGACTAACCATTCGGCTTACGATAGGGCAGGAAGGCGACGGATGACCGACATCAACACCAGCGTGCTGAAGACACGCGTGATCGAGCTGGTGGATGAGCATGCAAAACTCGCTCAGGTGGTCAACGACAGCCTGTTTTCGTTCGGCGAACTTGGCTTCCACGAGGTGGAGACTTCGAAGCTCCTGACCGCCACACTGGAGCGCCACGGCTTCAAGGTGGAGCGCGGCGTGGCCGGCATGCCGACCGGGTGGGTCGCGCGCTGGGGCTCGGGCGGCTCGGTGATCGCGCTCGGCAGCGATACCGATGCGCTGCCGAACGTTTCGCAGAAGCCGGGCGTGGCGTATCACGAACCTTTGGTGGAAGGCGGACCCGGACACGGCGAGGGGCACAATTCCGGCCAGGCGGTGAATATCGCCGCGGCGCTGGCGCTGAAGGAGCTGATGCAGAACGAAGGGCTGCCGGGCACGCTGATGCTGTGGCCCGGCATCGCCGAGGAACTGTTGGCGGGCAAGGCGTTTCAGGTGCGCGATGGGTTGTTCGAGGGCGTGGATGCAGTGCTATTTACCCATGTCGGGCACAATCTGGAGACAGGCTGGGGCGAAGTGCGCGGCGCGGGGGGCTGATCTCGGTCGAGTACGCGTTCCATGGTGCCTCGGCGCATGCGGCCGCGGCGCCATGGCGCGGGCGAAGTGCACTCGATGCCGTCGAACTGATGAACATGGGCTGGAATGTGCGCCGCGAGCATCTGCGCCCTGAACAGCGTTCGCACTACATCATAACCTATGGCGGCGAGCAGCCGAATGTCGTGCCGGCACTCGCAAAGGTCTGGTACTACATCCGCGAAACCGACGTGGAGAACGTCAGGAAGAATTTCGCCATCTGCAATCGCATCGCCGATGGCGCGGCGATGATGACGGATACCGAAGTGACGCGTCGCATCCTCGGTGCGTCGTGGCCGCGGCATTACAACCAGGTGCTGGCGGAAACGCTGCAGGCCAATATCGAGCAGGTCGGCCTGCCGACCTGGACCGAGGACGACGAAGCCTTCGCACGCGCGGTGCAGCGCGCTGCCGGCGGTGCGGAAGTGGGGCTGGCGCAGAAGGTGGCAAAGATCTCCACCAGTCCGTTCAGCCCGGGCACCGATGATATCGGCGATGTATCGTGGGTGGTGCCGACCGCGCAGCTGCGCTTTCCGGCCAACATGGCAAGCCTGCCCGGTCATCACTGGTCCAATGCGATGGCGATGGCCACGCCGATCGCGCACAAGGGGATTGTCGCGGGCGCGAAGGTGGTGGCGGCGACGGTGCTTGACCTGTTGCTGCAGCCGGACCTGATCAGCGAGACGAAGCGCTATTTCACCGAGGTGCAGACCAAGGACAAGAAATACGAACCGTTCATCGGTCCGGCTGACAAGCCGCCGGTCGATCTCAATCAGGTGTCGATGGACAAGTTCCGCCCGCTGATGCGGCCGTTCTATTACGACCCGAGCAGGCACGATACATATCTGGAGCAGCTCGGCGTGAATTATCCGGAGCTGGAACGCCCGGCCTGAACTGGGAGGAAAATGTCATGGCCATCATCGTCGGCAGCGGCGAGTATCGCTACGAGCAGATCGACGACTGGGCAAAGGCGCCGTCCGGCTGGTCGTTGCACGAAGTGGGCGCGGTAGGCGTCGACAGGCAAGACAATGTCTACGTGTTCAACCGCGGCGAGCACCCGATGATGGTGTTCGATCGCGAGGGCAACTTTCTGCGTGCCTGGGGCGAAGGACTGTTCCCGCGCGCCCATGGCCTGCACATGGCGCCCGACGACACCGTGTTCCTGACCGACGACGGCGACCATTCGGTGCGCCAATGCACGTTGGACGGGAAGGTGCTGCTGACGCTCGGCACGCCGGGCAAGCCGGCGCCGTTCATGAGCGGCCAGCCGTTCCATCGCTGCACGCACACGGCGCTGTCGCCGAAGGGCGATATCTACGTGTCGGACGGCTACGGCAACGCACGCGTCCACAAGTATTCGCCCGACGGAAAACTGCTGATGTCATGGGGCGAATTGGGCACCGAGCCAGGCCAGTTCAACCTGGTGCACAACATCTCGTGCGATCCGGACGGTTGGGTCTATGTTGCCGATCGGGAAAACCATCGCATCCAGGTGTTCGACGGCAACGGCCGCTACGAAACGCAGTTCAACAACCTGCACCGGCCGTGCGGCATATTTATGCCGTACTGCACCTGCCCGATCTGCTATGTCGGCGAGCTTGGTCCTGCGACGCGCACAAACCGCAATTATCCGAATCTCGGCCCGCGTGTGTCAATCATCGACAACAAGGGCAACCTGCTGGCGCGCATCGGCGGGCAGCATCCAGGCACCGGACCGACCGACTATATCGGGCCGCACGGGCTCTGCGTCGATTCACGCGGCGACATCTATATCGGCGAGGTTTCACGAACATTGTGGCCGCAGTACTTCGCCGACCAGCCGATACCGGATGGCATTCGCTGCCTGCGCAAACTTCGGAAGATCTGAGGGTTCGCCATGTCGTATGAGCCGAAGCGGTTCGATTTCTCCACCCCGATCCGCATCAACCTCTCCTCGGACACCCAGACCAAGCCGACGCGCGCCATGAAGGAAGCGATGATGGAGGCCGAGGTGGGCGACGAGCAGATGGGCTCGGACCCCACCGTCTGGGCGCTGTGCGATCGAGCCGCCGCACTGTTGGGCAAGGACGCAGCGGTCTTCCTGCCGTCGGGCACGATGTGCAACCAGGTGGCGATCGCGACGCATTGCAGGCCTGGGGAAGAGATCCTGGCGCACGAATCCTCGCACATACTGTCCAGCGAAGGCGGCGCACCGGCGGCGATTGCCGGGGCGCTGATCAAGGGTCTGACGGGCGAGCGCGGCCAATTCACCGTGGACACGCTCGAGGAGGCCATACGGCCGCTGTCGCGCTATGCACCCACGCAGCGCCTGGTGGAGGTGGAGCAGACCGCGAACCGAGGTGGGGGCGCGTGCTGGACAGTCGAGGCGCTGCACGCGGTGACCAAGGCGGCGCACGCGCATGGCCTGTCCACCCACATGGACGGCGCGCGCCTGATGAACGCCGCGGTGGCGCTCGGCGTGCCGGCGTCCGATCTGACAGAGGGCTGCGATTCGGTGTGGCTCGATTTCACCAAGGGCCTGGCTGCGCCTTTGGGCGCCGTGCTGGCCGGCTCGCGCGAGTTCATCGGCGAGGCCTGGCGCTGGAAGCAGCGCCTCGGCGGCTCCATGCGTCAGGGAGGCATCTGCGCCGCGGCTTGTCTTTATGCGCTGGAGCACAACGTCGATCGCCTCGCGGACGATCACGCGAACGCGAAGTCGCTGGCGCGCGGCATGGCGCAGATCCCCGGCATCACGGTGGAGATGCCGGAGACAAATCTGGTGTTCTTCGACACGCAGGGCACAGGAATGACCGCGGACGCGTTCGCCGGCAAGCTGCGCAAGGAAGGCGTGCTGGTGTCCACATCGGGCAAATATCGCGCGCGAGCATGCCTGCACCTCGACGTGACCTCGTCACATGTGAGCGAGGCGCTGTCGGTGATGAAGCAGGTGGTCAACGCGTCCTGAGACGCGGCGCTGGCCGGGCTCGACCCGACCAGCATCGGCGTCGGTCAGTGTACGTTGCCGGTGTTCGGCGGGTTGGTGTTGTCGGGCGGCGGTGGATTGATGTTCGGAGGCGGATTGTAGTTGCTGCCGTAACGCTGATCGTTCGGCACCGGCTGCGCACTCCCATAATTCTGGTTGGGACCCAGGTTCAACGAGGCGAGGGTGTCCGAGTCCAGTTTGCCGGTCGGGTTCAGACTATGCTGCTGTTGATAGCTGCATACCGCGGCTTCGGTACCGGGACCCCAAACGCCGTCGACATTTCCGTGATACAGCCCTTGCTGTTGCAGCCGTCCCTGCACCTTTTGGATCATATCCTGTGACAGCTCCTGAGACTGCGGCACAGCCGCGTAGCTCTGCGTTGGATAGGTGGAACGGCTCGCCTGGCTGCGGTTGTTGCCGCCGAACATCGAACAGGCGGGTAGCGCTGCTATACTGCAGAGGGCCAACAACGTGGCTGCATTGCGGACCTTTGTCATGGCTTTCTCCTTTTGAGGTCGACACAGTCAATCGGGGCGCCCGCCGCGAGCGGCATGCGTGAGACAGTCGCATTGAAGAACCGATGCGTTCGCCTCTGGGTTGCAGCGGGAACCGGAATGTGAGGACCGACATCGGGCCGCTGCGGACGCCAGGCGTGACTGGCGCGGGTCGGATCTATCGCGCCGGTTGCGCAGGCTCCAACAGTGCCGCGGTGGCCAACAAATCACCGCCCTGGGTCAAACACACGGCGCGTTGATGCATCATGGCAGTAGCGCGCGTGCGCCGGTCCAGAGGCGCTGCACGAAATCTCCGGCCGGTTCGGCAGGCGCCATTGCGGCTGACTGGCCGGCCCAGAGTTGCATGCGCTGCGCATCGTTCGCCGTCGCGGCCGCATCCTTCATCGCCTGCGTCAACCCGCGCTGCACCGGATACGGGGCGGGCGGCGGCGCATCCTGCGCAGCGGCGGCCCGCACGAATTCAGTGGCGACCGCACGGCCCAGGCGACCGCTCATCCAGCGCGTGAGCATCGTCGCCTCGGGCTCGAGATCCACCAGCGCGTCGGCCCAGGCCTCGTGCGTCCTTGCCTCCGGCGTGCGCAGCAGTGCCGTGCCGATCTGCACCGCGCTCGCCCCCAGCGTCAGCGCCGCCGCCACGCCGCGCGCATCGCCGATGCCGCCGGTCGCAACGATCGGCACCGTCAGCCGGTCGGCCAGTCGCGGAAGCAGAGCAAACAGGCCGATGCCCTGCCGCTCCGCTGCGTCTCCATCGAACGCGCCGCGATGGCCGCCGGCCTCGGCCCCTTGCGCAACGATCACATCCGCCCCGGCGCGTTCGGCTGCCAATGCCTCGGCCAGCGTGGTGGCGCAGGCGAACCACGCGATGCCGCGCGCCTTTGCCGCTGCAACGAAGCGTTCGGGGAAAAGGCCCATGATCGAGGACACGGCAGTCGGACCTGCCTGCAGGAAAGTCTCAAGCTGGGCGTTGAAATCCGGCATCATCACATCGCCGGCACCGGGCGGCGGCTCGGGCCCCCACTGTCTCATGAAGTCCCGCACGCGAGCCTCGCGGTCAGCGTTGTGCACCGGAGGTGGATCGGGGATCCAGACATTGAGCTGGAAGGCACCGTTGCTGGCAGCACGGAAGTCGGCGACCCAAGAGGTGATGCCCTCGGGTCCGTTCAGCAGCGCCCCCATCCCGCCCATCCCGCCGCCGTTCGCGACAGCGGCAGCAAGCGAGGCTGGACAGGCTCCCGCCATGGGCGCCATCAGGACGGGCGCTCGCAGCCCGTAGCGGGCGCAGAATGCCTCCGCCCGCGTCGTGACGGCGCTCATGGTGCAACCGCGGCGCGTCGGGCGCTCCGAAGGTTCCTGTTGCTGTCATCGCGCATCTGCCTCTCCGCTGCTCCGTGGTGCTGTGTCATCCGATTAGTGTACACCTCGCCCGCTTTGCGGGAGAGGTCGGAGCGCATAGCGCGACGGGAGAGGGTGCACCGGCGATCGAGTGTCTCTGGGGACACCCTCTCCCGCGTCGCTGACGCGACTTGACCTCTCCCGCAAGCGGGCGAGGTGTAGTTAGGCGCCTCGGCATTTTCCGTCACCATCAACGCACTCTAGAAGATCCCCAAATGCTGATGCAGATCGATGCCGTCGCGCTGCAACGCTGCAGTTTCAGCGTCCACCACGACACGTCCGCTGTTGAGCACGGCGATATCGTCCGCTAGGTCAAGCACCAGTCTGGCGTTCTGTTCCACCAGCACAATCGACAATCCGTGCTGCTTCAACTGTCTGATGGTTGCCATCACCTCGGCCACGATCTGCGGCGCCAGGCCCTCCGACGGCTCGTCCATCAGCAGCACGCGCGGGTTGCTCATCAGCGCGCGGCCGATCGCCAGCATCTGCTGCTCGCCGCCCGACAGGTATCCGGCGTACTGCTCGCGGCGTTCGCTGAGTTGCGGAAAGCTGGCGCAGACGCGATCGATCGTCCACTGCGCAGCGCCGCCGCCACGCGCCTTGCGCGCTGCCACTGCCAGGTTCTCCCGCACGGTCAGGCTGCGAAAGACGCGACGACCCTGCGGCACCAGCGCTACGCCGAGAGCCGCGATCGATTCCGGCGCACGGCCGGCGACAGGGGTGCCGTAGATCGTGATCGTGCCACGCCGTGGCGGAACCCACCCGATCACGACGCCTATGCAGGTCGACTTGCCGGCCCCGTTGCGTCCCAGCAGCCCGAGCAGCCGCCCCTCGCCCAGTCGGAGCGACACACGATGCAGCACGTGGCTGTCGCCATAATAGGCGTCGATGTCGCTCAACAGCAGCGCATCATGTGCCAAGATAGATCTCCTTGGTGCGCGGGTGCTCAACAACCTCCACGCGCGTGCCCTCGACGACAACCCGGCCGAAATGCAGCACCGTGATGCGCTCGGCAAATTCCAGCGCCACGTCCATGTCGTGCTCGATCATCACGATGGTGACGCCGCGCGGAATACCGGCGATCAGTTTCAGCACGTCGCGCCGCTCCTCGATCGACAGGCCGGCGAAGGGTTCATCCAGCAGCAGGACCTTCGGGCTCTGCGCCAGCGCCATGGCGATCTCGACGCGGCGACGCTCGCCGTAGGAGGTCTGCGCTACCGGGCGTTCGGCAAGATGCGCCAGCCCGACGCGGTCGAGCGCGCCGCGCGCCTTGTCGATCAGATCGCGCTGCCGGTCGAGCCGGACGATCGGGTTCCAGCGCAACGGCGACAGGCCCAGCAGCGACAGCGTCACGTTATGCAGCAGCGTCTCGCGCGGAAACAGCGTGATGATCTGATAGGTGCGGGCAAGGCCGAGATGCGCACGGCGGCGGGCGGGCACGCCGGTGATGTCGCTGTCAAACAGAGTGATGCTGCCGGCGTCGGTACGCAGCTCGCCGGTGATGAGGTTGAACAGTGTGGTCTTGCCGGCGCCGTTCTGTCCGATGATGAGGCGGCGCTCGCCGGGAGCGACGGCGAGGTTCACCGCGGTGGCGACGCGCAGGCCGCCGAACGATTTGTGCAGGTCGCGCACCGCGAGCGCGGTCATCGTCCGCCTTCCCGACGTAGTGCCGGCGCCGGTGCGGCGTGCGATCCGCGTGCCGCGATCGCCCAGCGCCAGAGCCGCACGCAGCCGGGCACCAGCCCCTCTGGCATGAATACGACGATCAGCACGAAGATGGCGCCCAGCATAAAGTTCCAGCGCTCGATGTAGGCGCTGGCGACGTCCTTCATGATGATGACCAGCGCCGCACCGACGATGGGTCCCAGCAGCGTGGCGGTGCCGCCGGCAATCACCATCAGCAGCGCCTCGGCCGATGCGCTGAGCGCGACCGCCTGCGGGCTGATGAACTGGTTGTAGTAGAGATACAGCAGCCCCGCGATGCCGCTCCAGAAGCCGGAGAACAGGAATGCGAGGAAACGCGTCAGCCAGACATTGTAGCCGAGCGCCGTCATGCGCCGAGGCTGGTCGCGTGCGCCGCGCAACGCCGCGCCGAACGGCGAGCCGACGAAGATTGCCATGGCAGCGATGGTAACCAGGAACACGACAAAGACTTGCCCAGTAGAATGCCGGCGCCTCGGCCAGCGACAGTCCGAACGGAACGGGCCGGGCGTTGATTGACACGCCGTTGTCGCCGTTGGTCAGACTGATCCAGCGATACGCAATCCCCCAGACGATCTGGCCGAGTGCGACGGTGATCATGACGAAGCCAAGTCCCGTGCCGCGCAGCGCCAGCAGCGCGAACACCGCCGTCGCCGCAAGCGTCGCCAGGCAGGCGCCGAGTGCGACGGCGAAGTGGCCATGGCCGTCGTTGATGAGGATCGCGCCGACATAGGCGGCGATGCCGAACAGGCCGGCATGACCGAGCGTGACCATGCCGGCATAGCCCACCAGCACGTTCAGGCCGAGTGCGAGAATTGCGTAGATCAGGATCTGGGTGGCGATGTTGATGTAGTAGCTGTTGCCGATCCAGACCGGCAGCGTCGCGAGCAGGACCAGCGCGATAAGCAGCGCGAGGCGCTTCATGGTTGAATAGGGGAATGGCAAAGACAAAGACGAGGACAAAGACAAGGACGAAGACAACGAGATTCCCCCTCCCCTTGTGGGAGGGGGTAGGGGGAGGGGTCGTGGCCAGCTACCAGCGCCTGTTCTTCTGACCCCTCCCCCCAACCCCCTCCCGCAAGGGGAGGGGGAGTGCCTTTTGTCACGCAGCTTGCTGTACTCACAGAACGGCCCTGCCGAATAGGCCCTGCGGTCGGATGACCAGCACGATGAGCATCGGCAGGAACAGAATAACGTAGGCCAGCTCGGGAAAGATCGCCTGGCCGAAATTGTACAGAAAGCCGACGACGAAGCTGCCGACCAGCGAGCCCAATAGCCTGCCGGTGCCGCCCAAGATTACGACCACCAGCGCGAGCGGCAGCATGTCCTGATCGAGCCCGGGGTAAACCGACAGGATTGGCCCGCCGATCACTCCGGCGAACCCCGCGAGCCCAGCGCCGAGCGAGAACACAATGGTGAAAAGGTGCGACACGCGGATGCCGGCGGCGCGCGCCATCGCCGGATCGTCCACCGCGGCGCGGATCATCGCGCCAAGTCGCGACCGATCCAGCAGCGCCCACAGTGCCGCAGCGATCATGGTGGCAATCAGGATGATGACGAGACGATACGTCGGAAACGCCAGACCCAACACGGAGGTCGTGCCGCGCGCTGCGCTTGGTGTCTCCACGGAGATCGGGTCGCCGCCCCACAGCATCAGGCAGACATCGGCAACCATGAACGAAAGGCCGAGCGTGACGAGAACCTGCGCCAGTTCGGCCCCCGCCAGGCGGCGCAGCACGAAACGTTCGATGATGCCACCGAACAGCGCGACGCCAAGTCCCGCCGCGAGCGCGGCCGCCCAGAATCCGAAGCCCCAGGCGATGCAGCTCACCCCGAAATACGCGCCGAGCATGAACATCGAGCCATGCGTCAGGTTCGGGATCCGCATCAGCCCGAAGATCAGCGAGAATCCGGCGGACAGCAGGAACAGCAGACCACCCAGCGTCACGCTGTTGATCGCGAGGATCAGCCAAAGGTTCACGGCGGGCGATTCGCGGTGGGTCAGCTCTTCAGCGGCGGGTAGTCGCGCGAGTACACCGGCTGCTGCAGGAACCACGCCTCGTCGAACGTCCAGAACTGGCTGACGTTCGGATAGGTCTTGATGGTGGTCTGCACCAGCTTGCCGTCCTTGCGCTCCAGGCGGCGGATATAGACGTTACCCACAACGTTGCCGAAATGGTCGAAGTGGAACGGCCCGCGCGGCGAGTCATCGAGCGCGACGGCACGCAGCGCCTTCATGAACGCGTCCTTGTCCTCGGTACTGCCGCCGGTGGCCTTCAGCGCAGCTTCAGCGACCATGCCGTTGATGTAGAGGCCGGCGGCGTACAGGCCTGGGATGGCGCCGGTGTCGCGGACCATGCCGGCGATGAATTGCTTGTTGACCGGCGTGTCGAGATCGGAGGTATAGGCGGACGCCGTGATCAGACCGACCGCCTCATCGCCAAAACTCTTCAGCAGCGCATCGTCGCCCGCCGTGCCGCCGCCAAGCACCGGCAGGTTCAAACCGGCGTCCTTGTACTGCTTCATGAACTTCAGCGGGTTTGAACCGGCGAAGCCCTGTACCACCGCGTCCACGCCACTGAGCTGAGCGAGATACGGCGTGTAGTCGGGCGTGACGATCGGCGGCCACAGCTTCTTGACCACCCGGCCGCCGGCGTCCTCGAACACGCGCTGAAAACCGCCCATCTGCTCGTAGCCGAAGGCGAAGTCCTCGGTGACAGTGATGGCGCTTTTGTACTTCAGCTCTTTCGCCGCGTAGTCTGCCAGCGGGTGCATGTTCTGCGCCGAGGTGCCGGAGGCGCGTACGAAGTATGGGTTGGGCTTGCGCTGCGACATGTCCTCGGCGGCGGCCAGGCTCAGGATCGGCGTCTTGTGCGCGGCCACGTAGTCGGAGATGGCCAGCAGTTCGAACGCAGCCAGCGGACCGAAGATCATGTCGACGTTGTCCCGCTCGATCAATTCCTGTGCCTTGGTCTTGGTGCCCGCGGGATTGCCGCCGGTGTCGCCGACCATCAGCTCGACCTTGCGTCCGGCGATCGTGTTGTTGCGATCCTTGAGGAACAGGTTGACGCCCTGCTCCATCTGAATGCCGCCCTGTGCCAGCGGTCCGGTCTTCACCGTCAGCAGCCCGATGCGGACCGGCTTGTTCTGCGCGATCGCCGGCATCGGCAGCACCGCGGCTGCGGCGGTGCCCGCCAGGAATGTGCGCCGGTGCAGCCCCACTGCCATGATCTGATTTCCTCCCATGCCCGTGTGTCCCGGGTTGCCGCTTTCGTAGCCGACATTTCCCGGTTGGTCGATGCTCTTTGGGCGATGCTGGCCGCGTTGCAGGCCTCTCGCAAGATATTGGCCGCATCCGGAGAATACGGTTCGAGCAACGGCAAGGTCACGGCGCTGTGACCGTCGTTTCGCGTCACACCGGCTATATTCTCCCGCAATAGTGGGTCGCGGCTCCGGTCGCGTGACCGCAGGAAGATCGGGCGTCCTGCCACGCCTCGGACTGCGTCCCTTACAAGCAAAACCGCGGAGGGACGAACATGATCCAAAGCCCATTTGCCTGGATCGGGGATCAGCTCGATCGCGCATTTCACTCAGTCGGCTCGGCCAGTGACGAAGAGGTACTGGCACGAGAACCGGCGGGCCGGCGCAGTGGCGGTTCGCCGTATCGGTCTGGCCGATGTGGGGCAGGCGTTGACCAGCGGCCTTGCCGACTTCGCTGCGAACCGCACCGACGTGATTTTTCTTTGCGTCATCTATCCGCTGGTCGGTCTCGTGCTGGGACGGCTCGCTTCCGGCTACGATGTGGTGCCGCTCCTGTTCCCGCTCGCATCCGGGTTCGCCCTGGTGGGGCCGTTCGCTGCGGTGGGATTGAACGAGATGAGCAGACGGCGCGAGCTGGGCGCGGATGTAAGCTGGATTGATTGGTTCGGTGTGCTGCGCTCGCCCTCGATTGGCGCCATTATCGGACTTGGCATGTGGCTGATTGCGATCTTCGTGCTTTGGCTGGTCGCGGCGGAGGTGATCTACGTGGCCACGCTCGGACCACAGCCGCCCGTATCGATCTCTGCGTTTATTCGCGATGTGTTCACCACACCGCAGGGCTGGACCATGATCGTCGTGGGTATCGGCGTCGGTTTCCTGTTCGCGTTGGTGGCACTTTCAATCAGCGTCGTCTCCTTCCCGCTGCTGCTCGACCGCGACGTAAAGATGGAGACGGCGATCGGAACGTCGATTTGGGTGGTTATGGCCAACCCGGTGCCGATGGCTGCGTGGGGTCTGATCGTCGCAGCCGGTCTGGTGATCGGGTCGGTGCCGGCACTGCTCGGTCTGGTGATAGTGATGCCGGTACTTGGTCACACCACCTGGCACCTGTATCGGCGCGTCATCGAACCGCGCTGATCGGCGACGCGGGCTGGGCCCGCCTGTCGCGATGGGCATCGCTCCGTCCACCGCGGTTTGGCGCGCGGCTTCGCAGTGCGTCCTGCGCCGGCTACACTCATCGCTGAAGCGTATGGTCGGCGACCAGCGGACACCGATACCCGGGGAGGGACCATGATCATCGATTGCCATGGACATTACACGACGTCGCCGCGCCAGCATGAGGCTTGGCGAACGGAGCAGATTGCGGCTCACGACGATGGCAAGTCCGCCCCGCCTCGCCCTGCCATCACCGATGACGAGATCCGTGCCAGCATCGTCAACGGACAGTTGAAGCTGCAGCAGGAACGCGGCACCGACCTCACCATCTTCTCGCCGCGCGCCGCCGGCATGGGACACCATCTCGGTGACGCCAGCACCAGTGAGGCATGGGCGGCGGCCTGCAACGAGCTGATCCACCGCGTGTGCACGCTGTTTCCACGCAACTTCGTCGGTGTTTGCATGCTGCCGCAGACCGCCGGCACCTCACCGCGGAACTGCATCGCCGAACTGGAACGCTGCGTGCTGGAATACGGCTTTGTCGGCTGCAACCTCAATCCCGATCCATCGGGCGGCTATTGGAAGGACCCGCCGCTGGGCGATCGCTACTGGTATCCGCTGTATGAAAAGATGGTCGAGCTCGACGTGCCGGCGATGATCCATGTCAGCGCCGCCTGCAATCCGGCATTCCACACCACCGGTTCGCATTACCTGAACGGCGACACCGCCGCGTTCATGCAATGTCTGACGTCTGACGTGTTCAAGCAGTTCCCGACATTGAAGTTCATCATCCCGCACGGTGGCGGCGCGGTGCCGTATCACTGGGGACGGTTCCGCGGCCTTGCACAGGACATGAAGCTACCGGCGCTCAGCGAGCACCTGCTGAACAATGTGTTCTTCGACACCTGCGTCTATCATATGCCGGGACAGGAACTGCTGGCCAAGGTGATTCCGGTGCGCAATATACTATTCGCCTCAGAAATGATTGGCGCGGTGCGCGGGATCGATCCGGAGACCGGGCACCATTTCGATGACACCAAACGCTACATCGAGCACCTGACGCTGCCGCCCTCGGACAAGGAGAAGATCTACGAGGGGAACGCGAGACAGGTCTACGGTCGGCTGTCGGCACAGCTTGCCAGGCAGTTCGCAGCGGCCGGATAAGGCCGCGTGGCCAAAGTCGACAACCGGCCGGCAGATCCTGATGCCGTGGCACGCAGCACGCTGCGCCTGATCGGACCTGATCCGCAGAACTGGGTGCCCGATAGGCCCGGCATCGATCACAACGTGACGATCGTCGGTGGCGGCCAGACGGGGAGTGCATTCGCCTTCGCGCTGCGCCGGGCCGGTATCGGCAGGACAACGGTGATCGACGCAGCCGAGGACGAGGCCCGCGCCGGTGTCTGGCTGAACGCGGCGCGAATGAATTTGCTGCGGACGCCGAAGAGCCTGCCCGGTCCGGAACTCGGCATCCCCGCATTCGGCTTCCAGTCCTGGTATGAGGCTCGGCATGGCGCCGAGGCTGTACGCGGCGATCGACCGCATTCGCCGCATCAACTGGGCCGATTACCTGACCTGGTATCGCCGGTTCCTCGGCATCACGATCCGCTATCGCACCAGGCTGCTGCGGATCGAGCCCATGGATGGGCATTTCCGATTGCACCTCGATGTGGACGGTCAGGCCCACGCCGAAACGACGCGGAAGATCATCCTCTGCACCGGCTTCACCGGCAACGGCGGCCCGGATGTCCCATCCGTATTGAGTGAGGGGCTGCCGACAACGTGGTATGCCCATACCGAGTCCGGCATCGATTTCGCCGCGCTGCGCGGCAGGCACGTGGCGGTGATCGGCGCGGCGGCATCGGCGTTCGATGCCGCGGGCGTGGCACTCGAGGCGGGCGTCGCGTCGGTGCACCTGTTCGCGCGCCGGCCAACGATTGCGTCGGTTCCGATCACACGGTCACGCGGATATCCGGGAGCATACGACAACTATTACGCGTTGTCTGATGCGGCCCGCTGGGAACAGGCACTCCGGTTCCGTCGATGGGGATCGACGCCGACCACCGATGCTATCGAACGCGCCGTGGTGTTTCCCAATTTTCATCTGCATCTAACGGCTCCCGTGCGGTCGGTTCGGGTCGAAGATGGGCGGATCGTGATACGGGCAGCCGATGAGGAATTCCGCTGCGATTTCGTCATCGCCGGAACCGGCTATTACGTCGACCTCGCGGCGCGACCCGAATTGGCTGACGTCCACCAGGACGTGATGCTGTGGCGCGATCGTTTCGTGCCGCCGGCTGCAGATGAGGATCCGTACCTTGGAGCGCATCCGTATCTCGGCGCCGGACACGAATACCTTGAGAAAGTACCGGGCGCTGCCCCGTACCTCCGGGACATCCATGTGCAGAACCCGGCGGGTTTCGTCAGCTTCGGATTGCCGATCGGCGACATACCAAGCATGAAGCGCGACATTCCCATTATTGTCGCCCGAATCAGCAGCGACCTGTTTCTGGCCGATATCCAGGCCCACGAGCGACGCATCATCGGCGACGTTGCACCGGACTTCAGCGAGGAGATCTACGCCCGCGCCGTTCATGCTCGGTGAGCCTGCAGCGCGAGCAGTCATGGAGGAAACGATGGCGCGGTTCGATGACAAGGTTGTGCTCATCAGCGGTGGCGCGCGCGGCCAGGGCGCGGCGGAGGCGCGACTGCTGGTCGCCGAGGGCGCAAAGGTCGTGATCGGCGACGTGCTCGAGGCCGAGGGCCGCCGATTGGCGGACGAGCTTGGCCGTGCTGCGGTCTTCCTTCGCCAGGATGTTACCGAAGAGGCCGATTGGGCAAAGGCGGTTGACGCGGCGCAGTCGCTCGGCGGCCTGCATGGCATGGTGAACAACGCCGGCATCTTCATCCCTCGGCCGCTGATGGAAACCGATGCCGCGCTGTTCGAACGGCACATGCGGGTCAATCAGCTTGGCTGTTTTCTGGGCATGAAGGCCGTCGTCGATTTGATGGAACGCTCGGGCGGGGGGTCGATCGTCAATATTTCATCCGTTGCGGGACTGCGCGGGTCGCCGGGCGCCATCGCTTACAGTGCAACGAAGTGGGCGCTGCGCGGCATGACCAAGGCCGCGGCGATCGAACTCGCACCGCGCGGAATACGCGTGAACTCGGTGCATCCCGGGCCGATCGACACCGAGATGCTGAATGTTCGCACCCCGGAGCAGAACCAGCGTCGCGTGCAGCAGGCGCCGATGAAGCGCATGGGGACCGCGGAGGAGGTGGCGAAGCTCGTGCTGTTCCTGCTCTCGGAGGAGAGCGGCTACATCACCGGCGCCGAGGTTACAATCGATGGCGGCGTATCGCTGTAGGGATGCCTAACGCGGGGGCACCGGAGTCAAAACGTCTTCCTGGCGGCAACCGGGTGTCCCACCGGACACCCAGGCAAGCGGAGCATATTCATTGTGACTGGAGGCGCCGAGCCGCAAAGTACACCTCGCCCGCTTGCGGGAGAGGTCAAGTCGCGTCAGCGACGCGGGAGAGGGTGCGGCCCGCCGGTGCTTGACTGCCGATGCACCCTCTCCCGTCACGCTACGCGCTCCGACCCCGGATCAAGTCCGGGGCAGGCTCTCTCCCGCGAGCGGGCGAGGTGCACATTTTGCAGTCGGGCTGAACTTGCTCTAACAAAGGTGATGATCATGACAAAGGAAGAACTGACCGCCTGGGCGCTTGGCAGCGGTTGGAAGCTGATCGGCGGACATCCAAGTTTGTCAAAGCCATCCCGACCGGGCGACGCGATCGTACGAATGGTGTTGAAGGCAACCGTGGTGAACGTCGAGATCAGGAAGCCCGCGGGCAAATGGGAAAAGGTCTCGGGCGCGAGCTATGGCGATGTCCAGGCTGACGCCGATACGGGCGTGCCGCGCGGACTTGGCCTCGTGAGCATCCCGGGGCTTACGAAGCTGATACAGGACAATCGGGACAGCATGATGTTCAGCACGCTGACCGGGGCAGGTCGCGATCCCGAGCAATGACCATCGGTCCTTTGTGCCGAGCCTAATCCCGCACCCGCTCCAGCTTGCCCACGACGAAGATGTACGAGCACACGCCCAGCGCCTCGATGACGGCGATGAAGACCAGCGGCAGCCGGAAATCCCCGGCGCGCAGCAGGAAGCCGATGACGATCGGTGACAGGATGCCGGCCAGGCCGCCCATGAAATTGAACATCGAGCTGGTCAGGCCGATCAGCCGCTCGGGAGCGGTAGCGGAGACCAGTGACCAGTGGATCGAGGCGACGCCATTGCAGAAGAAGGCAAACGTCAGGAACAGGATGATCAGCGGCTCGCTGTCGACGTAGTTTGCGCCGACGATGCTGGTGGAGAAAATCAGGCCGCCGATGATCGGGGCCTTGCGCGCAAAGGTCAGGCTGAAGCCGCGCCGCACCAGCAGGTCCGACACCGCGCCGGACACCAGGACGCCGACGAACACCGCAAGGAACGGCAGCGAAATATAGAAGCCGGCCTTGATGAACGTGAAGTGCCGGTAGGTCACCAGATACGTCGGGAACCAGGTGCGGAAGAACGTGCCGACGGTCCCCCAGACGAAATGACCGAAGTAGATGCCCCACAGCTTGCGCCGGCCCAGCACGACGCCGAGATCGCGCAGCAGTGATCCCTTGTTCGCGGCGCGATGCGCGGCCGACCGGCGCGACAGGTCGGGGATGCCGCCGCTGTCGGCGATCTTGCGGATTTCGGCGGCGTTCACGTGCGGATGCTCGGCGGGATCGCGATAGCTGCGAAAGAACACGCCCGACCAGAGCAGACCCAGCGTTCCGGTCACGAAGAACACCGACGGCCAACCGAATTCCAGCTTCAGCCAGACCAGCACCGGGGTCAGGAACGCGAGGCCCACCGACTCCGCCGCCGTATAGACCGCGATGCAGGTGGCGCGCTCCTTCTCGCCGAACCATGTGGTGGCGATCCGGTTGTTGATCAGGAAGGTCGGCACCTCGAAAAAGCCCACCGCCATGCGCAGCGCGATCAGCATGACCAGCCCGTTTGCCAGGCCCAGCGACAGCGTCGCCAGCGACCAGAGCATGATGATCACGGGATACAGGACGCGCGGATGCACCCGGTCCACCAGCCAGCCGCCGGGCAGCTGGAACGGCGTGTAGGTCCAGCTGAATGCCGAGAACACCAGGCCGAGCTGCACCGGATCCAAATGGAAATCGCTCGCCAGGCTGGGCGCGGCGATCGAGATGTTGCTGCGGTCGAGGTAGTTGATGACGACGGTGACGAACAGCAGTCCCATGATGCGGAACCGCCGATTGGTCGGCGTCATGGCGCCGGCGGTCATGCTTCCGCCTGCGCAAGCAGCCATCGGCCGGCATGTCGCGCTACGACTCATGCTGTTCCGCGCGGTGGCCAGACGGGTTGATGGTAGCCCAGCGGAACCGAAGGCCGCGCCCAGTACGGTGGCGTCTCGGACAACTGCACGGTGGGCTTCAAATGCCGCAGCCGGCCCGACGGCGTTTCGGTCACCGTTGACCAGCCCTCGAGCTCGGCGGGAGTAAACTCAGCCGGCGCATCGCGCGCCGCATCGGCCGGCACTTCGCCGAGATCGACGATCCACTTGCCGACCTGCGCCAGCGAGATGCGCACCAGCCAGCTGCCGCCTTCGCGCGCGCGGCGGGCAAGGGCGACCATCGCACCGAACGCCATCAGGTACCCCGTGCAATAATCGATGGCGGAGACTGGATAGAATTGCGGTCCCGGCGTCTTGCCCGGTACGATCTCGGCCTGCCGCGACGTGATGCCGCTCACCGTCTGCACGACGGTGTCGAAGCCGCGCCGCGACGCCCAGGGGCCGGTATGGCCGAACGCGCACAGCGACACATAGACCAGCCCTGGGCGAATCGCCGCCAGTTCCTCGGGCGACAGGCCGCGACCGCCAAGCGTGCCCGGACGATAGCCCTGCGAGAACACGTCCGCCTCGCGCACGAGGCCACGCAGGATATCGACGTCCCGCTGCTCGCGCAGATCGAGATGCGCCGACAGCTTGCCGTGGCCGGTGTCGAATTCCTGGTGGCCAAGGTTGGGAAGATGCGCGCCGGTGATCTTCAGCACGTCTGCGCCGTGCTCGGCGAGCGTGCGCGCGCAGGTCGGGCCGGCGAGCACGCGCGTCAGGTCGAGCACGCGAACGCCCGAGAGCGGACGGTCGCCTTTTGGCAGATCCTCCGGTGGGCTGTCGCCGATCCGCACGATCTCCATCAAAGGCAACGCTGCGATCGCGGCAGCCTGCGGGTGCCGCGCCCATTCGTCGTGCGTCCGCACCATGCCACCGGCGCCCTTGGCGGCGATGATCGCCTCTTCCAGGTCGGCGGCGTTCCAGTTCAGCACGGCGCGCGCGACTGCTTCGCGATCTTCCGCAACGCCGAGCACGCCGAGTGCCGCGGCGCGATGATTTGGAAAATTGCAATGCAGATAACTCCAGCGGCCATCCTTGGTGGGATAGACGCCCATGATCGTATTGCGCGCTGCCGAGACATTCCCGTCGCCGAGCTTCATGTAGTGGCCGCTGCGCAAGGATGCCGTGGCCTGGCGCAGATCGACGGCGACGTTCTGGCGCTTTCCAGAGCGGATCTCCCACAGGTCGGCGGCGGCAAGCCCGGTCGCGGCCAGGGTCGCGGTGCCGGCAACGCCGATGCGGAACGGTGTGGGCAGCACGGGGTCGGTGCCGCCGGTGAATTCGACTGAGTCAGCGCGCTCGGCGGGCCAGCCGGCGATGGGCAGAATCGTGCGCAAGGCGTCGTGCGGCATGAGCGTTTTCTCCCGGATTGATGGGCGGCCGGCGGCATCATGCCTGCTTCCCGGCTAGTCGGAAACGCCTCGCTCCGGCTTGAGGTCGATCAGTGGCGTGCCGTCGAGACAATCGAGGCCGCGCACCTGCAACGTCGTGCCCTGGATCGCCACGAGATCGACGATCGACGACGCGATGGGGTTCGGGCGCGCCGGCGAGCGCAGTGCGAAGCTGCCGGTGGTCTGGCCGGTGCGCAACGGCGTCTGCAGCACCAGATCGCGGCGCGCGCGATGCATCCAGTAGAGCACCTGGATACGCCGGTGATTGGCCAGATCGGTTAGCGCCGCGCGCCAGGGCTCGTCGACCACGATTGAGCAGATCGGGCCATCGGGCTCGCCGCGCTTCGGGCACTCGCCGCGGGTGCGCCACGGCGTGCGGATGCTTCCGATGAAATACACGTCGGCATCGCTCTGCGACGGCAGCACAATCGCCACCTCGCCCGGGCGCAGACCGTCGTCGGTTGCAGAGTGTTCCTCTTTCATTGCTCTACAGCGGCCGGAGGTGACAGACTTGGCGGGTGCGGCCGATTGATCAGACGCCGACCATCACATCGGAAGCCTTGATCACCGCGGTTGCCTTCATCCCCGGCTTCAGCCCAAGCTCCTCGGCAGCCTCGTTGGTGATCGACGAGGTGATTGTCACCGCGGGCGACACTTCTATCGTCACATGAGTGGTCGTCGCACCGGGCTTCACGGTCTTGATCGTGCCGGCAATCTGGTTGCGGGCGGAAAGCTTCATCAAGCAGTCTCCTTTTCGGGGGCGATGCTCACTTGTGGGCACGGACACGGCTGAGCGCAAGCAGATGTTTGCGGGCCGCCAGCGCGGCATCCATCTCGATCGCGCGATAACGAGCGATGACCGCCTTTCCAGCCTCGGTCAGCACGGAGCCACCACCTCCGCTGCCACCTGCCGCAGTTTCGACGACCGGGGTGCCCAGGCTGCGGTTGAGTTCCTCGACAAGTTCCCAGGTGCGCCGATAGGACATGCGCAGCACCCGCCCGGCGGCAGAGAGCGAGCCCGACCGCGCGATTTCCTCCAACACGGCGACCTTGCCGGGGCCGATCCGGGCACCGGTTGCCAGATCGAGCCTGATACTGAGCCGATCGCCGACGTTGGCCGCTTCCGGCGACCGTGGCTTTCGCTTCCCCATGGCGCAATAACCAACCACGCAAGGTGCCTCATAATCAATCACAGTCTTGTGCGACAGACGGCTGGGGTACCGCAATGCGGTTTGCACCACTGCTGACGGCAGGCAATTGCGTCAGTGCCCCGCCCCGCAGTGCGCACCTCGCGCTATATCTTAGAAGCTATATCGTGGCAGCGTGGGGAGACAGCATGCTGAGTCGCGTGGTCCTGGTTCTGGTGTTGTTGCGGTCTGGAGCAGCGTTCGCGGCTGAAGTCGTCGAGGCGAGCGGCCGCACGGTTCTTGCCCGGACCAGTTTGCGCGTGTCTTGCCGGCCGGTCCGCCCGCGGTGGTTCATTTGGCACCCGTTGCGCCCGACTTGATGCTGGGCTGGCCGTCCCCCGCCGCCGAGGATGCACGGGCCGTCTCTGACGTGCCTGAAAGCGGCGCTACGGCTGCCGGCCATCTATGTGACGCGCGCGCTGCATGAGTCGGAACAGCGCGCCGGGTACGGTACGCCGGATTGCCGCGGAGGCGGCGCGGCGTTCCGTGTTGGTGGAGATTGCCTTGCAGAGCGGCGCCCTGCTGACCCGCGCACGCCCGACGCCATCGTTCGTCTGGCGCTCTCGCCTGGCGGCCCGGTCCGCGCGCTGATCAAGTCCACCTCGATCGAGGTGCTTGGCGGCTGAGCCGCGTCGGGCTCGGCTTGGCGTCATGCACGGGTCGCGTCTTGCACGGTCATCGGTTTTGACGTTTCTCGAGATCCAGCACCATCGCGCGAACCTGCATATCCGCGGGATGCAGAACGGCCAGCTCGCGTGCGTAACGCAGTGCCGCAGCAGGATCTCCGCTGTCACGTGCAATCGAGACGAGGGCGACGAGTACATCCGAATCCGCCGGATGTTGCCGGTGCGTATGTTCGAGCAACGCCATCGCCGGGGCGACTGCACCGGTGGAGTTCAGCGCGATGGCATAGACATATGCGTAGCGCACATTGCCCGGCGCCAGTTCGCTGGCCTGTTGCAACTGGCCCAGCGCCTCAGCGTAGTTGTGCTGCCGTACCAGCAGCAGGCCGAGAGAATGCCGAACATCGGCATTGTTCGGTTCAATGAGCAGGGCCTTGCGCAGCAGCTCGGCGCCTTGCTGATCCTGGCCACGCATTCGATCGAGGTCGGCCAGATTTGCCAAGGCGGGAACGAAACCGGGATCGAGCCGCAGCGCCGTGCGGTATTCCGCTTCGGCCTCCGCCGGAACCTGCCGCCGCAGGTTCAGCAGGCCGAGGTTCAGATGCGCCTCGGGACGATCGGCGTCGACCATCTCCGCGGCAACCAGTTCGCGATATGCGCCGTCGAACGCATTCCGTTGATCCTGCGTCAACGTGTTGGGATCGACGCCAGAGAGTGCGCGAGCCGCTTCCACGCGTACCGCGCGGACAGGATCACTCAAAAGAGGCGCGACAGCCTGAACCACGGTTCGCGATGGAGCGGATGGCAGTGCACGTGGCACCGCGGACCGGACCAGCGCACTGGGGTCCATGATCGCGGCCTTGATCGCGGCTTCGGACGCCGGCGTGGCATAGCGCGGCAGAAGCGGCAGGGCGCTGGCGCGCGAAATGTCCGGCTGGCTCTGATCGAGGATCAGCTCGTCAAGTCGCCGTTCCGCATCGACTGCTCCAGTCCGTCCGGCATACAGCGCGGTCCCGTACTGCGGTTGCGTCTGCCGGCCCCGCGGATACCATCCGGCGATCGCGCGCGCGGCCCAGTCCGCGGCTCGGTCGGTATGGCACTGGGTGCACGCGTTCGGCGTGCCGATCGATGCCGACAGATCCGGCCGCGGGACACGAAAGCTGTGATCGTGCCTGCGATCCACGACCATGTAGGTCTTCGTCGGCATGTGGCAGTTGACGCACTGCGCGCCGGTGCCGCCGGGTTGGTGATGGTGATGCTCGGCCACGTCGAACTTTGCCGGCGCGTGGCATTGGCCGCAGAGCGCGTTGCCCTCAGCGCGCAGTGCAAGGCTGTGTGGGTCATGGCAATTCGAACAGGTGACGCCGGCACGATGCATGCGGCTCTGCACGAAAGAGCCGTATTCGAACACCTCGCCGTCGATCTGGCCGTCGGCGTGATAGAGGCCTGGCTCGAGCAACGCCGGCAGATAGGAATCGAGAAATCTCGCGCCGGGAACGGCATCCTTCGCGAGCACCTTGCGCCGAGAATGGCACGCGGCGCACGTTTCGAGTTCCGCCGAGGCGAGCGGCTCCGTGCGCCGGGCAATGCCGGTGTCGGGATTCATCTCCCAGTGGCCTTGGTCGGTTGCCTTCAACCAGTTCGTCAAGCCCGCCCGATCTGACTCCGCGAGACCGGCCCCAGCCGCGTTTGCACGCGCGCCCGTGTGCGCGTGCGCCCAGGCAATGTGACGGGAGCCAGGCCCGTGACAGGACTCGCACGACACGTCCACGTCGGCCCACTTGGTCGCATACGTGTTTGCAGTCAGGTCGTAGTCCTTCGTCAGGCCTGTGGAGTGGCAGTCGGCGCACATGTAATTCCAGGTCTGATCGCGCCCCGTCCAATGCAGTCGGTCGCCGGCGGGCAGCTTTTGCTCCGGGTTGAGATGAATCCAACGTTGGCCGCCCTGCTCTTTCGGTCGAGTGTCCCAGGCGATGCCAAGTGCCTGGAGTCGGCCACCGGGCATTGCGATCAGGTACTGCTGCAGCGGATAGACGCCGAATGTGTAGGCGATCTCATACTCGTGGAGAGCGCCATCAGGCCCATCGGTGCGCACCAGGAACTTACCGCCCGAGCGCGAAAAACTGGTCACGACGCCGAAGTGACTGAGCCTGGCATCGGAGAAATCGCCGAGGACCGTCGCCGTGGTCGCATTCTGCATGGCCAAGGCGTGGTGCGATCCTGCCCAGCGTTCGGCCTCGGCCACATGGCATCCCGCGCAAACCTGACCGCCGACAAAGCCGGCTGCCTCATCCGCCTGGGCCTGCAGCGCGACGGACGCCATCGTGCAACAGATCGAGACAAGCACAACTGACGCGGCTATTGCGGCGCGCCGCATGGCTGCGGTGATCTGCCTGCGGAACTGATGGGGGTGCCGCACCGAGGTTGTATTCGTCACGCCAATGTCACTTTCGCTGCCGGCCGGATCAACTTTGTTGCGATTGCGGCGCGGAAGGGTATAAGGTTATGTCGGTGATCTGGGCGGGACGATGCCTGGGCCGGGAGACCTGCGGTTAACCATGACGAATACCCAACACAAGTCTCTCGAATCACCCGGTGAAGACCCCCCAAGTGGAGCAGTGCGAACTCACGCCGATCTTCAAGAGTCACCAACGGTTGCCGGTATCACGGATCCCTGAGGACGTCGAGGTACTGCGGAGCCGCAGAACCATTCTGAAAGCGCTCGCGACCAATGGGATTGCAATCCCGTCCATTTGCTTTCTCAGCGCAATGCCGTCTGCTGCATTCGCTCCACAACCATCGGCACCGGCCTTGGAGACAGACGGTCTACGCAGCGCCTCGCCCGCATCACCCTCGCAAGACGGCCGCCCGGAATTGACCACCCGCGGCTTCACCGATCCGGTTCTCGAGCTAATTCGCTTGCTCCGTAACGCAGCAGCCATCGAACATGCCTCTCTCCTCGAATACACGTACTCCGCATTTTCCGTGAAGGCCGACTATGAAAACATCAGCGGGTACTACTCAGACGATTCGATGAGTCTGTTGGCGATTGCAATCGAAAAAATGATCCGCCTTGGGACGGTCAACCGGATGCTCGTTGCGCTGGGCGCGCCTCCGCACCTTATGTCGCCATCCTTTCCATTCACGAGCGACACCAGCCCGCTCACGTCGAATCTTGAGCCACTGAGCCGCGAGGCACTTGCCCGGTACATCTACCGCGAAGCGCCTCAGGGGCTGTTCGATAGCACAATCGTCAATTCATCCAACGGCGAATTTGCTGCCACCATTTGCACAATGCTTGGCGTTCCGGCCAGGCAGGCGGCGAGCATTTATACCGCCATTGAGGCGGTGGCAGAAGAAGTCAGTCGCTCTTCGGGCGTCGAGTTGCCGGATATCGCTCGATGGACCGATGCTCTGCGACTGCTGCAGGATCGAGGCAGAGAAGGTCGGTTTGAATTCCTCAAAGAGCTTTTCCTCGGGTCGTATTCCGTCTTCGCCGGGCATGGCGATGTCTGGCGCCTACCCAGAACCGACCCCGGATATCCTTCGTATGATGTGATCAGAATCCCGACAGCATATTTTGGGCGGCAATCCCAGGGGTTGGATCCGACGACACTCGCCTTGGCGCGTCTCGGTAATCTGCAGTACGGGACGACGCTGTTGCTTTTGGATCTGTACTTTCGTCATCACCTTCCAATTTACCGGTCATTGGCGGTGACCCATATGATGGGGCCGGTCCGCTCCGTCGGGAAGCACCTGCCTCGCCTGGGAGTCGGCATGCCGTTTGAAGCAATCGATGCACCGGACTCATCAGTGCTTGATGCAAGGCACCGACTGCGCTTTGTCATGGCGCTCCTGCACGAGGGCCAGCTTGCCGGCGAAGCAATCGGACCTCGACTGCCACCGGACTACCCACTCTCGGTCAACCGAGACACGATGGCGAAGCTGCGTGAAATCGTAGCACGCAACGAGGCAGGTTCAACCAGGTCCCGGTGACGTCGGCCTCGTGAACCCCGCCTGGCCGGAATGGTCTGGCCAACTCATCGGAAGGTGGCCTATCACGCACGTGCAGTCGGACGTAGCGTCGGCCGTGCCCAGCGTGGAGACAATGTGTGGAAAAGATTCGGGTTGTCTGTGCACACGACTGTCCCGACATGTGCTCGTTGCTTGCACACGTCGAGCACGACCGGGTGATTCGCGTCGAAGGTGATCCGGATCAGCCGTTCACGGCCGGCTTTGCCTGCGCCAAGGTTAACCGGGACGCCGAACTGGTCCATTCGCCTGAACGTCTCGCGACGCCGTTGCGCCGGGTCGGTCCGAAAGGCGAGGGCAAGTTCGTGCCGACCACCTGGGACGAGGCACTTGAAGAAATTAAGTCGCGCTGGAAGTCCATCATCGCCGAGTCAGGCCCGTTGGCGCTGCTCGGCTACGCCTACAGTGCGCATCAAGGGCTGATGAATCGCGGCCTGCCGAACGGTCTGTTTCACGCGCTGGGGACGAGCCGCCTGTGGGCCGGCACCGTGTGCGACAGTTGCAGTGAGGCCGCGTGGGACATGACGGTCGGCCCCATCGGCGGCGCCGATCCGGAATCGGTGGTCGAGTCCGACCTTGTGGTGTGTTGGGGCGCCGATCTCGTCGCCACCAATGTGCACTTCTGGGCGAAGGTCGAGGAAGTGCGCAAACGCGGCGTCAAGCTGGTGGTCATCGATCCGCGGCGCACCCGGTCCGCGCTCGTCGCCGACTGGTATTTGCCGATCCGGATCGGCACCGATGCTGCTCTGGCGCTCGGTGTCATGCACATCCTGGTGCGCGATGGGATGTGCGATCGCGACTACATCGCGCAGCACACGCTCGGTTTCGAGCAGGTGGAGCGCGACGTGCTACCGCGATTCACTCCTGACCGCGTCGCGTCCATCACCGGCATCGCGGCAGCCGATGTGGAACGCCTCGCCGCACTCTACGGCCATGCGGCAAAACCCTTCATCCGCCTCGGCTGGGGGATGACACGATCCACTTTCGGCGGTCAGGCCTTGCGCACGGTCGCATTGCTACCCGGCGTCACCGGCGCCTATGCCCGCTACGGCGGCGGCGCTCTGCTTGCGACTGCGGCATCGTTTGAACTGAACTACAACGCGGTGCGCAAGCCCTCAGGTCCGGCCGCGACACGCACCGTCAACCATCTGCGTCTCGGCGAGGCGTTGCTGGAATTACAGGACCCGCCGATCCGCGCACTGCTGATTGCCGCGAACAATCCAGCGGTCACCTGCCCCGATACTGCCAAGACCCGGCGGGGCCTTGCCAGGGATGATCTGTTCACCGTGGTGCACGATCCATTCATGTCGGTCACCGCCCGCTATGCCGACATCGTTCTGCCGGCGACGACATACCTGGAAACCGAGGACTTCTTTCGCGCCTACGGTACATACTACATGCAATACAGCCATCGCGCAGTTGAACCGCAGGGCCAGTCCTGGTCGAACCTGCGCCTCGCACAGGCGCTGGCAGCGCGCATGGGCGTGACCGACCCGGTGTTCCGCATGTCTGAGCCGGAGATCCTGCGCGAGCTGTTCCGTGGAGCGACCGGGCGCGCGGCGGCGGACCCTGATCGGCTGCGCGATGCCGGCCCGATTTCCATTGGGCCCAAAGACGGGCAGGAATTCAGCACACCTTCCGGCAGGCTGGAATTCTATTCGCAGACTCTGGCCTCACAGGGTCTTCCACCGATGCCTGATTGGCAGCCGGATCCCGCCGAAGCGGAGCAAGCACCGCGGTGGCCGCTACGCCTGCTCACCGCCCCGGGATATTTCCAGAGCCACACAGCATTTTCCGGTGTCGGCTTCCTGCGTGGACGTGAAGGTCCGCCGTTCTGCGTACTGCATCCGGATGACGCAAACGCGCGCAACCTTCGGGACGGCGAACGCGTGAGGCTGCTCAACGACCGCGGCTCGGTGGGGCTTGTGCTGCACGTGCGCGACGAGGTGCAACCCGGGGTCGTGCTCGCGCCGGGGCAGCGCCCGGACGATGAAGCTGTCTCGGGTACCGTGAATATGCTCTGTTCCGATGCGTTCACTGATATGGGCGACGGTGCCACCTATCAGAGCACCTGGCTGGATGTTCGCGCCTGGTAGAATTGCCGCGCCCGCCCGTACCGCGCACAATCGCTGCACCTGGGCAGACCGAGGCAAGGAGCGATCGATGACGGATGCAGGCGACAAGCCGCTGGTCGAGTACGACTGCCGCGATCACATCGCGACAATTTCGCTGAACCGGCCGGACAAGCTGAACGCCGTCAACGACGACATGGTCCGCCAGATTGCCTCTGCGCTGCAGCGCTTCGACGCCGACAACGAGGCTCGGGTGGCGATCCTGTGCGGTCGCGGTCGGGCGTTCTCCAGCGGTGCGGACGTGCACCAGCGGCAGTTGCGCAGCCGCGCGGAATTCGAGCGGCACGGTGGCGCGCAGGCGCAGGACGCGTCGAGCCATGATCTGTTCCTGCGTGCGGTGAACTGGAAGCCGGTGTTGGCCGCCCCACATGGCTATGTGCTCGGCCTGGCGCTTGGCCTCGTCTTGGAATCCGACCTGATCGTCGCTGAAGAGGGCACCAAGTTCCAGGTGACCGAGACGCCGCGCGGCCTGTCAGGCGCCAAGTACTGGGCGCTGCTGAATTTTCGCGGCGCCGGCGCCTTCGCCACCGACGTCAGCCTGACCGGGCGCTTCTTCACGGCCGAGGAGGCGTTGGCGGCCGGCATCATCGATCGCGTCGCGCCGCGCGGCACCTATATGGAGGCCGCGCGCGAACTGGCCGCCACGGTGGCGCAGAACCCGCCACTGGGCGTTCGCTCGACCGTGCGCGCACGGCGGCACGCGCTGGAACAGTTGTCACGCGAGGTGCTGCTGCAGGTGAGCCTCGCCAAGCTGCATCTGAGCGAGGATTTTGCCGAATCCGCGCGCGCATTCGCGGAGAAACGCCCTGCCGGTCCGTTCAGGGGTCGCTGACGCGTGCTGGATCTGGACGCGCCCGAAACGATCCGCCTCACCGTCGAGTGAGGCGCGGCATTTGGGTGAGTGCACGCTTCGGCGCATCGGTTATCCGTCCGACGAAGCGGCCATCATCACCGACCAACTGATCGACAATGCGTTGTGCGGCTATCGTTTTGCCAGCCTGCCGCGCATCCTCGCAATTGCTGAGGACGCGAAGACTGGCAAGCCGCGCACGGCGGTGCGCGTGATTCGCGAGACACCGGTCTCCGCGTTGGTCGATGGCGGCAACAAGGTCGGTTATGTCGCCGCATATCGCGGTGCCGAAATTGCTATCGCCAAGGCGAAAGCGGGCGGCATTGCCATCGTCGGCGTGCACAACAGCTACTACAGCGGCCGCAATGCGTACTATGCCGAGCTGATCGTACGCGCCGGCCTGGTGGCGATCCACACGGCCAGCGCCAAACCACACGTCCTGCCGCCCGGCGGCCGCAAGCCGGCGCTCGGCACAAATCCGTTCAGTATCGGGTTTCCCTCCGCGGACGGGCCGGTGATCTACGACATCGGCACAGCCTCGGTGATGTGGGGGGAGGTGCTGCTGATGGCGCGTCTGGGCCAGCCATTGCCGGCGGGCGTCGGCTTCGATGCCGAGGGGCAACCGACGTGCGATGCGCGTTTGGTGGAGCAGGGCGGCGTATCGGCGTTTGGCGGCCACAAGGGCTATGGGTTGTCGTTCGCGATCCAGGCACTTGGCCTGCTCGCGGGCGCGGCACTGCCGCACGGCGATGTGCAGGACTACGGCTTTCTGTTCATCGCGATCGATCCTGCCGTGATGCTGCCTGACGGCGATTTCGCCACGCAGTTCTCCGAACTCGTCGCGCGCATCAAGGCGACGCCGCGGCAGCCAGGCGTTGCGGAAATCCGCATCCCCTCGGAGCGCGCCTTCCGCGAGCGCGAACAGCGTCGCGTCGAGGGCATCGTGCTGGATCGCAAGGTCATCGATGCATTGCATGCGTTGCAAGGACATGCAGCATGACGAACACGCCGCAGGGCCTGGCTGCAACGGTCGCAGATGCGCTCCAGGAGGAGCACGGGTAGAGTGACACTGTGCCTATACCCCTCGTGGCCGGCAATGGCTGTGAGGCAGGCATCGACGAAAGACAGGAGTGCCCCATGTCCCCGATCGATCAAATCCGCTGCCATCACGCTGAGCTCACCGCGATCCGGCAGGACATCCACGCCAATCCGGAACTCGGCCTGGAGGAACATCGCACCGCCGAACTGGTTGCGCAGAAGCTGACGGAGTGGGGCATCGAGGTGCACCGCAGTGTCGGCGGCACAGGCGTGGTGGGTGTGCTGCGTTCAGGCAATGGCCAGGCGACGATCGGTCTGCGCGCCGACATGGACGCGCTGCCGATCGAGGAAGCCAACGACTTCCCGTATCGCAGCCGCAATGCCGGGAGGATGCACGCCTGCGGCCATGACGGCCACACCACGATGCTGCTCGGCGCGGCCCGCTACCTGGCGGAGACGCGCAACTTCAACGGCACGGTCAATTTCATATTCCAGCCAGGCGAGGAAGGCATCGGTGGCGCGCTTGCCATGTTGAAGGATGGGCTGTTCCAGCGTTTCCCGTGCAACGCGGTCTATGGCATGCACAACCGTCCGGGCATGCCGGTCGGCAAGTACGGGATTACCCCGGGCACTGCCATGGCCGGCGGCGCGTTCTTCGACATCACCGTCACCGGTCGCGGTGCGCACGGCGCGCGGCCGGAGGCCGGCATCGATCCCGTGCTGGCCGCCTGCCATATCGGCACCGCGCTGCAATCCATCGTGGCGCGCAACGTGTCGCCGTCCGATACGGCGGTGCTCAGCGTCACGCGGGTGGTGGCCGGCGAGGCCTATAACGTGATCCCGGAGACTGCCACGATGTCCGGCACGGTGCGGACCATGAAGCGTGAGACGATGACCCAGCTCGAAGAGGGCATGCAGCGTGTCGTCGCGGGCGTGGCGTCCGCACTTGGCGCAACCGCCGAGGTGGATTTTCGGCTGATCTTCGCGCCGCTGGTCAACCACAAGGCGGAGACGCAGGCGATCGCCGATGCTGCGGCGGAGCTGGTCGGCAACAGCGAGGTCAACCGCGCGCAGACACCGGCGATGGCATCGGAGGATTTCAGTTTCATGCTGGAGCAGGTACCGGGTGCGTATATCAATCTGGGCAACGGCGACAGTGCCTCGGTGCACAACCACCGGTATAACTTCAACGACGAGGCGATCCCGTTCGGTTCTGCGCTGTATGCCCGGTTGGTCGAGCGGCAGCTGCCTCGCGGCACCGGCGAGTAATTGCAATCCCGAATGGAGGACCCCATGCTGAACTTCGGCGCGTCGATGTTCTTCACCGACTATTCCATGGCGCCCGGCGAGCTCGGCAAGGCGCTGGAGGAGCGAGGCTTCGAGTCCGTCTGGGCGCCGGAGCATTCACATATCCCGCTGTCGCGCAAGACTCCGCCCGCGGCCGGTGGCGAGCTGGCGAAGAAATACTACGACACTATGGATCCGTTCGTGACGCTGACCATGGCAGCCGCCGCGACCAGGACCTTGAAGGTCGGCACGGGCGTGTGCCTCGTCGCGCAGCGCGATCCGATCCAGACCGCGAAGCTGGTGGCCTCGATCGACACGGTGTCGGGCGGCCGGTTCCTGTTCGGCATCGGCAATGGCTGGAACCAGGACGAGATGGAGAACCACGGCACCGTATTCACCAAGCGCCACAAGCTGGCGCGCGAGCGGGTGGAGGCGATGAAGGAAATCTGGACCAAATCCAAGGCGGAGTACCACGGCGAGTTCGTCAAATTCGATCCGATGATGGCGTGGCCCAAGCCCGTGCAGAAGCCGCACCCGCCGGTCATCGTCGGCGGCGCGTTCCCGTATTCGGCGCGACGCGCGATCCGCTACGGCGACGGCTGGATTCCGCAGGCCTCGCGCGGCAGCTACGCCGAGATCGCCGACATGATCCCCGAGTTCCGCAAGATGGCAACCGAAGCGGGGCGCGACGCGAAGTCGATCGAGATCACGGTCTGGTTCCCCAAAAGGGATGCGGACCTCATGAAGCGCTACCAGGACCTCGGCGTTGCCCGTGTCGTGTTCAACCTGGAATCCGAGAAGGCGGACACGATGCTGCCGGTGATCGACAGCTGGGCCGCGCTGATGCGTCAGATCAACGGCTGAGCTTGCCGCGCATTCCATTCGGCCTCGATCGCCTGCCGCGGGCGATTGCGCTCGACGATCCGAGGCTGCGTTGCGCGGAGGTTGGCGACCACGCGCCGCTGCGGCTGAATAGTGAGCCCGTGCCGGCGGATGCGATGCCGCTGGCGATCGGCGACCACGTGGCGCGTGTTGCGGCGGCGGCCGCGTGGCTGGTGAGCCTGTGCGGTGATTACGCGCCGCTGCAGCGGCAGTTCATCGCCAGCTATTTCGCCTTCATCGCAGCGCATCTCGACGCGCATCGGGCCGAACTCGCTGAACGCGTCAGACCGTACGATGGGCTCTACGCGCCGGACGATTTTATGTGGTCGGCAATGCGTCCTTTGCCGCGTGGGTGGGTGCCGGTGGATGGCCAACTGTTGCCCGCGGACATGGTATTCTGGGATGGAACGCAGGCCGTCGCGATCGAGCTCTCCGCACGGGAAACCGAGCGGCAGAAGCTGCTGCGGGCGGCCGGTGTTGCCGTGCGTCGCATCGAGCCGGGCGTGCTCGCCGGCGACCCCGCCGTGCTCGGCCAGATTCTACCGGATAACCTTCAGCGCTTCTGGCGTGACCAGACGCTGCCGTCCAGCCCGTTTCGCCGGCCGATCCCGCGCGGAGTTTTGACGGTTTGAAGGCGCAAGGTCGTTATGGCCAGTCTGGTTCGCATAAGCTTCGGAATAAGGGTGGCGCTGGAGAAAAGTCCAAGTTCGCCACCTCCCCTTGCGGGAGGGGGCAGGGGGAGGAGACAGTTCACGAAGTCAAAATTGGCGCTCGTGGGACAACCTTTTCATGGGGCCGGGTCGCCCCCTCCCCCAACCCCCTCCCTCAAGGGGAGGGGGAGATGCCGACACCGGCCGGCGCTACGTGGTGGCGCCTTGCCGCGGCGGATGACCGGGACAAGCCTCGTCACGGCGAATGTAACTACAGCGTCAACTCCAGCACGTAGAGCCCGCCGGCGAAGCGGTCCACCGCATAGACCAAGCGGTTCTCATCAACGTAGACGTCGTTGATCATCGCAGCCTTCATCGGCGAGCCATCCGGTGGCGGCGGGATATACGACGCTACCTCGCGCGGCTGCAGCGGATCGGCGATGTCGTGCACGCGCAGCCCGCCGCCGAAATACGTGCCGAACACCAGCGTGCTGGATTGGAATGACGGGCCCGGCCGGTTCTCGTGCAGGTTGTGCGCACCGTAGCGCCCGCCGATCGCGTAATCCTCCATCGGCGGCAGCGGCAGTGTTGACACCGAAACCAGATTGTCTTCGCGCCGCGCATCGAGCAGCCAGACCAGCTTGGGCCAGTCGAGGCCTTCCGTGCGGACGCATTCGTCGCTGACCACCAGAAGATCGCGATCGAACAGCGGCATCACGGTGTGAGTGAATCCGGGGAAGGGCGGATGCGGATTCCAATGCCCCACCAGCTTCGGCCTGCCGATATCCGAAATGTCGAGAATGCATGCCCCGCCGTCGATGTAGCCGACATAGGCACGGTCCGGCCGCTCCGGATATACGTTCGTATTGTGCGCGCGCCAGCCCGTGTCGAACTTCGGATGCCGCGGCACCGCCGGCGCCTCGTCGCGCTCTTCCGTTCCCGGATACCACCAGCGGCCGAGTTCTCGCGGTTTCGCCGGATCGCTCACGTCGAATGCCGTGTAGGCCTGATCGTCCTTCAGATTACGCGGCATGAAATCGGCCGCGCCGCTGGAACAGTGGATGGTCTTGCCGTCGACGAACCACAACTGGTGCACGCCGCGCGACCGCGGCCCTGAGCGGTCGATGAAGCTGATGCTGCGCGGCTGCTCCGGGTTGGAAATGTCGAACAGCTCGATACCCGCCGGCGTCGCGCCGTGCGTGCCGGTCTGGTAGGCCACGGCCATGATGTTGTCGCACACCTCCAGCGAATTGGATCGCACATTGCGATGCGGCAGATCGGTCTGCACGATGACCCGCGGCTTTGTCGGATCGGTGACGTCGACACCGGTGAAGTTCTTCGGCGCGCATTCGTGCGCCATCCACATGATGCGCCGTCCGCCGGATGCCAGCTGCAGGCTCATGCCCTCGCCGACATTGCCGAAGCCGCTCATCGTGTCGTGCGAGATCAGACGGAAATTGTGGGCTTCCGGTTGTGCCATGAACGATTCTCCCCGATGCTGCGCGTGATGAGCGAGCCAGCGAACACTGTGCCGGTGACGATACTCACCGGCTTCCTGGGCAGCGGCAAGACCACGGTGCTGAACCACCTGCTGCGCCAGCCCCTGCTCGCCGACACCGTGGTGATCGTCAACGAGTTCGGTGCTGTGGGGTTGGATCATTTGCTGATCGAGCAGGCGGTCGAGGACGCCGTGCTGCTGAAGAACGGCTGTATCTGCTGCACCGTGCGCGGCGACATCGCCGATACGCTCGACGTGCTGTGGCAGCGACGCGAGGCGGGCGAACTGCCGCCGTTCCGCCGCATTGCGATCGAGACAACCGGTCTGGCGGATCCCGCGCCGGTGGCGCATGCGCTGCTGGCGGAGCCTGGCGCGCGCTACGCCTGCCGGCTGGATGGCATCGTCACCACAGTGGATGCGCTGCACGGCGCGTTGCAGCTCGATCGGCAGCCGGAAGCGCGGCGGCAAGTGGCGATGGCCGATCGCATCCTGCTGACCAAGACCGACCTCGCCGGTCCGGAGCAGATCGCGGAGACCGAAACGCGCATCACCGCACTGAACGGCGCTGCGCCGCTGCTCCATGTCGTCGCCGGCGCCGTGGATGCCACAGAGGTGTTCGATCTCGGTCCGGACAGCGTTCGGTTGGAACAATGGCTGCGGCCGCTGGAAACCGGCGGCCACCATGGCCACACACATCTGCCTTTCCGCCACGGCGAACAGATCGGCTCGGTGGTGCTGCGCCACGACAAGCCAATCGGCTGGACTTCACTGCAGCGCTGGCTCGAGTCCGTCTTGTCGCTGCGCGGCGACAGCGTGCTGCGGCTGAAGGGCATCGTCTGGCTGCATGGCGAGACGCGGCCGATCGTGTTGCAGGGCGTGCATCATGTCGTGCATCCGCCTGTGTATCTCGACCGTCCTGTGCAGCCTGAGGGCGCCACGCGCATCGTGTTGATCACGCGTGGTCTGTCCGCGGCGGGACTGCGTGCCAGCTTTGCGACGGCGCTCCAATTGACACGGTAACGGCAGTCTATGGCATCCAGCCGGCAGCGCATCATATGCCCGCCGAAAGGAGATTGCCTTGCCTGACGATGTGGTGCCGAAATCGCAGCGCGCTGACGCGGAAACCAAGACACGCGAAGCCGTTGCGAACCTGCGAAGCGATCTCGCCTATCTGCGGCGACAGCAGCACGAATTGCGCTGCAAGTTTCACGGCGAACTGGCCGTGCTGGCGCTGCGGATCGAGGACAATGAGCGGCGGGCGATGAGGCGCCGCAAGGCGGCGCGCTGGTGGGGAGTGGCCGCACTGGTCGCAGCATCGTTGTGGCTTGGCCGCGGCGCCGTGCTCGACATGCTCAGCGGTCCGGCTCTGTTGCCAGGGCTGATTATGGTGGCGTTGACGCTTCTGGCGGGCGTTACGGTCATGGTGCTCGTCCTACACAACGAGGCGGACGAGCAAGAGCACCGCGATAGGCATCAGAACTGGTTCCGGCTGACGGAACGGGACTGATCGGAGCGAAGAGCGGCTGTTCGATCACGGCACCTCCGCTTCCCGCATCGCCTCGGCTTCTCTCCTGAGCCGCCGGAAGCTGCGCACGCTGAACGGCAGCATGCCGGGATAGATCAGGCCGCCGGCGGCCAGTGCCGCCCACGGATCGGCGATCAGCAATGCGGCAAAGGTCACGGCGCCGAGCAGCAGCGGCAGCACGTATTCGTGCGGCACCTTGAAGTTCTTGAAGCTCCAGACCGGCAGCGTCGAGACCAGCAGGCCGTGCAGCCTGAAGCCGCAACGCGCATCGTGCTGATCACGCGCGGGATCTCGGCGGCCGGGTTGCGCGCCAGTTTCGTCGCGGCCCTCAACCCGATTGTTCGCTCCTCGGGATGACTGGCACCACCACCTCGCTCCGCTTCAGGAACGGGATCGTAAATGGCGGATCATAGCCCAGAAGATATGGCGTGCCCGTTGGCCGCCATGGCGTCCCAGCGAGACGCGCGAGCAAGTCGGCCTCCTTCCGGGCGCGCGTGGGCTCCGTCGGATTGCCGCTGAAGCGCAGGGCTGCGACGGTCACTCCTGGCACGGTCGTAAGCCTCACCCGTGGATCCTGAGGAACCGGTGGGTTCGCCGCCCGCTTCGAGGGCAGAAAGAAGCGCATCCTCAAGTGGATCTCGCCGGCATCTTCAGCCATGTCGGTTCTGACTGGCGCTGTCATCGCAATCAGAACCGGCTCCTGCTGCACCGGTGTGGTCATCGCAATGGTCTGGCCGCCGGTGTTTGCCCCAGCGATGTAGGCGAACAGCAGGTTGAACGCCTTTTTCGAGGCCAGATCTCGGGTCGGCGCGGTGACAGTGGTCTCGACCGCGGCAGCGGGCCGATAGTCGCGAATCTCCAGCCCATGGCCCAGATCGGTGCGGACGGTGTACGGTGGCTTTTCATAGATGCTGTTGATGCCGAACACGGCGAGACCAGCTTCGGCGAAGGTCGAGACCAAATACAGGAAACGGTCGAACATCGGGTTCTCTCCCCGTGGACAGGACTCGGTCAGTTTCACGCTCTATGGGACCACCACTATGATCGCCGAAGCTGGCGCCTGGCCGTGGCGGCGATAGCTGTGCGGGGTGCCTGAATTGAACTGCATTGCATCGCCCTCGGCGAGCGTGGTGTCGTCGCCGCCCACGTTCACCAACAGTCGCCCCTTCAGGACGTAGATGAACTCCGAGCCGGCGTGCTGGTGCGGCTCCGACGGCCCGGACGACGCAGGGAACTCAGCGAAGAAAGCGTCCATTTTGCGGTCGGTCGCCGGGAAGTTGAGGCTCTCGAACAGATAGGACGGCGTTTCTTCACCCGGCCGATCCGGCAGCCTCAACCGATCCTTCTTTCGCGTGACCGCGATCGGCGGTCGCTGTTCGCCATCAATGAAGAAGTGCTCGAGGCCGACGCCGAACACCATCGCGATCCGCAGCAGCGTCGGCAGCGTGGGAAACAACTGACCGCGCTCGATCTTCGATAGCAGCGCCGGCGACAATCCGCTGTGCTGTGCAAGCTGCACCTGCCCCATGACTTTCTCCAGGCGCAGCGCGCGGATCTTCGGGCCGATCCTGTATTGCCCCAGCCCAGCCGACAGCGTGTCGGAAAGCATGCCGCCTCCAGTTATTCGCCACAGGCACAATCCTCGCGCATCATCTCTCCACAGTAAATGCGATCTTCATGACACGAAACTGTGACTAACACTCAAATGCTGTTTCACCTAAGTCAACGCCGTGGATCTCGTTGATCGGAATCTTCGGCTGGCGCGTGGTGCGCGGGCCGCCACCAAGCAGAACTGGAGAACTCGATATGCTGAAGTTGGAGTTGGGCAAGCTGGCGGTCGCTGCAGTGGCCGCGATGGGGATCCTGGTCGGCAGCACCGCCGCGCGGAGCGCCGAGCAGAACATCGTCGATACCGCGATATCGGCCGGTCAGTTCAAGACGCTGGTCACCGCGCTGAAGGCGGCCGGACTGGTCGATACGCTGGAGGGCCCCGGGCCGTTCACCGTCTTCGCGCCGACCGACGCCGCTTTCGCGAAGCTACCAGCCGGCACAGTGGCCAGTCTCCTGAGGCCCGAGAACAAGGCCAAGTTGACCGCGATCCTCACCTATCACGTCGTGCCAGGCACGGTGATGGCAGCCGACGTGGTCAAGCTCAAGGACGCCAAAACAGTGAATGGCAAGATGATAGTGGTTAGGGCGAAGGGCGGCGTCGTCATGGTCAACGATGCCAAGGTTACCGCCGCGGACATTCCGGCGACGAACGGCGTGATCCACGTGATCGACAGCGTGATTTTGCCGCCCAGCAGCTGATATCGTACGGAGGGTTGGGCCGCTGTCGCGTCGGCGGGCCATCGGCGTCTACTCCGATAGTCACTTGGAGAGAGCAATGAAATCCTTGCACCTGATCACCCTCGTACTCGTCATCGTCGGGGGACTGAACTGGGGACTGGTAGGCTTGGCTAACTGGAACCTGGTCGCGGCGCTGTTCGGAGCGGATTCGGCTTTGTCGCGGCTTGTCTACGTCCTCGTCGGCCTCTCAGCGGTGTGGCTCATCGCGAGCCTTCTCCTGTGGCGGCGGGAATGGCGCACCGCCATCGGCGCCGCCTGATCGCCGTCGAATACTGGGTCACGGGCCTGACGTTCCGGCGACAGGTCACGTGATTGCCCGTCCAGGTTTCGATGGGAGCGATAGCGACTGGATCGGGAGAGGCGGCTGTCCGGCGGGACCCGGATCGTGCTGATCACGCGCGACCTGTCCGCCGCGGGGCTGCGTGCAAGTTTCGCCGCAGCGATGGCCTGATCAGGGTTCCTCGGACTCGCGCATTGCCGCCGCCTCGCGCTGCAGGCGGCGATAGCTGCGGACGCTGAACGGCAGCATGCCGAGATAGATCAGGCCGCCGCCGGCAAGCGCGGCCCAAGGATCGGCCACCAGAACGGCAGCGAAGGTCCCGGTGCCGAGCAGCATGGGCAGCACGTATTCATGCGGCACCTTGAAGTTCTTGAAGCTCCAGACCGGCAAGGTGGACACCAGCAGCAGTGCGGTCCCGATCAGGACGAACGCGCAGAACAGGGGGTGTTGTGCAGCGGCCAGCAGCCAGCCCAATCCGAGCGATTTCGCCTCCAGCCCGAGGAACAACGGGAACAGGGCAAGCCCGGCGCCGGCCGGAGCGGGCACGCCGGTGAAGAAGTTATAGGCGTAGGCAGGACCGGGCGCCCCGTCGAGTGCCGCGTTGAAGCGCGCCAGCCGCAACGCCATGCAGACCGAGAACATCAGGCAGGGCGTGTAGCCGAAGCCTCCGGCGCGTTGCAGCGACCAGACATAGAGCGTGAAGGCCGGAGCGACGCCGAAGCAGAGGAAGTCGGCCAGGCTGTCGAACTCGGCACCGAAGCGCGAGGTGGCCTTCAGCAGTCGCGCCAGTCGGCCGTCCAGCCCGTCGATCGCCCCGGCCACCACGATCGCCACCGCGGCGGAGCCGAACCGGCCTTCCAGCGCAAACCGCATCGACGTCAGGCCCGCGCAGAGCCCCAGCAGCGTCATCAGGTTGGGGATCATCCGGTTGAAGGATGGCCCCTTGAAGCGCGGCCGGGCGCGGGGTCGGAGGCGCCGGAGCCGGTTGATCGGCGAAACCCGGCCGGGCGTGCCATTCCAGTCGGGACGGGGAAATCCGCTCATGCCGCTAGCTCCGCGATGACTGTTTCGCCGCCGATCATGGTCTGTCCGACGGCGATCAGCGGACGAACGCCCTCGGGCAGATAGAGATCAGTCCGGCTGCCGAACCGTATGATGCCCAGGCGCTGGCCGGCGTGGACAGTGTCGCCCTCCCGCAGATCACACACGATGCGGCGGGCGATCAGGCCGGCGATCTGCACCACGGCGATCTCTCGTCCGTCGGGCAGGCGCAGTGCGATGGCGTTGCGCTCGTTCGCCTCGCTCGCCTTGTCCAGGCTGGCGTTGAGGAAGCTGCCGTGGCGGTAGGCGATCCGCGTGACGATGCCGTCGGCGGGAACGCGGTTCACATGGACGTTCAGCACGGACAGGAAGGTGCTGACCCGCCAGCGCGGCATCTGCCCAAGCCCGAGCTCCGACGGGGGCACGGCGGGAGTCACAGAAACCACACGGCCATCGGCGGGCGCGATCACTGCTCCGGCGCGCCCGGGCGGCACGCGCTCCGGATCGCGGAAGAAGAACAGGCACAGCAGCGCAAACATCACGCCGAGCCAGGCCAGCCAGGGACCCAGGGCCAGGCCGAGCATCACTGCGACCAGGCCACCCAGAATGAAGGGTCGCCCGGCTGGGTGCGGGGGCGCGAACACGTGGCCGATGTCATCGACGAGCGGCATAGAGGCGGCTGTTTATGGATGCTTCACCTCGGGGGAGCAAGACTGAGGCCATGCAGGGGGCATGAGCCATGGCGTTCGGTGCAGCGTTCAAGCTGGGACCTTTCACAGTGGATTGCGAAGGCCGCCTATCACCATGCGAGGCGGAGAAGATACCGGCATTCCTGTTTCGCTGGCGCGACCGTATCGTGCGTGCCCGGCTCGCCCAGGTCAGTCCCAAGGATGGCCGGCTGGCTCTGCAGTCCACGCTGGGCCGTGTTCCGAGTACCGCCAGCGTATCGGACGAAGCGTTTCGCCACCGCAGTTTCGCCGCGCTGCGCTGGCTGCCGAGGTCCGTGCCGTCTGGTTGGCGCGTGCTGCTGCTGCCAGATCATCGTGTATGGCTGGAGACCGAGACCCGGATTGCACTGCCGATCACCGCAGCCGCTCTGATCACCGAGATCGCGCGGTTCCTGCTGGCCCTTGGCCCATACCTCGATGTGTTGGACGAGGAGGGTCTTACCGTCCTCCGCGCGAGCGAATCTCGCTTGATGTGACGGGTATCGCTACGTTCTCCCCAACGTTCTGATGAGGTATTGTATCAAATTTAACACGCTCTAGAATTGCGGCACCGCCCCGGCGGTGGTGAATATTATTCGGGTTCCGTCGGCGAGGGCAATCACCTTGTACAGTGACGCGCCCGATCCTACAGGTGGCCCACCGCCGCCGGCGATGTGGTCGTGGCCGCCGCCGTGCACCGCGGGCAGTTCGGCGCGGCTGCATCGGGCCGGTGCATCGCCGATGGCTGATAGCACTGCCCGATGTCTCGGGAAGCCGTATCTGGAGCCGTGGGGCAAGCCGTGTCGCGTCATCGATCAGCACTCCTCGCAGGGCCACATAGGCCATGCAAACAGTGTGTCAGAAGCTGTCCAATTTCTGATTAACGCCACACTCCACAGTGTGTTTTTTTACGCTGACCGCCGCTACTGAAGCGGCACCCGCACAGTCAGTCCAGGGGTCTGGATGACGCGGCGATCCTCGTTCGTCTGGAACTGTGAACCCCGCGAGTAACCCAGGCTCTGATCCTGCCGATCCAGGCGGAAATCCGTCAGGCCGACCTGCGTCCCGCCCGACGACCCGTCCTGCGGCGCACGGGCGTCCGGATTGGGTATAGGTGCCGACTGATCCATCGGTGGATGTTCAGGCGGAATAGGCGGCACCGGCAGCGACGGCGCTGGCGCCGCACCGACGGTGGCGAGCAGCAGAAACAATGCCAGGCCCGTGCGCGTCATGGTGCGCCACCCTCATGCCCCATGGCGAACGACCTCGTCCCGCGTGGATCGGTTCGATCGGATTGCCGGCAGGTGCGCCGAGCGGGCCTCGCTGACCGGCCCGCCGCCATGCCTCCAGCGCCCAGGTCACCGATGGAAACGCGATCTCATCGCGGGGAATACGCCGCCAGGGAAACAGGGCGACCTCCAGGCTCTCGGCGCCGGCGGCATAGCGCGGCGCGCCGGCCGAGGCGAAGCGCGCCCGGAAGATCACCTGACCTGGCCTATACGGCTGATGCTGAAGATGCCGAGGATGCCCTCCAGCACGATTTCCGCCTGCGCTTCCTCCCGGGCTTCGCGCGCGGCCCCTTCCTCGAGCGTTTCGCCGAACTCCAGATACCCGGCGGGAAGGGTCCAGAAGCCGCGCCTCGGCTCGATCGCGCGCCGGCACATCAGCACGGCGTCATCGGCAACGACCACCGAGCCGACGACCACCTTGGGGTTCTCATAGGTGATGTGGCCGCAGCCGGCGCAGATCATGCGCTCGCGATTGTCGCCTGGCGGGACGCGACGGATGAACTCCGGCATGATGGAAGGGTGGCGCTTTTGCCGAGCCGGATCAATCCCCGCAGGTGGACCCGCAGGTAACCCCGCAGGGAGGCTACACCGACAGATCGAGCAGCGATCCGCGCGGCAGGATGCGGTTGGGCGTGGCGTCGCCGTTGCGGGCCGATGCGGCGGCCGTGGGAGTTGCCGGCTGGGCAGGCTGCTGGGCAACGGCGCGCGCACGTTGCACCGGGCGCGCCGCGACGGAGCCCACCAGCGCTGGACCCGACGAGAAGGCTGAGAGTGAGGTTGGGGACAACATGCAGGCAGTTTCACCCAATGACGTTAAGGTTGCCTGAAGGCCGTCCCTTCAGACCATCTCAGTTTGCAAGGCCTCGCGCATTGCCGTCGCGGTGCGGAGGATCTCGGCCTCCAGCTCCTTGGCGATTGCGCTGGCAGATTCCGGTTGGTCGCGAACGAGCTGCATGAGCATTCGGACGCGGCTCTCCAGCGCGGCCATGCCGTATTCGCCAGCCATGCCCGCCATGGCATGGGCGTCGGCAGCCGCCTGCTCCGTTGCATCCCGCTTCAGGGCCTGCTGCAACGACTTCAGGCGCTCCGAGAGATCCGCGAGGCAATTCTCGATCAGACTGCCGAGCGTGTCCGCCGACAAGGCGCCGCGCAGCTCGTCCAGGCGTGCAGCCGACAGGATCGACGACCGTGCGGGCGTTGTCGAAGAGGAAGGGGCGTCGAGCGTGATCCGATCGGGCCGGTGCGGCCAGACATGCCGCGCCAGGGCATCGAGCAGCTCCGTCAGAGCCACCGGCTTGCCCAGCATCCCGTTCATCCCGGCAGCGGCGCAAAGCGCCTGGTCCTCGGGACAGACGTTGGCGGTCAACGCCACGATCGGCACCGTCGCGGGCGGGCCTGCCATGCCGCGGATCAGCTTCGCGGCGTTCAGGCCGCTCATGCCAGGCATGAAGATATCCATGAAAACCAGATCGTAGGGCCGATGTGCCACGGCGCTCATCGCCTCGAGACCATTGCCGGCGATGTCCACCAAATGACCCTCGCGGCGCAGCAGCGTCGCGGTCACAAGCTGGTTGGCCACGATGTCCTCAACCAGCAGGATGCGCGTCCGAGGCAGGAACCGCCAGCGCTGCGTGCCCGAACGCGACACTACATCGTCCGCGTGAATGGGTGCGGGGGTCACCGGCAGCACGATCCAGAACTCGTTCCCCGCCTCGCGTCCGCCCATCGTCCAGACGCTGCAGCCGATATCACCGCCCATCAGCCCGATGAGATGATGGCATATCGCCAGACCAAGGCCGGTCCCGAGCGGCCCCTCGCCGCCGGGCTGTTCGATGCGCGAGAACGGCTTGAACAGACGGCTGCGATCCTCCTCGGGGATGACCGGTCCTCTGTCGCGCACCGCCAGGCGCAGCTTTGGCTCGCCGACGACGAACTGCGCCTCTGCTGTCACGCGGACCTCGCCGGAAGCGGCGAACTTCACTGCGTTGGACAGCAGGTTGAGCAGCACCTGCCGCAACCGTCCCGGATCGGTGTGGAGCTCGTCGGGCACGCCAGGCCCGACTGACAGTCGCAAGGCGATCCCACGCTCCGCGGCCGGGGCGCGAAACATCTCGATCGCGCTGTCGATCAGCTCGCGGAGCACGAACGAGCTCGGCCGCAGCATGAGCTGGCCCGCCTCCATCTTCGACATTTCGAGAACGTCGTTCACCAGGGCCATCAACGCGTTGCCGGACTGGCGGGACATGTCGACCAGCGCCTGCTGGGTCGGCGCGAGGTTGCTGTCTGCCAGCAGGGTGAGACTGCTGAGCAGCGCGTTGAGCGGCGTCCGGATCTCGTGGCTGACGATGGCCACGAAGCGCGACATCGCGCGCGCCGCAGCCTCGGCAACGGCGCCGGCCTGACGCAGCGTGGCCTCGGTCTGCTTGCGCGCGGTGATGTCGGTATAGAGGGTGACGAAGCCGCCGTCGGGCAGTCGGTTGCGCCGCAGCTCGATCACCCTGCCGTCCGGCTTGGTGCGCTCCGTCGTTGCGGGGTGGTTGCCACTGGACAGGAATTCCGCCTGCCGCGCCACCTCGGCCTCGATGTCCACGTCGCCGAATTCGCCGGCGGATACTTGCGCCCGCAGCACGTCCTCGATCGGCAGTCCAACCCGCAGGATGCCGCTGGGAACGCCGGCAAGCCCGGGATAGCGCGGGTTCCACTCGACCAGCTGCATGCGGCCGTCGACCATAGCGACGCCGTCGGTCATCCCTACCAATGTCGCCTCGAGCTGCGCCGACTTGGCGTCGGCGGATGCCTTTGCCAGCTCAAGCTGGGTATTGGCTGCAGCGAGCACCGCCCTGTCGTGCGCGAGCCCATGCTCGCGGCGGCGCGCAGCATGCAGGTCATTCAGCAGCAGGCCGGCCATCGCGAGAAGCAGCGCCGTGATGCCGCCGGCAAAGCCGTTGGCGGCCTTGGCCCACGCGTTCGTGGCGGCCATCGCCTCCGCCTGCTCGATGCCCACGACGACCTGCAGGTCGCGGTCGGCGACGTGGCGGAAGCCGTGGATGCGCTCGATCCCATCGAAGGCTGACCGCCCGATCCATACGCCGTCGGGATCGGCCTGCATGGCCTTGAACATGTCGGTGTCGGCAATCAGCGATCCGGGGTCGATCCGCTGCGGTCCGACCGCCACGCGAACCCCGCCACGCTCCATGGCCACGACGGCGATGATGCCGTGCGAGCCGATATTCGCCATCTGGTAGAAGCTGCCCAGGGCGCTGATCCGCATGCTCGCAACGACCACGCCGGCAAATGATCCGTCCGGATGGTGGAGCCGGCGTGCCAGGTTCAAATGCCATTCGCGGACGACCGAACCCATCGTCGTCGGGCTGATGAACATCCGGTCTTCGTCGGCAGTTTGCGCCGCTTCGTAGCGAAAATAATCGCGGCTGCGGACGTTCGTGCCCACGGTCGCCGGCACCGTGTCATGTTGCACAGTGCCGTGCTCATCGGCGATGAATACCTGAGAGCTGAGGTCGTTCAGTACCACGAATTGGCGGCGCGCGGCCGGCAGGTCGAAGTTCCCCGGGTCGGTTTCCCAGGTGCGAGCAAGGATGCGGAGCGTCTGGTCGACTTCCAGCAACTTGCGTTGCAACTGCTCTTCGAAGATCTGCGCCTGGTTGGCCACGTCGGCGCCTACCCGGTCCTCGGCGTCGGCGCGTTCGGTGCGTATGGCGGTGAGTGTGCCGATCCAGGTCAGCGCGATCAGCATGAGGGTGCCGGCGACGATGCCGAGCATGCCCAGCAACCGACTGCCGCCCTTCCGGATCATTATGCCGCCACCTAAAGGACTGCCTGGGTTGTGCTCAAGATCTGCCGCCGTCGGAGCCGTGAGAGGCGGGGAGCTATAAACCACCGCCGGATTTGTTTCGTAACATTCTCGTGATCCAGAATGCAACCCCTGCCCGCCGTGGCATGCCGTCGGCTTGCTCCTGGTCGGGACGGATGCGAATGTCCGCGCGCCTGGACGGCTCGGCACAGCGAAGCCGGCTCGCATTCCGGGGGCCAACTCTTCAAGGCGGTGACAGGATGGTGAAGATCAAGGTGAAGAACCCGGTCGTCGAGCTCGACGGGGACGAAATGACGCGGATCATCTGGGGGTTCATCAAGGACAAGCTGATCCTGCCGTATCTCGACATCGACCTCAAATATTTCGACCTCGGCATCGAATACCGCGACAAGACCGACGACCAGGTCACCGTCGATGCGGCGAATGCCATTCGGCAGTACGGCGTGGGGGTCAAGTGCGCGACCATCACGCCCGACGAGGCGCGGGTGCGCGAGTTCGACCTGAAGCGCATGTACCGCAGCCCGAACGGCACGATCCGCAACATCCTCGACGGGACTATCTTCCGCGAACCGATCATCTGCCAGAACGTCCCCCGCCTCGTGCCGCACTGGACGCAGCCCATCGTCATCGGCCGCCACGCCTACGGCGATATCTACCGTGCCACCGAGATGAAAATTCCCGGACCCGGCAAGGTGACGCTCAACTATCAGCCGGACGGCGGCGGCCCGGCGCAGACGCTCGAAGTGCACACGTTCAAACACGGCGGCGTCGCGATGGCGATGCACAACACCGAGGAAAGCATCACCGGCTTCGCGCGCGCCTCGTTCAACTACGCGCTGATGCGCGGCTGGCCGCTGTATTTCTCGACCAAGAACACGATCCTGAAGGCCTATGACGGCTACTTCATGGACATCTTCCAGCGCGTCTACGAGACCGAGTTCAAGGCGCAGTTCGACAAGGCGGGCCTCACCTACGAGCACCGGCTGATCGACGACATGGTGGCCTGCGCGCTGAAATGGAACGGAGGCTACGTCTGGGCCTGCAAGAACTACGACGGCGACGTGCAGTCCGACACGGTGGCGCAGGGCTTCGGCTCGCTCGGCCTGATGACATCGGTGCTGCTGAGCCCCGACGGCAAGACGGTGGAGAGCGAGGCGGCGCACGGCACCGTCACGCGGCACTATCGCCAACATCAGAAGGGCCAGCAGACCTCGACCAACCCGATCGCCTCGATCTTCGCCTGGACGCGCGGGCTGATCTATCGCGGACGGTTCGACGATACGCCGGACGTCACGCGGTTCGCCGAGACGCTGGAGAAGGTCTGCGTCGGGACCGTGGAGTCCGGGTTCATGACCCGCGACCTCTCGGTGCTGATCGGGCCCGACCAGAAGTGGCTCAACACCCAGGACTTCCTGGCGAAGCTCGACGATAATTTGAAGGCGGCGATGAAATAACCGACGGCCGTCCGGCGTCAGACGGCACAAGGCAGGGCTCAAGGCAGGGGCACTTTGTAACCGACCGGGGGGAGAATCATGAACGACTTCACCGAGATCACTGGCTTGCGGCGCTATCCGCTGGCGCGGCGCGGCTTTGTGATGACCAGCCTCATCAGCGGCTTCACCCTCGCGACGCAACGCGTGGAGGCGCAGGCTATCCAGACCGACACGACCGGCCTGGATGCCGGCGAGGTGCAGATTCCGGTGAAGGATGGGCATCTGCCGGCGTATTACGCGCGCCCGGCGAAGGGCACGGGGTTTCCGGTCATCCTGGTGAACGAGGAGATCTTCGGCGTCCACGAATACATCAAGGACATCTGCCGCCGCTTCGCCAAACTCGGCTACATGGCGGTTGCGCCGGAGGTTTATGCGCGCATCGCCGACCTCTCCACGATGACCGACACGAAGCAGATCTTCGCCGAGGTGATCAACAAGAAGCCCGACGCCGAATTGATGACCGATCTGGACTCGACGCTGGCGTGGGCGGCACACAACCATGGCAGCGCAACGGCGATCGGCGAGACCGGGTTCTGCCGCGGCGGGCGCAATACCTGGCTCTATGCCGCGCACAATCCGAAGCTGAAGGCGGCGGTCGCCTGGTACGGACCAATCAAGAGCGCCATCAGCCCGATCCAGCCCATGGCGGCGATCGACATCGCCGACAGGCTGAAATGCCCGCTGCTGTGCCTCTATGGCGCCAAGGACGCCGCCATTCCGGTGGCCGACGTGCAGGAGGCGGTGGCCAAGGCGAAGGCCGCGCACAAGACCGTGGACCTCGTGGTCTATCCGAACTCGCCGCACGGCTTCCACGCCGATTACCGCCCCAGCTACAACAAGACCGACGCCGAGGACGGCTGGAAGCGTGCGATCGCCTGGTTCAAGCAGCACGGGGTGGCGCCGAAAGGCGGGACGCAGGCGGCCTGACGGCAGCCCGTCGCGGTCAGTCGCCGTGGACGATGCGGTGGTAGCCGCGGGCGTAGTAGATCAGGCCCTCGTGCATCTCGCCGACCTCCACCGCCTCCACTGTGCAGATGAATACGTCGTGCGTCCCGACCTCGACGATCTGGACGATGCGGCAGTCGAACGCCACCAGCGCACCGTCCAGCACCGGTGCGCCGGTGAGCAGCGCATGCCACGTGGCGCCTTCGAAGCGCGCCGCCATGGTGTGGTCGGTCATTCCGGCGAACACCGGCGAGAGCTCCTCGTGCGCGCCGGCCAGAGTATTCACGCACAGCACGGCGTTGGCCTTCATCGCCGGGTAGGAGTCGTTGGTGCGGTTGGCGCAGACCAGCAGGGTGGGTGGCGTATCGGTGACGCTGCAAACGGCCGATGCGGTGAAGCCCGCGCGGCCGCCCGGCCCGTCCGTGGTGATCACGTTCACCGCGGCGCCAAGGCGCGCCATCGCCTCGCGGTAGGCCTGTTTCTCGACTGCCACGGTCCGCTGCTCCATCGCCGGCTGCGTTGCCCGGACTATGGCGCTATCGCACGGCGGAGGACAGTGGTGGGGCGATATCCTCCAGAGCACGTCGCTCCGCGGGGACCGCAAGGATGGAGGCGATGACCGCGGCGCCCACCATGAGGCCGCCGCCAAGCAGATAGCCCCACAGGATCGAGACGCGCGAACCGGTCTCAATCAGCGCACCGAACAGTGCCGGGCCGACCACGCCGCCGACGCCGGTGCCGAACGCGTAGAACAGCGCGATGGCGATCGCCCGCATCTCCAGCGGGAAGCTCTCGCCGACCGTCAGATAGGCCGAACTCGCCGCGGCTGAGGCGACGAAGAATATAGCGGTCCAGGCCATCGTCTGCTGCACGGCATCCAGCACGCCGATCGCGAACAGCCAGCCGGTCAGCGCCATCATGATGCCCGAGATTGCGTAGGTCGCCGTGATCATGAAGCGTCGCCCAAGCGTGTCGAACAGCCGGCCCAGCACCAGCGGCCCGAGGAAATTGCCGGCCGCGAAGGGCAGCATGAACCAGCCGATGTCGCCGGATGGAATGGCGTAGAACCGCGTGAGGATCAGCGCGTAGGTGAAGAACACCGCATTGTAGCAGAACGCCTGGGCGGCCATCAGCGCGATGCCCAGCACGGCGCGGCTGCGGTACTGGGTGAACAGCGCGCGCGTGCCGGCGCCGAACCATGAGTGCACGTCGCGCCTGAGCCGCAGTGCCTGATGAGGCACGGGCGGCAGCGGGCGGCCGGTTTCGCGTTCCACGCGCCGCTCGATCTCGGCCACCACGCGATTGGCTTCATCGGGGTACCCATGGGTCATCAGCCAGCGCGGGCTTTCGGGCAGGAAGCGGCGCAGCAGCAGCACGACGAAGCCGAGTACGCCGCCGATCAGGAACGCGAAGCGCCAGCCGTACTCCGACGGCAGCACCGCCGGGTTCAGCACGACCAGCGCGGCGATCGCACCGAGCGCGGCGCCGACCCAGAAGCTGCCGTTCACCACGAGGTCGGTGAAGCCGCGCCGTCGGGCGGGGATCAGTTCCTGGATCGTGGCGTTCACCGCGGCGTATTCCCCGCCGATGCCCGCGCCGGTCAGCGCGCGGAACGCCGCGAACGACCAGAAGTTCCACGACAGCCCGCAGGCGACGGTGGCTATCGCGTAGACCAGGACAGTGATGGTGAAGAGCTTCTTGCGTCCCAGCCGGTCGGTCAGCCAGCCGAAGAACAGTGCGCCCGATACCGCACCGATCAGATAGGCGCTGGCGGCGAAGCCGACCTGCTCGCCGGTGAGATGCAGCACCGGGCTTTCGGTCAGCGCGCCGGAGAGCGAGCCGACGATGGTGACCTCCAGCCCGTCGAGGATCCAGGCGATCCCCAGCGCGCAGATCACCAGCCAGTGAAATCCGCTCCAGGGCAGCCGGTCCAGGCGGGCAGGCACGTCGGTCGCGAATACCATGTCGCGAGGAATTTCGGGTCGCATCTCGTCTGGCATGTCGCTCGATCCATCTCCCTGGCATAGTGGTGCCGCAGCATCGGGGAGGCCGAACATGGACCCGTTCGAAGCCGAGGTTGAGGCAACGATTGCGCGATGGCACGGCATCAGCGCGCCGAATGACCCGGCGCGGCGGATGGCGGCGGAGCTGATCTCGACCATACGCGCCTTCGAGGCCCTGCGCGGCACGCTGGCCTTCGAGGACGAGCCCGCGAGCTTCGAGGCCGCGCTGCACGATACGAAGGAGTGACGCCAATGGCCGATCTGGCCGATCTCTCACTCGTCGAGGCTGCCGAAGCGGTGCGCAGCGGCGATGCGACCTCCATGGAACTGCTGGACGCCTGCTGGCGCAATATGGACGCGGTCAATCCGAAGCTGAACGCGACGATCTGGCTTGATCGGGAAGGCGCGGAGGAAGCAGCGCGCGCGGCGGATCGCGCGATGCGCCGGAACGCCTGGCTCGGCCCGCTACACGGCGTGCCGCTGGCGCACAAGGACATGTACTATCAGGCGGGCAGGCTCAGCACCTGCGGTTCGGCGATCCGCAGGGATTTTCGCCCCGGCGTGACCGCGACCGTGATCGAGCGGCTGACCGAAGCCGGCGCCTACACGTTCGGCGGCCTCAACATGGCGGAGTTCGCGCAGAACCCGACCGGTCACAATCGCGCGTTCGGCGACTGCCACAATCCATGGAACCTGCCCTACATCACGGGCGGCTCATCGTCCGGGTCGGGTGTGTCGGTGGCGGCGCGGTTCAATTACGCCGCTCTGGGTTCCGATACAGGCGGCTCGATCCGCCTGCCGGCGGCGGCGTGCGGCGTGACCGGGATCAAGCCGACGCAGACGCGCGTGTCGCGGTTCGGCGTGATGCCGCTGTCGTTCAGTGCCGACAATGTCGGGCCGCTGGCCCGCACCGCGCGTGACTGCGCACGGATCATGAGCCTGATCGCCGGGCGCGATCCGCGTGATCCGACCAGCTCGCACGAGCCGGTGCCCGACTTCGAGGCGGCGCTCGACGGCGACATCCGCGGGCTGAGCATCGGCGTTCCGTCGACCTGGTTCCTCGATGCGGTCGATCCGCCGGTGATGGACGCGCTGGAGCACGCGCTTGCGGTCCTGGCGGCGCGCGGCGCCGTGGTGCATCGCATCACGCTGCCGCTGATGGATGCGGTCACCACCTATGGCGGCATCGTCTCACGCGTCGAGGCGGCGACGATCCACGCCCAATGGATGCGCGCGCGGGCGGGCGAGTACGGCATCCATATCAGCGGGCGGATGTACGGCGGCTATGCGATCCCGGCGACCTACTACGTGGAGGCGCTCGCCCGGCGGGGGCCGATCCTGCAAGCGTTCGCGCGGGAAGTCTTCGCCAGGGTGGATGTGCTGGTAACGCCGACGATTCGCACCTTGCCTGCCGACCCTGGCGGCGACCGATATCGATCACGGCCCGCCGGGCACGGAGACAACGTTCATGGCGGTCTCGGCGAACACGCGGCCATTCAACTATCTCGGCCTTCCCGCGGTCAGCGTGAACTGTGGCTTCGATCCGAACGGATTGCCGATCGGCCTGCAGATCGCCGGTCGTCCGTTCGCCGAGGCGCGGATTTTGAAAGTCGCGGACGCCTATCAGCGCGACACCGATTTTCACGCGCGCCGACCGCCGATACTCGATACGGGGGACACCGGCGGAATCATCGTCGCATGATGCCGAAGGTCGCTTTCATCGGCACCGGCGGCACGATCGCCTCGGTCGGCGCCGGACCGCTCGATCTGCAGGATTACAGTGCCACCGGCCAGGTGATGCACGCCGACGAGATCATCGCTCGGTTCCCTGAGGTCGGGCAGGTCGCGGATGTGATTCCCGTCCGCTACCGCAACATACCCAGCACGGCAATCCACTTCGCCGACTGGAAAGCACTGGCGCTGATGTGCGGGAAGGTGGCGGCGGAGCATCCGGACCTTGCCGGCATCGTGATCGGCCACGGCACGGCGACGCTCGAGGAGACCGCCTATTTCCTCAACCTCACGCTGAAGGTACCGGTGCCCGTGGTGCTGGTCGGCTCGCAGCGGCCACCGAGTGCGCTATCCTCCGATGCCGGGCTCAATCTGGTGAACGCGATCCGGGTCGCGGCGAGCCCGCAGGCGCGCGGCATGGGCGTTCTTGCGGTGCTGAACGACGAAATCCAGGCGGCACGCGAGGTGACGAAGACCTCCACGCTGCGGCTGCAGACGTTTCGCTCGGCCGACTTCGGCGTGCTCGGCCACGCGGATGGCGATGCAGTTGCGTTCTATCGCCGCCCGCTGCGGCGCTGCTATCCGGATACCGAGTTCGACATCGGCGCGCTGGATGCGCTGCCGCGCGTCGATATCGCCTATGCCTATGTGGGCGCGGACGGGACCGCGGTTCGCGCCTTCATTGCCGCCGGCGCCAAGGGAATTGTCTCGGCCGGCTTCGCTCCGGGGTCTGCCGGCGTCGGCGATTTCGATGCGTTGAAGGAGGCGGTCGGGCAAGGCATCGTGGTGGTGCAATCCACCCGTGCCGGGTCCGGCCGGACGTTCCGAGGCACGCGGCTCGCGAATGCCGGCGTTCTGATCGCCGACAACCTGATGCCGCAGAAGGCGCGTATCCTGTTGGCGCTGGCATTGACCGTGACCAGCGATCCCGAGCAAATCGCGCAGATTTTTCGCACCTACTGAGGAGGCCACCCGATGATCCACCACATCTCGATTTCCGCCCGCGACCCGAAGCATGTCGCCGATGTCCTCGCCGAACTGATGAACGGGCGCTGCTATCCGTTTCCCGGCGGGGTCGCCGACTCGTTCATGGCGGTGAGCGGCGACGAGCACGGCTCGATGATCGAGGTCTATCCTGAGAGCGTCACATTGCAGCCTGGCAAGGGGGACTCGCAGGTGCGTGCCGCGCATGACGCCAACCCCGGCTACGCCCCCTTCCATCTGCTGCTGTCGGTGCCGATCGACCGCACCACGGTGGAGCGGATCGGCGAGCGCGAAGGCTGGCGCACGCGCTATTTCGGTCGTGGCGCGCCCGGCCAGCCGCCGGTATTCCACGTCATCGAGTTCTGGGTGGAGAACCGGCTGATGGTCGAAGTCGCGACGCCAGACATGCTGGCCGAATACACCCGCATGATCCGCTACGACGCGCTGGACACGCATTTCGGCGGTCGCGCCGCAGCCTAGCTTGTCATTCGACCCGGAAGCGGTCCGCGCCTTCGAGCACTCGCGCTGGGAGCGCGCGGCCGCGGCCTACGAGGCTACCTTCGCCGGTGCGACAAGACAGTTCATCGATGCCCTGCTCGATGCGGCTTGCATTGGACCCGGCGTGCGGATGCTCGACATCGCCTGCGGCCCAGGCTTGGTCGCCTCGCGCGCAGGCATGGGTGGCGCGGCGGCAACCGGGCTGGATTTCTCGCCTGCCATGCTCGCGATCGCCAGGGTGCGCGACGGCGCGATCCGCTTCGACCAGGGCGATGCCGAGGCGCTGCCCTACCCAGACAGCGAATTCGATGCGGTGGTGTCGAACTTCGGCATCCACCACGTGCCCCGACCGGTTCTCGCGTTGGGTGAGGCGTATCGGGTGCTGCGCAGCGGCGGCCGCGTCGCGTTCAGCTTCTGGGCCGACCCAAGCGAGAACACCGCCTGGAATTTGCTGTTCGACGCGATCGGGCGCCACGGTGATCCGGCGGCATCTCAAGCGCCGCCTCCCGGTGGCGGGTTCGGCAGCGCAGCGCAGTGCTCGGATGCGCTGCGCCAGGTTGGGTTCGCCCACTGCACGACGGAATTGGTGCGTGCGACCTGGCATCATGCCGGCGCACACGCGCTGGTGGCCGCCTTGCAGTCGGGAACCGCGCGCATGGCGGCGATGATCGAGGCACAACACCCATCTGCCATGCCGGCCATCATCGCGGACATCGATGAGCATGCGGAGCGCTTTCGCGACACCGACGGAATTGCCGTGCCGATCGCCGCGGTGATCGCTGCCGGTGTGAAGCCATGAAGGAGGTAGGCTTGGACATCTATCACGCCTGGTGTGACCTGAAGCCTGGCGTCGGCGACCTGGACTTCAGCGAAAAGGTCGCCGGATACCTGGGCCATCTCAAGGAGCAAGGTCTGATCGAGGGCTGGCGTCTGACGCGGCGCAAGCTTGGCCTCGGCGCACCGGGGCTCGGCGAGTTCCATTTGATGATCGAGGTGAAGGATCTGGCCCAGCTCGAAGCGGCATTCGAGCGGGTGGCCGGTCGGCGCGAGCCGGTCGAGGGGTTCCATTTCGGCGTCAATTCGCTTGTCCAGAACGCTGTGTTCGCATTGTACCGGGATTTCCCCGATGTGTTCCGCCACCACGGGGACGAACGGTTCTAAGTCCGGGACGCCGGCCGCTTTAGCGTCGCACTCCCGTTGGTGGTGATCCTGGCGCTGGCATTTGCCCGTCTGATGGAATTGCCCGACAAGCGGCGGCTCGCTGCGCCGAGGCGGTTGTGCCGACGGTATAGCAAGCTCGGCCGGGACGGGAAGCTCGCGGCAATGACCACTGCCACGTGAACGCGTGCGACCTGGCGGACTTCAGCTGGGCGGCCGCCAAACAGGTCCGGCTGCCCAAGACCCTCTGAACAGGTCCGGCCGCGACGTCAGTATTGCGCAAGCTGAGAAAATCTCGAATTTGTTACAGCCGTACGGGAGCCGCGCCGTCAGGGCCGGAAGGTTGCTTTGTTGCAAGGCCGAAGATTAAGATCATGAGTGAAAGGAGGTCGCCAACGCAGGTTGGTTCAGCTCCGTACGTCCAAGAACGGCTACCCAGAGTTGAGGGCACATCGTTGGCACGGTCGTCCGCTCCGCTGCAAAGAGACGCCTTGCCCTCCGGCACGGTGCTGAACGGATATCGACTGCTTGCTGCACTCGGGCGTGGCGGCTTCGGTATTACCTACAGGGCAAGTGATCTTCTGGATCAATCCTTTGCCATCAAAGAATTCTTCCCACGCCAGTTTGCGGTGCGGGTTGGCACAGAAGTCCTCGCCGCGTCCGATTCTGATCAAGAACTCTTTGTCGATTGCCGCCGGCGTTTCCTGACCGAGGCACGCCTGCTCGCCAATCTGGGTCGCAACGGCGGCACACCGGGGATCGTGCGGGTTGCCACTTTCTTTGAGGGGAACAATACAGCCTACTCGGTCATGGAATTGCTGGATGGTGAGACTTTAGACGATGTCCTGAAGACGACGGGTCGCGCGCTGACCGCGGAACGCGTGGTCTCGCTGCTGCACGGTATCTTGACACCGCTGGCCCGCGTTCATGCGGCGGGCTTTCTCCATCGTGACATCAAGCCGGCGAACATCTTGATCCGTCCGAATGGCCAGCCGGTCCTGATCGATTTCGGCTCCGCTCGGGATATGGGGCTGAATACCAATACAACCTACACGCAGGTCTACTCAGGCCATTACGCACCGATCGAACAGATGATGCATGGCACCGAGCAGGGGCCGTTCTCCGACATCTATGCCGTGGGAGGCGTCGCATATAAAGCAATTGGCGGAACCCTCGTTGACGCACGGACCCGCCAGCAGGCGGCGTTGGTTCGTGCACCTGATCCACTGGTTCGGGCAGTCGAAGTTGGGCGCGATCGATACCCGCCATCTTTGCTGAATGCCATCGATCAGGCGTTGGCCGTTGCGGCCAGCGACCGGCCGCAGCGCGTGGAGGAAATGCTCCATCTCCTCGATCCTCCTGCCGACGACATGACCACTCGCCGTAGGACCTGGGTCGAGAGCCGCCCGCCCGTTGCTTCGGGCGCCAAATTGCCAAAGGATCGCAACGCGGCGACTTTGAACCGGCTGCGCTCCCTGTTGAACGGTGTCGGTTCGCATTTATTCCGAGTGAGCCGTCTGCCGAATGTGCTCGAGCGGCGTTCATTCCCGAAATCGTCGAGCGAATCCGGCAATGGATGGAGTGGCGTTCGACGGCTGAGTGGCGCCTGGTCGCGCGAGACGATCCTGATTGCCCTGACTTGCGCAGCCGTCTCGATATTTGCCGCGATGTACTTTTGGATCATTGCTCCAGGTCGTGTGCCGCCGCCGCCTGTGTCAGCGTCGCTGCCGTCGACGACACCGTTGGCAATGACACCGCCCAGGCCGGCGGTAACAACGCCGCCCTCGGCACCACCGGCAGCGTCTCCGCCGGCGCCGCCGGCAGCGTCTCCGCCGGCACCGGCGGCAGCCTTGCCGCCCTCTGCACCTGCGGTCGAGGCGGCACCGTCAGCGCCTGCGGTAGCCATGGCACCCTCGGCGCCAGCGGTGGCGCCGTTACCTCCAGCAACAGCGGAGGAAACCTGGTCCCCGCAGGACCGCTGGAATGTGCGACTGGCATTGCGGCTGTTGCAACTGACATCAACGCCGATGACAGGAGATCCTTTCGATGCATCGGAAAAATTGGCGATTTCTCGTTATCGGGACATGACGTCCGCAGATCCGCTTGGCGGCGCCGCAGATCAGGTCTTGCGTGATTTGCCTGCATTTGGCCTTCGACTGAAAACGCTGCTTGCCCGCGATCGCGCTTCACCGCGCGGTGTGCCAGACACTGCAGTTACAACACCTGCGTCTCGCTACGTACGAGGATATGAAGCCGAAACCGGCCCAAGCCACGATACGGCAGAGGCGGCTTACTGGTACGGGCTGGCCGCCCGCGTTGGTGATGTGAGAGCCTGGACACAGCTCGGCGGGCTTCTGGTTCACAGCCACAGGAATGGCATCGCAGATGAGCGCGACGCGGCCCTGCTCTGGTGGGTCGCATCGCGCAACGGCGATGCGTACGCATCCTTCAACCTGGGCGCCATGTTTGATCGCAAAGACGACGTGCTGCGCGATCGAACCTTGGCGCTGCACTGGTATAATGTCGCCTTGTCCCAAGGCAGTAAAAATGCTGCTGCAGCTATCCAAAAGCTAGCGCCATGATAACGCGACGCGTATATGCCGGAGCGTGTATATTATTTGTTGCTACGGTGTTTCAGGTATCGGCGCAAGTGAGCGATCCGTTCTTATCCGAGCCGCCGCCAATAACCACTCCAGCACCCACGCCTCGTCGTCCAATGGTGGCCAGGCCGCCTGCGGCGCGTGCCACACCCGAAAAGCCTGAGCCTAAGCCGACCGCGGCGTCGCCAACTGCGTCGCCAACGGCGTCACCCACACCGTCCAAACAGGCTCCGGGACCGGTTCCCGAGCAGAGCGAAGCCGGTATTGCAACGCCTGCCAAGCCTGATCGGTCGGCGCCGAGCGCGCCATCCGGCTCGCCCCCGCCGGCCACGAGCACAACCGCGCCGCGGGAAGGTGCCGGGCAAACGCCTGCCTCCGAACTGTTTCAGCGGGGCTATTCGGCCTATCAAATTCACGACTACGCGGAGGCAGAACGCCTGTATCTGCTGGGCGCCGACAAGGGTGACGCCAACTGCATGCAGGGACTGGGCTATTTCTACGCAGAAGGACTGGGCGTCAGGCAGGATTACGGTCAAGCGCAGATTTGGTACCAGAGGTCAGCCGACCACGGGAGGAAAGACGCACTCTACAACATCGCGTTGCTCTATTGGCGCGGTGGTCCCGGCATGCCGCGGGATGTCCCGGAGGCGATCCGCCGGCTTCGACAAGCCGCGGACGCAGGGTTTGCGACGGCCGCCGTCATGATCGGAAGGATTTATCGGGACGGCGACGGCGTCCATCAGGATACCGCCGAGGCTGTGCGTTGGTTTAAACAGGCTGCCGAGCAGGGCAACGTCGAAGCGATGGCTGAGCTGCGACGGATGAAGAACTAACGCGCCTGCGCGCTCGCCTCCGACCGCGTCGCCCCGGACCGGGCCGCCAGCGCCGCGGCCATGAACTCGTCCAGGTCGCCGTCCAGCACGGCGTCCGGATTGCCCTTCTCCACCCCGGTGCGCAAATCCTTCACCAGCTGATACGGCGCCAGCACGTAGTTGCGGATCTGGTGCCCCCAGCCGATGTCGGTCTTGGCATCCTCCACCGCCGCCGAGGCTGCCTCGCGCCTCTGCAGTTCGGCCTCGTACAGCCGTGCCTTCAGCATTGCCATCGCCATGGCGCGGTTGCGATGCTGGCTGCGGTCGGTCTGGCATGCGACGATGATGCCCGACGGCAGGTGCGTGATGCGGATCGCGCTCTCCGTCTTGTTGACGTGCTGCCCGCCGGCGCCCGACGCGCGATAGGTGTCGACCTTCAGGTCGCCCTCGTTGATCTCGATGTCGATGTTCTCGTCCACCACCGGATACACCCAGACGCTGGCGAAGCTGGTGTGCCGCCGCGCCGCCGAATCGAACGGGCTGATCCGCACCAGCCGATGCACGCCGGCCTCGGTCTTCAGCCAGCCATAGGCGTTCGGCCCGCTGATCTGCAGCGTCGCGGACTTGATGCCGGCAGTCTCGCCCTCGCTCTCCTCCAGCAATTGCACCTTGTAGCCGTGCTGTTCCGCCCAGCGCATGTACATGCGCATCAGCATCTCGGCCCAGTCCTGTGCCTCGGTGCCGCCGGTGCCGGCATTGATCTCGATATAGGCGTCGTTGGCATCCGCCTCGCCCGCCAGCAGACTTTCGATTTCCCGTCGTTTGGCGTCCTCGGCCAGTGCGCGCAGCGTCGCCATGCCATCGGCGACCATCGCAGTGTCGCCCTCGGCCTCGGCCAGCTCGATCAGCTCCAGTGTATCGCCGACGTCCCCCTCCAGCCTGCGCACGCCTTCCATCCGCGAGGCCAGGTTATTGCGTTCACGCATCAGCTTCTGCGCGGCGGAGGAGTCGTTCCAGAGGTTGGGATCTTCGGCCCGCGCGTTCAGCTCGGCCAGACGGCCCTCGGCGACATCCCAGTCAAAGATGCCTCCGCAGCAGTGCAATGGACTGCTTGATCTGCTCGTTCAGGGCATCCGATTCGGCTGACATCGCTCACTCGTGGTCCAGATGGAGGCGCGTCTAATACAGTCCGCCCATGCTGCTGTCGACTCCGCCGTGCACGGCCTGCGTCGTGCCGGCTGGTGCCGCGCCATCTTGCGGCACTGCATCGCTCGCGACCACGCCGCCGATCGGGCGGGAGGCGCCGGGGATCTGGTCAGGCTTGAATGCATCAGTCACGGTGCCCGACCCCGAGTTCCACGCCGCCATCGTCACGCCCGGCGGCTGCGGGAACGTCAGCACCGGCCGGCCCTTCAGCGCGAACGCCATGTAGTCGTGCCAGATCGGGCCCGCGAGGGCCGCGCCGGTTTCGTTGTTGCCGAGTGTCGCGGGGTTGTCGAAGCCGACCCACACCGTGGTCACCAGATCCGGGGTGAAGCCGGAGAACCAGGCGTCGGTGAAGTCCTGCGTCGTGCCGGTCTTGCCGGCGATCGGATGTCCCAGCCCCGCCGCAACCTTCGCGCCCGTTCCGCGCGTCGTCACGCCCTGCATCATGGTGATCAGCTGGAACACGCTGGCCGGATCGGCGATCTCGCGGCGCAGGTCGGCCAACTGCGGCGGGTTGGCCTGGTCGGCGCAGTTGCCGCAGTCGATCGCCGATGGCCGCCAGACCACGTGACCGTCGCGATCCTGCACGCTGTCGATCAGCGACGGAATCACCTCGTGCCCGCCCTCGTCGATCGCGGCATAGGCGGCGGCCTCGCGCAGCACGGTGGTCTCCACCGCGCCCAGCGCGGCGGGCAGCACGCGCGGCATCGCGTCCACCTCGTGGAAGGCGATCGCGGTCTGCGCTATCGCCTCCATGCCGACGCTCTGCGCCACGCGCAATGTCACGAGGTTCAGCGAGCGCTCCAACGCGACGCGCAGCGGCGTCGGCCCGCCGAATTCCATCTCGAAGTTGTTGGGCCGCCAGCGTCCCGCCGCCCCCATGTCCATCACAACGGGCGCGTCCAGGAAACGCTGGCTCGGGGACACGCCCTTCTCCAGCGCCGTCAGGTAGACGAACGGCTTGAAGCTGGAGCCGGGCTGGCGCTGCGCCTGGGTGGCGCGGTTGAACTGGCTGCCCTCGAAGCTCCAGCCGCCAACCAATGCGAGGACCCGTCCCGTCCTGGGATCGAGCGAGACCAGCGCGCCCTGCACGGTCGGAACCTGCCGGAGCTCCATGCGCTGCTGCGCCACCTGAACGGGTTTGCCCTTCGGGTCGGGGCCTGCGGTCGGGTTCTTCGGCGGCGGCGCGGCCTGCGCGGTGGCGACCGGCTCGACCATCACCACGTCGCCCAACTGCACGACGTCCGCTATGCGCCGCGGCGCCGGCCCCGGCTTGCCGTCCTTGATCGGCCGCGCCCAGGCGAGGTCGGCCAGCGCCAACGTGCCGAGGTGCTGCGCCGGAGCCTGGCCCGCGGCCTGCCCGGCCGGATCGAGCCAGCCGAGCCGTGCCTCGGTGTCGGAAACGCTCAGCACCACGCCAAGCCGCCAGTCCGGCAGCATGCCCTGCGGCCGTGCGACCTGTGCCAGCGGGGTCGGCCCAGTCCTTCGCCAGCGCCGCTCCGCCCTCGAGGTGCAGAACCGGGCCGCGCCAGCCGCCCAGCTTGCGGTCGTACGCCATCAGCCCGTCGCGCACCGCCTTCTCGGCCACGGTCTGCAACGTGGGATCGAGACTGGTGCGCACCATCAGCCCGCCCTGCGTGGTCACATCGGAACCAAACCGGGCGATCAGTTCGCGACGCACCTCCTCGGCGAACCAATCCGCCCCCGGGATCGGCTGAGGCCGGCGGAACTCCGCGGGAATGATCGCCTCGGCCTTGGCGGACGCCGCCTGCGCCGCCTGGATGACGTGATCCTCCGCCATTCGGTCCAAAACCCAGTCGCGTCGCGCCTTCGCGGCCTCGGGGAAGCGGAACGGGTTGTAGTTGTTGGGCGCCTTCGGCAGGGCCGCGAGGAAGGCAGCCTCCGAGAGGGTCAGCTTGTCGAGCGGCTTGTTGAAGTAGGCCTGCGCCGCCGCCACAACGCCGTACGAACTCATGCCGAGATAGATCTCGTTCAGGTAGAGCTCGAGGATTCGCTCCTTCGACAGGTTCTGCTCGATCCGCATCGCCAGGATCGCCTCGCGCGCCTTGCGGGCGAGCGAGACCTGATTGTCCAGCAGCATGTTCTTGGCGACCTGCTGCGTGATCGTCGAGGCGCCGACCGGACGGCGTCCCTGGCCCATATGCGTCACGTCGAACACGCCGGCGCGCAGGATCGCCAGCGGATCGACGCCCTTGTGCATCCAGAAATTCTGATCCTCTGCCGAAACGAAAGCCTGCTTCACCACCTCGGGCACGGCGGAATACGGCACGAAGATGCGGCGCTCCGTGGCGAGTTCGGCCATCAGCCGCGCATCGCCGGCATAGACCCGGCTCATCACCGGCGGCTGGTAGTTGCGCAGGCCATCGACGTTCGGCAGATCGGCGCTGAAGCGAAGCCACGCGAAATAGCCGCCGGCACCGGCCAGCAGGGCCACCAGCAGGCCCACGCCAAGTACGCCGCCGGCCACGCCGCGCACGAATCGGCGTATGCGGCTGCGGCGCGGACGTTGGGCAACGGCCGGTGTCTTGCGCTGCCTGCGTCCGCCGCCGTTGGGCGGTTGCGCCAGAGGTTCGCCTGCTGTCAGGGGTTCATTCATGATCACGCGATATGGACCATTTGGCGAAAAACGACCAGCGAGGAGAATGCTAGCCAGTCATCCTTTTCGCGCGATCACCGTCAGCCATCCGGGCGGCGGCCGCGAAATACCCATCGACCGCGCGCTTCATCGCCTCGGCAACCCGTGCGCGATGTTCGGGGCGGCGCAATTCCGCCTCGTCATTCCGGTTGGACATGAACCCCATCTCGACCAGGACGCTTGGGATATCGACGGCCTTCAACACGACGAACCCGGCATGGCGCTCCGGATTCGGCAGCATGGGAAGGTCCTGGTCGAGGCTGCCCACCAGGCTGCGGGAGAATCGCCCGGAACCCACGCGCGTCTCCTGCCGCACAAGGCTGGCGAGGATGCGCGACACCTCGGGCGATGCGTTGTGCCAGCTTCCGCCGGCGAATCGGTCGGCGCTGTTCTCCCGCTGCGCCAGCGCGGCGGTCTGCGCGTCCGATGCGGTATTGGCCAGAGTGTAGACGCTGGCGCCGCGCACCGACTGGTCCGACAGCGCATCGGCGTGCATCGAAACGAACAAAGCGGCGCCGTGCGCCTGCGCCTTCGCCACCCTGTCGTCCAGCGGGACGAACACGTCGCGCGTCCGCGTCAGCGCCACCCGGTAACGGCCGCCCGCCTCAAGTTGGCGCTTCAGCTCGAACGCCGCGGCGAGCGCCACCTGCTTCTCGTATGTGCCCGAGACCCCGATCGCGCCTGGGTCCTTGCCGCCATGGCCCGGGTCCAGCATCACCAAGGGGGCCGGCAGTCCGAAGGACGGTCGCGGCGGAGGTGCGGGGGGTCGGGCCGGTTTCGCCGGATATGCTGGCGCCGCCGCAAGCGCGGAACTCATCCAGCCGGGCAGCAGAAAGGTGCCGACTATCCCGCTGCCGGAGCCGAGGCGGCCGAGCAGCAGGCGGCGCGTGACCGGAGCAGAGGAAAACATGCACGAATATTTAACAGATCGGATGCAGAATTGCACGTTCCGCGTTGATTACGGCTGGTTCATGGCGCACGTCTCGCATGCGAGGCACGGCTTGCGGACGTGGCCGGATTGCTTCATGGTCTGGCTCGCTCCGGTGACGCACCCGGGGGAGGCGGATCATCCGCCGCCCCGGACGTGGCCCCGGCGGAAGCGACGGCCCGTGGTCCGGCTGGGCACTAGGTTCGGCTGGACAGGTCCGGGGAGGGTCGGCATCCGCCGCTGCCGCGTCACCGCCTGCGTCGCGCCCCTGTTTGGACACGGGCGAGCGCGCCGGGTTGGCTCGTGCAAAAAGGGCTGGGAGACACTCGCTTTCACCCGGGGGTGTTCCGCAATGGGACACACGCCTCGATACCAGGGACCGAAGATCGCCGAAATCATGATTGCCGCAGGGCCAGCCCTAACCAATTCATCGGCAATACCCATCTTCAGCGACGGGATGATATGCTTCCGTCGCGTTCGGCCGGACGATTTTCCGATCCTTGAGCGGACGGGCCACCCCTTTCCCACAAGCCTATTCCGCTGCCCGCCGGCGTGCGCCCCGATCAGGCGCGCGCGACAGTGCCGGGCGGCTCATCGGAGTTCAGGACTAGATGACCAAGCGCATGCTGATCGATGCCACGCACGCGGAAGAAACCCGCGTGGTGGTGCTGGACGGTAACCGGCTAGAAGACTTCGACGTCGAGACCGCAACCAAGAAGCAACTCAAGGGCAACATCTACCTCGCCAAGGTTGTCCGGGTAGAGCCAAGCCTGCAGGCCGCGTTCGTCGAATACGGCGGCAACCGCCACGGCTTCCTCGCGTTCGACGAGATCCATCCCGACTACTACCAGATACCCGTCGCCGACCGGCAGCGCCTGATCGAGATGCAGGCGGAGGATGCTCGCCGCGAGGAGGAGGCGGAAGACCGCGCGGCCGAGACGGAACCCCACGCGGCGGCGTCGCCGGTGAGCGCCGCGATCGACGCCGAGTGGCACGAACCGGCAGTCGAAGGATCGCAGACGGAGGCTGAGCCGGTCATCGAAGCGGGCTATTCCCAGCCGTCCGGGTTCGATGCCGCAACGGAAGCGCCGGAGCACCATCCCGCCCAGACCCTTGGCATCGACGCCGAGAGCGTCGTGGCCTCGACTGAAGACGAAGGGCAGACGGAATTCACGCCGCCCGTGCCGGAGAGTTCGGACGAGGCCGCTGTGGTAGAACCGTTTGACACGGCGACGACCGAGGTGCACGCGGGCGAAGTCGTCGAGGCGGCCGGTCAGGAGGTCTCCGAGACCGGTCGGGAAACCTGGTCGGCCGACGAGCCGATCCCCGAGCAACCGCCGCCGGAAACGATGGGCGGTGAGGGCTATGGCGGGGAGGACGCACGCGATCGCCGCGTCCCGTCGCGCTTCTTGCGCAGCTACAAGATCCAGGAGGTGATCCGGCGCCGGCAGATCCTGCTGGTGCAAGTGGTGAAGGAGGAGCGCGGCACCAAGGGCGCGGCGTTGACCACCTACATTTCGCTTGCCGGACGGTTCTGCGTTCTGATGCCCAATTCGCCGCGTGGCGGCGGCATTTCGCGCAAGATCACCTCGGCGACCGATCGCCGCCGGCTCAAGGACATCATCGCCGAGCTGGATATCCCAAAGGGCATGGGCCTGATCGTGCGCACCGCCGGCGCCAACCGGCCGAAGCCCGAGATCAGGCGCGACTGCGAATACCTGCTGCGGCTCTGGGACGACATCCGCGAGCATACGCTGAAGTCGGTCGCCCCCGCGCTGATCTACGAGGAAGCCAGCCTGATCAAGCGCGCGATCCGTGACGTCTACTCGCGCGACATCGACGAGATCCAGGTCGACGGCGAGGAGGGCTGGCGCGCGGCGCACGAGTTCATGCGCATGCTGATGCCGAGCCATGCCAAGAAGGTGCAGCTCTGGCGCGATTCAACAACCTCCAATGGTGGCGGGCAGCCGCTGTTCGCGAAATATTTGGTGGAGGCGCAGCTCGATGGGATGCTGCAGCCCATCGTGCAGCTTCGCTCCGGCGGCTATCTGGTGATTAACCAGACCGAGGCGCTGGTGGCGGTCGACGTCAACTCGGGCCGTTCGACGCGCGAGCGCGGCATCGAGGAGACGGCGCTGCGCACAAACGTCGAGGCCGCCGACGAAGTGGCCCGGCAGTTGCGCCTGCGCGACCTTGCGGGCCTGATCGTCATCGACTTCATCGACATGGAGGTGAAGAAGCACAACGCGATGGTCGAGCGCCGGCTGAAGGAGGCGCTGAAGAACGACCGCGCGCGCATCCAGGTCGGCCACATCAGCCATTTCGGCCTCATGGAGATGAGCCGCCAGCGGCTGCGTCCCTCGCTGGCCGAAACCAGCTTCATCGCCTGCCCGCATTGCGGCGGCAGCGGCCATGTGCGCTCGACCGAGAGTGCGGCGATCCATGTGTTGCGCGGCATCGAGGAGGAGGGGGCGAAGCGCCGCGCCGCCGAGATCGTCGTCTACGCGTCGGCGCCGGTGGCCCTCTACATCCTCAATCACAAGCGCGAACGACTGGCTGAGATCGAGGCGCGCTATGCCATGCAGGTCGTCTGCCTCGGCGACGATTTGCAGATGACGTCGCAGTATCGCATCGACCGCGTGAAGCCGCAGGTGGCGGGCGACGTGGCGGCGGTCATTACGCAGGACATGCACCCGCCCGCCTTGCCGGCGCCGGCAATGGACATTGAGGAACCGGACGCGGAGGCGGAGGAACCGGACGTCATCATTGCCGAGCCGGTCGAGGTTGCTGCGGAAGCAGTCGAGGAGACCGCCGAGGCGACAACGGCCGAGGTTGGCGAGACCGCCGAGGAGGCGGAACGCCGCCACCGTCGGCGTCGGCGTCGTCGGCGCGGCGGACACCGCGAGGAGGGCGCGCCTGCGAGTGCTGTCGCGACACCCGCGCCCGCTGAAACCGCCGCCCCGGACGTTGGCGAAGCCGAGGTCGCGGATACCCATATCGAAGGCGTGCCGGAGCATGCCGAGGCTGTTGCGGAGGAAGAACCTCGCGAGCGTCGCCGCGGGCGTCGCGGCGGGCGCCGGCGTCGGCCGGACGGCGCGGACGGTGAGATGCCGTCGCATGCGGAACCGGGCGCCGATCAGCCGGATCTGCCGCCAGTCTACAGCGGCCCCACGCCGGCCGATCCGTTCGGCGGCCACGCCTTCGACATCTTCGACGTGCTCGACCGAGTTGAGGCGACGGCCGCCACTCCCGTTCCCGTCGGTACCGTGGAGCCGGAGCCGGTGGTCGAGCCGGAGCGGGAACTGACGTCAGCCGTGATGGCGGAGCCGGTGGTCGAGCCGGAGCCGAAACTGGCGTCAGCCGTGATGGCGGAGGCACTGTCCGCGCAGGCCGGAGCAAGCGACGCGGAACCGGTTGCCGAGCCTGTCGCAATCGCCAAGGACGAGTCGGAACCGCTGATCAAGCCGATCGTCATCGGCGATGGGGCACCTGTCGCGGAAAGAAAGCGCGGCTGGTGGCGGCGGTAGGTCAGCAGAGTTTTCAGTATCGGATTTGCACGCAGCCGGCGGCAACTGGTCCACCGGGGAATGAAATGATGGATATCGCTACGCTACACCCGTCCTACGCGGCAGTAATGCCAGAAGGATCGGTGGAGCATCGCGATACCCAGCAAAACTACCATGCGCCCTCAAGCGCGCTTGCGTCCCGTGGCGCGCTTCACCGAGGGCTTGGTCTTGCGTGATGGGGCTGGCTTGCGTTTCTGCGGGACGGCTTCCGCCGCTGCCCGCCCTTTTCCTTCCTGACCGAGGCTGCGCTTCAATGCCGCCATCAGGTCGATCACGTTGTCGGCCCGTGGCGCCGCCGGCTCCTCGGGCGTGATCCCTTCACCTTTCAGCTTGGCATCGATCACCTCGCGCAGACGGGCTTCGTAGCGATCCTTCAGATCGACCGGCTCAAATCTGCCCGCTTGTCGCTCGATCAGTTGGGTGGCGAGCTTCACCATCTCGGCGTCCGGCCGCGCATCAGGCACCCGATCGAACAGTTTATTATAATCGTAAAGATCGCGAGGCTCGTGCAGCGTGTGCAGCACCATGCCATTCTCCAGCGGCAGGATTGCCACCGCACGTTCGCGGCGCGCGATCACCACCCGCGACAGGGCGGCTCTTCCCGATTCCGCGATGGCGTCCCGCAGCACGACATAGACGTCCTGTCCCGCCTCGCCGTCGGGCACCATGTAGTAGCTGGTGTCGAAATAGATCGGCTGGATCGCGTCCTGTGCGACGAACTTGTCGACGGTCATCGTGGACGACGCCTCGATCTTCGCGCTGGCGAAATCCTCATCGTCCAGCAGGACATAGCGGTCCTTCTCGAATTCGTAGCCCTTCACGAGTTCCCGGCGCGGCACTTCGGCGTCGGTCTCGGCATCCATCGTCACCATTCGCACGCGGTGACCGGTCTTGGGATTAATGAGGTGGAAGCGAAGATTGCCGCTCGCGCGCAGTACGCTGTGCAGGGCAACGGGACAGCTCACCAGCGCAAGCCGCAAGTGTCCGCGCCAGACCGGTCGCTCCGCCATCGTCGCCTCCCACCATCCGTGCCGGCCGATTATCTGGGGTCGTCGGCGGGCACCTGCCAGGGCGTGGGCCCACCGAACGGAATCACATCAATTCGCAGCCGCACGTTCTTTTGTACCCGAACCGAGCGCAACTGCACCCTGGCTGCGCCGTTCGTTGCCTGTCCCAAGAGGAGACAGTTCAACCATGGCAATACGCGCTTCGATCGGAACCACGATCGCCACGACGGCGCTGATCGCTTGGCCAGTTCTGGCGCAGACGACCGCGGGCCCAGGCGCCGGCACGCCGCCATCGCCCGGCATGACGACCACACGCCCGGCCAGTCCGGGGACGGGGTCGGCGGGCCCGGCCACCACCTCCAGCGCACCGAAATACTTCACGGCGGATCATCAGGTCCGCGCGAGCAAGGTGGTCGGCGCCAGTGTCTACAATGACCAGAACCAATCGATCGGGTCGGTCGATGACGTTTTGATGACCGACAGTGATCACAAGGCCGGCACTGCTGTGATCTCCGTCGGCGGCTTCCTCGGGATGGGCAGCAAGCTCGTATCCGTGCCGTTCGACCAGCTCAAGATCGAGAACGACCGGATCGTCATGCCGGGAGCGACCAAGGCGTCGCTGGAAGGCATGCCCGAATATCGTTACAACAATGCGTGATCATATTCGGGCCTGCCACTGAGTGGCTGCTACGCAATGACCGAGCGCAGAGCCGGTGTAGGATGGGCGGCGACGAGCCGCCCATCTTCGTCTCAGGCCATACGGCTCCGCCGGATCATCGCTCCAGTCCACGACGGAGCCTCGCCTGCCTGTGTACGTGCCGGACCGACTTCCGGCACGGTATGAAGGCTGCCATAATCCCGGTGGACCCCGCGTCCCGCGGCGGTTCGCGCTGTCATGCTCCGGGGGGAGTGCTTCGACGCCGACAAACGAATTATGCATGTGACGGCCTGCACTGCTTGGGCCGGCCGCGAACCACGGCGGGAGAATGCCATGAACGAACTGGCTTCGGCGGCGCGTATTGTCGGCACCTCGGCGATGCCGCAACGTTATGCGGACATACGCGCCTTCACCGAGCACCTCGCCGCTGCTCTGAGCGATGAGGACCAATGCGTACAATCGATGCCCGATGCCAGCCCCGCAAAATGGCATCGGGCGCACACGACATGGTTCTTCGAGCAGTTCGTGCTTTGTCGATTCCGGCCGGACTATCGAGTGTTCGACAGCGATTTCGCCTACCTGTTCAATTCGTACTATGAAGCGGTCGGCCCGCGACATCCTCGCCCCAGCCGCGGTCTGCTGACGCGGCCTTCAACCGAACGAGTCCGCGCATATCGCAGGCATGTCGATGCAGCGATGATGCAGCTTCTCGAGGATATACCGAGTGCAGCGGCAACGCTGATCGAGCTTGGCCTGCAGCACGAGCAGCAGCATCAGGAGCTTCTGCTCACCGACATGCTGCACGCCTTCGCACAAAATCCGCTCACCCCGCCTGTGCTACCGGATTGGCAGGAACCGCGCGGCGTGCCGGGCCCCACGCGCTTCATCGATTGTGATGGTGGATTGGTGCGGATCGGCCATGATGATGGAGGTTTCTGCTTCGACAACGAGACCCCGGTGCATCTTGTGTATCTGGCGCCTTTTCGGATCGCCTCGCGCCTTGTTCGCAACGGCGACTGGCTGGCATTCATCGATGATGGCGGCTACCGCACGGCCACCTTGTGGATGTCGGACGGTTGGGCGAGTTTGCAAAATGGCGGCTGGTCGGCCCCACTGTATTGGCGAGAAGCGGATCGAGTGTGGTGGCAGATGGGATTGCGCGGTCTGATGCCGCTCGACCCGGACGCACCGGTGCGCCACATCAGCTGGTACGAAGCCGATGCATACGCGCGCTGGGCAGATGCACGATTGCCGACCGAGCCAGAGCTGGAAGTCGTGAGCGAACGTCCCGACATCGACGAATTGACCGGACACGTGTGGCAATGGACAGCCAGCGCCTATGGTCCTTACCCCGGCTACCGTCCCGCCGCAGGTGCCGTGGGCGAGTACAACGGCAAGTTCATGATCAATCAGATGGTGCTGCGTGGTTCGTCGCTTGCCACGCCGACGAACCATGCGCGACGCAGCTACCGGAATTTCTTCCATCCGGACAAGCGCTGGCAGTTCAGTGGCGTGCGCCTGGCACGCGACGTCTGACAAGGAAATCAGCTCATGCCTGATTACACCGCCCTGATGCCGGCGGCGGGAAGCAGCGTGGCAGATGCGGCGATCTCCGGCCTGTTGCGGGTGCAGAAGACCCTGCCGGCGAAGTTGTTCTATGACGAGGAGGGCTGCCGTCTTTTCGGCCGCATCACGGAACTGCCGGAGTATTACCTGACACGGACAGAGCTCGCATTGCTGGCGGATGTCGCGCCACGCCTGACCGCCGAATTGTCGGGCCCGAACGTGCTGATCGAGTACGGCGCCAGTGACGAGGCGAAAGCCGAGTTCCTGCTTCGAGAGCGCGACGGCACCGGCGCACCTGTCTTCCAGGCCTATGTTCCGATCGACGTGGCCGTGCCTGCACTGGAACAGATGCGGAGGCGGCTGCGACTTAGGCGGCCGGAGCTGCTGGTCTGCGCCCTGCCTGCCGATTTCATGGATGCGATAGAGCTGCCTGCGGATGTTCCGCGGTTGCCGCGGCTTGGTTTCTTTCCGGGTTCGACGATAGGCAATCTGGATCCACCCGAGGTGCAGCGCTTCTTGCGGCAGGCGCGCGAGTTGCTTGGCGCGCACTCATCGTTCCTGGTGGGTGTCGACCTGCGCAAGGACCCGACCATACTCATCCCTGCCTATGACGATGCTGAACGCGTCACTGCGGCATTCAATCGCAACCTGCTGGTCCGGCTGAATTGCGAGGCGGGCGCCGATTTCGAGCTCGATGCGTTCGCACATCGTGCCGTATGGAACGACGCGGAAAGCCGAATCGAGATGCACCTTGTCAGCCGTCGCGAGCAGTCAGTGCGTGTGGCCGGTCAGACCATCCGCTTCGCGCGCGGCGAGACGATCCACACCGAGAACAGCTACAAGTACGCGCCGGAGCACTTTGCAACACTCGCTCAGGGCTCCGGCTGGCACAACGTCGAGCTGTGGACCGACCCGGCGCACTTGTTTTCGTTGCACCTGCTGGAGCCGCGGCGTGGCCCCTAAGCGGATCAGGCCGCGTTGGATGTTTGGGGTGCTTGTTCGCCGGTGAGAAATGACCGAAGTTGCATGCGCGCCCGATGTACCCGGCTCTTCAACGTACCGATTGCGCAGCCGGTGGCCTCGGCGGCGGTCTCGTAGGATTTTTCCTGCAGCACGATCATGGACAATGCCTCCCGCTGATCGGGCGGCAGCCGATCAAGCGCCCAGCCCAGTTCGCGCAATGCGGTTCGGTCCTCGTGTGGCGCCGGCACCGCGACATCCGGCACCGAATCCAGATCGGTGAATTCGCGTCGATTGCGTACGCCGCTGATGAAGTGATTGATCATAATTCGATGGACCCAGGCCGAGAAGTTGGTGCCGGGGGTGAAGCAGTCGCATGCTACCAGCGCCTTGGTTGCGACGTCCTGTGTCAGGTCTTCGGCGGCCGCGCGATTCCGCGTCAGCGCCAATGCCCACACGCGCATTTTCGGCAGGAATTCGATCAACTGTTCCTGGAATTCTTGTGCCATGACTCGATATCTCCCGGTGCTGAAAGCGTGCTCTTGTTCGTCGCACCTGTGGCGGTAGGCGACCGCTTGCAAGACAAATGACACGAGCTTGATGCGCGACGGCGCTTGAATTAGGCTTCGGCATTCGCGAAAAGATGAAGCGCGACATGTGATTATTTCGAGACTGCCGATCACGGTTTGTGGATGTTGTCGCGTGGCAGCAGAGGGTGCAGTGCAGCATCGCCGCCGGCCTGAGTGGCCACCGGCGATTGACGCAGGGATGCGCCGTCCTATCTGTTACGTTGCAGGGGCGGTCGATGGCCATGGTGCCGAAAGGAAGCCACATGTGGCGTTTCTTGCTGGCTGGACTGGGCACCGTCGGCGGGCTGGCGTTGCTGTTCGTGGGCTCCCTCGGGGATTCCGCGACCTTTTTCCGTGACCTGAGTCCGGCAACCCCTGTTGAACAAACCCCGGTGAGGCCAGGTGCTTTGCAACCTCCGGCGCCCGCCGCGCAGATCCCGGCGGCACCGGCCGGGCTCGCCGACGATTCCGTGTCCCAGCGGCAGCGGGACGCCCTGCGGCAGCTTCAGGGTCTGCAGGCGCGTCTCGCGCAGACGACGCAAGAGACCGTGGCGCTCCGTGAGCAGGCGGCGCAGGCGCGGCGAGAACTGGAGAACCTCCACGAGCAACGCGTCGCCGATCAGGCAGCGTTGGAGCAGGCCAGGCTGGAAGCGCAGCATGACATGGAGGCGCTTCAGCAGCGCACGGCCGAGGCTCGGCAGCGTGCCGCCGAGGAGGAGAAGCAGGCGGCGGCGGAGCAGGCCAGGCTGGAAGCGCAGCATAACGCGGAGGCGCTTCAGCAGCGCACGGCCGAGGCTCGGCAGCGTGCCGCCGAGGAGGAGAAGCAGGCGGCGGCCGAGCAGGCCAGGCTGGAAGCGCAGCATAACGCGGAGGCGCTTCAGCAGCGCACGGCCGAGGCTCGGCAGCGTGCCGCGGACGCGGAGAAGCAGGCGGCGGCCGAGCAGGCCAGGCTGGACGCGCAGCACAACGCGGAGGCGCTTCAGCAGCGCACGGCCGAGGCTCGGCAGCGTGCCGCGGACGCGGAGAAGCAGGCGGCGGCCGAACAGACCAGGCTGGACGCGCAGCACAACGCGGAGGCGCTTCAGCAGCGCACGGGCGAGGCTCGGCAGCGTGCCGCGGACGCGGAGAAGCAGGCGGCGGCCGAGACAGTGGAGCGCAGCCAAGGTGCTTCGAGCAGCCACGGAAGCCGTGACACAGGACAGCGCCGTCTCGGCAGACACACTATCGTGCCTCCTGCGGAAGTGAAGGCTCCCGCTGAAACCAAGGCACTCCCAGAGGTGAAGGTCGTATCGCAATCACGGCCAGTTGTTGCTGCTCCTGCACCGCCCAGGTCCACCCAGCCCGCGGTGAAGCCGGCGCCGGCTGAACCCGACGCTCGGGAGGCGGTGCTGGCACGCCTGCGGCGCGCGGCCCCATCGCGGGTCGACGCAGCAGCAGCACGGGCTGTACCGGATCCACCGCGAGTAGTACAGGCTGCGCCGGATCCACCGCGCGCTGCGTCGCCGCGGCAACGCCTGATGGATGCGCGTACCGCATTGGCGGCCGGCCGCACCGACGAGGCGCAACGTCTGCTCGAACAGGCGCAGGTACAGCTCGTGCTGCGGCCGGTCACCCCATCACAGGATGCCCCCATCAGCGGGAGCGTCGCGGCCGGACAGGTGGCAGAGGCGCTCAGCATGCTCGGCGCCGGTGACGTGCTGCACGCGATTCGGTACATCAATCTCGCCGTGGCGCAGGCAGATCAGATCCCGACCCTCGCCACGGCGGCTCCGGCGCCCGTCGGCAGCGCGCCGCAGCCGCCGCGCAATTGGGACGATTACTATTACGGGCGGTGACGGCCGCCCGGCGGCATCCGCTGCGGCAAATCCTACTCGCTCCGGCCCGGCAGCGGATGCACACCGAACGTCGCGTACATCCTCGCGCTCGGCGGCCAGGCGGCGACGATCTCGGCGCGCCACGCATAGGCGGCCCAGCAAAGGAAGGCCAGAGCCGCCAGACTTGCCAGCCAGGCCAGGCGCAATGGCAGGCGTGACGGTGGTCGGACCGAATGCAAGGCGAGCCGGTCCATTGCGGACGCAGGCCGCGGCGGTGCATCCGCGATGGGCGAGCTGTCGGCTGACGATAGCGGCGCCGTGGTCACAACCGGCTCGCCGGAGACCGGCGGCGGGGCATCCATCGGCGGGGGTACTGGTTCCGGCTCCGCTGCGCGAGCCTGGACAGCCATCCATTCGCCACCGCATCGCGCGCACCGTACGACCCGTCCGGCCGTAACCAGCGAATCCGGCACGTCATATTCGGCCGAACAGGACGGGCAGACGATACGCATGCGGGTCGGCCGCTCCGGCGCTATGATGGTTCGAGCTGATGGTGCGGGACCGCCGGTCGCGAGGCAATGGCGCGGATGCTTCCGGCGCGCCGCGCGCAATGGCAAGAAGGCATCGGCGGCCACAGCGGGCGTTCATATGGTTCGATTCGATGAGGTGGGGCTCCGGTACGGCCGCTCGGGCCAAGGCCATCATGACGCAGGCGGTCCCGAAGTGTTGCACGATATCAGCTTTATACTGCCGGACGGCGCGTTTCGGTGGTTGCTCGGCGCATCGGGCGCCGGCAAGACCAGCATGCTGCGCCTGATGTATCTGGCGGTGCGCCCGACGCGCGGCAGACTGGCGATCCTTGGCACCGACGTCGACACGGCGGAGCGCCGAGCGCTGCCCCGGCTGCGGCGGCGGATCGGCGTGGTATTCCAGGATTTCCGCCTGCTGGCGCATCTGTCGGCATTCGACAACGTCGCGCTGCCGCTGCGGATCGCCGGCCGGCCTGAAGGGCAGATCAAGGCCGATGTCGGCGAAATGCTGCGCTGGGTCGGCCTGGCGAAGCAGGCGAATGCGCGGCCGGCCGCACTGTCGGGCGGCGAGCAGCAGCGCGTGGCGATCGCACGTGCGGTGATCAATCGGCCGCACCTGCTGCTGGCCGACGAGCCCACCGGCGACCTCGACGATGAACAGGCGGAACGGCTGATGCAGTTGTTCAAGGAGCTGAACCGCCTCGGCACCACGGTCGTGGTCGCGACGCACAACGAAGCCCTGGTCGGGCGTCATCCATCGCCCGCGCTCCGTCTGGAACACGGCCGCCTGGCGGACCCCGACTAGCACATGGCCACGCTTCGTCCACGCCATCTACTGCGGCCCGCTGGTTTCGATGAGCTTGGCCTGCGCCGCGCCATCTCCGACCGCATGCTGCCGTTCCTGGTGGCTGCGATGGCATTTCTTGCCGCGCTGGCGCTCGGCGGCTGGGTCGGCGCGGCATCGCTCGCCCAGCATTGGCAACAGGGCGCCGCGTTGGCCCTCACCGTGCAGGTGCCGCAGCCAAAGGAGCCGGCGGCACAGGGCGTCGGTTCTCGGCTCGACCGCGTCGTCGCCCTGCTCGCCGGCACGCCCGGCGTCGCCGATGCGCGTCCCCTCGGCGACGAGGAGCTGGCCGAACTGCTGCGGCCCTGGCTCGGCAGTGGGGCGGAGCGGTTGGCATTGCCGTTGCCGGCGGTGATTGCAGTCCATCTGTCGGATATCGGGCTGGAGCTGGATCCGCTTGCGGGCCGACTGGATGCGGCTGCGCCCGGCACCTTGGTGGAGAGCCATGGCGTGTGGATCAGACGGCTGGCTATTCTGGCGCGCAGTCTGCAGGCCTGCGCGGGTGTCGCGCTTGCTGCTGGTGGCCGCCGTGGCCGCCGCCGTGATCGCGGTTGCCACCCGTGCCGGGCTGGCGGCGCGCCGGGAGGCGATCGAGATCGTCCACGGCCTCGGTGCCACCGACGGCTATATAGCGACGCGCTTCGCCCGCCGCGCCACTCTGCTGGCAGCAGTCGGGGGCGCGGCGGGGGCGATCGTGGCTCTGCCGTGTCCTGCTCACCCTGGCCAACCTGGCGACGCCGTTCCTGGGGAGCACACAGGAAGTGGTATCGCCGATCGATGTTCTCGCTACGCTGCCGGCGATGCTGTGGCTGGCGCTGCCGGGCCTGCCGGCTGCAGCGGCGGTGATCGGTTTCATCACCGCCCAGGTCACGGTGCGTCGCTGGCTGCGGCGACTGCCATGAAGGCGCTGGGAATCGGCCTGCTTGCCGCTCTGCTGGCCTGGGGCATCGGCTTCGCCTGGTTCATCCAGGTCGCCGGCCGCGCGGGTCCGCCGCCCACGCATTCCGACGGCATCGTGGCGTTCACCGGCGGCGCGGAACGGGTGGAAACCGCGCTGCGCCTGCTCGCCGAGCAACGCGGCGACAAGCTGTTGCTGTCCGGCATCGGCGGCGGCGCCGAGCTTGCGGAACTGGCGCCTCGCGCCGGCGTCGATCCGACACCGCTCGCCTCCCGCGTCACGCTGGGTCGCAGCGCCACGACCACCCGCGGGAATGCGCAGGAGACCGCCGCCTGGGCCAGGGCGAATGCCATCCACTCGCTGCTGGTGGTGACCGCCGCCTACCACATGCCACGCGCACTCGCCGAGCTGAGCCGGGCGCTGCCGGACGTGGCGCTGTATCCGCTGCCTGTGCTGCCGGCCGAACGACCGGGATATGCCACGGTCCCGCTGCGGCTGATCGGCGGAGGAATACGTCAAGTTCCTTGCCACCCAGGTCGGTCTCTCGGCGGTGATCCCGCCGCGCGAACCACCCGCTGTCGCATGTCGGCCGCGCCGGATGAGCCTGCTCCGTTCGACGCTGTTCAACGTGTTCTTCTTCGCGACGACCTTCGTGCTGACGCTGTACGGCACGGTGCTGCGGGTCACGGCGCCGCATCGGACGTTGGACGTGGCGATGCTCTGGGCGCGCGTCGTGCTCGGCGGCCTTCGCGCGATCTGCGGCATCCGCGTGGAGGTATCCGGCCAGGAGCGGCTGCGTGCGGGCGGTGCAATGCTGATCGCCTCGGCTCACCAGTCGGCCTTCGACACGATCGTATGGCCGACCCTGGTGCCGCGCTGCTGCTATGTGCTGAAGCAGGAATTGCTGCGGATCCCGCTGTTCGGCCCATTGGCGCAATCGACCGGCATGATCGCGGTCGATCGCGCAGGCGGCGCATCGGCGATGCGTGGGCTGATCCGCGAGGCCGAGCGGGCAGTGCGGGAACAGCGCCAGATCGTCATCTTCCCCGAGGGCACCAGGGCGGAACCGGGCGTCCTGCTGCCCTTGCAGCCCGGCGTGGCCGCGCTGGCGACCCGGACCGGCTTGCCGGTGATCCCAGTGGTGACCGATTCCGGACTCTGCTGGGGTCGCAGGGCGTTCCACAAGCGACCGGGCACGATCCACATTCGCGTGCTCGAGCCGATCCCTGCCGGAATCTGGCGAGAAGAGCTGATGCAGCGTCTGGAATCGGCGCTGCGGAGCGACGTGGTTTTATCGATGGACCCTGTGGAAAACTCTGTGGGCTGACTGACGGGATCGCTGTTATGCTGTCGCAGCCGGCATCCCGAGGATATTGAATTCACATATGTTTCCTGGTCAAATAGGATCCAGGGAGCGGGTGTGGCACAGCATGGGGATAGTGCAGCGTTTGCCTGGCAGGCGCGGTTGCCTATAAGCGGCGCTGGGGTCCGGGGCGGGGGAAGATGGGGCGTCGACGAAGGCTCTGGATCATTTTCGTGGCTGCCCCTCTGCTGTTGGTGGCTGCCGACACGCTCTATTGGCGCCTGGCGGAACGCAATCTCGAGGACGGACTCTGCCGCGTGGATTGCCGAATACAGAGCGTCGGGCTGGACCGCGACCGTGGGACAGCCGGTGCGGGGCGGCTGGCCACTGGCGGCGACGCTCACGGTTCCCGAGGTCCTTCTGCAGGGCGGCGACCCAGATATTCCCGGGGGCCTGACCTGGAGAACCGATCGGTTGGTGCTGCGACTTGCTCTGTTGCGGCCCGGGCTGTTGGAGGTTGCATCGGAGGGCGCGCAGCGCCTGCGCTTCGCGGGGGGGCCGGAAATCCCCTACACCGCTGATCAGTTGCACATGGCGCTGCCATTGCAGCCGGGCGCGCCGGCGCGGTCCGCCGTGGTCACCGCGCATGATCTGCGTGCCGGCATGCCGGCGGGCGGCGATGCCGCTGCCAGCCTGACGATCGGGTCGATCGATCTGCACCTGGAATCTAGGCCTGCCGCACAGTCCGGAGAGTCTGCATCTGGGCTTTTCGCTCAATGCCGAGGCGGTCGGCTCTGCCGGCAGCCTTCGCCCGATCGCTCGGTCCCCGGATTGCCAGCCTGGCGCTGCAAGGGGCCTTGGACGGACCCGTGCCGCGCGCCCACGCCCTGGGGGAACGCGCCTCTGCCTGGCGTGACGGCGGCGGAACCCTGGAAATCCAGCATCTGGCCGTCAATTGGGGGCCGCTGGACCTCACCGCCAGCGCAACCCTGGCGCTCGACGAGCAGCAGCAGCCAATGGGCACCGGCAGCGCCCGCGTGATCGGCTACGCCGAGACGCTCGACGCATTGGTGGCGCATGGCATAATCAGCAAGTCCGCGGCCACGGCAGCGAAGGCGGTGCTTTCGCTGCTCGCCCACACGCCGGAGGATGGCGGTCCGCCGGACGTGGAGGTGCCGCTCACGCTGCAGTACCGCACGCTGTCGATGCGCCAGGTGCCGTTGCTGCGTCTGCCCGAACTCGACTGGCCGTGATTTGAAATCGGCGCGGCGAACGTGTATGGTCGCGTTATGAAGTTCCGGATTCCCAGGACGCGAATTAGCGGCCCGGCTGCCTGAGCAGCCGGGGATCACCCGCAACTTCCTTCGTGCCTCCGTCCGGAGTCTCCTTCATGTCCTACGATCCGACCGCGGTCGCCGTGTGGCCAACCGTCGCCGTCCGCTTCATGCTCGATGCCGATTGCTCGCCGGGCCTGCTTCCCCGCCTGCTTCAGCCATTTGCCAAGCGCGACCTGATACCCGACCGCATGTGGTCGCACCGTGCGGGTGAGACGATGCATGTCGAGATCGCCATGGAGGCGATGCCCGGCGATGCGGTGCATCTGGTCGAGGGCAATCTGCGTCAGGTGGTGGGGGTCCGGACCGTTGCCCAGATCCGGACGGAGGCGGTGCGCCAGGCCGCCTGAACCGGCCGCCGCTTGGCCCGGCCGCCCGCGCCGGCCATAGTGGCCGCGCCGGCAAGGTCGTGAGGTTGGCATGTCAGGAGCAGACGCGGTCCTGCTGGCCCGCGCGCAGTTCGCCTTCACCATCGGGTTCCACATCGTGCTGCCCGCCTTCACCATCGGGTTGGCGAGCTATCTGGCGGTGCTCGAGGCACTCTGGCTTGCCACCAGGCGGCAGGTCTATCTCGACGTATTCCAGGTACCTGGCTGAAGGTCTTCGCCATCATCTTCGCCATGGGCGTCGTCTCCGGCGTGGTGATGTCGTACGAGTTCGGCACCAACTGGGCACGGTTCTCAGACAAGGCCGGCGCGGTGGTCGGTCCGCTGATGGGCTACGAGGTGCTGACGGCGTTCTTCCTGGAAGCCGGCTTCCTCGGCATCATGCTGTTCGGGCGGGAACGCGTGGGACGGGCGGTGCACTTCGCCGCGACCATGCTGGTGGCGATCGGTACGCTGACTAGCGCGGTCTGGATCCTGGCGGCGAATTCCTGGATGCAGACGCCGCAGGGCTACACCCTGACGCCTGACGGACGCTTCCTGCCCGCGGACTGGTGGCAGATCATCTTCAATCCGTCCTTCCCCTATCGCCTCGTGCACATGGTGATCGCCTGCTATCTATGCGTCGCGTTCGTGGTGGGAGCGGTCGGCGCATTCCATCTGCGGCGCGACGCGCAGAGCCAGGCGGCGCGGCTGATGTTCTCCATGGCCATGTGGATGGCCCTCGTGGTGGCGCCGATCCAGATCCTGGCAGGCGACCAGCACGGGCTCAACACGCTGCGCTACCAGCCGGCGAAGGTTGCGGCACTCGAAGGCGACTGGGAGACGCGGCCAGGCACGCCGCTGATCCTGTTCGGCATGCCGAACATGCAGGAGGAACGCACCGACTGGGCGGTGGAAATCCCCCATCTCGGCGCGCTGGTGCTCACCCATGACTGGAACGGCTCCATCAAGGGGCTGAAGGACTTTCCGCCACAGGACCGTCCGCCCTCGCCGGTCGTGTTCTGGGCATTCCGGTTGATGGTCGGGCTGGGCTTGCTGATGGCGGCCGTCGGTCTGTGGGCAGCATACCTGCGAATGGGAGGGCGGTTGTACGCGTCGCGCTGGCTGTCGGGTGTGGTAATGGCAATGGCTCCGTCGGGGTTCATCGCCCTGCTGGCCGGCTGGACCGTCACCGAGGTCGGCCGCCAGCCCTTTACGGTCTACGGCGTGCTGCGCACCGCCGACAGCGTATCGCCGGTCGGGCTGCCGGGCGTCGCTGCCTCGCTGGCCGGCTTCGTTGCAGTCTATCTGATCGTTTTCGGCACCGGGCTGGTGTTCCTGCTTCGCACGATGCGCCGGCCGCCGATGGTGGGCGAGACCGGACCGCCGACCGGCGTGCCGATCCGCAGTGCCGGGATCACGCCGGTTGCCGCAATGGATGATTGGCGGGTGCCATGATCCTGACGCTGGTGTGGGCCTGCGTGATCGCCTTCGCCGTTCTGGCCTACGTGCTGCTGGACGGATTCGACCTCGGGGTGGGAATCCTGTTCGCAGCGGTTCGGCGCGACGAGGACCGCGATGTGATGGTGAACAGTGTGGCACCGGTGTGGGACGGCAACGAGACCTGGCTGGTCCTGGGCGGCGGCGGCATGTTTGCGATGTTCCCGCTGGCGTATGCGGTGATCCTGCCGGCGCTGTATCCGGCGATCATCGTCATGCTACTGGCATTGGTGTTCCGCGGCGTGGGCTTCGAATTCCGCTTCCGCGCCGCCAGTGCGGGCGGACGCGCGTGGTGGGACAGGGCGTTCCTGTGCGGCTCCACGCTGGCGGCGTTCTGTCAGGGTCTCGCGCTGGGCGGTCTGCTCCAGGGCATCCGGGTGGAGGACCGCATGTATGCCGGGGGATGGTGGGACTGGCTGACCGGCTTCACCGTCCTGTGCGGCGTCGCCGTCGTGTTTGGCTACGCGATGCAGGGCGCGTGTTGGCTGATCTGGCGCACCGAGGGCGCGCTGCAGGATCGTTGCCGTCGGTACGCACGCGTGCTGGCGGTTGTCACACTGGGGTTCATCGTTGTGGTGAGCGTGTGGACGCCGATGCTCAACCCGATTTTCATGCAGCGCTGGTTCACCTGGCCTGGGATAGTGCTGACCAGCCCGGTGCCGATCCTGGTGGCACTGGTTGGATGGACGTTCTGGCGGAGCCTGTCACTGCGGCATCAAGTGACGCCGTTCCTCTGCGCGCAGGCCTGGTTCGTGCTGTGCTATGCGGGCCTGGGCATCAGCCTGTGGCCGCTGATCGCGCCCCCCGACATCACGATCTGGGATGCGGCCGCGCCGCCGTCGAGCCAGGCGTTCCTGCTGGTCGGGGCCGTCGTGCTGATCCCGATCATTCTTGCGTATACCGGCTACGCCTACTGGGTGTTCCGCGGCAAGGTGCGGCCAGGGATGCACCATCATTGAGGACGGGCGAAGAAGTTGGGTTTCGGTTCGAATGTCTGGGATGTATCGCTGCAAGACCATCATTGGCAGGGGTATCCACACTCGGATTCTGCCCAGTCAGCGGACCGAGGCCAAGATCGCATGCAACGTCCGGGTCGCATAGCCCGGAAGATGCCACCAAACGCAGTGGCATGGGCTCATTTGTGCACCAACGCGCGCCATACCGATCATGCCGAAAATTACTGGCCCCGGCAGCTTTGCCGGCACGCCCATGCACTCTGTTGACTCTGTCTGAGCTGTCTTTCACCATCCGCCAGGAGTTTTTCAGCTGCGGAACACACACGGACCATGAGCCCGTCGGACGCTGCGTGGCAGCAATTGATCTCCGCATTACATGCGTCCGGCCGCAAGGCTGCACTCGCGATCACCGGGGGCGGCAGTGGGGCGGTCGGCGAGTTGCTTCGTGTTCCCGGTGGCTCTCGGTTGCTGATCGAGGCGCAGGTTCCCTACGACGCGCTGGCGCTTGCGACGTTTCTCGGCTTTGCGCCGGCGCAGGCGTGCAGTTCTGACACCGCAATCGCGCTGGCACAAAGCGTAAGGGCACGCGCGGCCAGGCTGGTGCCGGCGGGCACCGATCTGGTTGGCCTCGGCGCGACGGCGGCACTGGTGAGCGATCGCCCGCGTAAAGGCGAGCATCGATTTCACATCGCATTCGTCAACTCTGCCGGCATCGCGCACTGCACGGGCATAATGGCCAAGGGGAGACGTGATCGCGCCGCTGAAGAAGACCTCGTTTCGCGCGCGATCGTCCTGTGGCTAGCCTACGCATGCGGGATTGCCGCACCGTCGCCATGCAGCCTGCTCGACGTGGATGAATATTTTGCGGAAACGGTCGTCGCGACCGTGGATACGATCGATCAGCTCGTGGCGGGCGAGCTCGACCGCGTCACCGTCCAGCCCGATGGCCAAATGATGCTGTCAGCGCCGCTTCCCCCTGTGCTGTTGCCAGGTTCCTTCAGCCCGGTGCACGAGGGACATGTGTCGCTGGCGCGGGTCGCCGAAGAGATCAGGCAGCAGCCCTCGGCGTTCGAGATCTCTGTCACCAACGTCGACAAGCCGCCGCTGGCGGGCGAGACGGTGAGACACCGGCTCGCGCAATTCGCCTGGAAGTCACCGGTCGAACTCACGAGAGCGCCCACCTTCGTCGAGAAGTCGCGCTTGTTTCCGAGGACTACGTTCGTGATCGGCGCGGATACAGCGGAGCGGCTGGTTGCGCCGAAATATTATGACGATGACGAGGTTCGAATGCACGTGGCGCTCGAGGAAATCGCTAGTTCCGGGGGCAGCTTTCTGGTGGCCGTGCGCATTGACGCGGCAGGGCGCGTACGTGCGCTGAACGACATCCCCGTGCCGCGGCGCTATGTCGATATCTTCACCGAAATCCCTGAGCACCGTTTCCGCTTTGACACCTCCTCATCCGAAATTCGCGCACGGGGGCGTGTAGTTGGCAAAACATAGCGAGCCCCAAAGATAGCCTGCGTCTTTGCTACGACAGGTGCGCCCCAGATAGCGCCCAAGTGGTTGCGCTGCCGAAGTCTACTGCCCTGGGCCAGAGCACAAGATCGCTGCCGCGGAACACATGTGGGTCACCAGCATGCGGATCGCATTGCAGCGCCTCCTGAACCTGCAAGGCAAGGCCGCTCATGCCTCGACACAGGGTCATTCGGTTCTCTTGCCGAATACGCCTCGATCGCGGCTTGGCGATATTCGGCGAAGTGTTCGATTCCCTCGACCGGCTTGAAACCGAGGCGGCGAAGGAGCGCCAGCGCGGTGTTGCGAACCGCGGCGAGCACCTGCGGGGCATTGCCGGCGTTGGTTCGCGACTGATCTTCACGGCAACTGACATCGCGAACGTAATGCAGCCTATGGTGAGTAGGCCGGAGGAATTGCACCTCCGGCCTCTCGCAGAACTGTGCGTGAGACTCTCGCCTCACACAGCTCCCATCAGGCGAACCCGCCGACGGTACCTTTCTGCCAGTGCGCGAAGAGCCGCGGGTTCTTCTCAGCGATGGACTCGAGGAAGAGACTTGCCCGCGTCCTGTGACCCGCAAGGTGCTTGTACTTCCGCATTGCCCAAGCCACCAGTGTCCTGTTGACCTGGCGGAACACCGGATACAGCGCCGAGGGATTGTATCGTCCGTAATACTCCATCCAGCCCCGTAAGACTGGATTGAGCCCGCGAGCGATGTCCCCCAACGCGATCTGGGTCCGATTGCGGAAGTTGGTCTCCCGGATCTCCTGCCGCATCTCAGTGAGCGCTGCTCGGCTGACCGCAGGGGTGAAGCTCCAGAACAGGGTACCCCGCCTCGAGTTCTTCACTAACCGCGGCCGGAAGCAATACCCCAGGAAGTCAAATGATCGATTGGGGTATTTGCCCTTGCGGCGACCATCCTTGCAGTAGACGATCTTGGTCTTTGTCGGATGCATTTCCAAATGGCATTCTGCCAGCCGTGCCTGAAGCTCGGCCTTGATGGCCTGTGTCTCCTGCTCGCTCCGGCAGTGCACCAATCCGTCGTCTGCATACCGACACCATGGAAGCTCCGGGTGTGTCCGTGCCATCCACAGATCGAACGCATAGTGCAGGAACAGGTTGGCCAGTAAGGGACTAACCACCCCACCCTGAGGTGTACCGCAGATCCGTTCGACCTGCGTGCCATCCTCCATGACCATTGGTGCCGTCAACCATCTTTCGATGTACAAGACCGCCCATGGACACGTCACGTGTTTCCGAACCGCTTTAAGCAAAAGTGCATGGTCGATGTTATCAAACAGACCTTTGATGTCAAACTCTAGCACCCAATCATATCCCCAGCACCGCTTGCGCGTGACCCCAACAGCATCGAGCGCCGACTTGCCGGGCCGATAGCCGTAGGAGTTTGCCAGAAAGATCGCGTCCAGGTTCGGCTCAATCATCCGCTTGACGACCATCTGTGCCACACGATCGGCCACAGTTGGTACGCCCAGGAGCCGTTGCCCGCCACTCTTCTTCGGAATGGCAACGGCACGAACCGGCGGTGGAAAGTAGCTTCCCGAGCTCATTCTGTTCCAGATCTTGTAGAGATTACCCTTCAAGTCGGCTTCGAATTGCCCGATCGTCTGTCCATCCACCCCAGCAGCACCGGCATTGGCCCTGACCACCTTGTAGGCTTCGTATACCAGCTTCTTGTCGATACTAAACGGCTTGTTTGCTGCACTCACCATGTCCTCCTGTCACCAGTTGCCTGGTTGATGCAGCCACCTGACCCGATCCCTTTGCTCCCGCCCCATTACAGTGCGCTCATCGCTCGTACGGATCGGTCCGTCCCAGTGCTCCGCCTCGGTACTCTAGCCTCGCGGTTTTCGCCGCTTGGGCTTCTCCCTTGCCATCGAAGCGACTGGTTCCTGCAGTTCCGCGCAGAAGCCTGTGTTGGTGTCACGCCCCCTATACGCCGGTCGCCGCCTGCCCAGTCATCAGGCTCCCGGCAGGCTGGTCCCAGGAGATCGAAACGCCCCTGGTTTTGACGACGGTTCTCTGGATAACGACGCGTCTTCGAAGGGTTCACTTTCGTTCGTCTCACCACCACATACCTGCTCGAGGTTGTCCTCGAACTTTGTCTCCAGCGCTCACGACCACGGCTCTTGACCGCAGCCGCCTGGAGTGGTTTGGGACCCGCCCCTGAAGGCCGATCCCGAGGGGCCTACCCTCATCTCCTGCGCAGCTTGTGCTCACGGTCCATCAGTTCATGGTGAACTCCTTTCCGTGTGCTTCTGCAGCACACTCTCGATGCCCCAGTGTTCGCGTGACAAAGCGAGCAACTCTGCAGCACCGGCTTTGTCGGCACTCAGGCTGGTGATGGCGTAGACCGTCTCGGTGGTTTTTGCCCCGCACGATGCGCTGGTGCGTCAGGCGACAAACCTGGGCCACGCCGCACCAGGCCGGTGCCAGATGCTCGGCGATGCCGGTGGTAGCCTCCAACCGCCGGGGTTCGATCCGGCCGTGGCCTTTCTCGATCGTCTCGGCTGCTCTGAGGTCAGGCGGCGGCGACCATTCCGCTGAGGGGGAATCCGGCCCGAAGGCCAAGGCAATGTCGGCTTTCAGTGCCGGCTGGTTGTCCAAATTGACGGTGAAGAAATACGCGCCGCCTCCTTCGATGATGACACGGCAGATCTCGCGCTGCGTGAAGATGGCGTCGCCGGTGATGGTGACGCCCTCAAGCGGCACGATCTTCAACAGTTCCAGCGCTGCGGTGATCTCGTTGGCCTCGGGCGCCACCCGCAACTGGCCGATCACGCCTTGCAGCTTCCCGCTGAATGCCGCCAGCAGATGCACGCCAGGAGACTGACCCTCGGCGCTGCCGCGCAACCGCTTGCCATGTCGATTGCCACATGCTCGGCCTGCTCGCCACACACCCAATGGCCCAGGACCCATTCCAGAGCAGCGATATCCAGCCCCTGGAACAACACGCACCATACCGACGGCGCAGGAACCCGATTGCGACGAATACCAATGCTCGAGCGCCTCCTGGCTCAGTCGCCGCCCCAGCGCACGATACCCAATTGGTCCCGCCAGCCGGACAGCATCGCGGCAACCGCAATCAGCGGAAGGCTGGCCAATGGATACACATGTCGGTCGCACCTGTGGCCAGCCAGACCCGCACACCGCTTGGCGGCAGCATCATCCGCGCAGTGTCGGCATCACCCCGCGCAATACCGCCAGACTGACATCATGCCGCGCCGCTACCGCTCGGATGCAGCTCCACGCTCACGCATCGCCCCAACAATTCGCAGCTTCGCTTCCACGCTCCAGCGGCGACGCCATTCCCGGCAGTCGATGATCTCCACAGCCCCGTGCGACATCACACCTTAAGCCCGACCTTACAGCGCGCCTTAAGGTCACAGCCTCGGCAGCTTCACACCGTCAATGCAAGGCGGCTCCGGCAAGATCGGCGCCTTCACTCTGCCTGCCCTCCTGCCCGGCTATATCGCGCGCTGGTCACTGTCCGACACCAAGGCCGGCTGGCTAATCGGAATTTTCATTGCCGCCTATGTGCCAGCCGTGCCGGTACTGCTCGCGCTGACGGATCGCGTGCCCGCACGCAGAGTCTACCTGTTCGGCACAGGCCGGTGCGCCTGACTGGCTACCGCCACCCCCCGTCCTATTTGCTGCCGCGGGCCTCGCCGGTGTCGCCATCTCAGTCCGATGGGGACACATTCGATGTCAGGATATGGGGGCGGCTTTATTGGGCCGCTCGGTGTCGGACTGGTTCTCGATCTCTCTGGTGGCGAAACTGCGACAGGATGGGGGCCTCGCCTTCGGCCATCTTGGCGTCATCACACTCAGTGGTCTTGCCATATTGAAAAAAATTGGCCGCGTTGAACGCGCGCCGTAAGGGGAGGGACAGAGACTACTGATCTTTGGTCGCGACGAGGCAAGGCTGCTGGGCACCCGTCGCACTCAGCCACCACACGATTTTGCTGCAACTGTCCGGTGTCGGGGATGGCGTTTCGGTCCGCTCGGGGAAAGGGCGAACAGACTAATCCGACCGCAATGTCCGCTTTGGCTTAAGCCTCGTCAAAAGCTCCCGTACTGCTTCCGGCCAGCCCGGCCAGTTGCTCCTATGCCGGCGATGTGTGCATTCGGTCGAACGCCGATATCCGAACTGGGGCACTACGAGCGATGCTCACCGTTTCAGGCCCGTCGCCCGCCTGCTCTGGGCGGCTTCGCCACCGGCTGCTGCGTCTTGTCCGGATACCGGCACCACTCGGCGGCGACGCAGCGCCAGCACTCGGGCAGGCGCGCCTTGCACACGTAGCGCCCGTGCAGGATCAGCCAGTGATGGGCGTTGCGCAGCAGTTCGGCAGGCACCCTGCGCAGCAGGGCATCCTCCACGGCGCGAGGCGTGGCGCCCGGTGCGATGCCGGTCCGGTTGCCGAGGCGGAAGATATGCGTATCCACCGCCATCGTGCTTTCACCGAAAGCCACATTCAGCACGACATTCGCGGTCTTGCGGCCGACGCCCGGCAGCGTCTCCAGCGCCTCCCGGTCGCGCGGAACCTCGCCGCCATGCCTCTCGATCAGTTGGCGCGACAATTCCACGACGTTGCGCGCCTTGCCCTGCCACAGTCCGATCGAGCGGATATGCCTGCGCGACCCCCTCGACCCCCAGCCGCACCATCGCCTCCGGCGTCGCGGCCTCGGCGAACAGGGTCTCGGTGGCGCGGTTGACCGAGACGTCGGTCGCCTGGGCGGACAGCACGACGGCGATCAGCAGCGTATAGGGATCGATGAAGCTCAGTTCGCTCCGCGGATCCGGCGTGACCTTGGCGAGCGCCTCGAGGAAGCCGCGCACCTCGGCAAGCGACATCGCCCGCGGTTTGCGGGCTTCGCCTTGGCCGGGCGGGTTGTTGCCGACATGACGATGTTTGTCGCCCAGTCACGGTGCGCCGGACAAGGGTTTGCGAAACCGCGGGGAGCGCTACATTCGCATGATGGATCGGGAAGCCAGGTCGCGGAGAGCGGAACGCTGTTCGAGGCGGTGATCATACCGCATCGCAGCCTGTCGCCGCGCGGGCTCCGTATCCTGATCGCGGTGATCTGCCTGCTGAGCGGGCTGATCGTGCTGCGCTTCTGGTTCATCGGCGCGTGGCCGGTGGCCGGGTTCAGCGTGGCGGAGATCGGCATCGCGATCTTCCTGCTGCGGCTCAATGCGAGCCGCGCGCAGAGCCAGCGAGCTTGTCCTGCTGTCCGAGGACGCACTGCGCATCGTGCGCACCGGCAGGGCAGGCCGGCGCGACGAATGTGTGCTGCCGGTCGGCTGGCTGAACGTGGTGCTGGATGAACAGCCAGGTCGGGTGCCGAAGCTGCTGCTGGTCGCGCGCGGCGTGCGTGAAGAGATCGCCGCCACGCTGGGCGAGGCCGAGAAGCGCGACCTCTGGTCAGCCTTGCGCGACGCGCTGCATCAGGTACGCAATCCGCGCTTCGACAACGCCCAGTTGCGGACCGATCGCCGGCGGGGCGTGACGTGCCGTGCGTTTGACGATCAGGTCTCGGTCGGACCCATCGACTTGATCAGGTCGAACACGCGCTTGCGCACCGCAGGATCGGTGATGCGGTAATATGCCCGCACCAGTTCGAGCGTTTCGCGCCGGTTCAGCGCATCGTCGGTAAAACCATCCTGTGATTCGGAGAATCCGACGGCGCGGCGGCTGGCCTGGCCGCCGTAGGCGCTCGTCAGACTTTCGGGCATGTCGTCGAAGAAGAAGCTGATCGGGACATCGAGGACGCGCGACAGGTCGAACAATCGCGAGGCGCCCACGCGGTTCACCCCCCGCTCGTATTTCTGCACCTGCTGGAAGGTCAGGCCCAGCGCCTCGCCGAGACGCTCCTGCGACATGCCGAGCAATGTGCGCCGCAGGCGGATGCGCGAGCCGACATGGACGTCGATCGGACTGTGGCCGTCCTTCCTTTTCGTGCCCACGACCTGTTCGCCGCGCGCCATCTCCGTCTTCCCTTTCGGTTCGTTCAACATCGACGGCTCCTCATGTGCGAACGTACACAACCGGGTGCCGAGCTGTCGTTAACCGAACCTTAACGGCACAACCGTTAATTGTCAACTCCCCACATCAAAATAGCAGATATTGTATAAATTCTGAGCTTGGTCTCTGCAGCTGATCCTGGCTGGCCGAACTCGGGTCAACCGGGCGCTGCAATGCGTCCTGCCAGCCAGAGACCTGTACCGAGTGCAATCGCTCCTGCAAGGCCCGGCAACCAGAGACCGAATCGTGCGAACAACGTCTCCGCCAGCGGCGCCGGGAAGCGCCACGGCCAGTGTGCCGGTCTGCTGCATGTCCAGCCTCCCAAGTTCACGACCGCGAGCATCGAACGCCGCGGAGATGCCGGTGTTGGCCGCACGCAGCAGCGGCAGGCCCTCCTCCACCGCGCGCATGCGCGCCGCGGCGAGGTGCTGGCGCGGGCCGGTGGAATTCCCGAACCAGGCGTCGTTGGTGACGTTCACCAGCCAGGCCGGCCGATTGTCGCGCTCCACGACCTGCCCGGGAAAGATCGCCTCGTAGCAGATCAGCGCGCCGAATGGCGGCAGTCCGGGAACCTGCAGAGTGCGGGGACCGGGACCGGATGCGAAGCCGCCGCCGGGGACCACCATGATCGGAAGGGGCAGCCAGTCGGGCACGTATTCGCCGAATGGCACGAGGTGCCACTTGTCGTAGACGCCGCCGATCGCGCCGCCGTCGATCACGGCGAACAGGCTGTTGCGCGGGCGCTGCCGCTCATCGAAGCGGACGCTGCCGACCAGCGTCGGCGTCCCGCCGGTCGCCTGCTCGATCACCAGCCGCGCGCGTTCGTCGAGTCTGCAGCAGGCCGGGAAACGCCGTCTCGGGCCAGACCACCACCGCCGGACCGTCGCCTACCTGGCTCCGCCCCTGCTCGCTCAGTGCAAGATACGATCTCGAAGATCCGCACCGCCAGCGCCTGGTCGAACTTCTGGCCCTGCGCAACGTTGCCCTGCACCAGCACGACGCTCAGCCCGGTCGGCGGCGGCGGTATCTTCGCGCAGCCGTATCAGGCCGACGGCAATCCACGCTGCGAGCACATGCGGCGCCGCCGATCCGCCACCGCCAGCCGAGTGCCGGCATCGCGGCCAGCAGCAGCGTGGCAAGGGTCAGCCCGTGCACGCCCACCCAGGCGGCCGGCTGGATGAAGGACGTCGCCGAGCGGCCCCGGAATTTCCCACACGCTGCCCCAGGGGTTCCACGGGAAGCCGGTCAGCACGAACTGCCGGGCCAGGTCGGCGAGCACCCACGCGCCGCCCAGTGCCAGGACGCGCGGCCAGCCAGGCGATGCCAGGCGCGCCATCGCCGCAGGCAGCGGCAATGAAGACGGCCAGCACCGCCGCCAGAGCCGGAACGGCCAATGGCACCAGCCACCAGAACCGCGCCGCCTCGAACAGGATCGCCTCGGTAACCCAATAGAGCCCGAGCACATGGTGCCCGAAGCCGAACCACCAGCCGCGACGTGCCGCCATCGCCGGTGTGCGCGCGCCGTCGATCAGTGCGAGCAGACCTGGAACCGCGACGAGCAAGCACGGGGATCGCGTGGATCGGCGGCAGTGCGGCCGCAGCGAGCGCGCCCAGGCCCAGCGCGGCGAGATCGGCACGCAGGCCACGCATTGCCGCAAGACGGAAGCATGCCGCGGGCGAACATGCGCGCCGGCTACACGGCCACCGTCCAGGCAGGCAAGCGAGTTGACTCGCATGCGGCGATCGCTCGCCCACTTGCGGCATGGCAGCGGAGGACCAGGCGATGGCGAACTGGGAGAAGCGTCGCGTCGGACGCACGGCGTTGCAGGTGACCGCGCTCGGCCTCGGCACAGCAACGATGGGCGGCAGCCGCATCCCGGTGACGCGCGAGGAAAGCGAGAAAATGGTCCGCGCCGCCTGGGATGCCGGCGTGCGCTATGTCGATACGGCGCCGTTCTATGGCGTCGGTGCGGCCGAACGCGCGCGTCGGCGACGCGATGCGCGACAAGCCGCGCGACGAATGGGTGCTGTCGACCAAGGTAGGGCGGCTGCTGCGGCCACGCAGCGGTGCCGGCGGCGCCACAGACGGCAGGCTGGCGCCGCTGCCGTTCGAGGTGAAATACGACTACTCGTACGATGGCATCATGCGCTCGGTGGAGGACAGCTATCAGCGTCTCGGCCTGGCGAAGATCGATATTCTGTTCGTGCACGATATCGGCGTCTACCAGCACGGCGCGGAGGCGAATGCCGCGCACATGAATGTGCTGCGCGAGAGCGGCTACAAGGCGCTGGATGAATTGCGGCGCACCGGCGTTGTCAGCGCGATCGGCCTCGGCGTGAACGAAAAGGAGGTTCTGATCGAAGTGCTGAAGTTCGGCGACTGGGATGTGTTCCTGCTTGCCGGCCGCTACACGCTGCTGGAGCAGGGACCGCTGGATGACCTGCTGCCGATGTGCAGCGCGCGCGGCACGTCGATCGTGGTGGGCGGGCCGCTGAATTCAGGCATCCTGGCGGGGCGCGACACTGGAACTATGCCGCGGCGCCGCCCGAGATCGTCGCACGGGTGAACGCGCTGCGTGCGGTGTGCGACGCGCACAACGTGCCGCTCGCGGCGGCGGCGCTGCAGTTCCCGCTGGCGCATCCGGCGGTGGCGGCGATCATCCCGGGGCCGCGTGCCGCGGCGGAGTTCGAGGCGAACCTGCCGTTGCTCCGACAGGCGATCCCTGCGGCGCTGTGGGCGGACCTGCGCGAGAAGGAACTGCTGCATCCCGAGGCGCCGACGCCGTCCTGAAAGGAGATGCTGCCTCCCTGTTGCGATCATCGACCGAAACGGCGACATTCATGACGCGATGACCAACGACCTGCGACCTGCGACATGGCGGCCAGGAACACTGGCGCCATGACGGGCGAAAGCGCTGCCGATTATGTAGTTGACAGACACGTGTGATCCCGCCTCAGAAGTCGAAGTATTGAGCCGAGGCAGAACCCGAAGAATCGGAGAACGAGCCAATGGTCAGCGCGACGGGCGGTTGCCTCTGTGGGCGGGTACGCTACGCAATCGTTGGCGAGCCCATACGCAGCGGCATCTGCCACTGTCGTAACTGTCAGCGCTATACCGGCTCGGCGTTCGAACCGTTCATGATTTTTCCCACCGCCTCGGTCAGCCTACAGGGTGAGTTGTGCTCTTTTGGCATGACGAGCGATTCCGGCAACGCCGTTTATCGGCGGTTCTGCCCAAACTGCGGCTCGGGGGTGGTAAACGAAGGGGACCGCGATCCAGGCAGGATCGTTGTGCTGGTCGGCACTTTGGACGATCCAACCGCATTTGCGCCGACGGTAGACATATTCTGCGATACAGCTCGGTCGTGGGCGCATGCAACCAGCGGACGAAAGCAATTTCGCGGGATGCCAGCCTGAAAGCGGAGCGCAGTCGTAACCTCGCGGCTGTGATTGGATAGTGCATATTCGCCAAAGCGTTGGAGGAGACATGATCAAGGACGCGCAGGGACATCCGCTAACCGGTGCGACCGCCGAAGCTGTCGCGCTGTACGATCAGGCGGTGCAGGCGTTCAACCTTGCATGCGGCGATGCCGTTGGCCTGTTCGACGCGGCTCGCAAGGCCGCGCCCGGTTTTGTCATGGCGCATCTCGGCAGGGCCTGGTTGATTGCCTTTGCCCGCGACCCTTTCTTGACCCCGCACGCCGGGCCTTTGATCGAAACCGCCTCGACCCTGGCGATGAACGATCGGGAGCAGGCGCACCTCGCCGCGCTGAAGCAGGCGCTGGCGGGCGCGTTGGGCGCGTCGGTTGCGATCCTGGATCGACACCTCATGCTGCACCCGTTCGATATCCTGGCGCATGAGGTCGCGCTCTTTTTCGACCAGTTCCTCGGACGAATACGTTGGATGCGCGACCGGGCGGCGCGGGCGTTGCCGCTCTGGTCGAAGGACATGCCAGGATACGGGGCATTGCTCACATATCACGGCTTCGGGCTCGAGGAGTTGGGCGACTACGCGCGGGCCGAGGAGGAGTCGCGCACGGCCCTGGAGCTTGAGCCGAACAATTCCTTTGCGCACCACACCGTCACGCATGTGATGGAAATGACCGGTCGTCCGGAAGACGGAATCGGCTGGATGCTCGCACGCGAGCCGTTCTGGACGCGGGAGGATCATTTCCTCCAGGGGCATATCTGGTGGCACAAGGCATTGTTTCATTTGGAACTTGGGCAATACGAGGATGCTCTGGCGCTGTACGACGGACCCATGCGTGCCACACAGCGGCCTGTTGCCGCCGCTTTGACCAATGCCACGGCGCTGCTTTGGCGCCTCGATGCGCTCGGTTGCGACGTGTCCGGACGATGGGAAGATGTTGCGGCGCTGTGGCAGGGTCATGCCGACGGCAGGTGCGCGGTATTCTTCGATATGCACGCGGCGATGGCCGAACTGGGGGCCGGCCGGGAGGCTCTGGTCGAACAGAGGCTCGCGGCCATGCGGGCGACGGCTGCGAGCAACTGCGAGGCGGCTTCGACCTATCGCGAGGTCGGTATTCCGCTGGTCGAGGGGCTCATGGCATTTCACCGCGGTTGCCATGAGGATGCAGTCGCGCTGCTGCTGCCGGCTCGCTTCGATCTTTGGCGGATCGGCGGCAGCCATGCACAGCGCGACGTGGTCGACTGGACGCTGACCGAGGCGGCGCTGCGTGGCGGCCTTCGCGATGTGGCGCTGGCGCTGGCGAACGAACGGCTGGGCGCGCGCCCGCGCAGTGTCGTGAACCGACAGTTTCTCCGGCGCGCAGAAATGATCGCAGCGTGACGGCCCTGCTCACCCCTTGATAGCGCCCAGCGCCAACCCACGCACCAGATGGCGCGCGGACCGCACAGCGCCCTCGGTCAGGGTGCGAACCCCGTCGTTGTGCGCACGTATTCCAACCGGTAAACGCCGCGCATGAATGGCCCGCGCGCGCCGACGCCGATAAGCTCCCGATTGGACACGATGTTCGCCAATGCCTCTGCGTCGGTGGCGTCCACGATAACGAACAGGTTGGGCGGCGTCTGGATGTCTGAACGGTCGCGCGTCTCGGCGGTGCGGACTGCAGAGGCATCGGCATCGCCGATACAGAGATGCGCCCCAGTCACCCTTGGCGCCTGAGCCGCAGCCAGCACAAGGGCATGCAGGGCCGGGACGTTCTCAGCGTCACAGTCGAAGCGAATGGTCAGCGCCATACCGCCGATTCCCGGGCCGAGTACTGAGGCTGACGCGCGACAGGACACGGAACGTGTCACGGCCCGACGTCATGATCGTCTTTGTGGCGGGTGTGGGGTTGTTCAGTCGGTTGGCATAATCGCTGCCCTGCAGCACCTGCATCGAATCGGCTTCGTAAAATGCGAAGAACACCGGAAACGTGGTGGGTTCCGCGGCAATGTAGCGGCGGCCACGACGAAAACCTGGAATGCCGACCTGCTCAAGACTGTGCTCGTTTATGTACCAGTCGTAGGACTGCTCACGCGCCTCGGCGGCGATGCCACTCCAGATCGCGACCACCGCCTCGCCTGCCAGCATGGTGTCCCTCCTTGGTTCGGGTATAGTGCGCACTGCATATCAGATAGGGGAGCGAAGCAGTGCCCGAAGTCTATGTCCATGCCATCGAAGGCCGAACGAAGGACCAGAAGCGCGCGCTGATCAAGGACATCACCGATGCGGTGGTGAAGAACTTCGGCGTGACGGCGGACGCGGTACTGGTAGAGATCGTCGAGACCTCGCGCGACAACAAGGCGAAGGGCGGCGTGTTGTTCAGCGAGCGCTGAACAGAGCCAACAGGCCCTGCAGCAACTGCATCGGCGTCGGCGGACAGCCGCGGATAACAAGATCGACCGGAACAACCTCCGCCACCGCGCCGATGCAGGCAGGACTGCCGGCGAACACGCCGGTGCCGGCGGCGCAGTCGCCCACCGCGACCACCCACTTGGGATCCGGCGTGGCGCGCCAGGTTCGCTCCAGTCCCTGGCGCATGTTCCGGGTGACCGGCCCGGTGACCATCAGCACATCGGCATGGCGCGGCGAGGCCACGAACCGCAGGCCAAAGCGCTCCAGGTCGTAGAACGCGTTGTTCAGCGCATGGATCTCCAGTTCGCAGCCGTTGCACGAACCCGCATCCACTTCGCGGATCGACAGGCTGCGGCCGAGCCGGCGCTGTGCCGCGCGATCGAGCTTCGCGGCCAGCGCGGCGAGTTCCGGATCGCCGGGCGCCGCGACGGCTCGGTGATGGGCGGACGCAGGCCCTGCAGCAATGTCTTCAGTGTCACAGATCGTGTCCTGCGTAGGAGCAGTTGAACGATTTGTTGCAGAGCGGAAAGTCGGCGACGATGTTGCCCTCGATTGCCGCCTCCAAAAGCGGCCACTGGAACCATGATGCGTCGCGCAGATGGCAGCGATCGATGCGCCCCGCCGCGTCGATCCGCAACCATACCAGGACGTCGCCGCGGAACGCCTCGGCCAGCGCCATGCCTTCCGACGGGCCGATGGGCTCGAACGCGATGCGCAGATCGCCCTCCGGCATGCCGTCCAGCATCTGTTCGATCAGCGCAAGGCTCTGCTCGATCTCCTTGATGCGTATCCAGATGCGGGCATTCACGTCGCCCTCCTCGCGCACGGGGACTTCGAACTGGAGCTCGTCGTAGGGCGGATAGCCGATCGACCGGCGCGCATCGAAGTTGCGGCCGGAGGCACGGCCGACATGGCCGCCTGCACCGAAACGCCGCGCCAGGCCCGAATGCAGGATGCCGGTACCCACTGTGCGGTCCTGTAGCGAAGCGGTCGCGTCGTAGAGTGCTACCAGCGCAGGAAAGCGCCGCCGTATTTCATCGATCAGCACGCGGATGGCAGCGGCGCCATCGGCCGGCAGATCGCACGCGATGCCGCCGGGGACGATGCGGTCCATCATCAGGCGATGGCCGAAGCATTCGGCGGCGCAACGCAGCACGCGCTCGCGCAGGATGCCGCAATGCGCCAGCATGATGCTGAACGATGCATCGTTGCAGATCGCACCGAAGTCGCCGAGGTGGTTGGCAATCCGCTCAAGCTCCGCCATCACACCGCGGATCCAAATCGCGCGCGGCGGGGCCTCGATGCCGAGCGCGGCTTCCACGGCGCGCGAGAAGGCCAGGGCATAGGCCACGGTGCTGTCGCCCGATGTGCGGCCGGCGAGGCGCGCAGCGTGGTGGAGCGTCGCACCGTGCATCAGGTGCTCGATGCCCTTGTGCACGTAGCCGAGGCGCTGCTCGAGGCGCACGACCGTTTCGCCATCGGCGGTAAAGCGGAAATGGCCGGGCTCGATGATGCCTGCGTGCACCGGCCCGACGGGGATTTGATGCAGACTTTCGCCTTCGACCGGCAGGAACGGATAGGCGGTCGGATTTGCACCGTGGTCGAGCCACGGGCGTACATCAGGCAATCCGATGGGATCGAGGCCGAACAGGTCGCGCATGGCGCGTTCCAGCCGGATCGCCGGCGCGTGCACGGCGCCGACCGACGGATAGCGACCATCAGGACAATCGAGGCTGAGCACCGTGACCGGCGGTTCGCCCGCGTGAAGGATCGCCATGTGCGCCCGACCGATCTCGCCCCACAGCCCAAGTAACGACCAGTCGCCGGCGGCCAGCCGGTCGGCGGCATGCTGCCACGTCGCCGGGTCGATGACGAAGCACGGAAACGGGCTGTGCCGCTCGATCATGCGGCCGCCGGTGAGAATTGCGCTCAGCCCTTCCATGATCAGCCCAGCAGCGCCGCGACGTGCTGGAACCAGGCGACCAATGGTCCGGGCAGATAGATGCCGGCGATCAGCACCAGGGCGAGATGGGCGAACGTCGGCACGTACGATGCCTTTACAGGGCCGGTGGGGCCGATCGGTTCACCGAATGCCACCGAGGTGACGCGCAGGAACAGCGCGCCGAACGAAATCAGCAATCCGAACACGAACAGGATCGCCAGCAATGGTTCGCGCGCGAATGTCGACGTTACCACGAGAAACTCGCTGGTGAACACGCCGAACGGCGGCAGGCCGGCGATCGCCGCGACGCCCGCGATCAGGCCCCAGCCGAGCACCGGATGCGTCGCCGTAAGCCCGCCCATCTCGGCGATGCGCTGCGTTCCCTTCACCTGTGCGACGTGGCCGACCGAGAAGAAGATCGCCGATTTGGTCAGGCTGTGCATGGTCATCTGCAGCAGGCCGGCGAAATTGCCCAGTGGTCCCGCCATGCCAAAGGCGAACACAGTGATGCCCATATGCTCGATCGACGAATAGGCGAACATGCGTTTGATGTCGCGCCGGCGATATAACATGAAAGCGGCGAAGATCAGCGAGATCAGCCCGAGTGCGATCATCAGCGGGCCGGGCGCGATGGCGCCGGGATTTGCCGCCAGCAGCATCTTGAAGCGCAGCAGCGCATAGAGCGCCACGTTCAGCAGCAGTCCGGAAAGGACGGCGGAAATCGGCGTCGGGCCCTCGGCGTGCGCGTCCGGCAGCCAGGCGTGCATCGGCGCGAGGCCGACCTTGGTGCCATAGCCGAGCAGCAGGAAGATGAAGGCGATGTTGAGCAGCGCGGGATCGAAGTCGTGCGCGCGGGTGATGAGTACCGTCCAGACCATGGCGTCCCCGCCTTCGCCGATCACAGGGCGCGCGGCGAGATAGACCAGGATGGTGCCGAACAGGGCGAGCGCGATGCCGACGCTGCCGAGGATGAAGTATTTCCAGGCGGCCTCGATCGCCTCGTGGGTGCGGTAGATGCCGACCATCACAACGGTGGTAAGCGTCGCAAGCTCCACCGCCACCCACATCAGGCCGATGTTGTTGGCGATGAGTGCCAGATTCATGCCGAACAGCATGAGCTGGAACATTGCGTGGTAGAACCGCAGGTAGCCCGGCGTGAGGCGGCCGGTGTCCAGCTCGTGGCCGATATAGCTGGCGCTGAACGCGCTGGTGGTGAAGCCGACGAAGGTGTTCAGCAGAATGAACACCACGTTCAGATCGTCGACCTGCAGGTACTGGCCGGGCGCGGGACGGTCGACAAGCAGCAGCAGCGCGCAGAGGAACGACAGCAGGCTGGCGGCGACATTGATCCGTGCCGAGAGCCGGTAGTCGGAGATCGCCGCAAGCACAGACGCTGCAAGCAACGGCACCGCGAGGATGGGAAGTTCCGTCATGTCCTCCCCCTCCCCTTGCGGGAGGGAGTTGGGGGGAGGGGGCCGAGCAGCGCGGTCGTCCACGCGCCGGCACCCCCCACCCTAACCCTCCCCCGCAAGGGGGGAGGGAATGATAATATTGATAACGAAGCGCGCCGTCCGCTCATTGCCGTTCACCCCGGAACTGATCGAGCGCCTCGAGATCCACCGTGTCGAAGCGCTCGCGGATGCGGAACAGGAAGATGCCGATTACGATGAACGCGATCAGGATGGAGAACGCCACACTGATCTCCACCACGAGCGGCATACCCTGCGCGCCGGTCGCCGCCAGGTTCACACCGTTCTCCAGCGACAGAAACCCAGCCACCTGGCTCACCGCGTTGCGCCGCGTCACCATCATCAGCAGCCCGATCAGCACCACCGACAGCGCCATGGCGATGTCCTCGCGCGCCACCGGATCGGCGTGCGCGGTCACCGGCAGCATCACCATCAGCGACAATGCCACGAGCGCAATGCCGGCCAGCATGGTCAGTCCGATGCTGACCACGGTCTCGATCTCGCGGTGGATGCCCAGGCGGAACACCATCCGTCGCAGCGCCCAGGGAACCACCATTGCCTTGAACACGAGCGCGATCGCAGCGGTGATGTAAAGGTGCGGCGCGTTCTGGATGTACGCCTGCCAAGCGACCGAAAGCGCAAGAATCAGCGCATGCAATGCAAGCACGTTGATCAGAGCGTAGAGCCGGTCCTGATACAGCATCATGAAGCTCGCCAGCACCAGTCCGCCGGCCAGCATGTGCGACACGTCGAAGGCGAGGCTGCCGCGCATCACATGCCTTCCGACACGAACAGCAGCAGCACGCCGAGCAGTCCCAGCATCAGCGCGGCGCCCAGGAAGTTGGGCACGCGGAACACGCGCATCTTGGCGATCGACATCTCGAAGACGCCGAGCAGCACGCCGGCCACCGCAAGCTTGGTCAGATACAACCCGAATCCGATGGCATAGCCGCCGGCGAGACCGACCGGCACGAACAGGCAGGCGATCACCGAGACGTACAGCAGCAGTTTCAGAGACGCGGCGAGCTCGATCATCGCCAGATGGCGGCCGGAATACTCCAGCACCATCGCCTCATGCACCATGGTGAGCTCCAGGTGCGTGGCCGGATTGTCGACCGGGATCCGCGCGTTCTCGGCAAGTGCGACGATGATGAGCGCGACCAGGCCAAGTGCGAGCGACACACGTAGCCCAACGGCGGAGAACGCCATGTAGTCGGCGATCGTGGAGAGCTGCGTCGAGCCGGCGATCAGCGCGACCGACAGCACGATCATCAGCATCGCCGGTTCGGCGAGCGAGGCGATCATCACCTCGCGCGACGCGCCGATGCCGCCGAAGCTCGTGCCGATGTCCATCGCGGCCAGCGCCTGTGCGAAGCGCGCGCTGCCGAGCAGCGCGGTGATCGCGATCAGGTCACCCGACCAGCTGAACAGCAGTCCCGTGGCGAAGGTCGGCACCAGCGCCGCGGCCACCCAGGTGACGGCGAAGATCACGTACGGCGCGACACGGAACAGCCAGGACGCGTTCTCGGCCAGCACCACCTCCTTGCCGAGCAGCCGCTTCAGGTCGCGATAGGGCTGGATCAGCGACGGTCCGCGGCGGCGCTGCAGCCGCGCCTTCACCTTGCGCACCAGGCCGGTGAGCAGCGGCGCCAGCAGCAGCACGAGCACCATCTGCACGCCCTGCACGAGCAGGTCCTGGGTCACTGCCATAGCACCAGCGCCAGCAGCAGGATCACCAGCGCGGCGAACACGAACCCGAGATAGCGCCGGATGGTCAGGAACTGCAGATGGTTGAGCACCTCGGCCACGCGCCAGACGGCGCCGGCGATCGGGTGCATAGAACACGTCCCAGATCACGTCGCTGATGTGCTTCTCGATGCGTGCCGGACCGATGTCGCCGGGCGGCGGCATGCTCACCGTCTCATGCGTGCGGAACACGACGGCGCCGTAGACCCGGCGGATCGGCTGGGCGAAGCTGCCGCTGGTGTATTGCGTTGCCGGGCTCGGGTCGGGAAAGCCGCAATCCCATGCCGGCCCTCGGCGCAGCGCGTGCGAGGCGAAGCGATGGATCGCCAGCACGGCCAGCGACGCCGATGCGCCAATGAACAGGAAAACCAGCAGTCCGTTGTACGAGCTGCGGGCGCTTTCGACCGGCACGATGGAGAGCCACGCCACGCCGAGCTGCGTCGGCATATGCGCCCCGGTCAGCGCATGAACCACGGGCGCGAGCAGGTCGATCACCACGCCGGGGAAGATACCGGCAAGCAGGCACAGACCCGCGAACACGAACATCGCGGCAAGCGAACAGCGGTCGACCTCCTGCGCCTCCGCCGCAACCCGCGTGCGCGGCCGGCCGAGGAAGGTCACGCCGAACGCCTTGACGAAGCACGCGGCGGCAAGTGCCGCGGACAACGCCAGCAGCGCGCCATCCGTGGGGATCATGATCTTGAACCCCCATTGCGGCAGATCGGGATGGAGCAGGATCGCCTGGAAGGTCAGCCACTCGGACACGAACCCATTCAGCGGCGGCAGGGCGGAGATCGCCACGCAGCCCACCAGGAACGCGAACGCCGTCTTCGGCATGCGATGGATCAGCCCGCCGAGCCGGTCCATGTCGCGCTCGCCGGTCGCGGTCAGCACGGCGCCGGCGCCGAAGAACAGCAGGCTCTTGAACACCGAGTGGTTGAACACGTGGAACAGCGCCGCGGTGAGCCCGAGCGCCGCGGCCGTCGCCAGCCCGTTGGCACCGAATGCCAGCGCCAGGCCGAGGCCGATGAAGATGATGCCGATGTTCTCCACCGTGTGGTAGGCGAGCAGCCGCTTCAGGTCATGCTCCATCAACGCGTACAGCACGCCCAGCACGGCGGTGATGCCGCCGACCGCCAGAACGACGATGCCGGACCACGAGGTGGGCGTGCCGAGCAGGTCGAAGACGATGCGCACGAAGCCGTATACCGCGACCTTCGTCATCACCCCGCTCATCAGCGCCGAGACATGGCTCGGCGCGGCGGGATGCGCCAGCGGCAGCCAGGCGTGCAACGGCACCACGCCGGCCTTCGATCCCGCGCCGATCAGTGCCAGCACCAGGGCGATCGCGGCAATTCCGGTCGTGGGATGCACCGCGCGCATCGCGTCGAAGGCGTAGCTGCCGGTCGGTCCCGCAAGCAGGCCGAAGCACAGCAGCAGCGCCAGACCGGAGAAGATGGCCATGATGATGTAGACGTAGCCGGCGTAGGCATTGCCGCCCTCGCGATCGTGCGACATCACCAGCGCCCATGAGGTTAGCGACATCAGCTCCCACGCGAACAGGAAGCTGAACGCATCGTCGGCCACCACGACGAGGTTCAGCGCGGCAAGGAAGGCCGGATAGAACGGCAGCACGCGTTGCGGCTCGTGTTCGTGCCTGCCGTAGCCGAGCGCATAGAGGCTGGCGCCGGCGCTGCCGAGCCCGACCACGACCAGGAAGAACGCAGCCAGCGGATCGAGGCGGAAATGCGCGCCGATCCAGGGCAGGCCGAGCGGCAACGTCACGACCGATGGCTCGGCGCCGAGCGATGCCAGGCCCGCCAGCAGTGACAGCACGGAGACGCCGAGGCTGCCGCCATAGACGATGCTCCGTCCGAATGGGGCATGCGCGACGAATGCGCCGGCGATGCCGAGGCAGAGCAGCAGGGCGATGCAGGCGAGCGTGAGCGGGATCATGCGCGGCGGGTGCTTCGTGGCGGGCGCCCGCTACGCGGTGCGGAAGTAGGGGTCGCCAGCCGCAGCCCGCGGCCCCCATGTTCGCTGGCTGCGCCTTCCGCTATCAGTTCGATCCCCGCCGCATCGAGAGCGCCGACCAGCTTCATCAGGGAATCGACGTTGCCGCGGACCACGCCGTCACTTGCCTCCATCCGCTGGATGGTCGGAAGCGACAGGCCGGACAGCTCGGCGAGCGCCCGCTGGTCGATCCCGAGCAGCGCGCGCGCGGCGCGCATCTGTGCAGCAGTGATCATGCACCGTACGCGATTTATGATGTCCTAGGCATTAACACGCAATATGCGGCAATCTTTTTGTGCCTTCAAGACGGACGATCCAGCGACGCAGCGTTCGGTCGGGAGACCAGCCGCCGTCAACCGTTGGCTAGGGATTTGCTGCCTACAGTCGTGCACCTGGAAAGGCAGCATACATGGGTTTGCTATCATTGCCGGCACGGATGAAGCGCTGGCCGCCGCCTTCGCTGACGACAAAAATGTTGTTGGTCTGTGCGGCAGGTCTCACCCTGGCCTTCGTCGTCATCTGCGGCTTTTTGGCACTGGAGGCAGGCCGCGATGCGGAGCGGCTGGCAGACGCGACGGCCACCCGGCTTGCCGCCGTGGTAGAGCAGGATGTTGCGCGCAGCGTAGAGCTGTTCGATCTCACGCTGCAGACAACCATTGCATTGCTGCAGTCACCAGCCATCATGGGCCTGGGTCCGGAACAGCGCAACCTTGCGCTGTTCGGTGCGGCGCCCCGTGATCGGTATGTCGCCTTCGTCAACGTGCTGGACGAAAACGGCGATGTCGCCGCCGGTTTGCCAGTGGAGGAGCACACCACCAACTGGGCAAGCCGCGACTACTTCAACGCGCTGCGCCGGAGCGAGGCCAATGGCATCTTCATCGGCAAGCCGTTCGCGCCCACGCAGGAGGAATACGCCGGCATAACGATCAGCCGCCGTGTATCCGGTGCGGCTGGCAGGTTCGCTGGTGTTGTCGTCCTTGGCGTCCGGGTCGCTTACTTCCGGGATCTGTTCAGCCGACTTGGTCTTGGCCAGGGAGGATCGGTGGCGCTGCTGCGCGACGATGGCACCGTCCTGATGCGGCTGCCGTTCGATCGGAACGACGTCGGCCGTATCGTCGATGCCACGGCACCGTCCAGCGAGTTCACGCGAACCGGGACGCCATCGTTCGCAGCGATTGACCCGAACGACCATGTCCTGCGGCAATTCGCCTTCCGGCGCGTTGGCACGCTGCCGCTGATCGTGAGCGTGGGTATTGCAAGCAAGGAGATCGACCCCGGATGGCGCCCGAGGGTCCTGCTGATCTTCCTCGCAGGCGCTGTGCTTGCCGGGGCAGGAGCGCTGTTGATAGCTCGGCTGTGCCAGGAGCTGCGGCAGCGCGAGGCAGCCGAGCAGGCAGGCCGGGAGAAGTCGCGCTACCTCACAACGTTGAGCCACGAGCTGCGCACGCCGCTGCAAGGCGTCCTCGGCTATGCGGACCAACTGACCAGGGATGGCGGCTTGACGTCGGCGCAGTCGAGGCAGGTCGCGGAGATCGTCACCGCCGGCAAGCTCATGCGCGACGTGGTCAACGCAGTGCTCGACTACGCCCGGATGGAGGCACGCGGGCCGACGTTGCACATGACCCGGATCGACGTGAGGTCCTTGCTCGAAGAGTGCCTTGGCCTGATCGATCCGGGCGTCAGGGCGCGACAACTGAAGACGAGCCTTGCCGTGGCAGACGGCGCGCCGAGCCACTTCGTCACGGACGGCGTTCAGCTTCGGCAGATCCTGATGAATCTCCTGAGCAATGCGGTGAAATACACGCCGCGGGGCGCGATCGAGCTGCGCCTGATGGGAACCGAGGAGCATCTCAGGATCGAGGTGTGCCGATACCGGCATCGGCATACCGGAGGGGCGGCGTCACCGGCTGTTCAAGGAATACGAACGCTTCGGCGCCGAGCAAACCAGTATCGAGGGAACCGGTCTCGGGCTGGCGATTGCCCATCGCCTTACCATGAGAATGGGCGGCCACCTGGGCCATCGTGGGAACTCGGGCGGCGGCAGCGTGTTCTGGTTGGAGCTGCCATCGGGCGTTGCTGACCAGCCCGTCATGGTGGCCGACGAAGCAAGAACGTCATCCCGGCGCGAGCTTCGCGTTCTGGTGGTTGACGATTCGGAAGTGACGCGCAACGTGACGGTGTCGTTCCTGGAACAGGCGGGACACACGACAACCGCGGCCCACGACGGCCTGGAGGCGGTCCGTCTCGCCGCCACCGACGACTTCGATCTCGTGCTCATGGACATGCGGATGCATGGGATGGACGGATTGGAGGCGACGAAGCAGATCAAAGCGCTTGCCGGATCGCGCGGTCAGGTTCCCATCGTGGCGATGACCGCGAACGCGCTCGATCAGCACGCGGAAGAATGCCACCGAGCTGGCATGGTGGAGCATTTGGCCAAGCCGGTCACCCAGGCGGAGCTTCTGGCGGTCGTCACCCGGGTCGCCGCGGCTTGGCCGCGCGTTGCGTCGCCGGTGGCGGACGTCGATATCATGGCCCAGCTTGCAACCTGCATGAGTTCGGATGAAGTGCATTGGCTGCTGGATTGCCTGACGTTGCGGATCGAGGCGCTGGTGAAGTATCTCGGCGAAGCCGACCCGTTTGCCGCGTCGGATGTGCTTGCGGAACTGGCGCACGACCTAGCCGGCAGTGCAGGCACTTTGGGTTACGCACGGCTTTCGGCGGCTGCCTCCCGTTTCGACAAGGCAATCACGGCGGATCCGGTTCTGGCGCCAAGGATGGTCCACGAGATCCTAAACGAAGCGAACGCGGCGCTGGCAGAACTGCAAAGGCGGCGGTCGGCCGGACCGAGACTCTTCGCGTCGACAAGAGACCTCAGCCGCTGACCCTATCGGCGGCAGATGTTCAGCACGCGGCGGCCCTCGGACAACTCCTCCGGCTCGCCGTAGAGTGGCGCCGGATCCTGCTGGCGCTTCCAGACGTCTGCGACAGGCGCGACCGCTGCGGCCGCTATGCTGCCATCGGCCGGGGAGGTGCCCAACAGCCGTGCGATGCCGCGCAGCAGGCCGACTGTCGTGAACGGTTTGGCAAAGAACGCGGTCACGCCGGCTTGCTCGGCCGCCGCGCGTGTAGCCTCGTCGTCGAACGCGGTGAGAATGGCGATCGGCACATCGGCATAGCCCGGCAGGCGACGGATTTGCGCGGAGGCGGCGAAGCCATCCAGCTTGGGCATCTTGTAGTCGAGAATCACGAGATGCGCGTTCGTGCGTGTGGCGAAGTCGATCGCCTCGATACCATCGACGGCCTGCAAAACGCTGAAATTCTGGCCCTCCAGCACGGACCGCAGGATGCCACGGATAATGTAATCGTTGTCCGCGATGATGACGTCCCTCGCGGGCGCAATGCTGGACATGCGGGACACCTTTTTGGTTGCAGCGTTCCACCTCATGATGGTCGCGGTGGGTTGCCACGCGGTTAATCCGTCGCAACGATCCGGAGCCGCTCGGCCGCTAACCTTGCATCATCATTTGCTGCGTTTGCCCAGGATGCCCCTGGCGATCCTGCCGGGAGCCATCGGAGGAAACCGCAATGCTCAACCGCATTGTCTGGGAACTCTGGTGGGGCAGGTGGCGGGTGCGAGTGACAATCGCACGCCGCCGATAGCCTGTTCAACCAAGTGGCGGGGTCGCTGAAACGCGGCCTCGCTGCTTGGGTATCTAGCACACCTCCGTCGTTACGACGAATCCATTTCGGACACGCTATCGTACTGCGTCATCCGCTGTGGCCGTGCCATCACCGTACCCGTGACGTGGAACGGAGTTCAGAAGATTACCGCGTGCCTCCTTGGCATGGGCACGGGCCTTCTGCGCGCCCCGGGTTGAAGGGCGGTCAACCGGGCTCGATGCCCCAGAAGCGGGCAACGTCGCCCGCTGCGCCGGCCGGCCAGACATGCGGCTGACCTGGCAGCGTCCAAAGCTCGACGGCGGGGAACCCCGATTGTCCCCAGACCTCCCGGCGGACATCAGACGATTCGATGGTGACCCCGGCGCTGTGCAGACCATGCAGTACCGACCACTGCTCAGCCAACAGCCGGGCATTGGCTGGGTCGACCACACGGTCAGCGTCGCCATGCCAGATTGACAATCTCGGCCATGGCCCCGGAAAGTCGGCCGGTGCGGCGCTGCGCACCTGCTCCGCCCACGCCGCGCGGGACCGCGAAGGACCGGCCTCGGCCATCCGCCGCAATGCCTCCGAGATGCCGTTCGCGGCACCGACCGGCAGACCTGCGACCACGGCCCCAGCGGCGAACACGTCCGGGTACGCCGCCAGCATGGCGGCAGCCATGGCACCGCCGGCCGAGAGCCCGGCAATGTAGATGCGGTTCGGATCGGAACCGAAGCGCTGCACTGCCGCGGCGACCATCTGCCGGATCGACAGCGCCTCACCGGACCCGCGGTGCACATGGTCAGGGTCGAAACCAGTTGAAGCATCGGCCGTGGTTGTTCTCGCCCGCCTGTTCCGGGAGCACCAGCGGCACTCCGAGCCGCTCGGAGAGCGCCATCCAGCCGGTTTCGCGGGCAAAGGTGACGGCCGACTGGCCACAGCCGTGCAGCAGCACGATCAGCGGCGCTCCCGCCTCCGGACGCATGGCGGGAACATGCATGAACATTGCAAGCCCGCCAGGATTGCTGCCGAAGTCACTCACCTCGACGGGCCCGTCCGCGGTGATGGGCGGATCGGGCGTCGGCCAGGGCACAAGCCGCAGCGACGCAGGAAGCTTCGCCTGAGCCTTGGCTATGGCGGAGCCAGCCCTGATGGCAGTCCGCAAGCTGCGGCGGGCGATCTTCAGTTCACGCGACCACTTCATGACGGGTCAACATCCTGTCTTCAAGCACCTGACATTAAGGCATTTGCTGCGTCGCAGCAAATGCCTTGACATCGACGGCTTATGGACGCAGTGGCAATCACGCTACCGTGTCGTCAACGCAATGTCAGCATTTCGGGCGCCATTCTGCGAACGCTCCCGGCAATTCGGCCGGGAGCCATCGGAGGAGCAGAGGATGCGGATACGCATTCGCTGGCAAATCCGGTGGGGCAGGTGGCGGGTGCGACTAACCCTCGCACTCCGCCGTTAGCCTACCCTCCGGAGGCGGGGTCGCGCGAGCGGCCCCGCTTCTGGATAGCTACCACTTTCCGACTACTCGCGGCGAGCGACTTTCCGCTAGCGCGCGGCCCCCAGCGCCCACGCCAGCACGCCCTTCTGCGCATGCAACCGGTTCTCGGCCTCGTCGAACACCACCGATTGCGGGCCGTCGATCACCTCCTCGGTGACCTCCTCGCCGCGATGCGCCGGCAGGCAGTGCATGAAGATCGCATCCGCCGCCGCCTTCGCCATCAGCCCACCGGTGACGCGATACGGCGCCAGCATGTTGTGGCGGCTGGTGTTCGGATCGTCCGACATCGACACCCAGGTGTCGGTCACCACGCAGCGCGCGCCGGCCACCGCCTTCTCCGGATCGTCGGTCAGCTCGATCCTGCCGCCCTGCGCCCGCGCCCAGTCGATCAGCTCCTGCGGCGGGCGCAGCGCGTCCGGCGTGGCCAGCCGCAGCGTGAAGCCGAAGCGCACCGCCGCCTCGATCCAGCTGCGCGCGACGTTGTTGCCGTCGCCGCACCAGGCGACGACCTGGCCGGCGATCGGCCCGCGATGCTCCTCGAACGTCATCACGTCGGCCATGAGCTGGCACGGGATGCGACGTGTCGGTCAGGCCGTTGATCACCGGCACGGTGGCGAATTCCGCCAGTTCGTGCAGCTTTGCCACGTTGTCGGTGCGCAGCATGATCGCATCGACATAGCGCGACAGCACGCGCGCGGTATCCGCCGGAGTTTCGCCGCGGCCGCTCTGCATGTCGCGCGCCGACAACACGACCACGTCGCCGCCGAGCTGGCGCATGCCGACCTCGAACGAGACGCGCGTGCGCGTGCTCGGCTTCTCGAAGATCAGCGCCAGCGTCTTGCCGGCCAGCGGTCGCGACGACACGCCGCCGCGCTTGTAGTTCGCCGCGACATCCAGCATCTGCCGCAGCGTCGCGGCATCGAAATCGCGCAGATCGAGGAAGTGCCGCGGGCCGGCCACCTGATCGGTGGACCGGCCCTCGGACTGCCCGTCGGAGCCCCCATCGGAGCCCATGGGGCGCCTGAGCGAGGCGCTCATTTCGCCGCCGCTTTGCCGACGGACGGCAATACGCGCCGCGCCGCGCGCCGCAGCATCGCCACCGCCTCGTCCAGGTCGGCGTCGGTGACGACCAGCGGCGGGGCGAGACGCAGCACGTTGTCGCCGGCGGTGATCGCCATCAGCCCCTCGGCGACGCAGGCGGCCTGCACCTCGCCCTGCGGCAGGACGCACTTCATGCCCTGCAGCAGGCCCATGCCGCGCGCGTCCTCGAACACCTGGGGGAACTCGCGGACGATCTTCTCCAGCTCCGCGCGCAGCTTGTTGCCCTTGCGCTGGACACCCTCCAGGAAGCCGGGCGCCAGCATCACGTCGAGCACGGCGTTGCCGGCGGCGCACGCCAGCGGATTGCCGCCGAACGTCGTGCCGTGCGTGCCGGGCTTCAGCGCCTTGGCGAACTGTTCCTTCGCCAGCACGGCGCCGAGCGGGAAGCCGCCGCCGATGCCCTTCGCCGCCGACATGACGTCCGGCGTGATGCCCGCCCATTCATAGGCGAACAGCTTGCCGGTGCGGCCCATGCCGGACTGCACCTCGTCCATGCCGAGGATGATGCCGTACTCGTCGCACACGGCGCGCAGATCGCGCAGGAACTGCATGTCGGCCGGACGCACGCCGCCCTCGCCCTGGATCGGCTCGACGATGATGCCGGCGGTGGCGGGACCGACCTTGTCGCGCACCGCGTTCATGTTGTTGAACGGCACCTGGTCGAAGCCTTCCACCACCGGGCCGAAGCCTTCCAGGTACTTGGCGTTGCCGGTGGCGGCCAGCGTCGCCAGCGTGCGGCCGTGGAACGCGCCCTCGAAGACGATGAAGCGGAAGCGCTCCGGCTTGCCGGCGTCGAACATGGCGCGGCGCATCATCTTGATCATGCCCTCGTTCGCTTCCGCGCCCGAGTTGCAGAAGAACACGCTGTCCGCGAACGTCGCATCCACCAGCCGCTGCGCCAGGCGCTCGGCCTGCGGGATGCGGTACAGGTTGGACACGTGCATCACCTTGGCGGCCTGCTCGGCGATCGCCTTGGCAAGGTGCGGGTGGCCGTGGCCCAGCGAGGCGGTGGCGATGCCCGACCCGAAATCGAGGAATCGTCGCCCGTCCACCGTCCACAACCAGGCGCCTTCGCCCCGCTCGAAAGCGAGGTCGGCACGGGCGTAGTTCGGCAGAAGAGCGGAAATCATGGGTATGCAACCCTCTGTCTGTGGTTTCCCCAATGGATCACCCGCCCGCGACCTTTCGGGGCGGGTCCAAAGGGAGGCGGGGATTGTTGGCGGTTGTGCGGACGGGAGTCAAACGAGCGGGGCCGCGGGCGCCGGGCGATGACCTTGTATCAGGCGCCAGCCGTGCCATCGTCCGCCGATGACATGCCGACTCCGCAACGCCGTGGCGCCGGGCCGCCGCCTGACGCGGCGACGCTGCACGAAGCAGCGCTCGATTATCTCGCGCGCTATGCCGCGACCGAGGCCAGTCTGCGGCGCGTTCTGGAACGGCGCGTGGATCGCTGGGCACGTCTCGCTCAGTGCCGAGGCCGGCGATGCGGACGCTGTCGCCCGTCAGGCGAATGAAGCCAGGCGCGTCGTACGCGAGGTCGTCGCCCGGCTTGCCGCGGCCGGGGCGGTGAACGATGCGACGTTTGCCGAGAGCAGGGCGCGTACCCTGATCCGTGCGGGACGCTCGCGCCTGGCTCGTGGCCGCGCATCTGGCGGCGAAGGGGGTGACTGCGGACGTTGCCCGCTCTGTGCTGCCCGAGGACACGACCACCGAACTTGCCGCCGCGCTGACGCTGGCGCGGCGGCGGCGCATCGGCCCATTCCGTGCTGGCGCTCCGCCCGACCAGGACGGCCGCCGCCGTGAACTGGCCATCCTGGCGCGGGCCGGGCTTCCCGCAAGCCGTTGCCAGCCAGGCGCTCGCGATGGCGACGGATGAGGCCGAGTTGCTGGTGAACCAGTTGCGTCGCTGATCAGGCGGCCCGCAGCCGTGTTGCGCCCGCACGGCGGCTGAGCGCGATGGCGGGACGGTCGATCCATCGTTCGAACAGCGTGGCGGCAATCAACGTGATGCCGATGAACAGGGCGAACACGATGGCCACCGATGCCGCATACGGCAGCACCGACTGCGCGCCGATGAAGATCAGGCAGGCAAGGGTGAACAGGATTGGAAAGTGCAGCAGGTAGATGCCGAAGGAGAGGCGCCCCAGATAGCGGCATGTTCGGCACTCAAGCAGTGCCTGCGCCGGCGGACAAAGCAAGATGCCAGTGAAGATCAGCACCGCCGCCACCTGGCTGGCGAACTGGAACAGATTCGGTGCAGCAGCCAACTCGATATTGGCCAGCCACTGACGGCACGTCTCGAGGACACGCCAATCCTTGGTGGCGCAGAGCACGAGACCGAGCATGAGCAGCAGTGCTCCGACCGCGCCCCGTGCGTACACCTCGCCCGCTTGCGGGAGAGGTCGCGTCGCTTCAGCGACGCGGGAGAGGGTGCGTCCAACGGCACCCACCCTCTCCCGCCGCGCTGCGCGCGGCGACCTCTCCCGCAAGCGAGCGAGGTGTACGTTCATAACACACGAGAACAGGTGCCCCAGCACGAACAGGAACATCGGATGCGTGCCGAACACCACGGCCGACGCGGCGACGCCAGCGCGGTGCAGCCATCCCGACCGGGCGCGCAGCGACACCAGAACCAGCACCAGCAGCGAGCCATAAAGTTCCAGATGCAACGACCAGAACGGCGCGTCCAGCGACAGCTCCATCGGCGGCAGATGCTCTGCCAGCGGCGCGAACAGCGTCGCCTCCCGGTAGCCAAGCAGCAGGCTGTCCAGGCCGATTTCACGCGCCAGGTGCGCGAGGGTCGGCGCACCGCTGGAATCCATCGCGAGCCACGCCGACCCGGTCATCACGGCTGCCCGCAGATGCGCATCCGGCCAGCCAGCCAGCAGCACAGTCGCGATGGCAGCGGCAGCGGCCACCGGGATACCCAGCCGCACCACCCGCTTGACCAGCTTCGCCGCGAACGGGCCCGGCCGGGCGAAGGACGGCGTCAGCACCGCGCCGCTGATCAGGAAGAACACATAGACCGCGGTGTGGCCGTCGAACAGCACACGCAGCGGTGCCCACGCGTGCTGTGCCGCATCCGGCAGGAAGCCGCTGACGAAGTGCAGCAGCACCACCTGCATCGCGGCGATGCCGCGAAGCCCCTCCAGATACTTTACCTTGCCGGGCCGCATCACCCAGGCTTATCGCGCCGCTGCGACCCTCTGGCGAGCCGATGCTCGTGCGGGACCGTCAACGGCCAGCCACTTCTCCATGTTCACGAACGTCGGTTCGGCATAGCCTGGATGCGCATGGCGCGTCGTCTCGACGAAGCCGCAGGCGCCGAACAGGCGGCGGTTGTCGAGCAGCACCAGGCGCGTGCTCAGGTGGATGCGCGGCAGGGCCATCCGCCTCGCCGCAACCTCCGCCGCGGCCACCAATGCCTTGGCGACGCCGCGGCCGCGCCACGTCGGCGCCACAGCCAATCGCCCCAGATAGAGCCCGCCATCCTGCTCGCCCCACAGAGCCGAGCCCACCATACCGCCGGACGCCCCGGCCACCGCGCCGCCACCCGCCCCCAGATGCCTGGCGACATCGTCCTTCGTCACCCGCAAGGCCGAGGGCGGAGGGTCGGTGACAACGAACTGGGCGGCAAACGCGGCGCGGATCAGCGCGGCAACTGATTCGGCGTCCCGCGCCTCCATCGCGCGCAGCGAAAAGGCCGCTTCCTGCAGCGTCATCGGGGGACGGTAGTCCGGACGGCGGACGTTGCCTATGTTTGGGCCATGTCCGATACACCCGCCTTCCTCGACGGCGGCCGACCGCCGGTGCCCGACATCGTCGTGCCGCGCGGCGTCACGCCGTTCTTTCTGCCCCGCCGGCCGGTGCGCGGGCGGCTGGTGCGGCTGGGGCCGCTCGCGAATGCCTTGCTCGGCCGCCATCCGAACCACCCGGCCGTCACCCGGCTCGCCGGGCAGTCCCTGGCGCTCGCCGCGGCGCTTTCCACGGCGCTGAAATTCCGTGGGTCGTTCAGCCTCCAGGCGAAGGGGGATGGGCCAGTGACGATGCTGCTCGCCGACTGCACCGATACGGGCGGGTTGCGGGGCTATGCTCGGGCCGAACCGAGCAGGCTCGAGGCGCTGCTGCAGGACGATCCATCGCCCGCCGCCGACCAGCTTCTCGGCAGCGGCTACCTGGCGTTCACCGTCGATCAGGGGCCGGACCAGAACCGCCAGCAGGGCATCGTCACGATCGAGGGCGGCAACCTGGCCGAGATGGCGCTGCACTACTTCCGTACCAGCGAACAGCTCCGCTGTTTCCTGCACCTGGCATGCGAGGACACCCCGGACGGCTGGCGTGCGGGGGCGTTGATCATGGAGAAGATCGCGGGCGCGGGCGGTATTGATCCCGCGCTGGACGAAGAGGCCCAGGAGGAGAGCTGGCGCACGGCCACCGCGCTTGCCGCCACCCTGACCGACGCCGAGCTGCTGGACGATGCATTGCCGCCGGAGCGGTTGCTCTACCGGCTGTTCCACAGCGAAGGCGTCGCAGCCGATCGCGCCCGCGCGCTGTCCTACGGCTGCCGCTGCTCCCGAGCGCGCCTGGTCGGCATCCTGGAAGGATTTCCGGCGGACGATCTCGATCACATGGCGTTGGACGGCGACATCGTCATGACCTGCGAGTTCTGCAACTACGACTTCCGATTTCCCCGACAGGACGTGCGTGGCCGCAGCGCCGCATCCTGATCGATCATCCCGTCCACCGACCCGGAGTTGTGCATGCCCGGCCGCACGCTGTCCCGCCGCTCGTCATTGCTGCTGCCGCTCGTGCTCGCTGCCTGCGGCGGCCGAAAGGAGCGTCTTTACGCGCCGCTCCACTACGGCCATCTGACGCCGCTTCGGTTGAACGTCGGGGCGATCCAGATCGAGCAGCGCTACGTTCCGTCGACCGCCCCGCCCGATGTCAGCCAACTCGACCCGATGCCTCCGGTGCAGGCCCTGCACAACATGGCCACGGACCGGCTGCAGGCACTCGGCAGTGCAGGCCACGCGGTCTTCGTCATCCAGGAGGCGTCGCTGATCCGCCAGCGCGACAGCATCCTGGGCAGCTTCGCGGTCGAGCTGGACGTCTATACGTCGGACAATACCCGCGCCGGATTCGCTTCGGCGCGGGTATCCCGCAGCGTCACCGGCGACATCGATGATCTTCCTTCGAAGCTCTACGACATGACAAAGGACATGATGGACACGATGAACGTCGAATTCGAGTTCCAGGTCCGCCGCTCGCTGCGCGCCTGGCTGCTTCCCGAAGGCGCCGACCAGGCACCGGTCCAGGAACAGCCACTTTTGCCGCCGCCGCGGTAGTGGACGCGCCGATTCGCTTGATCCGACCAAACCTTCACTGCAACGGTGGCGGGTCTTCGGCAATTGCGGCATCCGCCAGGCTGTTGTCCACCGCCACCTCGTAGTCGGTGCCCTGCGATACGAGGCCGGCGGACACCAGGCTTGCGCGCAACCGGTCATAACCGGCGCGGGGCAGATGTGGATCGCCGCCCCAGATGCCGAGCGACCTGTATCGCGCACATGACGCAGCCGGGATCGCCGGCGGCACGTCCTTGAAATAGCCTGCGATGGCATCCACGATCGCATAGCCGCTCGCGGTCGCCACGAATTTCTGCGTTCGGTGGATCCGCCCGCACCATGCGTCGCAGCTCGTCGCGGCGGGCCGACAAGAGACCCTTCCGGGCATAGAACGTCGTATAGGAGGTCGGCCCGCGATCCGCCGCAGCGTGCCAGATATGCCCACCGCCATCGGCGACCAGCTCGGAGACGAACGGTTCGAACACCTGCACCAGGTCGAGCTCGCCGCGTCGCAGCGCTGCGACGTTGTCCGCCATCGTGCCGTCGGTCGCCTGGGTCAGGCGTGCAGGTGCGATGCCGGCGCGCCGCAGATCCTCCTGCAGACACTGCCATGGCGTCGGCACCTTGCTCACCGTTGCGACGTGTAATCCGGGCAGGTCGTGCAGCGTGAGGCCGGGCCGTGGTTCACGGCCCACCAGCATGAACGGATCACGCGTCACCACTTCGGCGAAGCTGACAAGGTCGCAGCCCGGCACTTCGTGGTAGGCCTGCATCACGCGCATCGGCCCGCCTCAGCAGACATCGGCTGTGCCGTCCATCACGTTGCGTTCCGCGTCCCCCGGCCGTGGCGAGCTCATGAAGCGCACATCCATGCCCTCGGCTGCATAGGCGTCTTTTGCCAGCGCGACATAGAACGGGGCATAGAACACGCCGCGCAACGACTCCTGAAGCGTGATCGCCATCGTCACCCCCTATTCCCGTTCGAACACCGCGTCGGGAATATCCTCTGGCGGCGGCGCGTCGGAAGGTGCCGGCGGCACCATCAGCGGCGACAGCGCGGACAGTGTTGCATAGTCGGCGAAGCGCCGCGCCCGCATGCCCGCGGAGAAGCCGTTGCAGGCCGCGCTCCACAACTCTCCGACGGCGAATTCCGGGCGATAGGGTACGTCCGGAAGGCCTGTCACCGCGGCGCTCCCGCCAGGCGCCAGGAAAACGCTGACCGCGGTCGTGCCCGTCGCGTCGCGCAGCCTGACCACGGTGGACTGGCTGTCATTGTTGTCGATCCGCAAACGCGACTCGCCCGATCCATGGCGGTCGAGCACTGCGCCATTCGCCGGCGACGGGCCAGAATTATAGGCGCAGTAGGACCGACGCGCCGCGAACTGATCGCCTGGCGCCAATCGCGCGGCGTCGACGAAGCCGCTACCGCCATCGGCCAGGCGGATCTCGACAAGCCCGTGCTGCGGCACAAGGCGCAGCGCCTGCACCGGGGTGAAGTCGGCGACCTGCCCGCCCGGCAGGAAGCCATCGCGTGCCGGGTCGCGCCGCCACAGGAGCGCGGTGCCCCCCGACGGAAGAACATAGTGCGTGGCAATGCCGACAGCCGGTGTGGCTGCTCGCATCGGCGGCACCTGGACCCGAGGCACCGACGGGGCGAATGCCCGCGCCACCGCCGGAGGCGTCGGACGCGGCGGTCGGGTCAACTGCACGACCATCATGACCGCGGCCAGACAGAACAGTCCGCCAACTCCAGCCCACAGGGCAATCGGCAGATCGCTCAGGCGCGGACCGCGTGTCGCCGGCGGCCCGGTCTGTGCCGCAATCGGTTCAGACATAGTTGGGGCCCGGGCGGCGCGGTCATAGGCAGCGCGGCGCTCGGCATCGTCCAGCACATCGTAGGCCTCTTTCACCCACATGAAGGCCTCGGCGTTGCCGGTCGCCGCGACATCCGGGTGCAGCACGCGCGCCTTGCGGTGGAACGCGGCCGTGATCGCCGCTGGCGGCGCCGCCGGCGCCACCTCCAATCTCGCGTAATAGCCTGCCGGATCGTCGCTCATCCGCCGCATCATAGCGCCGAAGCGACCGCGTGCCTTGTGGCACACCGGCCGGGCGGTTACTCAATCCGCGATGATCGCCGTCGGACAGGAAAGCGCCGTGCCAGCCATATCGACGGCCGTCACCCAGTCCCACGCAGGACGGTGGCTCGCATTCGTCATACTGCTCGCCGGCGGCCTGTTGCCGTCGGTCGATTTCTTCATCGTCAACGTCAGCCTGCCCTCCATCCACACCTCGCTCGGAGCAAGCCCGGCAGAGACACAACTGGTAGTGTCGGGCTATGCCGCGGGCTACGCCGTGTTCCTGATCACCGGCGGACGCCTCGGCGACCTGTATGGCCGCCGCCGGCTGTTCCTGATCGGCATGGCCGGCTTCATCGCGACCAACGCACTGTGCGGCCTCGCCGCGACGCCGCTGCAACTAGTTGTCGGGCGCATCCTGCAGGGGATCGCGGCGGCAATGATGGCGCCGCAGGTCCTGGGCTCGGTCCGCGCGCTATTTCCCGGCGAGGGCGAACTCGCCAGAGCGCTCAGCTTCTATGGCGTGATGATGGGCCTGGCCGCGTCCATCGGGCAGTTCTCCGGCGGCGCTCTGGTGGAGTGGAGCCCGTTCGGGCTGGGCTGGCGGACGGTGTTCCTGGCGAAGCTGCCGATCGGCATCCCGGTGATGCTTGCCGCCTGGTGGCTGGTCCCGGAGACCAGCGCGAGCCAGCGCCGGCGGCTCGACATCGGCGGCGCGGCGCTGGTCTCGCTGACGCTGGCCTGCCTCGTGCTGCCGCTGTCCGAGGGCCGTGATCAGGGCTGGCCGGCATGGACCTTCGCCATGCTGGCCGCCGTGCCGCTCCTGGCCGCGGCGTTCCTGTGGTTCGAGGGCTGGCTGACCGCGCGCGGCGGCAGCCCGCTGCTCGACCCCAGGCTGCTGGCCATTCCGAGCTTCCGGCGCGGGGTCCTGGTGGGGACGCTGTTCTTCTTCACCACGTCCTTCTACGTGTTGTTCAGCATCTACCAGCAGGAGGGCTACGGCACCGATCCGCTGCACACCGGTCTCGCCATCCTGCCCTATGGCATCGGCCTGTTCGTCGGGCCCGTTGGTCACCGCGCCGCTGCCTGCCTGGCTTCGCCCCTGGCTGCTGACGATCGGCATGGCCATCCAGGTCGCCGGCTATGCCGCAGTCGCCGCGGTGATCGCACTCGGGATCGACGGCTGGCCGGTCGTGTGGACCGTGCTGCTCGCCGGCTTCGGCCAGGGCATCGCCTTCCCGCGGCTTTATAACACGGTGCTCGGCGACGTGTCCCCGCACCAGGCCGGTGTCGCCGCCGGCGTGCTGAATTCGGCGTTGCAGATCGGTGCGGCGGTCAGCGTGGCGGCGATCGGCAGCCTGTTCTTCGCCGTGTTGGGTGAGGGATCGGGGCGGGACGCCTATGCGCATGCGTTCGGCATCGCCCAGGTTGCCACCACCAGCGTTCTGTTCGCAGCATTGCTGTTGTCGATTCCCGCGCCGGCGTCGCGCACCGGCGCTGGACCGCAGGGCGTTGCCGGAGTAAGTGCTGCGCGCATGAGCCGCACGGCGAGCCTGACGCGGACAACCTCCGAAACCGACATCAGCCTGACCCTGTCGCTCGACGGATCGGGACGGGCCGACATCGCCACCGGCATCGGCTTCCTCGACCACATGCTGACCGCCCTGGCGCGCCACGCGCTGTTCGACCTGACGGTCAAGGCGAAGGGCGACCTGCATATTGATTTTCATCATACCACCGAGGATGTCGGCATCGTGCTCGGTCACGCCTTCGCCAAGGCGCTGGGCGACAAGCGTGGCATCCGGAGATTCGGCCACGCCCTGGTGCCGATGGACGAGACGTTGGCCGAGGCGGCGGTGGATATCTCCGGCCGGCCGTTCCTGGCCTGGGATGTTGCGTTCGAGCGCCCCAAGATCGGCGAGATGGACACCGAACTGTTCGAGGAATTCTTCCGCGCGTTCGCGATGAATGCGCTGATCACCCTGCACATCACGCGCCGCGCCGGGCGGAACGCGCACCATGTCGCCGAGGCATGTTTCAAGTCGGCCGCGCGGGCGCTGCGCGTGGCGGCGGAACCCGATCCGCGCGCCGGGGATGCGATTCCGTCGACCAAGGGAACGCTTTGAAGTTCTGGACCGCCCATGTCCGGCAAGGCGCAGCTCCAGTGCTGGTGCGCGAGGGCTTCAGCTGGGGCGCGCTGTTGTTCGGCCCGCTGTGGCTTGCCGCACACCGCGCGTGGATTCCCGCCGTGCTGACGACGGTCGCCACTGTGCTGATCGTGTTTCTGGCGACGGAGGGCGTCTCGGCCTTGTTGCTGGCGGGGCTCGTTCTGCTGCTCGGCCTGTCGGGCCACGATCTGCGGCGCTGGTCGCTGGATCATCGCGGCTATCTGCTCGCCCAGGTGGTCGCGGCGCACAACGAACTCGGGGCATTGGAACGGCTGCTGACACGCCGGCCGGACCTGGCAGGCAGCTTTCTCCCGCCGGAGACGGCACGATGAAGGTCGCGGTGGTGGACTACGGCAGCGGCAACCTGACATCGGCGTCGCGGGCACTCGCGCTGGCGGCCGAACGCGCCGGGCTGGCCGCCGATGTCAGGGTGACCGCGGATCCGGACTATGTCGCCGGCGCCGACCGGATCGTGCTGCCGGGCCAGGGCGCGTTCGCCGATTGCTCGCGCGGGCTGGCCGCGGTCTCCGGCATGCGCCACGCGATCGAAACGGCGACCGCCGCCGGCACCCCATTCCTCGGCATCTGCGTCGGCATGCAGCTCATGGCCGAGCGCGGGCTGGAACACGAGGTCACACAAGGTTTCGGCTGGATCGACGGCGAGATCGCCGAGATGACGGTGCCAGGCCTGCGGCTGCCGCAGATGGGCTGGAACGCCCTCGATTTCACGCCGGGGCGCCATCAGCTGCTCGACGGTCTGCAGCCGGGCGACCACGTCTACTTCGTACACAGCTACGCCCTGGTCGGGGGCGATCCACGGGAAGAAATCGCGATGACCGACTACGGCGGGCCGGTGGTGGCGATGGTGGCGGCCGGAAACCGGGCCGGCACCCAGTTCCATGTCGAGAAGAGCCAGGAGGTCGGCATCCGCATCCTCAGCAACTTCCTTCGCTGGATACCCTGACATCATGGCCGATACCACGGACCGACCGCCGACAGCCAAAGCACCGCCGTTGCCGCCGCAGCTTCTGGTCGAGCGTGTGAAGGAATTCTCCGACGAGGACCTGCACGCGCTGTGCGAGGCGACGTCGGCGGCGATTATCGACGGCGGCGGCTTCGGCTGGGTGAATGCGCCGGGCAGGATGGCGCTGGAGACCTATTTCCGGGGCGTGCTGCTGGTGCCGGAGCGCGAGCTTTTCGTCGCCCGGCTGGACGGCTCGGCCGTCGGATCAGCGCATCTGGTGCGCCCGCCGCGCAACAACGAGGCGCAGGCCCACGCGGCGCATCTGATGCACTCCTACATTGCGCCCTATGCGCGCGGCCACGGCCTGGCGCGGATGCTGACCACCGAGGTCGAGGAGCGCGCGCGCGAGTTGGGATACCACGTGCTGAACCTCGACGTGCGCGAGACCCAGGAGGCGGCCATCCGGCTCTATGAATCGCTCGGCTTCGTGCGCTGGGGCGTCCATCCGGACTATGCCCTGGTGCGCGGCAAGGTCGTGCGCGGGTTCTTCTATTACAAGCGGCTGCGCAAGCCGAACGCACGGAAGGCTGGGCAGAAGGCCGGATGACGGCGCTGACCCTATATCCGGCGATCGACCTGAAGGACGGGCAGTGCGTGCGTCTGCGGCGTGGCGCGATGGATCAGGCAACGGTGTATTCGTCCGATCCGGCAGGACAGGCGCGCGCCTGGCAGGATGCCGGCTTCGCCTGGCTGCATGTGGTGGACCTGAACGGCGCGTTCGCCGGTCAGCCGGTGAATGGTGCAGCGGTCGCCGCCATCCTGGCCGCCGTGACGATACCGGTGCAGCTCGGCGGCGGCATCCGCGACATGGCCGGCATCGAGAGCTGGCTCGCCGCCGGGGTGCGGCGGGTGATCCTGGGCAGCGCCGCGGTGAAGCACCCCGCACTGGTGCGGGAGGCCTGCCGCAACTTTCCGGGCCGCATTGTGGTGGGGATCGACGCACGGGATGGCAACGTCGCAACCGAGGGCTGGGCGGAGACATCGTCCATCCGCGCCGTGGATCTGGCGCTGTCGTTCGAGGATGCCGGGGCGGCAGCGATCGTCTACACCGATATCGGCCGCGACGGCATGTTGAGCGGACTCAACCTGGAGCAGACCGTGGCGCTCGCTTCGTCCGTCGCGACCCCGGTGATCGCCTCGGGCGGCGTTGGGAGGCTGCAGGACCTGGCCGACCTGCGCCTGGCTGCCGCCGCAACGCGGATCGAAGGCGTCATAGTCGGTCGGGCGCTCTACGACAGGCGGATCGATCCCGTTGCCGCCCTGGCATTGCTGTCGGCCTGACTCGACCACATAGCAGAACAAATCGACCGGTCACGCGGTGGCGTCGCGTTTCGCGGGCCTGACCCGTCCATAAAAACTTGCCAAGGCCACTCGTGACTAGTCTATGAATGCCATCATGTTGAAATTGCGTGTCATTCCTTGCCTGGACGTGAAGGACGGCCGCGTCGTCAAGGGCGTGAACTTCGTTTCGCTGCGTGACGCAGGCGATCCGGTCGAGCAGGCTGCGCTGTACGACATGGCCGGCGCCGACGAACTGTGCTTCCTCGACATCACGGCCAGCCATGAGAACCGCGACACCATCCTGGGCGTGGTTTCGCGCACCGCCGCTCGGGTGTTCCTGCCACTGACCGTGGGCGGCGGAATCCGCTCGACCGAGGACATGCGGGGTCTGCTGCTGGCAGGCACCGACAAGTGCAGCATCAACTCGGCGGCAGTCGCGCGGCCCGAACTTGTGCGCGAGGCGGCACAGAAGTTCGGCAGCCAGTGCGTGGTCGTGGCGGTGGACGCGAAACAGTCCGCGCCCGGGCGGTGGGAGGTCTTCACCCATGGCGGCCGCCAACGGCACCGGCATCGATACGGTCGCATGGTGCCGCCAGGTGGCTGAACTGGGCGCGGGCGAGATCCTGCTGACCAGCATGGATCGCGACGGCACCGGGGCGGGCTTCGATCTACCCCTGCTGGAAGCCGTGTGCGCCGCGGTGAGGCTGCCGGTGATCGCCTCCGGCGGCGTGGGCACGCTGCCGCATTTCGTCGAAGGCGCGCGAGCGGGCGCCACCGGCCTGCTGGCGGCCAGTGTGTTCCATTTCGGGACGTACACGATTGCACAGGTGAAGGCGGCCCTGCATGCGGCCGGCCTGCCGGTCCGCCTGCCGCGCCAGGCGGCCTGAGAGGACGCCGCCATGGCCAAGTCCGTCAAGAAGCGAAAGTCGCCCGGGCCGGACGCGCCGAAGCCGAACCTGAAGAAACAGCTCAAGCCGAAGAAGCTGCGCAAGCCCGCGAAGCTGCGCAAACCGGGGAAGCCTGTCGCCACCAGGGTAGAGGCGACCGAGGTACCGCGCCCGCCGCCGCCGCTGGCGATCGGTCCCCCTGCCGCCGTGCTGGACCGGCTATGGTCGGTGGTGATGGGCCGGCGAACGGCAAATCCCGCGGCGAGCCACTCGGCGAGACTGCTGGCGCGCGGAACGGCGAAGGTGGCGCAGAAATTCGGCGAGGAATTGGTCGAGTGCCTGATCGAGGCGGTTGCCGGCAATCGTGACGCCGTGGTGGCCGAGAGCGCGGACGTGCTCTACCACCTGATCGTGCTGTGGGTCGCCTGCGGCATCCGCCCCGAGGAGGTCTGGGAGGAGTTGAAACGCCGCGAGGGCATCAGCGGCATCGCGGAGAAAGCGGCACGGGCGCGCAATCTCCCGATTGCGTTCGGCCTGGAGACGACGAAAATCCCCTGACCGGGAACTCGGCTCGGACGAGGAGACCAGCGATGGCTGTCAGCGGCCTGCCGCCTTACGACGACACCAACATCTTTGCCCGCATCCTGCGCGGCGAGATCCCGTGCAGGAAGGCATACGAGGATCAGTGGGCGCTGGCGTTCCACGACATCAACCCGCAGGCGCCGACGCACGTGCTGGTCATTCCGAAGGGCCAGTACGTCTCGTTCGCCGATTTCAGCGCGACCGCGAGCGCCGATGAGATCGCCGGCTTCATGCGCGCCGTTGGCAAACTGGCGAAGGATCTCGGGCTGGAGGCGCAGGGTTATCGGCTGCTCGCCAACATGGGCCAGCACAGCGGCCAGGAAGTGCCACATTTCCACGTCCACCTGTTCGCCGGCCGCCCGCTGGGACGGATGCTGTCATCAGGCTGAGACCGTCGCGTCGCCACGTCAGTTCATCACCTGGATCATCTCGCGCACGCGTGGGTAGACCTCGCGCGTCCAGCGCCTGCCGCTGAACACGCCGTAATGGCCGACGCCGGTCTGCACGTGGTTCCGTTTCAGATTGACCGGAATGCGGCTGCACAGATCGAGCGCCGCCATCGTCTGGCCGATGGCGCAGATATCGTCGCGCTCCCCTTCCACCGTCAGCAGTCCGGTTCGCCTGATAGCGGCGGGTCGCACCGCCCGGCCATGCCAGGTCAGCTCGCCGCGCGGCAGGTCGTGCGTCTGGAACACACGCTGCACCGTCTCGAGAAAGAACTCAGCCGGCAGGTCCATCACCGCACCATACTCGTCGTAGAACCGGCGATGCGCATCCGCGCTGGCCGAGTCGCCTCCCACCAGGCTGCGCAACTGGTTGAAGTGGGCGCCGATATGCCGATCCAGATTCATGCTGAGGAACGCCGAGATCTGCACGAAGCCCGGATACACCCGCCTGAACGCGCCAGGGTGGCGCCAGGGCACCGAACTGATCAGGTGCCGCTCGAACCACTCGATCGGCCGCGATTCGGCAAGCTCGTTGACCTTGGTTGGGTTGACCCGCGTGTCGATCGGGCCGGCCATCAAGGTGATGCTGCGCGGCTGCGCCGGATCGCCGTCCTCCGCCATCACCGCGGCCGCGGCAAGTGCCGCCACCGCCGGCTGGCAAACCGCCAAGATGTGGCTGCCCGGGCCCATCACGCCGAGCCAGCGGACGATGTGGTCGATGAACTCGTCCAGCCCGAAGCGCCCCTCGGACAGTGGCACATCGCGCGCGTTCTTCCAGTCCGTGATGTAGACGTCGTGCTCCGGCAGCATCGCCTCGACGGTGCCGCGCAGCAACGTGGCGAAGTGGCCCGACATCGGCGCAACCACCAGCACACGCGGCTGCGTGGCCGTGTCGTCCTTGCGGAAGCGCAGCAGCGTGCCGAACGGCGTGTCGTCGGCCGCCTCCTCGGTCACCGCGACGCTCCGTTCCCCGACCGTCACGGAAGTGAAGCCGAACGGCTGCCGCTGGTGCGTGAGTCCTGCCTCGGCGAACAACGTCAATCCGGCGGCAAAATGACGCGCCAGGGAAAGCGTGCCGACGCCACAATCGAGCAATCCGGTCAACCCGGCTCCGATGCGCGCAAGCTGACGCAGCGGCCGCAGCATGTCCGCCTGCGCCTGGTAGAGCTGGTACATCATGGGGGAGCGGATTGCTGCATCCATCTGGTTGCCGTTGGGGTAGCTTCGGGCGTTATACTGCAATGCAACATGGGGCGATCGGTAAGGAGAAGCAACATGTCCGACGCACACCTTCTGATCAGTAGCAAGAATTACTCCTCATGGTCGCTGCGTGGTTTCCTGCTGGCCCGGCTGGCGCGCCTGGACTTCGAGGAACAGGTGGTCGATTCCGAACACCCCAACACCAGGGCGGAATTGCTGCTGCGGTCTTCATCGATCCGCGTGCCCTGCCTGATCCACCACGGGGTGACGGTGTGGGACACCCTGTCGATCGCGGAGTATCTGAACGAGGTGCGCCCGGACGCCGGCATGTATCCCGGCGACCGCATGGCGCGCGCCCGCTGCCGCTCGATTGCCGGCGAGATGCATTCGGGCTTTTCCGCGCTCCGCTCGTCGCTGCCGATGAACCTGCGGACCGAGGGCCGCCGCATCGCCATCTGGTCCGCCGCGCAGGCCGACATCGACCGGATCACCGAGATCTGGCGCGAGTGCCTGGACACCTGGAAGGGGCCCTGGCTGTTCGGCCGACGGCCGACGGTCGGCGATGCCATGTACGCACCGGTCGTCACCCGGTTTCGCAGCTATGCGGTGCAGGTCGACCCGGTGTCCGCGGCGTACTGCGCGCACGTCTGGACCTGGCCGGACCTCGCGGAGTGGGTCGCGGCGGCGCAACTCGAACCGGAGCAGATCGAGGAACTCGAAGTCGAGTTCTGACCGGCCGCGGCGCCTGCTCAGGCGAGCTTGCTCCAGGGTGTGGCCGCCGGCACGGGAACCGGACCCGTCACGTCCAGAGTCTTGAAGTCGGCCGGCCCGACCACCTCCAGGTATTCCATATCGGGCGAGTAATCGAACAGGTAGTGGGTGATGCCGGGACGCTGATGCACGCAGTCGCCGGCGGCGACGAGGTGCTCCGCGCCCTCGTACATGAAACGAGCCCAGCCCTTCAGCATGATCACGATGTGGAAGTCGGCGACATGCTGGTGCCAGCCGGTGCCTTCCTCGGGCGGGCTGTTCGCCTTGACCAGCTGAGCGAGCACGCGTCCGCCAGTGGCTTCGGCGACGCCGAGGTCGCGATACAGGAAGAAATCGCGCAGACCCTCGCCGACCCATGGCGTGTCGCCGGGCTTGACGTGGGCGAACTTGGTGACGACGGGTTGGTCGAGCATCGGGCACACTCCCATATTGCGTTTGGAAGCTGCTTCCGGCCGTCTCTCCCCGTCGCGCCCCTGTCTTGACTGCGGGATGCTGCGGTGCAGCGTGACATGGCATCGGCGGGGCGGGCAACAGGCTTCTTGTGAAACAAGGAGGAACGATGTCCCTGCCGCTCGGCCATCTGCCCGACACCCGTTATCCCGATCCACGCATCGAGCGGCTCGATCCGCGCTTCGTCTATCGGCAGGGCAACGCGGCGATCGAACGTATCGCCACCGGGTTCCGCTGGGCCGAGGGGCCGGTGTATTTCCGCGACGGCGGGTTTCTGGTGTTCAGCGACATCCCCAACAATCGCATGATGCGCTGGCTCGAGGAGGACGGACATCTGTCGGTGTTCCGCGCGCCGTCCAACTACGCCAACGGCAACACGCGCGATCGCGAGGGTCGGCTGATCACCTGCGAGCACGACACACGGCGGGTGACGCGCACCGAACTGGATGGGCGCATCACGGTGCTGATCGATCGCTTCGAGGGCAAGCGGCTGAACGCGCCGAACGATGTCGTGGTGGCGTCGGACGGGGCGGTCTGGTTCACCGATCCGGGCTACGGGATCGACGGGCCGTACGAGGGCCACAAGGCGGATGCCGAGCTGCCGCGGAACGTGTACCGGCTGGATCCGGCGAGCGGCGCGGCGAGCGTGGTTGCCGACGATTTCGTCCGGCCGAACGGTCTGTGCTTCGCGCCCGACGAACGCAAACTTTATATCGTCGATTCCGGCATCTCGCATGGCGGGCCGGCGCATATCCGTATGTTCGATGTGGACGGCGCGCGGCTTCGGAATGGGCGCGTGTTCGCCGCCGATTTTTTGCCCGGCATGACCGACGGTATGCGCACCGATGTTGAGGGCAACGTGTGGTGCTCGATGGGTTGGGCCGATCCGACGGAAGACGGCGTGCGTTGCTATGCTCCGAACGGCGATCTGATCGGCAAGGTCCACCTGCCCGAGGGCTGCGCCAATCTTTGCTTCGGGGGGCAGAAGCAGGACCGGCTGTTCATGTGCGCCGGCACGTCTGTGTATGCGCTGTACGTGAATGGACAGGGGACGATGGTGCCGTAAGCAAGTAAGAATTCACCGCAGAGGCGCAGAGACACGGAGAACATTATCGACGTCCTCCGTGTCTCTGCGCCTCTGCGGTGAATTTATATTTGACTTCCGTCAGTGAAACAGCGGCATCACTTCATGGCACAGCAGCCGAAGTGCGGTCATCACGTTCGCATGCGGTATCTTTCCGCCGCAATTCAGCTCCATCAGCACGCCGTCCAACCCCAGTTCCTGCTTCAACGCCGCCAGGCGCTCAGCGACAGAACCGGGAGACCCGATCAGCACCGTGCCGCGCAGCGCGTCCTCATACGTCATCGTCTCGAGCCGACGCGCGGTCTGGGCACGGCGGTCTGCGCCATCCACGCCAGCCCGCTTCGCCGAATCCGCCAATAGCGCCGCCTGCTGCCGATAGAAATGGATCAGGCTTGGCTCCGCCTCCGAGCGTGCCTGCGTATCGGTCGGCGCGATGTAGGCGGGAACGCGCAGGAACACGCCGCCCGTATCGTGGCCGGATGCAGCAACCGCATCACGATAGGCGCGGATGCTCGGCGCGATCTCGCCGGCGCTCTCGTAGCGGACCGCGACGAAGATCGGCAGCCCCTGCCTGCCGATGGATACAAACGTATCGGCACTGGTGGCTGCGACGCGAATCGGCGGGGTAGGCTGCTGATACGGCCGCGGCACCACCGCCACGTCCTCGAAGGTGTAGTACTTGCCCTGGTACGACACCGTCTCCTGCGTCCATGCCTTCTGCACGATGTCCAGGACCTCGGCGAAACGTCCGCGGCTTTCCGCATAGGGCACGCCATACGCCTCGTAGGTCCGCGCCACGCCGCTGCGGCCGACGCCGAAGATCAGCCTGCCATTGCTGATCTGATCGACTGTCGCTGCCTCCTCCGCCAGACGCAGCGGATGACACAGCGGCAGCACCTGCACGGCGAGGCCGATCTTGATCCGCTGCGTCCGCGCGGCAATCGCACTGGCGATGCAGAGCGGCGCCGACAGCACCGACCGGGCCGGATCGAAGTGCAGCTCGCCGAGCCACATCGCATCGAGGCCCCAGCGTTCGGCGCCGTCCACCAGATCGAACGAATGCGCGAAAGCCTCCGCGTCGGGTCGTCCAGGCAGGGACGGAAACTCATGGAAGATGCCGAATTCCATCGCGAGCGCTTTCCTGATTTCGCCGCAAGCCTAGGATGACAGCAGCCAGCGTGTCACCCGTGGATCCATTGGGGCTCGCGCTCGAAGGCGTCCAGCTCGCGCTCGAGCTCCCATTGCAGCCGTGCCTTCTCGCTGGCCTGCAGCAGCGCGGCGCAGTCTGGCGGCGGGGATTGCAATGCAGCTCCGTCGCACGCCGCAACCCGGCGCCACACAACCGGATCGGCCCACAGACTCGTCCCGGCAACAAAAGCATATTCCAACGTGTTGCGCTCCAGTCCGACCAGAGCCGGCCAGTCCAGCGCGAACTCGCTCACCGCGCGCTGCAGCTCATGCGTGCGATCGATGCGCTCCACCCCCTCGTCGTCGGTGGATAGCACCGTCGGCACGCCGGCGGCGCGATAGACCGGGAACGGATGCGCGGCCCCCCGCACGCCCAAAATCTGATCATTGCTGGTCAGGTTGATCTCCACCGCCACGCGCCTCTCGGCCATCTCGTGCAGCAGGCCGCGCGCATCGGTCTCGTACATCACATCCACACCGTGGCCGATGCGTTTCGCATGCCCCAGTTCCACTGCCTGTCGCACATGGAACCGCAGCGCATCCGGCGGCACGAGACCGAGCGTCAGCTCGCCGGCATGCAGCGATACGTTCGTCTCCGGCATCGCGCCGTGCAGATAATCGAGCATGCGCATCTGCAGCGAGTAGTCTGCGAGCGCAGCCGGATCGTCTTCCGGAGCCACGAAGTTCACCCCGACCACGCGCGGATCGGCTTGGCTCAGCAGCGCGCCGAACAGCATCTGGGCGAACACCTCGCCGGGCGGGTTGGTCCGCGTCACCTGCTGCAGCCAGCGCAGCGTGACCGCACAGCCGGGCTCGGCCTGCGGCGTTCCACAATGCAGCAGCGAGCGCATCCGTGCCTCGCCCGCGTCCAGGTCGGAGCGCGCATTGGCCAGCAGCGTCGGCAGCCCCGCCGCGATCAGGCGCTGGTGGAAATCCGCCATGTCGCCGGTCCATTGCAGCCTGCGCGCCATGCCGGTCACCGCGCGGCCCTGGAACGTCACCATCAGCTCCAGGTAGCGCATGTGCTGGCGCCCGGCGCGGTTGACGACATCGGCTGCCATGTCGCCCATGCTCGCGGCGCCGCCGAACTTGGCGAAGGCGGCGAAGAAATGGTCGTGGCCGCTGACGCCGCTGCTCGGCACGAAGCTGCGCATCGACCATGCGTCGACCAGGACGCGGCGGAAATCGCTGTCGTGCAGCGCATCGGCAAGCCTGCGCGTCGCCCGGCCGCACGGTGCAACGGCAGATCGGGCTGGATCGACGCACACGCCCGACGCGGCGCCGGCATCGATCAGCGCCTCGGCGTAGGCGGCACCGCTCAGGTGGCTGTGCAGATCGCCGCCCTTCGGCATCCGGTACAGAAAGGCCCGCAGTTCCGGTGGCGATGTCCTTACCGACTCCAACCGCCGGGCGGCTCCGTCGACTGTAATGGGCTGTCGCGGCGCGCAGGCAGAGAACAGCAGCGCCAGGCAGGCGAGCGCCAGCCTCGTGGCATGGGGCACGGGCGTTTCCTTGGATCGTTGCTGCGCTCGTCACGCAAGGCCGGGACTGTTAGCGTAACACGCATTCGCGCCGAGGAGGATTCCGGGATGACCTATCCGACGCATCTGCTGCCGACGACGGTCGTCGGCAGCTATCCACAGCCCGACTGGCTGGTTAATCGCGCCGCGCTGGAGAAGCACGGTGTGCCGCGCACCCATGCGCAGGATATCTGGCGCATTCCCGCCGAACTGCTCGAACAGGCGCAGGACGATGGGACCATTTTGGCGGTCCGCGACATGGAGCGCGCTGGGATCGACATCATTACCGACGGCGAGATCCGCCGCGAGAGCTACTCCAACCGGTTTGCGCTCGCGCTTGAAGGGATCGACGCCGAGCATCCCGGCGAAGTGCGGTCGCAAGCCGGCCGCGTCACGCCGGTGCCGCGTGTGGTCGGCAGGATCCGCCGCCGCGGTCCGGTCGAGGTGCGCGACGTCGAGTTCCTGCTGCGCCAGACCGATCGTGCGACGAAGATCACGCTGCCCGGTCCGTTCACGCTGTCGCAGCAGGCGAGAAACGAGTTCTACCGCGACGAGGAAGAGATGGCGCTGGACTACGCCGCCGCGGTGAACGAGGAGCTGCGCGATCTCAAGGCGACCGGGGTCGATGTGGTGCAACTCGACGAACCGTGGGTGCGCACGGCGCCGGACAAGGCGGAACGCTACGGCGTGCGCGCCATCAACCGGGCGCTGCAGGGGATCCCGGGACCGACGGTCGTGCATCTCTGCTTCGGCTATGCGCACGTCGTGCACAACAAGCCGAGCGGCTACGCGTTCCTGCCGCAGCTTGCCGACACGACGGCGCAGCAGATCTCGATCGAGGCGGCGGAACCCAACATCGACCTCGGCGTGCTGGCCGACCTGTCGGGCAAGCAGATCATGCTCGGCGTGCTGGACCTCGGTAGTGCGGACGTGGAGACGGCCGAGCAGGTTGCTGCGCGCATACGCCGCGGATTGCGCCATGTCGACGCGGAACGCCTGATCCCGGCGCCCGATTGCGGCATGAAATACCTGCCGCGCGAGCGTGCGTTCGGAAAGCTATGCGCGCTCGCCGCCGGCGCCGCGATTGTCCGACGGGAGCTGGCTGGCTGACGATGACGGGTCTCGCTGTGCTCAGCCCATCCGGTTGAATTCTAGCGGCTGGCGGTCAGCGGCTGGTGCGGGGCGAGGCCGGCCAGAATAGATTGCGCAAGCGACTGAGCGACGCAGAAATAGCCGTGGTCGTTGTGGTGCAGCCCATCGGATGGATGAACTCCGCGAAGGGCGCGCCGTCGCGCAGCCAGCTCCGCATCAGGGCGCGGCGTGAGAACAGCGCGGCGCCCGTCTCGGTCGCCACCTGGCCAGTGTCTGGTCGAGCAGCGGCTCCTCGGGCGTCGCCAGCAGACGTGGCGACTGCTGGTTGTCCATCAAGATCACGTCGGCGCCGGCAGCCTGCAGCCTGCGGACGCCCGTGGTGACCAGGACGCGGAAGATTGCCGGGTCGACATTGCGCAATGCCCCGTTGGCGCCGACCTGCCAGATCACAAGCCGGGGGCGCATCGCCAGCACGTCGGCGTCGAGCCTGGCCAGTTCCTCCGCGGCATCCTGCCCGCCGATGCCCCGATTGATCACTGCGAGATGCGCCTGCGGCAGTCCGGCCGAGAGTATCTGCTGCAGGAGAGCCGGATAGGAATGCGCAAGATCGGATGCCATCGCACCCTGGGTCGAGGACGAGCCAAGTGCGACGATGACGCCTTCAATGCGATGATCGATCGCGCTGCGCAGGTGCGGCAGCTCGATCGGGGCCGCGGCAGGTGAACTGGGACAGTCGGCGGCGAGCGCCGGGCACGGCAAATGGCATGAGCAGGCCGAGCGCGAGCACAAGCGCGCGTGCCCTCCGCGCAGGCCGGCCCGAGGGGGCGAAGGTGTCCATGATCGGTTTCAACTATAAGCGGAGAGCCTTGTCCAGTCCGGTTAATTCTTCAATCGATTTGTCGTTCGCTGTCCTCGGCGGCACGGCGCTTGCGCGCGGCGGCGGCATACTGGCCTCGCGGGCGGACCTCCTGGACGTGCGGGCGCACCACGGTGTCGTAGTAGTCGTCCCAGTCCTCGGGCGTCAGCTGCTTCAGATCGGGCACCAGTTCGTAGTTGTTGAGCGTCGCGTCCTCGTAGGCCTGGCGAGGCAGAGGCTGCACCTGAAGCAGCGGGAAGTCCGCGCGGAAGTCGATCGGCACGTCGGTCTTGGTCAGCCGCATATTGGTGATCAGCGGGCCGAACCAGCGATCGGTCTCGATGATACCCTCGAACAGCTCGTAGGTGCCGCTGCGGGGAACATTGGCAGGTGCGCGCACCAGCAGGCTCCAGCCGGGGGCGGTGCGGGCGACGATGCCGGTCCAGAGCTGGATGAGGCCCGGTTCCTGCAGGGCGCCGAGGAACGGCGGCGCGTATTCGCGGATCTCCTCGGGCGCCACTTGGTCGAATAATTCGCGGAAATTGGGGAACTGGGCGGACTTGAGCGGCAGCCAGGTGCCGGCGCCCTCCCATGTCCACATGACGTCGCGGCCGTCCCACTGCAGGCTGAAGCTGATCGGCGGGAAGATGTAATAGCCGTAGCCGGACGCGCTGGTGGCAGGTTCACAGTAGCGGAACGCCCGCGTCGGCAACGAGCCGGCAGCGGAACGGTCGGCGCGCTGCGGCAGCCGTGCCGTCGGGATGAAGCGATGGAAGGAAACCAGCGGCGGCTGCTTCGGCATGGGCTGTCGCGGACCTGGGCGAGGCGAGGCGTCGGTTGACAATGTTGTCGTCCTGATCGGGGCGGTGAAAGCGTGGCGGACCGGACATTGCTGCCCGGTCCGTTGTTTTAGCTACCCAATGGGCGTCCGTCCGGCCTTGATGAGAATCAACGTGCGGGTGCCAGGGTTGGGGCGAAGGCGCCGAGACGGACCTTTCCGGCATCGGCGGTGGGCGCCAGGGTGGGGGCGAAGGCGCCGAGACGGACCTTTCCGGCATCGGCGGTGGGCGCCAGGGTGGGGGCGAAGGCGCCGAGACGGACCTTTCCGGCATCGGCGGTGGGCGCCAGGGTGGGGGCGAAGGCGCCGAGACGGACCTTTCCGGCATCGGCGGTGGGCGCCAGGGTCGGGGCGAAGGCGCCGAGACGGACCTTGCCGGCATCGGCGGTGGGCGCCAGCGTGGGGGCGAAGGCGCCGAGGCGGACCTTTCCGGCATCGGCGGTGGGCGCCAGGGTGGGGGCGAAGGCGCCGAGACGGACCTTTCCGGCATCGGCGGTAGGCGCCAGGGTGGGGGCGAAGGCGCCGAGACGGACCTTTCCGGCATCGGCGGTAGGCGCCAGGGTGGGGCGAAGGCGCCGAGACGGACCTTTCCGGCATCGGCGGTGGGCGCCAGGGTGGGGGCGAAGGCGCCGAGACGGACCTTTCCGGCATCGGCGGTGGGCGCCAGGGTGGGGGCGAAGGCGCCGAGACGGACCTTTCCGGCATCGGCGGTGGGCGCCAGGGTCGGGGCGAAGGCGCCGAGACGGACCTTTCCGGCATCGGCGGTGGGCGCCAGGGTCGGGGCGAAGGCGCCGAGACGGACCTTTCCGGCATCGGCGGTGGGCGCCAGGGTTGGGGCGAAGGCGCCGAGACGGACCTTTCCGGCATCGGCGGTGGGCGCCAGGGTGGGGGCGAAGGCGCCGAGACGGACCTTTCCGGCATCGGCGGTGGGCGCCAGGGTCGGAGCGAAGGCGCCGAGACGGACGTTGCCGTGATCGATGACGGCGGCGGTGGCAGAGGTGGAGATAAGCATGAGCGGAACCCTTTCCTTGAGGATTAGTTTCATTCTCGTTTCGAATTGGAACCAGCTTCACCACTGGTCTAGGTGACCCTCATGGTTCCACGGCTAGGAAGATATAACGTTGGTCCGATGTAATGATCGCGTAGTCAAATTGCTAATTGCTAAGGTCGTTTCGATTTTGTGCGTTAAAATACGTTAATCCTGGCGCTGTGCATTGCCGCGAAGGTGGTCTGCCGGCGTTTGCTACAGCAGATCAATCATGGATTGGCGCAGTTTGTGTGGTTTGGACCAACATGATCGTGGAAATCACGAAGCCGCTGCCTCCCTCCTGCGGCGTCGGGGTCAGGCTGCCGTCCCGCCAACCGTTAAGCCTGCCAGCTTCAACGTCGGTTGACCGACTCCGACCGGAACGCCCTGACCGTTCTTGCCGCAGGTGCCGATTCCCGGATCGAGCGCCATGTCATTGCCGACCATGGCGACCTTGGTCAGGGCATCCGGACCGTTGCCGATCAAGGTGGCGCCCTTCACCGGCGCGGTCACCTTCCCGTCCTCGATCAGATAGGCCTCGCTCGCCGAGAAGACGAACTTGCCGGACGTGATGTCCACCTGACCCCCGCCGAAATTGACCGCATACAATCCACGGCGCACCGAGCGGATCATATCGTCCGGGCTGTGCGGCCCGGCAAGCATGACGGTGTTCGTCATCCTCGGCATCGGCGTGTGGGCATAGGACTGCCGACGGCCGTTGCCGGTCGCCCGCATGCCCATCAGCCGCGCATTCAGGCGGTCCTGCATGAACCCGACCAGGACGCCGTCCTCGATCAGCACGGTCCGGCTGGTTGGTGTGCCCTCGTCGTCCACCGTCAGGCTGCCGCGACGATCGGGCAGCGTGCCGTCATCGACCACGGTGACCCCCGGCGATGCGATCCGGCTGCCCAGAAGTCCGGCAAACGCCGAGGTCTTCTTGCGGTTGAAGTCGCCCTCCAGTCCGTGGCCGATTGCCTCGTGCAGGAGGATGCCCGGCCACCCCGGCCCGAGCACCACCTCCATCTCCCCGGCCGGCGCCGGCCGGCTGTCCAGATTGACCAGCGCCCCGCGCAGCGCCTCGTCCACCGCGCCCCGCCATGTCGCTGGGGCGGTCACCATGTCGTATCCGAAGCGCCCGCCGGTGCCGTAGCTGCCCGTTTCGCGTCTGCCGCCCTGCTCGACCACCACCGAGACGTTGAGCCGCACCAGCGGCCTGAGATCGGCCACCCGCGTGCCGTCCTGGCGCATGATCTGCACCGCCTGCCACTCGCCGCCGAGCGAGGCCATGACCTGGACGACGCGCGAATCCTTGCCCCGCGCATAGGCATCGATCTCGGCCAGCAGCGCGGTGCGGGCGGGAAAATCCGCCGCGCCAAGCGGGTTCGCGTCGGAATAGAGCCGCGCGTTGGTGGCCCGGGGCGGTTCGGCGGCGACGCCGGAATGACCGTCCGCCACCGCGGCCACGCTGGCCGCGGCGCGGCGCAGCGCCGGTTCCGACAGTTCGGCGGCATGGGCATAGCCGGTTGCCTCGCCGGCGACGGCGCGCAGGCCGAAGCCGAGCGAGGTATCGAAGCCGGCCGCGCGGATCCGGCCGTCATCCAGGCTGATCTGCTCGCTTTCGCGGTATTCCAGATACAGCTCGCCATCGTCTGTGCGGGCCAGCGCCGATGCCAGCGCACCTTCCGCCGCCGCGCGATCGAGTGTGGCATCCGCCCGTTCGAAGAACAGCCGGTCGGTTTCGACGAGTGGGGTCATGGCGGGTTCCTCGCAAGAGTTCGGTTATCGGTAGAGTGGTGCGCCGCCGTCGGTTTGGCTACTGACCGGTTATCAGCCGATCCGCCGGCAGCCGGATCTCCGCCGTGGTCCCTTTGCCAGGGGTGCTGTGCAGGATCAGCTTGCCGCCATGCCCGGTGACGAACGCCCGCGAGACGTAGAGACCCAGGCCGGCGCCCTGGAAACGCCGAGCCAGGCTGCTGTCGAGCTGGGTGAAAGGTTCGAAGACGCGATCGAGGTCGTCCTCCGAAATGCCGATCCCGGTATCGCGCACGAACAGCAACGGTCCGCCGCCTGCGTCCAGCGAGGCGCCGATGGTGACCGTACCGCCCGCTTCGGTGAATTTGATCGCGTTCGACAGCAGGTGGTTCAGCACCTGCTGCAGCCGCCGTTCGTCCGCCCTGATCGCCGGCAGATCGTCCGGCACGTCGATCGCCAGTGTTATCTCGGCCGCCTGCGCAGCCGAATCCGCCTGGCGCGCGCAGAGCCGCACGAGACGCCCGACATCCACCTTGTCCGAGGCGAGATCGAAGCGGCCCGAACTCGATGCGTGCCACGTCGAGGATGATGTTGATCAGACCAAGCAGATGACGTCCGGCGTCGTTGATCTGCTGGGCGAACTCGGCCACCCGCTCGCCCGATGGTCGGTCCGCCTCGCGCAGCAGCGTGTCGGAAAAGCCGATCACGGCATTCAGCGGGGTGCGCAGTTCATGGCTCATCGTGGCGAGAAAGCGCGACTTGGCCTGATTTGCCGCCTCCGCCGCGTCCTTCGCCCGCCGCAACTCGGTCTCGGCGATGCGCGCCTCGGTGACGTCGGTGAGCGTGGTGACCCAGCCGCCGCCGGGCGTAGGGTCGGAACGGACGTCGAGGACACGCTCGTCCGGGGTGACGATCTGCCGCAGATAGGGTTCGAACCGGTCCAGGTTCGCCAGTGCACCCGCGCGTTCCCGCCCATCGTCGCCCTTGCCGAAATGTCCGCGCGCCACAAGGTTCTCCAGGATTTCATCCTGGGTCCGCCCCGGTTCCAGCAGGCCCGGCGGGTGACGCAACAGCTCCGCGGCGATCGCGTTGCTTGCGAGCAGCCGGTGATCCGATCCCCAGAGCATCACGCCGTGACGGATGCAGGACAGCATCACCGCCAGTTCCTCGGCGCGGCGCGATACCTCCGCCTCGGCTTCGGCCAGCGGCGTAATGTCGGTCACCACGCTGATGTAGCCACCGTTGGGCAATGGGGTCGTCCGCACATCGACCGTCATGCCGTTCGGCCGCCGCCGCTTGCGCGACTGCGCGCGCGTCACGTCGAACGCCATCTGCTGTGCGTAGATCTTGTCCGGATCGCCGGGACCGTACTCGCCCGCCTCGGCCCGACGCCTGATCACAGTCTCCAGATGGTCGCCGACATTCAGCGGCGCGCCCGTCATCGCCTGGGTGTAGGCGCGGTTGAACATCGTGACCCGACGCTCCGCGCTGTAGACGCACACGCCGTGTGGAATGGCCTCCAGGATCGAATTCAGAATTGTGGCACGGCGCCGGGCTTCGTCTTCGGCGCCGGCGAGCGGGCTGATATCGGTCGCCGCCATCGTCCAGCCGCCATTCGGCAGCGGATCCGAACTGACATCGATGACGTGGCCGTTGGTGCGAATGCGACGCACGGCCATCGGCTGGGAGCGGTCGGCATCGCGTTGAGCGGCGATGAACGCGTCGCCGTCCCGGCCGACGAATTCGTCACGCATCGCCAGCAGCGCCAGCAGATCGCCAAACGCCATGCCAGGCTGGAGGCGCTCGGACGGCAATCCGAGCAGTTCGGCGAACCGCGGATTGCTGAACAGCAGCAAGCGATCCGCCGTGAAGGTCGCCAGACCGGTCCGCAACGTGGCAAGCGCCGAAGTCACCCGTGCCAGAGTGGTCTCGGCCTCGTCGCGCGCCGTCAGCAGCGACGTTGTCTCGACCGCGCAGACCACGTGGCCGCCATGTGGCAGCGGCGCGCTGAGCAGGTCGTAGCTGCGGCCCATGTAGCTGCGCCGGCGGAGGCGCCCCGGCCGCGAGTAATCGGCGCCGATGACCTCGGCAAGCTGCGCCTCCGGATCGCCCGGCCCATAGACGCCCCGATAGGCGGCCGTGCGCACTGCATCCTCCAGCTTCGTCCCCGGCGGGAAGCTGTCCGGCGGCAGGCCCAGTGACGCGCAGTAGGCCGAATTGACCAGCATGATGCGCCGGTCGGCGTCGACCACCGCGACGCCGACCGGCAGCGTATCCAGCACCGCGTCTGTTTGCATGGTCTGAAGTGCGATGTCGGCGTTCATGCTTTGAACGTGCGGGGCTGCGCCGCCACGCCCGGATACAGCATATGCAGCAGCACAAGCGAGGCTGTCAGCGCAAGCACGGCGTTGGCCTGGTGCGTGCTCGCCAGCCAGACCGGCACAACAAGCAGCAGCGTTGCCACTCCCAGGGTGTACTGCACCCCGACCGTGACCCCGAGCGCCATCACCGCAAGACGCGTACCTCGCGGCAGAGGCACCGTCAGCCCGACCGCCACAGCGGCGACCGCGGTGAGCGCGGTCACGGTTGCCAGCAGTCGATGATCGAACTGCACTGCGGGAATGTTCTCGGCGATATTGCGCCACAGCGGCTGCAGACGCGCGTACCCCTCGGGCACGAGCCTTCCGTCCATCAACGGGAAGGTGTTGTAGTCGAACCCGGCATGCGTGCCGGCAACGAAGCCGCCGGTCACGATGGTCAATGCGACCATTCCGCAACAGGCCAGGACCAGCGCACGCAGCCTGCCGGTGTCGGCAAGGCGCGCGGGCCTCGGGTGCAGGACGGTCAAGCCGGTCCACACCAGGGCGGAATACAGCAGCAGGGCGAGCACGAGATGGATCACCAGCCGATATGGCGAAACGGCAGTGCTGTCCGGCAGGAAGCCCGAGGCGACCATGATCCAGCCGATCAGGCCCTGCAACGCGCCGAGCAGGAACAGCAGAGCGAGCCACGCGCGCAGCCGCGGCTCGATCCGACCGGCTGCCCAGAACCAGACCAACGGACCCAGGAAGGCTATCCCGATCAGCCGGCCCCACAGACGATGGCTCCACTCCAGCCAGAAGATCTGCCTGAAGCCGGTGAGGCCGAGGCCCTCGTTCACCAGCGCGTACTGCGGGATCTGTCGATAGAGGTCGAACAGCCGCTGCCACTCCGCATCGTGGATCGGCGGCAGCACGCCGCGGAAGGGAGCCCATTCCATGATGGCGAGCCCCGAGCCGGTGAGCCTGGTGACGCCCCCGAGCACGATCATCACCAACACCATGCCGGCGACCCCGAACAGCCACAGCGCGACCATCCGCCGATTCCGCCGGCTTGCCGCGCGGTCTTCCGGCCGGCCGCCGGAGAAGTCACGGACGTCGAAGGGCATGGTGCGTGATATAGGCATAACCGGCGCGATATACGCTCATTCGCCGGTGAAGTTAACGGCGGACGGTCCAGCATCGCCGGATCGCCGCACGTCGCGGTGCAATCGCGGCGCGGCTAGTGCAGCCTCATATAAGCGCCGGGGTGGCGATACGACGGAGGCTTGATCAGGCTGGCGGAGGCAACCCGGACGGAGTGCAACCGCCCATCCAGTTCGCGATGCCAGAAGTCGAGGAACTTGCGCAGCACCGGGAAGCGTGGGGCGATGTCGAGTTCCTGCCAGATATAGGTCTGCAGAATCTCCGGATGGTCAGGGAGGTGATACAGGATCTCGGCCGTGGTCAGCCGATAGTCCCTCAGTTGCAGCGCGAGGCTCATTTTAGTCTCCGTCTTCGATCTGCCGGGCCTTTCTCGCCCTTGCCTCCAGCCCCGCCACGCCGGCAGGTCTTTCAGAGTGACAACAGAATGACATGACATAGAGTTCTTTAGCCAAGCTTAAATCTCAAACATTTCAATGGCTTGGCACTCACCCCCACAAAGTGCTGCCGAACGCTTGACTTCACGCTCGCGTGGGACTAGATCGCTGGCACTCCCAGACGGGGAGTGCTAACGGCTTGGCCTGCGGTGCCCATAAGGGGCCGCGGCGGGTGTTGGCAAATCCATCCATCTCATGCGCAGAGATCACTCAAGGAGCGATCGAATGAAGTTCCGTCCCCTGCACGACCGGGTCGTGGTCCGTCGACTGGAAGCCGAAGAAAAGACCGCGGGCGGCATCATCATCCCCGACACGGCGAAGGAAAAGCCGATGGAGGGCGAGGTCATCGCCGTGGGCCCCGGCGCCCGCGACGAAGCCGGCAAGCTGGTGCCGCTCGATGTCAAGGCCAATGACCGCATCCTGTTCGGCAAGTGGTCCGGCACCGAGGTGAAGCTCGACGGTGAAGAGCTCCTGATCATGAAGGAGTCCGACATCATGGGCATCATCGAGGGCATGCCGGCCGCCAAGCGGAAGGCCGCCTGATCGGCGCCTGCCGAAGCCGGACAATCACCAGACTGCAATTACAAGGGAAAACTGACATATGGCTGCCAAAGACGTAAGATTCGGTGGTGATGCGCGCCAGCGCATGCTGCGCGGCGTCGACATCCTGGCCGATGCGGTGAAGGTCACGCTGGGTCCGAAGGGCCGCAACGTGGTGCTCGACAAGAGCTTCGGCGCACCGCGGATCACCAAGGACGGCGTGACCGTCGCCAAGGAGATCGAGCTGGCCGACAAGTTCGAGAACATGGGCGCGCAGATGGTGCGCGAGGTTGCCTCCAAGACCAACGACATTGCCGGAGACGGCACCACCACGGCGACGGTGCTCGCCCAGGCCATCGTGCGCGAGGGCTCCAAGGCGGTGGCCGCGGGCATGAACCCGATGGACCTGAAGCGCGGCATCGACAAGGCGGTGGCTGCCGTTGTGGAGGAACTGAAGAAGCGGTCCAAGAAGATCACCACGCCGGCCGAGACCGCGCAGGTCGGCGCGATCGCCGCGAACGGCGAGGCGGAGATCGGCAAGATGATCTCCGAGGCGATGCAGAAGGTCGGCAACGAGGGCGTGATCACGGTCGAGGAGGCCAAGGGCATCCAGACCGAGCTCGACGTGGTCGAGGGCATGCAGTTCGACCGCGGCTATGTCTCGCCGTACTTCATCACCAACGCGGAGAAGATGGTCGCCGATCTGGATCAGCCCTACATCCTGATCCATGAGAAGAAGCTGTCCGGCCTGCAGCCGATGCTGCCGCTGCTGGAAAGCATCGTGCAGTCCGGCCGTCCGCTGCTGATCATCGCCGAGGACGTGGAGGGCGAGGCGCTTGCGACGCTGGTGGTGAACAAGCTGCGCGGCGGGTTGAAGGTTGCGGCGGTGAAGGCGCCCGGCTTCGGCGATCGCCGCAAGGCGATGCTCGAGGACATCGCGATCCTCACCGGCGGCCAGGTGATCAGCGAGGACCTCGGCATCAAGCTCGAGAGCGTCACGCTGGCCATGCTCGGCAAGGCGAAGAAGGTGCTCATCGAGAAGGAGAACACCACCATCGTCGAAGGCGGCGGCAAGAAGACCGACATCGTCGGGCGCTGCAACCAGATCCGCGCGCAGGTCGAGGAGACCACCTCGGACTACGACCGCGAGAAGCTGCAGGAGCGGCTGGCGAAGCTGGCCGGCGGCGTCGCCGTGATCCGCGTCGGCGGCTCGACCGAGGTCGAGGTGAAGGAGCGCAAGGACCGCGTCGATGACGCGCTGCATGCGACCCGTGCGGCAGTCGAGGAAGGCGTCGTGGCGGGCGGCGGCGTGCCGCTGGCGCGTGCGTCGCTGATCCTGTCCAAGCTGAAGGCGGACAACGACGATCAGCGCTTCGGCATCGAGATCGTGCGCAAGGCGGTGCAGACCCCGCTGCGCCAGATCGCCGAGAACGCCGGCGAGGATGGTGCGGTGATTGCCGGCAAGATCCTCGACCGGGACGAGTACAACTGGGGCTTTGACGCGCAGACCGGCGAGTTCAAGGACCTGGTGAAGGCCGGCATCATCGACCCGACCAAGGTCGTGCGGACGGCGCTGCAGGATGCGGCCTCGGTCGCCGGCCTGCTGGTGACCACCGAGGCGATGGTTGCCGAGAAGCCGGAGAAGAAGGGGCCGGCAATGCCGCCGGGCGGCGGCGGCATGGGCGACATGGATTTCTGATCGGACGTTCAACGCTGAGACGGGAAGGGGCGGGCCGCAGGGTCCGCCCCTTTCTTGTTGCGAGTTCTTGTTGCGAGGAGGGGCGCGAAAACTGGCCGTCATGCCCCCGGGTGGCGGCAACACGGGCGATATGAATTTCTGATCGGAAGTTCGTCGCGACGAATGGAGGGCGGCCGCAGTGTCCGCCCTTTTCCATTCCCAACGTGGCTGGTGAAGGACGGCCATCCACGTCATCTCGGCAACCACATCCGCCGCCAGCATCCTCGCGCGTGCGATGTCCCGCCGCTACCGCCGCCTGCCACCGCCGTGGTCGCCGGGATGGCGTCTTGTAATCCACAGCGGCTGTAGCCACAACAGCGCCACACCACGCTGGAGCTCCCATGACCGCCGACAGCACCGTCCGCTCGCGGATCGACACCGTCACCAAGAAGCGGGCCGCCGCCGCGTTGGAGGCGATGGGCCTGACCATCTCCGATGCCATCCGCCTGCTGCTACTGCGCGTGGCCGAAGAAAAGCGGCTACCCTTCGAGGTTACAGTGCCAAACGCGAAGAGCCGTCTTGCCATGAAGGAGCTGGCCGGAGGCAAGGGCAAGCGTTCGGCCTCAGCCGCTGCATTGTTCAAGGACCTGGGCATCTGATGCGCTGACGCCGGTTCGGTCCGGTCGATTCAAACGCGACGTGAGGCTGGTGGCAAAGCGTGGCAAGAACATGGACAAGCTGAAGGCCGTCCTGTCGCTGTTAATCGAGGAAAAGCCGCTTCCATCGAGTTACCGTGATCACCCGCTCCGTGGCGATTGGAGGGGGTTTCGAGACCTGCACATCGAGCCTGATTGGCTGCTGCTCTACCGCGTCGAGGGCAACGAGCTACAGCTTGCCCGCACCGGCGCACACTCGGACCTATTCGATGAATGACCGACATGGAGCGCCGGACCGACCGGCTGTCCTCGCTCCTGCCGCCGCCCAGTGCTATGCCCCGCGCGGAACGGGAGAAAAGCCGCATGACCACCGGAGCGACCGACTTCGACATCGCGACCCTTCGGGCGCGCCGCACCAACAAGTGGCACAAATTCCCCGACGACGTGCTGCCCGCCTGGGTCGCGGACATGGATTTCGGCGTGGCGCCGGCGATCGCCGACGCCCTGGCGCGCCTCGCCCGCAACCAGGAATACGGTTACGCCGCGCGTGACGGCGCGCTGGCCGAAGCCTTCACCCGCCGCATGCAGCGCCGCTTCGGCTGGCAGACCGACCCAGCCGATGCACACCCCATCGGCGATCTGGTGCAGGCCAGCTTCTCCTCGGTGATGGCGTTCAGCGAACCGGGCGACGCGGTGCTGCTGCAACTGCCGTCCTATCCGCCGTTCATGGCAGCGATCAACGACACCGGCCGCCGCCTGATCGCCAACCCGATGCGCGACAACGGCACGCGCTGGGTGCTCGATCTCGCCGCCTACGAGGCCGCCCCCGATCCGCGCGCACGCCTGCTGATCTTCTGCCATCCGCAGAACCCCACAGGGCGCGCGTTCTCGCGGGCGGAACTCGAGGCGGTGGCGGCCTTCGCCATCCGTCACGACCTGATCGTGGTGTCCGACGAGATTCACGCCGACATCATCTATCCCGGCAACACGCACATCCCGCTGGCGTCACTCTCCTCCGAGATCGCCGCGCGCACCGTCACCATCACCTCGGCGACCAAGAGCTTCAACATTCCCGCACTGCGCTGCGCCGTGATGCATTTCGGCGCGCCCGCACTGAAGGCGCGCTTCTTCGAACGGATCCCTGCGCGCCTGCTCGGCTCGCCGGGCGTCACCGGCGTCGACGCGACGATCGCCGCCTGGGATGACGGACAGCCCTGGCTCGACGAGATCATGGCGCATCTGCAGGCGAACCGGGACTGGCTGATGCAGACGATTGGCGAGGCATTGCCCGGCGTGACGATGCGTTCGCCCGAGGCGACCTACCTGGCCTGGCTCGACTGTTCCGCGCTTGCGCTGCCTTGTCCGGCAGGGCAGTTCTTCCTGGATCGTGCGCGCGTCGGATTGAACTTCGGCGAGACCTTCGGGGCGAAATACCAGAGCTTCACACGCCTCAACTTCGCGACCCCAGCACCAATCCTGCGGGAGATCGTGGCCCGCATGGCCGACGCGGTTCGGCGCGTCTAGCGTGCCGCCGTCTGACCCTGCCTGCAATCCGAGATGCCGCCATGGACCGGGGCAGCGATGAGCCGATCGGGCCGGGTCTGACCTATCCCTGCGATCGGACCCGGGAACCGGCGGTTCGTGTCCTCGCCGTGGCCTTGCCCGACTGGAGCTGCTACTCCGCCGCCGCCTTCCTCTCCGCCAGCCGATCGATCTCCGCCTGCACCGCGGCGCTCGCCTGGCCGATGAACTCCCCATGGTGGTCGCGCGCATAGGCGTAGCTGTCGCGCCGCAGTTCGCGCGAGCGTTGGAAATGCGGGTGCACATAGCGCGCCATCAGCTCATAGTGCCGCTTCGTCGCGTCCCAGTCGGCCCAGTTCTGCGCCAGTTCCATGATCGCGCCGAATCCGCCCGATCCCTTCAGCAGATTCTCGATATACGTGATCGCATCGTCCGGCGTGCCGATGCAGGCCGCGCCGCTCTCGGTCAGGAACGTGTAGGGGTCCTCGACATTGCCCGGCACGATGGGGAACGTCGCCACATCGGTGAAGTAATCCCGGAACGCATTGAGGCCGAAGCGAACGTTGTCGCGCGCCTTCTCGCGCGTCTCGGCGATGTGCATCAGCGCCACCACGCGCCATTTGCTGCGATCGGGCACGTGGCCGTTGGCGCGCGCCTGCTCCTCATAGAGGCTCCAGTTCAGCGTGTGTTTCTCCATCGCTTCGGGGCTGGTGCCGCCGATCGACAGCATGCCGATGCCGTGACGGCCCGAGGCCAGCGCGCCCGATGGCGAGCGCGACGCCGCCACCGCCATCTCCATGATCGGCTGCGTGTAGCACGGCAGTTGCAGCCGCGCGTCCACCAGATCGAACCAATCGGACTTCCGCGTGACGCTGTCGCCGCGCAGCAATTGCATGATCACGTCCAGCGACTCGTTCATCATGCGTCGCTGATCGCCCGCCTTGATGCCGATCTTTAGCGCATCGTGCACCAGCGCGCCGGGCCCCACGCCGAACATCGCGCGCCCGCGAGTCATATGGTCGAGCTGCACCATGCGGTCGGCAAGGATGAACGGATTGTGGTAAGGCAGCGACGCCACGCCGGTGCCAAGTCTGATATGTCGCGTGCGTTCGGCTGCGGCGGCAATGAACACCTCCGGCGAACCGATGATCTCGAAGCCGCCCGAATGGTGTTCGCCGATCCAGGCCTCGTGGTAGTTCAACTTGTCGATGTGCTGCAGCAGTTCCATATCGCGCTCGATCGCGAGCGTCGGGTTCTCGGTCAGATTGTGGAACGGTGCCAGGAAGATGCCGCTGCGCAGGTAGCTCATGGGTGGCCTCTTGGAGTTACTGGGCAGTAGGATACCCTGGCAACCATCATCCGACCAGGAGGACCCCCTATGACCATCCGCTTTGACGATCGCGTCGCCATCGTGACCGGCGCCGGCGCCGGCCTCGGCCGCTCGCACGCCATGCTGCTTGCGAGCCGCGGCGCAAAGGTGGTGGTCAACGATCCGGGCGGCGCGGTGGACGGCAGCGGCGGCGAGCATTCGGTCGCCGACAAGGTTGTGGCCGAAATCAAGGCCGCCGGCGGCCAAGCCGTGGCGAACTACAATTCGGTCGCCGACATGAAGAGCGCGCAGAACATCGTCGATACCGCGCTGGGCGCGTTCGGCCGGCTCGACATCCTGGTGAACAACGCCGGCATCCTGCGCGACAAGGCGTTCATCAACATGAGCATGGAGGACTTCGAGTTCGCCTCGCAGGTGCACTATATGGGCACCGTATATTGCACCAAGGCAGCGTGGCCGATCATGCGGAAACAGCAATATGGTCGCATCGTCGTCACCACATCGGGTTCGGGCACGGTGGGCAATTTCGGCCAGAGCAACTACGGGGCCGCCAAGATGGCGGTGGTCGGTCTGATCAACGTGCTCCGCATCGAGGGCGCCAAGTACAACATCCTGTGCAACGCGATCTCGCCGTCGGCCAACACGCGCATGACCGAGAGCCTGCTGCCGCCGCATATGGCGAAATACATGCGCCCGGAGTTCGTCTCGCCCGCCGTCGCCTGGCTATGCAGCGAGGAGTGCAACGCCACCGGCGAGATCATCGCCGCCACCGCCGGCAACTATGCACGCGTGCAGTACCTTCTTCTCCGAGGGCGTGCAGTTCGACCCCGAGGAGCCGGTGACGATCGAGATGGTGCAGGGAGCAATCGACAGGATCCGCGATATGTCGAATGCGAAGCCCTACACCGGGATGATGGGCAACGTGGAGAAGAACCTGCGCGCGATGGGCCGCATCAAGTAGCCGCCACCAATTTCGCCAGGCTCGAGGCATAGATGGATCGATTGATGGTGCGGTGACCTGCCTTGAAACCATCACCGAGGAGAGGGGGCTTGCGCACGGTGTTGCCACGAGGCTGATGGCTTGCGCTCGGCCAGACATTGCCATCTCTGTGAACGGAGCATCTGCTGAGCGGCTCGGCCGATTGGCCAATCTCCCTCAGATCGCCTTACGACTCGGCCGGCCCACTCAATACCGCCGGCTCCTTCAGTGGGTTGTGACCCAACCGTGGTACAAGGCCCCCCGACCGCAAGAGTATCAGGAGGCTAGGTTGTGGGAAGCCCGTGCCGCCTTACTTGATTGCCTTGTCTGGCGCGAATATCCCGGAGACTAGCAAGCAGTCGAGGTGACATTGCGGCAACTTGGTAGAGGGTGGTCTCGGCGTCATCGCGTTGTAGGGTGCCCTACGCTGTCCGGGCGGAGCTGAACGTGGCGGACGGCGAGCGCAGCACCGGCGTCAATGGCCAAGTGTCGGTGGCGTACCGGGTCTGATCGCGTTCTGATTACCGTCGGCTATACGTTCAGCCGGTAGCATCCCCGTCGCGCACGATCCGCCCGGCTGTCGCGCCGGCGAAATGCGTCCCGATCACCAGCACGGGCGTGCCCGCCAATTGTTCGAACATCCGTTCGCGCGTGCGCTGCCCCTGCTCCGGATCGGAATCCGCGGTGGATGCCCACTCGGGATGCGCGATCTGGCAGGGGTGGTGCATGAAGTCGCCGGTGATCAGCGCCTCCTCGCCGCGTGAGCGGATGCGCACGCTGACATGACCGGGCGTGTGACCCACCGTCGGTATCAGGCTGATCTCGTCGCTGAGCCGCGCGTCGGTTTCCACCAGATCGACCAGCCCGGCATCGTAGACCGGTCGCACCGAATCGGCGAACACCGCGGTGATGTCCTCGCGGCTGTGCGGGCGCGACCAATGTTCGAATTCGACGCGGCCCATCAGGTAGCGGGCACGCGGGAATGTCGGCACCCATTTGCCGTCCACCAGCATCGTGTTCCAGCCGACATGATCCACGTGCAGGTGGGTGCACAGCACGGTATCGATCGACCTCGCGCGGATATCCCGCGGCGGCGAGATCGGCCAAGAACGGACCCTGCAGATCGTTCCACGCCGGAATGCGCCGGTTCTGCTTGTCGTTGCCGAGGCAGGTGTCCACCACGATGCGTCGCGTCGGCGTCTCCACCACGAAGGCTATGGATGCTCATGCGCAGACGGCCGTCCTCGTCGGCGAAATGCGGCCGCAGCCATGCGATCGGCAGGATCGCTTCCCGTGTCGCCTGCGGCAGGATGAAGCGACTGCCGCCGGTCACCTCCAGTTCGACGATCTTCGTCACCGTCACGTCGCCGATCCGCCATCTCATTCGGTGTCCTCTCCGTCATGGCCGGGCTTGACAGACCATCTGTGCAATGACAGCGACGCGGTGGTGCCGGGTCATCCGCCGGATCGATCCGGGGGCGGCCATGACGAACGGACGAATGGAGGAGAGCGACCGTGGCCGCGCATATCGACTACTACGCCTCGCTCAACTCGCCCTGGACGCACCTGGGAGCAGCGCGGATCGAGGCGCTGGCTGCCAAACATGGCGCAACGCTGCGCATCCACCCGGTCGACTTCGGCACCATCTTTCCCGGCGTCCGGCGGCCTTCCGTTGCCGAAGCGGGCGCCGCAGCGCCAGGCCTATCGTCTGATGGAACTGCAGCGCTGGCGCGACTTCCTCGGCATCCCGATCAACATCCAGCCGAAATTCTTCCCCTCCAGCGAGGCGCTCTCGGCCGCCTGCGTGATCGCACTGCGCGAAACCATGGGCGACAAGCCCGCCATCGCGCTGGCCCATCGCGTGCTGCGCGCGGTGTGGCAGGACGAGAAGAACCCGGGCGATCCGGCGACGCTCGCCGCGCTGATCACCGAGGTCGGGCTCGACGCCGATGCGGTGATGAAGCTCGGCGCCGATCCGCGCTGGACGACGCGACGTACCGCCGACACGCAGGCGGCGCTGGATCGCGGCGTGTTCGGCGCGCCCAGCTACGTCATCGGCGACGAGATCTTCTGGGGCCAGGACCGGCTGGATTTCGTCGATCGGGCACTCGCGCGCGGAGGCTGAAGCTCCGTCTCCCGCGAAGCGGGGGTTGGCGAAGGGGCGCCGTGGTTGGCCACGGCCCCCCTCGGCCTTCAAGAGCACGGTCGCAGCTCGCTATGGGCCGTTCGACCCCCGTTTGTGTGTTCTCGATAGCGAGAGTGGTTGCGCTGGCCCGATCTTTGACCGCTTGTATTTTGTATGATACGATCACCGACTCAGAGAATACGAGTGAATCCCGCGCGTCAGACCGAAATCCCCGTTGTCTTCTATCGCACGCCAGGCGGGGCGGAGCCGGTACCTGGACTGGCTGCGGAGTTTGCCGGCCGATGATCGGCGGGCTATCGGCACCGATCTCGCCACGGTGCAGGTTGGATGGCCGCTCGGTATGCCGCTCTGCCGATCTCTCGGCGCCGGCTTGTGGGAAGTGCGCAGCGCGCTGCCGAGCCGACGCATCGCGCGGCTGCTGTTCTTCGTGGGCGAGAGGCGGATCGGCGTGGTGCACGGCTTCATCAAGAAGACGCAGAAGACGCCAGCCGAGGATTTGCAGTTGGCGCGGCGACGCATGAAGGAGATGCTGCGATGAGCAAGAAGAACCCGCATTGGGGCACGACCCTCGATGCCTTCCTGGCGGCAGAGGGCATCCACGAAGCAACGAAGGCGGAGGCTGTGACGCGCGTTGTCGCATGGCAACTGGGCCAGGAGATGGAACGGCAGGGCATCACCAAGGCGAAGCTTGCCGAGCTGATGCACACCAGCCGCGCCCAGGTCGATCGCATCCTCAAGGCGAAGGGCAACGTGACGATCGAAACGCTGCAACGCGCCGCCGCTCTCGTTGGTCGAGAGCTGCGGCTTGAGCTGGTGTAGGATGGAGCTGACCGGCAAGACCGTTGATCGAGCGCCGGCAAGACCGTTGGTCCAGCGTAGGTGGTGGGACGGCGTGGAGTGATGCCGCAGGAGGTGCGGATTGGTGAGGTGCAGGCGAAGCTGCTGTGGCAGGGGAGTGGCTGCAGTTGGGGCGGTGGCGGAATAGGCCCCCGAGCCACCGCATCTACCGATCAGAAACAGCTTGGCGGGCGGCGTAACTTAGAGAGTCCGTCGGCAGTTTGATACGTGGCGCAACGCGAGAAGGTGACCCCTCTCTGCCGGGGTAGTGCCCGGGTCAGGCTCCGGCGCGACGTCTTCTTGTTCCGCGAAAAGGACAACACAAGTTTCGCGTGCCCGTTTTGCACTCGTGTATAGGATGCCATCGAGTGGTCGACCGTTGTGGCGTACGGCCGACCTGATGTACTCGGTAACCACCTGTGTGGGGACATATTCTATGTGCTCGCTACCATCTCGAGCCACGGGCTTTCGGAAATCGGCAGCAAACTTTCGCATAAACACCGCCCAATCGTACAATTGTGTCCTACCCACGTCGAACAGGCTGACGTAAGGGAGGACTGTCAGGTCGAGCACCGTAATGGGCCGTGTTGTTCTGAACTCCGCGATGGCATATCGCTCGTCGCTAGGTTCGAGTGTTTCGGCTACAGCAGTAATAGAAGTTCTGGCGCCGTAGAACATCGGAATCCCGGCAGGACTTATGCGGCTTTGGGAAGCGAGCCTCGAAGGTGGCGGCCCTAGATCTCGCGGTCTGGTAAAGCGTGTCCGTCGGTTTGGTCGAGAGCGGCAACGGTAAAAGCGCTGCCCCCGCCTAAGCGCCCGTAGAAGGCCGTACTCCTCGCAACCCTGCGCTACCCGCTCCAGGAGCTCGGCAGGCGAAACCTTCTCGTCGCGCTGGTCGTCGTCCGCTGGAGCTCCGCTGAAAAAATAGCGCCGAGCGTGTTTGACGGTATCTACGAAAGCTTCCAGCTCCAGCGGAGGATTTCGTGTCCCCGTGGCCCATAAGGGTCATTATAGCTCCAGGTCCGCTCAGGCAGTGCATCGACAGTGTCGGTGAAGAGATCGCTGGAGGCCTCGTCGCTGAGTTCCAGCACTTCGCTGATGAGATCGTAGGTGTCCCAGGTGTCTGCACCGACATACTCGCCGTCATCCCATCCGACCCCATTGGCCGCATCGTCGTAACGCAAACTCAAGGCCTCAAAAATACGTTCAACGACCGCATCCAATGGGGCTGCGATGTCCTTCCGGCTGCGTCGTCCGGTGTAGCTACATACGCGTGAACATGCATTACTCGTCGCAAAGTCACGCAATGCGTCGTCCCGAAAGCAGGCCGCACTAACGAACCTTCCGGGCTTGGGAGTAAGTCGGTCCGGATCCGAGAGTTCGACAGAGCGATCACTCCAATAACCCAAGTTCGCATCTCCAAGGGAACTGAATCCACGTGGTGCGTCTCGCGCCAGGTGACAAGCCAGTGCGGCGCCGGCGAGCGCGCCACCCCCGGCGCTGATCCGCTGCTTCGCCAACCAGGCCGAGGTGCTGGGGTTCGCCGACGTCTGGGTCAGCAAGCATATCATCCTCCCCCGCACCCAGTTCCTCCGCACCCTTCCCTTCTGCAAGCCGGTCCTCACCCTCGCCCGGACCGCCGCGGCGCCCGAGCGCGTGCGTCTCAGCACCAGCGTCCGGGTGCTGCCGATGCACCACCCGATCCGCGTTGGACGACGCGGCGCGCGGCGGACACCCAGGCCGCGCTGGACCGCGGCGGGTTCGGCGCCCCCAGCTACGTCATCGGCGACGAGATCTTCTGGGGCCAGGACCAGCTGGATTTCGTCGACCGGGCACTGGCACGCTCGGGGTAGGTCGCGCTCCACGCCGGGATCGGCTATGGAGACAGCATGACGTCCGAGACAAGAAAGCTGAGCGAGGCGCGGGCGCTCTGGCTGATCTCCGCCGCGCACTTCGTGAGCCACTTCCATTACCTCGTGCTGCCGCCGCTGCTCTATCTGCTGACGCAGCACATGGGCGTGGGGTTCGTCGAACTCGGCCTGGCGATCACGATCTCCAACGTGACCTCCGCCGTCGTGCAGGCGCCAATGGGCTATGCGGTCGACCGCTTCGGCCCGCGCCCCATGCTGATCGTCGGGCTCTGCCTGTCCGGCATCGCCTACGGGTCGATCGGGGTGTTGCCGGTGTATGCGTGGCTGCTCGGCGCCTCGGTGATCGCGGGCATCGCCAATTCGGTCTATCACCCCGCCGATTATTCGATCCTCGGTTCGGTGATCGACCCCGGGCGGGTGGGGCGCGCCTTCTCCATCCACACGTTCGCGGGGTTCTTCGGCGGTGCGATCGCCCCGACCGTCATGCTGCTCGTCGCATCGACCGCAGGGTTCCGTGCCGCGCTGATCTTCGCCGGGATGCTCGGTCCCGTGGTCGCCGTGCCACTGCTCCTGGCGCGCGGGCTGGATCAGGCGGCAAGTCACCGCGTGGCGGCGTCCCGCGGACCCGACCGGCCGCCGGCGGCAAGCCTGCTGTCGCCCGCGATAATCAGCCTGACCGCGTTCTTCGCGCTGCTCAGCCTGTCCTCGGGCGCGATCACGACATTCTCCGTCGTGGCGCTGGTCGCGCTGTACGGCGTGCAGTTCTCGGTCGCGAACGCCGCGCTGTCGGCCTATCTGATGACCACCGCGATCGGCGTTCTCGCCGGCGGGTTCGTGGCCGATGCGACGCGTCGCCACGCCGAGGTGGCTGCCGCAGGGTTCGGTGCGGCGGCGGTCATCACCTTCACGATCGGCACCGTCGATCTCGGCGCCGTGTTCCTGGTGTCGGCCATGGCGGCAGCCGGCCTCCTCGCCGGCATGATCATGCCGTCGCGCGACATGCTGGTGCGTGCCGCCGCGCCGCCCGGCATGGCCGGTCGGACCTTCGGCATCGTCACCACCGGTTTCAACATCGGCGGCACGATCGGACCGATGCTGGGCGGCTGGCTGATGGACCGGGGCGAGCCGCGTTGGATCTTCTACAGCTCGGTCTGCTTCATGATACTGACCGTGCTGATGGTCCTGTTCGGCGACTGGCGGACGCGCCGCCGGGTACATGGTGCGGCATTGTTGCAAGCGGAGTGACACGATGAGCGAACTGCCTCGTAGCGATGAAGAACTGGCGCTGGTCGAGCTGGCGCGCCGTGTCCTGCCCGCCGGCAGTTTCGGCAACCTGCCGCCGGACATCGTGATCCGCGAAGGGCGCGGCGGTCGCGTGTGGGACATCAGCGGCAACGAGTATGTGGACTTCCTGCTCGGCTCCGGCCCGATGTTCATCGGTCACTGCCACCCGGACGTGATGGCCGCGGTGCAGGCGCAGATCCCCCTGGGCACGACGTTCTTCGCCAACAACGAGCACGGCATCCGTTTGGCCGCCGCCATTGTCGATGCGGTTCCCTGCGCCGAGAAGGTGCGCTTCGTCAGCAGCGGAACCGAGGCGGACGCCTACGCCATGCGCGTCGCCCGCGCGTTCCGCGGCCGCGACAAGATACTGAAATTCGAGGGCGGCTATCACGGCATGAGCGACTACAGCCTGATGAGCCTGGCACCGAAGCGGCCCGGCAATTTCCCGCAGGCGGTGCCGGACTCGCCCGGCATCCCGCGCAGCGTGCGCGACGAGATGATCATCGCGCCGTTCAACGACGCGGCGATGGCGGTCAGTCTGATCCACGAACACCACGACGAATTGGGCGGCGTCATCGTCGAGCCGTTCCAGCGGCTGCTGCCGCCGAAGCCAGGTTTCCTTCAGGCGCTGCGCCATGCGTGCACGGAACATGGCGTTCCGCTGATCTTCGACGAGGTGGTCACGGGGTTCCGCTTTGCCTATGGCGGGGCGCAGGCGTTCTACGGCGTGACGCCCGATCTCTGCACGCTGGGAAAAGTCATCGGCGGCGGATTTCCACTCGCGGCAATCGCCGGGCGCGAGGACATCATGGCGCAGTTCGACCGCGGCAAGGTCGGCGACGATCGCTACCTGACGCAGATCGGCACGCTGTCCGGCAATCCGGTCGCCGCGGTCGCCGGCTTGGCGACGCTCGAGATTCTGCGGCGCCCCGGCGCGTATGAAAAGGTGTTCGCCACGGGGCGCGAACTAATGGCGGGGATGTCCAGCATGCTGCTGAAGGCCGGCCTGCCGGCACAGGTGATCGGCGTCCCACCGCTGTTCGACATCGTCTACGCCGCCGGCGACGTGCACGACTATCGCGCGGTGTTGCGGAGCGATGTCGAGATGCAGCGGCGGTTCAATCGACGGCTGCGCGCGGGCGGCGTCCTGAAGGGCGAGAGCAAGTTCTACGTCTCGCTCGCCCACGATGCGGCCGATGTCCAGCATACGCTCGGCGCGGTAGAAGCGGCGATCGAGGCGGAACTGGCCGAGACGCGCGCGCCGGCACAGTAGCGCCTCGGGTGATGGTTTGGCTGCGCTACCCATCTGTCAGCGTCGGCCACAACGCGTCGGCGCCGCGCGTGCAGACGAACGCGCCGACCCGTGCGGCCCATTCGGTGTCGCCGCCGAACTCGTCGCGCCAGGACCACAGCCGCCGCGTGCTGAGCTGCAGCGAATACTCCTTGGTGAAGCCGATCGCGCCATGCACCTGGTGCGCGATCTCCGACGCGAGCGTCGCAGCATCGCCGACCCGCGTCTTGGCGATGGCGATCAGGAACTCCTCCATCGCGGGATCACCGCACCCAAGCGCTTCGATACCCGCATCGGCCGCCGCACCGGCCGCGGCAACCTGTCCCGCCATCACCGCAAGCTGCTGCTGCACCGCCTGGAATTTCGCGATCGGCCGGCCGAACTGTTTGCGCTCGCCGGCATACGTCACCGCAGTGTCCAGCGCGCGCTCCATCGCGCCCGCCATCAGCACCGCGCGCGCCAGAGCGCCGCGGCGATACACCGCAGCCCGGTCGATCCCGGGTGCCACGGGCGCCACCGCATCGCCCGCCACGCGGAGCCCCGCAAAGCTCAGCGTATCGCGCGGCTCTCCGGCCATGTTCCGTCCGGATGCCAGTTCAGCGCCGGAAACACCATCCAGCACCACCGCCATCTCGCCGTCCGGCCCATCCGCGAGCAGAACAATGCGCCCAGCCTGCGCCCCCCACGGCAGCCGGCTGGCGCACCCCGAAAGCCGCCAGCCGTTGCCCTCCCTTTCGAGCGTCAATCTATCGCCGAGGCGCACCGGGCCCACCGTCATCGGCTGTTCGCTGACCTCCAGCCCGGCGGAGGACGCGACCCAGGCGGCCAGCATCGTCTCGGCCAGAGGGATCGGCGCAGCGAACCGGCCCGCCACCCGCAGCACGGCGAACAGATCGGACCACTCGGCGTCCGCGCCACCGGCCGATTCCGGCAGCACCGCGAGCGGCACGCCGGTCTCGCTCACCGCGCGCCACAGCGCATCGGGGAACGTACCCGCCTCTGCGCGGTCCGCCACTTCCTTGGTACAATGGTCCTCGAACAGGCGGCCGACGCTCTCCAGCAGCATCCTGGTTTCATCGCGCATGACCGTCTCCCTCAGCGCAGCCCGAGGCCGCGCGCGATGATGCCGCGCAGGATTTCCCTTGTGCCGCCCTGGATGGAAAGCCGTGGCGCGTTCATCGTGCCGCGCGCCAGTATGGATACATATGTATCCACAGCCTCCAGTTCCGGCTCGGCCGGGAACAACTGGCGCGCCACCACCGGCAGGTCCTGCTCGTAGCGCGTGCCGAGATCCTTCGTCACCGCCGCCTCGATCAGCGGCTGCAGCCCTTTCTGCAGCATCCCGGCGATCGACAGCGACATCCGCCGCAGCGTGGCAAGCTGCGCGACCAGCCGGCCGAGCGCCGCCGCCGTTGCACGGTCCGGGTTCGGTCCTGCCATCCGCACCATCTCGACCAGCAGCTTGAACAGCACCAGGAACCGGTCCGGCCCGCTGCGCTCGAAGGCCAGTTCGCTCGACACCTGGCGCCAGCCGCTGCCCACCTCGCCGAACAGCCGATTGTCCGGCACGAACAGCTCGGTCAGGAAAAGCTGGTTGAAGTGGTGCTCGCCCAGCAGATTGATCACCGGGCGGATCTCGATGCCGGGCGAGTCCTTCAGATCCACCAGGAACTGCGTCGCGCCGGCATGGCGATCGACCTCCTGCTGTCCTGCCTCCGCCATCTTGCAGAACAGGATCATGTAATCGGCGCGATGCGCGTTCGAGGTCCACAGCTTGCTGCCGTTGATGCGGAACCCGCCGTCCACCTTCACCGCGCGCGTGCGCGTGCCCGCAAGGTCGGAGCCGGAATCCGGCTCGCTCATGCCGATGCAGAACGACAGATCGCCGCGTGCGATGCGCGGCAGGAAGTACCTGCTTCTGCTCCTCGGTTCCGTAGCGCAGGATGTTGGGCCCGCTCTGGCGGTCCGCGGTCCAATGGAAGCCGACCGGCGCAGCCGCCGCCAGCATCTCCTCGATCACCACATAGCGCTCGAACGCGGTGCGCTCGTGGCCGCCGTACTGCTTCGGCCAAGTCATGCCTACCCAGCCGCGCTCGGCCATCCTGCGACTGAACGCCTGGTCGTGGTCGCGCCGGTTGCCGAGCGAGGCGCGGTTCTCGTCGAGGAACGCGCGCACGTCCTTGCGCAGCGCCTTGGCTGCCGGCGGCAGTTCGACAGGATCGAAGCGGAATGCCTGGAACGTCATCGGCGCGACCCTCTCAGCGTGCTGCCGAGACGATACCGCAGGCTTTTCGGGTGTGGCACCCCTGCAGGCTACGCCGAGCCGTGGGCGTCCTGGTCCTGCAACTGCCTGGCAGCCGTGCCGGGGCGCTCTGGCACGCCGGCGAGACGCAGTCCCTGCGCGAAATGCTCGCGGTCGCTTGCACGGTCGAGCGGGGACGTTGCGATGAAGCGTTCCACAGTGAAATCCGGCTCGATCGCCAGCAGGCGCCGGCGCACCACCGCGGCTTCCTGGGAGCGCCCGAGATGGCCTAATGCCGAGAGGTACGGCTTGTACGTCGCGGAAAACGACGGATTCATCTCTGTCACCGCACGCGCCACCGCCACCGCCGATTCATAGTCGCGCTTCAGCAGATGGATCAGGATGAAGAACGCGTCGAAGAAGAATGCGTGCGGGTCCAGCGGGGACAGTTTCTTGTAGCGGTAGATGTCGCCGTTCCGCCTCTTCCGGATCGCCCACGTAGGCGTAGGCTATGGAGGAGAGTGCCCAGGCCATCGCCAGGTTGGGATTGAGCGACAGCGCCCGTTCATGCAGCGCAATCGATTCGTGCAGGCGCCGGTGCAGGAAGGCCCGCACGTGGCCGGCGATCGTTAGCCCACGGGCATCGTATGGATCAAGAGCGACGGCGCGTTCGGCGTGCTGGGCCGCCTTTTCCATTGCCGCCGCCGGATCGTCCGCCCAATCCTGGCCGACCAGGAACATCTGCCAATAGGCGTACCAGGCGTGCGCGGCGGCATATTCGGGCTCGAGTTCGATCGCACGCGACAGGTATTCGCCTGCCTGCATGAAAGCCTCGCGCTCCAGCCGGCCGATCAGCGGAATCGAGCGCAGCATCAGGTCGTATGCAGTGGCGTCCATTGGCGGACGGCTGGCGCTGCGCTTGGCCTCGATCAGCAGAATCTCCGGATCGATCTGTGCGACCACCTCCGAGGCGATCTCGTCCTGCAGCGACAGCAGGTCGTTCGACTGGCGGTCGAACCGGCGTGCCCAGACGACCTGGTTTCCGGCGCGCAGGTCGAGCAGGCGCACGGTGATCCGGATCCGGTTGCGCACGCGCTGGATCGAGCCATCCAGCAGGAAGTCGATGCCGAACGTGCGGCGGATTGCCGTCTCGTCGCGGTTCTCGGCGGCAAATCGCGCCAGGGAGTTGGAGGCAACGACGAACATCCAGCGAAACCGCGCCAGCGCCGTGGTGATCTCTTCCGTCAGACCGGGGGCGAGATGGGCGTCCTCCTCGGTCGTGCCGACAAGCTGCAGCGGCATGACGCCGACATGTGCGCCGCCGCGGGTCGGCCAGGGTTTCCTGAGGCGCCGGCTCGGGGCTCGGCGGCGGCTCGTCGGGCTCCTCGGCGACGGGCTGGGCCGACGCTTGCGGCGGGGTTGCCGCGGGTTGTAGTGACGCCGGTGGGCGGTGCGGGCGCAGTGGAATGCGGCTGCCCGAGGGACCGCGGATTTCTGCCAGCAGGTTCTGGGTCTCGGCCGAGGGCGCGGCATCCAGCAGGTCGGCGAGCACGGCGCGGCAGCGGTCATAGGCCTGGATCGCCATCCCGCGCTCGCCGCGCGCGGCATGCGCCCGCATCAGCGCCCGCCAGGCGCCTTCGTGGGCCCGGTCGATCTGCAGCAGCCGCTGCGCGGCCGGAATCGCCGCCTCCGGTTCCATCTGCTCGCGCAGCAGGGCCTCGGCGACGGTGCGGGCCCGGTCGCGCAGCCGTTCGCGCTCGGTGGTGAGCCAGGCGTCGAAGGTCGGATCAATGCCGTCGAGACCCTCCAGCAGGTCGCCGTCCAGCAGCGACAGTGAAGCCGGCTGGTCAGTGGTGGCCCGCATCACCTCTTCCACGTCCACCCAGACCTTGCCGGGGCGCAGAGACAGGTGGTCGCGAGTCACCGACAGAACCTCGGAGCCCCCAGGCGCAAGCGCCTCGAGCAGCCGGTGAATCTCCTGGCGGAGCGACGCACGGGCCTGCTCCTCCGGTCGGCGGCTCCACAGCAGTTCAGCCAGCCGTCCGCGCAGGGCGGGCCGCGGCGATGACAGCGCAATCACGGCGAGTAGCGCACGGGTCTTGCGTCCGCCTGGCAGCACACTCTCGCTGGTGAGCGTCCAGGCCTCCATCTGGCCGATCAGCCGCATCCGCACCACGACCTGGCCAGCAGAGCCGGGCGGCACGGCCTGGGCTGAGCCCCGATGTGAACTGTCTGCGATCATCGCGTCTTTTGTGCGTACCTCGGTTGTATAGCCAAGTGCTTCAACACGCGAAAGCTTAATTTTACCTCCTCATATCGCCGCTTCGGCGAAGATCCGCTGAATATCGCGAAACCATGCCCGATGATAGCGCTCCAGCCAATGCTCTGCCTGGGTGGGCTCGCTTGCGACAATCGCCTCGAGGGGGGCCAGGTAACGCGATTCGTCCTCGCCGGCAGGGTTGCGGCACGACCGGGCGCGCAGACCATCGCGTGCGATGGCGACCGCGTCCCGCGCTAGGTCGCGCAGGGTACCGCCTCGCCAAGGGGCATCTAGCCCCTGGCGGGGAACTGCCGCTCGCAGGGTCACCGCGTCCTCCCAGCCTGCTCCACGCAGCAACGCATCGGCCGCAGACAGGGCGGCTTGGTCATACAGCAGGCCGACCCAGAAGGCAGACTGCGCCACCATCATGTCCGCCCGTCCGGCATCGGCTCCCCGCATCTCCAGGAACCGCTTGACGCGAACGTCGGTGAACACCGTCGTGATGTGGTCCGCGAAGTCGCCGACCGTGGCGATCGCGCCCGGCACGCCAGGCAGCCGGCCCGCCATGAAGTCGCGGAACGACGCGCCGGCGACGTCGATATATTCGCTGTCGCGGTAAACGAAGTACATCGGCACCTCGTCGACCAGCCACTCTGCATACCGTTCGAAGCCGAACCCCGGTTCAAAGAACACCGCCGGGATGCCGGAGCGCTGGTTGTCGGTATCGGTCCAGACATGCGCACGATAGGAGAGAAACCCGTTCGGCCGACCTTCGGTGAACGGCGAGTTGGCAAAAAGTGCGGTCGCCAGAGGCTGCAGCAGCAGCGAGACCCGCAGCTTCCTCACCATGTCCTGTTCCGAGGCGTAGTCGAGATTGACCTGCACGGTGCAGGTCCGCGTCATCATGTCCAGCCCGAGCTTTCCCACCGTCGGCATGTAGCGCCGCATGATGGCATAGCGGCCCTTCGGCATCCGGGGCATCTTCTCGCGCGTGGCGGTGGGGTGGAATCCGAGTGGCACAAAGCCGATCTCAAGGTCACGCGAGACGCTGCGCACCTGTTCGTAGTGGGCCTCGAGTTCCGCCATCGTCTCGTGCAGCGTCTCGAGCGGCGCGCCCGACAGTTCGAGCTGGCCGGCGGGCTCGAGCGAGACTGCCGCATCGCCCTGCTTCAGCCCGATCGTATTGCCGCGGTCGAGGATCGGCACGCCGTCGAACCGGGCGAGACCGGCAAGCAGGTCGCGAATTGAGCCGGGTTGCCCATCGGCCGGCTCGTAGGGCGGGGGCGCCAGATCCGCGAGGCGGAAGCCGAACTTCTCATGTTCGGTGCCGATGCGGAACTGCTCCGGCGGCTTGCAGCCGGCGGCGATATGGTCGGCGAGCTGCTTGAGCGACGTGATCGCGGTTGCGTCGGTGTCTCCGGGGTTGGACATGTCGCTCCCAGGCGTGACGGGTAGGGTTGCATGGTACTAGCCGCGACCCGTCGCCTGCAACAATGCCAGTCCGACTATGCAGGCGGTCTCGGCCCGCAGGATACGCGGGCCGAGCGATACCAAGGTAACAAAGGGACGCGTCTGCATCGCGTCAAGCTCCGCCGGCGTGAAGCCGCCCTCCGGTCCCACAAGCAGTGCGGCCGATCCGGGCGCCGGGACGATGCTTGGAGCGGCAGCGCGCTCAGCGGCGACGAAAAGTTGTCGGCCGGGCTGCCAGTCCCGCCAGCAACACCGTGAGCGTACGTGGCTGATGAAGCGTCGGCACGGTGAGTCGCTCGGATTGCTCGGCGGCCTCCACGGCAATGGCCGCAAGCCGCGTCTCGTTCACCCGATGCGCGTTGGTCCGCTCCGTGATGACCGGGATCAGCGCCGCGACGCCCAGTTCGGCGGCCTTTTGCACGACAAGGTCGGTCGCGTCGCGCTTCAGCAGTGCGAATGCCAGCCACAGATCGGGCTCGGAGACCTGCAGGCGCAGGTTGTGCTCGACAACAAGCGTCGCCTTGTCACGCCGGATGGCCACGATCCGAGCGCCGAATTCGCCGTCGCGTCCGTTGAACAGCCGCACCGCGTCGCCGCTGCCGCGGCGCATGACGGTGCCGAGATAGTGCGCCTGCGCCGAGGTCGCGGCGATCGTCGTGCCAGCGGCCAGCGGAGCATCAACGAACAGGCGGATTGACCCGAACAACATGGCGCGCAGAGTAGCAGCCATGCAGACGCATACCGACATCGTCGCCACCGGCTGGGTCGCGTGGCTGCCGCGGTCCTGGCTGCCCTGGCTGCTGCTGGCCCGGGTGGACCGCCCAATCGGCATCTGGCTGCTGTTCCTGCCCGGGCTCTGGGGCATCCTGCTGTCCGGGTCGGCGCCGCGCGAAGTCGGCCCGCCTCATTGTGCTGTTCGCGCTCGGCAGCGTGGTGATGCGCACTGCAGGATGCGTGGTGAACGACCTGTGGGACCGCGACATCGATCGCAAGGTGGCGCGCACCGCGGGCCGACCGCTCGCATCGGGCGTGTTGCGCCCAGTCCAGGCGCTGGGCTTCCTGGGCGTGCTGCTGCTGCTCGGGTTGGCGATCCTGCTGCTGCTCGATCCGGTGGCGCAGCTTCTCGGCACTGCTTCGCTGCTGCTTGTGGCGCTCTATCCGCTGGCCAAGCGGGTCACATGGTGGCCGCAGCTCGTGATGGGCTTCACCTTCGGCTTCGGCGCGCCGCTCGGGTATGCCGCCGGTGCCGGCCGGCTCGACGCGGCCTGTGCGGTGCTGTACGGCGCTGCGATCCTGTGGGACCTTGGCTTCGACACGATCTATGCGCACCAGGATCGCGAGGATGATGCGCTGGTCGGCGTGAAATCGACCGCACGCCTGTTCGGCGAGCGTACCGCGCCGTTTCTCGCCGTCTGCTACGGCGGCACGGTGCTGCTGCTTGCCGTTGCCGGCTGGCTTGCAGGGCTGGGCGGCTGGTTCTATCCGGCGCTTGCGCTTCCCGCGCTGTCGTTCGGCTGGCAGGTTGCCACACTGGACATCCATGATCCGGGGCGCTGCCTGCGGCTCTTCAAGGCGAACCGCGAGGCCGGACTGGCGGTGGCTGCCGCGATCCTGATCGGCTGGGTGTGACCGAGGAAGACGCGTTTGTTGTGGCCCACACCGTGCCGGGCCGAGCGATTCTGGTGCCTGAGATCAGCCTTTGCCTTGCCAGCGAGATCACGCCGATCTGGCAGGCGACCGAAACATGGTTGGCGGAGCACAACGTCGCCCCGCCCTTCTGGGCGTTCGCCTGGCCGGGCGGTCAGGCGCTGGCGCGGCATATTCTGGACACCCCAGCCTCGGTCGCCGGCCGTCGCGTGCTTGACTTCGCCGCGGGCTGCGGCATCGCGGCTCTGGCCGGTGCGATGGCTGGCGCGGCCTCCGTCGAGGCGGCGGAGATCGACCCTCTGGCCGTTGCGGCAATCGGGCTGAACGCGGCCGCGAACCGTGTATCGGTGGACGTGACGCGGACCGACATTGTCGGTGCCGCATGCCGCTGGGATCTCATTCTGTGCGGCGACGTCTGCTACGAGGCGCCGATGACCGGGCACATCCTGCCGTGGCTGCGCGAGATGGCATGCCACGCCGAGGTGTGGCTCGCCGACCCTGGCCGCGCCTATCTGCCGCGCCAGGGTCTGGTGCCGTTCGCCAGCTACCGCGTGCCGACGAGCCTGGAACTGGAGGATCGCACCGAGCGCGACGTGACGCTCTACCGTCTGCGCGGCTGACCCTGCGGCGGGGCATTCGGGGGTTTCGCCTTGGGCTTGTCGGCGGTGAGCGCCGACAGGTCGATGCCGTTCACCGTCACCGCCGTCCCCTCGCTCACGACGTCCCATCCCAGCCGACTGCCGTCCGGCTTCGCCAGACCGCGCAACATCATCAGCACCGGAAGCGCCTGCTTCAGGTCCGGGTCGGTCCGCGCCTGCGCCGTCAGTTCGTCGAGCCCGGTCGCGGTGAGCCTCGCTTCACCGTGCCAGGAATCGGGCGACAGTACGAGGAGCGTCCCGATGCCCTCGACCTTCGCCGGCCCCAGATCGAAGGCCAGGGTCTCGACACTGAAATTGACGCCGCCGTGTGCGAAGATCGCCGCAATATCGGGGGCGAGCGTGTCGTCGCCGGCACCCTCCTCGGTCGCGTCCAGCGCCAGCTTCGACAGGTCCTTGGTCCGGATGCCGGAGATGCTGGGTCGCAGTTCGACATGATGCGGCAGGTAGGCAGCCATTTTCGGCGGCAGGCTTGGCGTATCGAGCCCGTCCAGGCCGATCTCGAACCAGGCATGCAGGTTCCCGTCGGGCGCCTCGCCGCCGAAGCCCAGCATTGTGTGCTGCAACGCAAGACCGCCCATGCCGGCGACCTCGACCTGCAGCCCGTCCACCGTCTCCTCCAGCTTGACGCCGGTCAGCAGGTCGGGCAGCGCCTCGATCAGGGCACGCAACTGCGCCCGGGCCGGCGCCGGCAGGTCGTCCTTGCCGTGCTTTTCCACCACATTGGGAGGCAAGGCGCGGAAGAACCCGTTCAGGGCGGATACCAGCCCGGTGACCTTGTCCCTGCTCACGCCGTCCACCCGGCCGAGCGCGTGCATTTTCTGTGCCCCGATCGCAATCGCGGCGCCGCCCTCCATCTGCGCCGCCGTCTCCCAGCCCTCGACAATTGCATCAATAACGGCATCCAGACGGCCATCCTGGGCCGGTCTTAGACCGGCCTCCACGGCGTAGCGGCCGATGCGCTGCTCCTGGTGTTGCTTTGCACTGTCGGTGGTGACCGCAAGGTTGCCGACATCGATGTGAAGCGTCGATGGGCTGGTCAAGGCCGGATCGATCACCGCGTGCGAGTCCTGGCGGCCGATCGTGATCGCGGCCTTCAGCGGTCCGCTTGTTCCGTTGTTGCCGGTGTCTGGTACCATCACGGTGAAGCTGGCGGCGTCCGGCAGTTTGATGCCGTCGAGCGCCCAGCGCCCACCATCGAGAGGCCGCAACAAAGCGGTGGCGGCCGTACCGGTCGTCGGACTGTCGAGGCCCGTTATAGGCCATGTCGCACGATAATGGTCGCCCTCTCCGGTGATCTGCAGCGGGAGGTCGGGCGGGGCGACCGCCGGGCCGAGCAGCCCGGCGAGCCAGTCCTTCAGTTGCTGTTGCAGCGCCTGCGCCTGGGCGGGACCGGTGTCATCGGCACGGGCGCCGCATGGCAGGAGAAGCAACAGGCAGAGTGCAGTATGACGGGGCAGGCGCACCTGGTTCTCCTCGGCGTGGTTTCACACAGAGGATACCGCGTCATCCGCTCAGGCCGCCATGTCCACCTGCATGGGTTCCATGCCTGAAAACTGAGCCCGTGTTGGGTCATGGCCATGCTGGTCTGACCGAAGAGCCGCTGTGCGTTCCTTCGTCACCGCTTCGCAGGAGTGCGTGACGAAACCATCCGATCGATCCGCATTGTCCAATGTGTCATTTCGAGGAATGAAGCGACACGATTTCGGAATCGCCTCCCGGTCAACTCGACACCTCGCAACGGTCAAGGCATTCCGCAGTTATAGCCATTCCTTCTTTGCTAGGCCGATCAGATCGTTGACCGACTGACATTTGAGCAACAGTTTCAAACTTCGGTGCGCCACGATCTTCCCTGCCCTGGTGTCCGAAGGATAGTGCAGGCCCAGAACCTCCCGGTTGCGCGACACGCGCTCGGCAAGACGATGCAGCAGGCTGGTGTGCTCGGATGCGATCGGCGGGAGGACGGGATGCGCCGGAGGCTGCGGGTTCGCGTTGATCGGCAGTGCTGTCGTGACTGCCGTCGGCATCACCTGCGACATCAGGCCGGACAGCAGATGCGTCTGGGTGGAATGGCCGCTCGGGTAGGACGCATGGCCGGGGACGGCGATGGGCGGCATCAGCGCTGGCGACAATTGCGATGGACGGGGGCGGCCAAAGACTTGGTCGCTGCTTGAATCCTTCCAGTAGGTACTTGTAGTGCATCGCCTGAAATTCGCCGACGTGAATAGCAATGTGCATCAGATAGCTGGTGTATGGGTGTGACCTGGGGCCACACATCAGCAATCCCTGCCAGTAGGTCTGGATTCCTTGGATTTCGGCCAATGCCTCGGCCATCACGCCAGGACGATAGTCAATCAGCTCATAGAGCTCGTACAACTCATCCTTGATTTGATCGTCGCTGAAGGTCTGCCAATCGGGAATATCGATCTGGTTCCATTGGTAGTCCGGCGTCGCGTTGGCCGGATCATGTGCCGTTGCCTGGACGAACTCGCCGAGCACAACGACGGAAAGGAAGTATCCGCTCCATGCCAGGCGCGGGAACTGCTTCGGGTTGGCATACTGCCATGGCACCGGCGGCTGCCCCGGATTCGCCCATACCAGGTCGGCTGGAGGCCATTTGTTGCCGCGAAAGAAGTCCTCGCCCACGTTCTGCCAGGGCACCGGCGATACACCGATGGGACGGATGACCGGAGAGGAGAGCGCGATGCTTCCGCTGGAGCCGAGGCTGCCGCTGTCACCGGAATCTCCTGAATCCCCCGAATCGCCGCTGTCCGCTGTTCCGATAGCTCGTGTCATGAGTTCCCTCCCTTGCGCGGCTCATCCCAGGAATACAGGGTTCATTCCGGGAGACCTGCATTCCCGAGATATTGCATGAAGCGCCCCTTTATCGCGTCATCACGAAACGGCTGCAGCGTCTTTTCGTAGCGGCCGAGGCTGAAACCCGGATTTTGACGGAGCAGACATTCAGCGACCGCTTTTGCCTCGGCTTGCTTGCCCAGCGCACTCAGCGACGCGATCAGGATCCGCAGGTTGGCAGTGAATTTCGGATTCTCGCTTGCGGACAGTCTGGCCCATCTGGCAGCTTCCTCGTGGTGAGCGAGAGAAAAGTGCGCCCAGGCCAGCGCATTGTAATAGTAAAACAACAGCTGGTCGACAGGTGATAGTCTGAGAGCCTGTTCCGCGTGTCGCACGGCGTCCTCGCCTCGACCGACATAGCTGAGCGTAAGGGCGGACAGCACCCAGGCGAGTGCGCTGTTGGGGCAGGCAGCCAGCGCCCGGTCGAACGACATCAGCGCAGCGTCGTAGTCGTGGAATAGATACGATCTCAGATGACCGAAGGTGGCCAATGCGAGAGCATTGTGCCGGTCGAGCTCGATCGCTCGGCTTGCGAGCTCTATCGCGCGCGACGAATCCTGCTGCGGCTCCTGCGACCAGCCCTGACCAATGTTGAAGCTATGCCACCGCGCCGCCCATGCCACGGGCATAGCGAAGGTGGGATCTTCGGCCATCGCCTTTTCCAGGTACTCGCGCGCCTTGGCAAAGGTGGCCGCATTCAAGGTATTGATGACGTCGAGTCCGCGCAGTGTATAGTCGTAGGCGGTGAAGCTCTCGGGCCGCTTGCGCATTGCCCGCCGCAGTTCCTCGGCCCGCACGTTCGGCGCGATGCCGGTCACGATGCGCTGGACGATCCGATCCTGTACCTCGAACAGGTCATCGACCGGCAACTCGTTGGTATCTCCCCACAAGCTGTCGCCGCTCTCGCAATCGCAGAGCTGCACCGAAACGCGCAGCGTCCGCGGCGACCGCCGCACGCTTCCGGTCATCACGTAGCGAACTCCCAAAGCGTGGCCAATCTCCCTGGGATCGGCCGGTCGCTGTCTGAACGTTACGGTCGATGTCCGCGAAATCACCCTTAGCTCGTGCAGACCCGCAAGGGAAACGGTAATGTCCTCGACAATTCCGTCGGCAAAATAATCATCAGCCGGATCGTCGCCCAGATTCTCGAGCGGCATCACCGCGATCGATGGCAGGTGCGTGGGACGGGGGCGGGCGAGTATCGGCGCGATGCGGATCTCGGGCGCAAAAGCGTAGGCGTGCACTGGTTGGTCGATGCTCTTGAGATAGATCAGCCCGAGGTCGCGGGCCTGCAACGCAATGGCATCGTCAAGCTGTTCGTACACCGCCTGGGTCACGACGATCCCGCCGGGCTCGGCGTGTTCCTGGAGGCGTGCTGTTAGGTTCACGCTGGCGCCGTAAATGTCCCCCTCGATCGCCGCTATGTTGCCGAGATGCAAAGCGATCCGCAGCAGGATCGCACTGGAAAGATTGGGCTCCGCCAGGGCCGATTGCTGGGCGGCACGCTGCACGTTGCGACCCCACTGCATGCCGTCGATTGCACTCGGAAACTCGACGAGCACGCCGTCGCCGGTCGACTTCACGCTGCGTGCATGGAAACGTTCAGCCTCGGGGCGAATCACTTCGCGGAGCAGTTTCATCCAGCGAGCGAGCGTGCCCGCCTCGTCCTCGCCCATCAGGATCGAAGAGCCAACAATATCGACGAACGCAATCGTGGCTACACGAAGCGATCCGGCACCAGTCCCGCCGTCGGCCGTCAACTGAATTGGCATTATGGCTTTCGTCCCCAGGGCATTGTCGGGTACAGTGCCACCGGATTCAAGCTTGGTGATGACCCCTCGGTGCCGTCCGGGACGGCACCTGAGAGCCGCGGCAACGGTAATCTTTGCGCGAAGGAGGCTCCCCGTGCCCAACAACACGGTTTTGCAATATCTTAGATTGCCCGCGGCGAAGGATCCGGCGCTCAAGGAGGCGTACGCGACCGGCGAAGTCAAGAATGTTGCGGACTATCTGGCTCGGCAGGAACATCCACTGTCCGAATTCGCCAAGTATTACACCATTACGTCCTTGCCGTCGCTCACCTGGCAACTCGTCGCACCGGACATCGAGACAGAACCGCTGGAAGTCGATCATCTCGTGATACCGATCCAGATCGATAATGATATTCTGGACAGGTTCCGGTGCGCAGTGGTCGATGCCGAAGGAGAGTCGGCCATTGGGGCCGACCTCGCAGCAGCTACGGGCGAGTATTTCTGCCCCGCCTCCGTCGAGCAGGCGCTGTTCGGCACCCGTTCGAGCGCACGAGACCTGATACATGCGGATATTCTGAGCGACAACCATCTGTTCGGCGGTGCGGACAACATGCCCGCGGTCAACGTGGTGCTTGTGGATCACGGCCTCGACAAGCGATCCATTCCCAACTTCCGGGGCGGTTGGAAGCACATCAACCCGTACAATCCCGCCGATGTGCATTTGCCCGGCATGACGGTCGGCGAGGAGGCACAGCATGGACAAATGATGGTTCGCAACATCCAGGACACCGCACCGAACGCAAATATCTGGGACCTGCCGCTGATCCCACCCCGCATCTGGGACGTCGACGTCTTCATCAATGATGCACAGGCGATGCTCGATTATGTGCTGCACGACATAAAGCATCATCTCAGCCCGAAACCTCGATGGTCCGGCCCATGGGTGCTGGTCAATCCGTGGGCCATATTCGACCGCCGCTCGGAACGTCCTCCGGGAGATTACACCAACCGGCTGACGCACCCCTTCAACGTCACGATCGCGCAGGCCGTCAGCGAGGACCGCGACGTCATCTTCTGCGCCGGAAATTGCGGTCAGTTCTGCCCGGACGGCCGCTGCGGCCCATGGGATATCGGCCCCGGCCAGGATGTCCTCGGCGCCAATTCGCACCCCCGCGTGATCTCGGTCGGCGCCGTACGCACCGATGCGATGTGGCTCGGGTACTCGTCGCAGGGTCCCGGTCAGCCGAATATGGCGCGACTCAAACCCGATTTCTGTGCACCAAGCAATTTCTCGGAGACCGGCGACGCCTATACCAGCAATACCGGCACGTCTGCCGCATGCGGTGTCACCGCGGGTGTGGTTGCGGCGCTTCGCGGCCGGGCGGGCTGGGAACCGGGAAAGGTCTCGCCCAATGAACTGCGCCGAACCCTAAACCGCACGACGCGCCGGACCCAAGGCAGGCATTGGAATGAACGGCTGGGTCACGGCATCCTCGACGTGCAGAATGCCTTCGAGGATCTGACGATCCAATTTCCTTGAACATTTGAAACGCCGCGCCCGACCCGTCTGGCGGTGCCGATCACGTGCGTACGTCGAACGCCAGGGCGTCCATCACCTAACTGTCCGGCGTCCGGCCGGCTCAGCGGTTCATCATGACCGGCAAGTTGGCATTCTCCAGCACATGCCGCGTGACCCCGCCCAGGATCAGCTGGCGCAGTCGCGAATGCGAGTAAGCGCCCATTGCGAGCAGGTCGCAGCCGAACTCGCGTGCCGCTGCCAGCAGCCCGCCACCGACCGAGTTGCGCACCGACTGGAACATCACGATGTCGGCATGCACGCCGTGCAGCGCCAGATACGCGGCCAGATCGGGCGCCGCCGGGCCGCGCCGCTGGTAGCCCTCGGCCGACAGGATCCGGACGGCATCGGCCCGTTGCAGCCATGGCAGCGCCGCATATACCGCGGATGAGGACTCCGCCGTGCCGTTCCAGCCCAGGCACACCCGCGAGCCGATCGTAACCCCCGCCACCTGCGGCGAGATCAGCACCGGGCGCCCCGAATCGAACAGCACCGCGTGCAGCGCATCCGACGACGACACGTCCTCGCCCGCGTCAGGATGCGGCACCACCGTGAGGTCGGCGAGGCGCGCCTGCTGGGCGACCAGGTCCTCCTCGCGTCCGGTGACCGAGGCAAAGCTCGCGGTGGCGCACTCCGCGCCCGGTCGCGCCTCCGACAGGATCACATCGTGCTGCAGAACGAAGCGGTCGAACATCGAGCGGACCGCGTGGGCACGCTCGCTGCTTTCCTTTTCGGTGGCGGACATCATCTCTTCGATCATCGCCCCCGACAGGCCTTCTCCGGCCAGCGGCGCGACATCGCGGCTGTCGACGCGCACATGCAGTGCCGTGACGTGCGCGTTCCACAGCCTGGCGATCATCAGGCAGGTGGACAAAGCCGCCTCGCCGGCAGCGGTCCCGGTCAGAGGCAGCAGCAGCTTCCGGATGGCCATGGCTCAGCTCCTCGTTTGCAGGTCAGGGCTGCGTTTCTAGCACAGCGCGCGCCCGCTGCGCATCACATCGGAGATGTTTGAGAATGACCGCCACCAGGGTTCTCTGCGGGATCACCCGTCGCATCGCGGCGCCAACCCGAGGCCACGGCACGGTCGATCCGCCTACCAGTCCCGCACGTCCGCCTCGGTCTGCGGCAGGCCGTTTGCCTCCCACGCCTCGCGGCCGCTACGCCACCAAGCACCAGTACCGCGCCTGCTTCACGGACACCGGTCGCCCCTGCTCCGGTGATGCAGCGAGGGTGTTTCAGGAAGGTTCCGGATTCCAGCCGAAGCGGTCATCGGACCGGGCCGCTGGTATGGCACGGCCGAACCCCTGCTATGCCGTCACGCGCTCGCCTTGTTGAGCTGGACAATGTCCTGCGGATCGAGCTTCAGCTCCGCAGCCTTGAGGATGTCGTGCAGTTGCTCGAGGCTGGTGGCGCTGGCGATCGGCGCAGTCACGCTCGGCCGCGCGATCAGCCACGCCAATGCCACCTGCGCCGGCGTCGCCCGGTGCCGCGCCGACACGTCGTCCAGAGCTTTCAGCACCCGGAAGCCGTGCCCGTTCAGGTACTGCTTCACCCCACCGCCGCGCGGGCTCTTCGACAGATCCCCGGCCGACCGGTACTTCCCGGTGAGAAACCCGGCCGCCAGCGCGTAATAGTTGATCACGCCGAGCCCCTCGGCCCGACACAGCGGCTCCAGCTCGGCTTCGTAGACCGGCCGCTCGACCAGATTGTAATGCGGCTGCAGCGTTTCGTAGCGCGGCAGGCCGTTCGCCTTGCTTACCTCAAGCGCCGACTTCAGCCGCGCCGCGGAAAAATTGGACGCGCCGAGCGCGCGCACTTTGCCCTGCTTCACCAAATCAGCAAACGCCTGCGCCGTTTCTTGCTGCGGCGTGTCCGGATCGTCGCGATGCGCCTGATAGAGATCGATGACATCGGTCTGCAGTCGCTGCAGCGACGCATCCACCTCCCGCATGATCCACGCGCGCGACAGCCCCTTGTCGCCGGAACCCATCGTCGCGCCGACCTTGGTCGCGATGATCACGTCATCCCGCCTGCCGCGGCGCTTCAGCCAGTTGCCGATCACGGTCTCGGACTCGCCGCCCTGATGGCCGCGCGCCCACACGGAATACACATCCGCCGTGTCGATCGCATTGAACCCGGCTGCCGTCAGCGCATCGAGCAGCCGGAACGACATCGCCTCGTCGGCGGTCCAGCCGAACACGTTGCCGCCGAACATCAGCGGCGGAATCTCGATGCCCGATCGGCCGAGCCTGCGCTTTTCCATATTTGTCGCTCCTGTTGCCGTCACGCCCGCCGCACGCCCCAGAACAGAATCGCGGCACACTTCACGAAATCGGTCAGTTCCTTCCGGACCGCCCACGGATAGTACCACTGCCCGATCGGCATGAACGGAATGCTCTGAAACGCCTGCAGCTGGATCTGCTCGCAGATCTTCTTCTGCTCCGCGAGATCACCTGTGTCGAACCACTGGTCGCGCAGTTCTTCCATCCTCGCATCGGTCGGCCAGCCGAACCAACCCTGCCTGCCGTTGCCGCGCAGCGGAAACGAGCTGCCGGGATTGGACGTGGCGAGCCCGCCCCATGTCGTGTGGAACACGTGCCAGCCGCCCTGCGACGGCGGGTCCATCTTCGCCCGCCGCGCCACCAGCGTCCCCCAATCCATCACCTGGTAATCGACATTGATGCCCAGCTTCATGAACAGCTCGCGCGACACCTGCGACGGCGCGACCAGCGACGGCTGATCAGACGGCGCCATCATCACGATCTTCTCACCCTGGTAGCCGCTCTCGGCCACCAGCTTCCTCGCCTTCTCCAGATCGCGCCGCGCGGTGAATGCCTCCATGCCCGCGCTGTTCTCCATCGGCGAATTGCCGGTGAAGAACCCGACCGGGTACTTGCCCAGATCCTGCTGCTCGCCGACCCAGGCGGTCACATATTCGCGCTGGTCGATCGCCGGCAGCAGCGCGCGCAGCAGCTTTGGGTTGTCGAACGGCGGGAACAGGTGATTGAACGCGATGATCGCCAGCGCGCCGAGCGGGTCGTAGCGCACGACATCGCACCCTTGGGATTTGCGCAGCATCGGCAGCAGATCCAGCACCGGAAATTCCAGCCAGTCGACCTCGCCGGTCTGCAAGGCCGCCGCCGCGGTGGCCGGATCGGGTTGCACGATCCACTCCACCCGCTCGAAATTCACCGCCTTGCCACCGGAATAGTACTCGGGCTTCTCCTGCCGCGGCACGTAGTTGGTGTTCTTCAGGTAGACCGCCTTGGAACCGGACGCCCACTCGTCCTGCTTAAAGACGAACGGCCCGGAGCCGATGAATTCCTTGATCTGCTGGCTCGCCGGAGTCTTTGCCATCCGCTCCGGCATGACGAAGCACCCCTGCGAGCCGAGCGCATAGGTCATCTGGCGGAACCGCTTCTTCAGCCTGATCTGGAAGCGCCTGTCGTCGAGCGGCTTCATCTCGTCGGTCTGTGCCGCAAGCTGCTGGCCGAACGGATTCTTCACCGCCCAGCGCGCGATCGAGGTGGTGCAGTCGATGCCGCGCACCGGCTCGCCATCGGTGAATTTCAGCCCGTCGCGCAAGGTGAACGTCCAGGTCAGCTCGTCCGGCGACACGTCGTGCCCGGCGCACATCTGCGGCCTGCCGATCAGTGCATCGTCGATGCCGTAGAGCGTGTCCCACACCATGTAGCCGTGATGCGTCGCCACCGTGGCGGTGGTCCAGATCGGATCCGGATTCGCCAGGTCCGCCTGCGGCACAAACCGCAGCACCTTTGCCGATGCACCCTGGGCGATCGCGGGTCGTGCGAGGCCCGACGTGCCGATCGCGGCCAGTGCCGCACTGCCTGCCAGCAGGTTCCTGCGCTTCATGGTTGCCTCCTTGCCTCTCACGCGGCGCAATGTGACGGATTTCCCGGGTCGGCGCACGATCCCGGCAGGCTGTCTCCGTTCTGCAGCCGGCCAATCCCGGGGCCGCACGCGGCGCAGGAACCGGCGCAGCTGGCATGGCGTCGCGCGGTCCATGTTGTGGTGGACATACCGGTCCACCCGGGAGCCGCGAGCGTGCAGTGCACGAATGGCACGCGATACGCGCCGCAGGGACTTGATCCTCACAAAACCGTCAAAGACGCCACCTTTGGCGGGTTTATGGGTGACCAAAAGTACGCAGCAGCAAGTGAAGCAGGTTCGGTCGCAGTGCCTGGCACAGCATTTCCGGCTCCGGCGATGTGGGGCGATTTACACTGCGACGATCCCTGACTGGCTAATCTCGATTCGCTCGCAACTTTTGCGAGCAAATGAACGGAGGAATCATCATGTCTGTTCCTGGCAACTGGACACTGAACTTACGATTGAAACTCTACCGGGACCTATGGGTCGACGCCGATGAACATCGCCGCCGACAACACCTGGACGAATGGTCAGGGATATAGTGGAACCTGGGTGCAGGTGGCAGGGATTCTCACCTTCGCGCAATCTCGCTGATAAGTCGGTAACCGGGGTCAACACCACCTTCGGTGGGCTCAACGGCTCGTTCTACATGCTCGAAGAAGGCGCTGGCATGGCGCGGACGATGGGCCGTGCCCATTCGGTCGCCGACTCCAACGGCAAACGATAAGCGGCAAATTGCCACCGGGCCTGCGGGCGTTGTTCGCAGGCCCTTGAACGTGCGCGTTGCATTGTCGCCGCGTATCGAGCGGGCCCGGCCGCGCTGGCTTCACACGCCGGAGAGTGCGAGGCAATCAATGTCCATGACAGTGGAACCCGAATGTGGCAAACGGCTGCGCTCCGCAGACGTTGCGGAATCGCTGCATTCAACCCGACGACCAGGAGATACCCATGCTCGAGGTCATCAAGATCGCCATAGAGAGTGTCAAAACCGCTTGGGAGATTTGGACAGGAGCCAGCGAACAACTGCTCAGGCACAGGAAGGCAGCCCTCGGGCGGGATGTCTTTAGAATGTATTTCTACGGAATCGAGATAGTCAGGTGTGCCGGTACTATCGTGGACAAGCTGGAAGGTGTAGCTGCCCTTCAGCCGCGGCACTTGGAAAAGATCGCGGCTGGCCACTTATCAAACTACCCCGAACCCGAATACCCGGTTCGGCTGACCCTTTCGAGCAGGAGGCCCACACCGGATAACCCCGCGCAAGAGCGCATTTGGGTAGACTTCGGCGAGCTGGTCGGCGACCAGTTGCAGAATATAAAGCGGTTCTTGGAATCCTTTGACGAGCTGTCCGAGATCACAACTCTCATCGACGGCCGATTTGCCTTGGACGCGACGCACGGAATTGCCCGCAAGAGAGCGCACCTCGACTTTCTTCGCGACCTGTCCAGGCGATCGAATGAATACGAGCTCTTGGTTGTGTTCGATGGGAGCGCCGTAGACGATAGAACGAGTATTATCGAGATGGACCAGTGGAATCGCTTCGCATTCATACCGAACGATAAGCTCGTACGTATGGCGCGGCACTACCTCGAAACGGAGCGCCCTCGCGAAAAGGTGGCCGAGCTGGAGCAGCTCCTTGAAGGCCTGCGCGCGAAGATGGAAAGCTTCTTTTCGATGCCCGACGTCTTGGTTGCACTCAACGAACGTCGCGGCGGCATCACGTAGCTGACGAACCATCAGTTGATCCGGGCTCAGCGATCAGCGAGCCGGAAGCGCCCTGCGGCGACCTGATCCTCGGCCAGCGCCGCCCGCACCGCCGCCTCACCGGCGGGCGTCGCCAGCACTGCGACAGAACGGAACAACGCCACCTCGCCGCGCGCCCGCGCGAGGAACAGCCGACCCAGAGCCTCCGCCACCGGGCCGCGTGGTACGCAGCAGGCGCAGCCCATTGCATGCCCTGCCATGGCCGGCGACAGGCGGAACCGTGCCGCCGTTCGACCGCAACGGACGGTCGCCTCCCCCTCCACAAGCACTGCCTCGTCCGCCTCCGGGTCGCCGAACCGCACCGGCACCCTGTCATCCGTGAACTGCATCATAGCCTGGACATAAGGATATCCTTATGTCATTGACAAGCCCATGGAGCGACTGCTCACCAGCCTGCGCGCCGCCGCCGAACCGACCCGCCTGCGCCTGCTCGCGCTGGCCGGCCGCGGCGCCTTCTGCGTATCCGAGTTCACCGAGATCCTCGGCCAGTCGCAGCCGCGCCTCTCCCGCCACCTGAAGCTGCTCTGCGACTGCGGCCTGCTCGACCGGGTCCGCGAGGGCGCCAATGTCTGGTTCGCCCTGCCGCACGGCGAGCCGGGCACGCTGCCTCGCGACCTCGTCGCCCGCCTGCCGGAGGACGACCCGATCCTGGAAGCCGACCGCCGCCAGGCCGCCCGTGTGCTGGCCGAGCGCGCCCGGATCGCCTCGGAGAGTTTCCGGCGCCAGGGCGCCGACTGGGATGAGATGCGGGCGTTGGATCTGCCCGCCCAGGCGGTGGAGGCGGCCCTGCTGGCGCTGGTGCCCGAGCACGGCGCCGGCCGGTTGCTGGACATCGGCACCGGCACCGGCCGCGTGCTGGAACTCCTGGCGCCGCGCGTCAGCCAGGGGATCGGCGTCGATGCCTCAAAGGCCATGCTGGCGCTGGCGCGTTCGCGGCTGGCCCGCGCGGGGCTCGCCCATTGCTCGGTCCGGCTCGCGGACATGTACCGGTTGCCGCTGGCGGAGGCGTCGTTCGATCTCGCCGTCGTGCAGATGGTGCTGCACTACGCCGAGGACCCGCCGGGCGTGTTGGCCGAGGTCGCCCGCGTGCTGCGCCCGGGCGGCCGGCTGATCGTCATCGACCTCGCCCGGCACGACCGCAACGATCTGGTCACGAAGCTGGCGCATCGCTGGCCCGGCTTCAGCGATGCCGAGATGCGGACCCTGCTCGAGGATGCGGGGCTGGCACAGGGGAAGCCGCTTACCATCGCAGGTCCGCTCGCCATTCGCGTCTGGCCCGCCACGCGGGACGCTGACGCCCCGACCACGCAACTGCGCGAACTCGCCGTCTGAAGGAAGCCCGATGTCCCGACCTCATCTGCTCGATGCCCTGCGCGACACCGTCCTGCTGTGCGACGGCGGCATGGGCAGCCGCGTGCAGGCGCTGCCGCTGGATGTGGATCGGGACTTCCACGGCAAGGAGAACTGCACCGACGTGCTGAACCTGTCGCGCCCCGACCTCGTGCGCGACATCCATCGCGGCTACTTCGAGGCCGGCGCCGACATGGTGGAGACCAACACGTTCGGCGGCTCGCCGGTCACGCTGGCCGAGTTCGACATCGCCGACCAGGCCTTCGAGATCAACCGCCGCGGCGGCGAACTCGCGCGGGAGGCAGCCGAGGGCTTTTCCGACGGGCGGCACCGCTGGGTGATCGGCAGCGTCGGGCCCGGCACCAAGCTGCCGAGCCTGGGCAACATCGCCTACGATCCGCTCGAGGCCGCGCTGACCCTGCAATGCCGCGGCCTGATCGCCGGCGGGGTCGATGCGATCCTGATCGAGACCTGCCAGGACACGCTGCAGATCAAGGCCGCGGTGAACGGTGCGAAGATCGCGCGTGCCGAGGCCGGCAGCGATATTCCCATCTTCGTCCAGGTGACGGTCGAAACCACCGGCACGCTGCTGGTCGGCCCCGACATCGCCGCCGCCGCCGCGGTGGTGCACGCGCTGGACGTGCCGCTGATGGGGCTGAACTGCGCAACCGGCCCGCAGGAGATGGCCGAGCACGTGCGCTGGCTCGCCGGCAACTGGCCGGACCTGATCTCGGTGCAGCCGAACGCCGGGCTGCCGGAACTGGTGGACGGCCAGACGCACTATCCGCTCGGCGCGGCCGAACTCGCCTCGTGGCTGGAACGCTTCGTCGCGGAAGACGGCGTGAACCTGATCGGCGGCTGCTGCGGCACCAATGCCGAGCACATCGCCGCGGTGGACGCGATGCTGCGCAAGCGGGGCGGCTTCCGGCCGGCGCCGGCTCCCCGCACGTCGCTGTGGGTTCCCTCGGTCGCAAGCCTCTACCAGGCGGTGCCGCTGCGCCAGGAGAACGCGTTCTTCGCGATCGGCGAGCGCTGCAACGCCAACGGCTCGAAGAAATGGCGTGAGGCGCAGGAGAAGCACGACTGGGACGGCTGCGTCACGATGGGCCGCGAGCAGCTTGGGGAGGGCTCGCACGCGCTCGACGTCTGCACGGCGTTCGTCGGCCGCGACGAGATGGGCGAGATGACCGAGGTGATCCGCCGCTTCACCAGCTCGGTGAATGCACCGCTGGTGATCAACTCGACGGAAACGCCGGTGATCGAGGCCGCGCTGAAACTGCATGGCGGCAAGCCGATCATCAACTCGATCAACTTCGAGGACGGCGAGAAGGCGGCGGCCAACCGGCTGAAGCTGGCGAAGCAGTTCGGCGCGGCGGTGATCGCGCTGACCATCGACGAGACCGGCATGGCGAAGACCGCCGATGCCAAACTGGCGGTCGCGACGCGCCTGGTGGACTTCGCCTGCAACCAGCACGGCCTGCCGCAATCCGACCTGCTGATCGATCCGCTGACCTTCACGATCGCCACCGGCAACGAGGACGACCGCAAGCTGGCGCAGTGGACGCTGGAAGGCATCGCCGCAATCCGCGAAAAGTTCCCCGACATCCAGATCATCCTTGGCCTGTCCAACGTCAGCTTCGGCCTGAACGCCGCGGCGCGCGCGGTGCTGAACAGCGTGTTCCTGGAGCATGCGGTGCGCGCCGGCATGACCGGCGCCATCCTGCATATTTCGAAAATCCGCCCGCTGCACGTGATCGCGCCAGAGGAGGTGAAGGTCGCCGAGGACCTGATCTTCGACCGCCGCGCCGAAGGGTACGACCCGCTGCAGAAGCTGCTGGAGCTGTTCGCCGACCGCAAGGCCGCGGACGCCGTCGTGAAGAAGCGCGCCGAAACCGTGGAGGGCCGGCTGAAGGACCGCATCATCGACGGCGACCGCAAGGGCCTCGCCGCCGACCTCGACGAGGCAATGAAGACGCTCGCCCCGCTCGACATCATCAACAACGTCCTGCTCGACGGCATGAAGGTGGTGGGCGATCTGTTCGGCGCCGGCAAGATGCAGCTTCCCTTCGTGCTGCAGAGCGCCGAGACGATGAAGGCGGCGGTGGCCTATCTCGAGCCGTTCATGGAGCGCGTCGAGGGCCAGGAGAAGGGGACCATCGTGCTCGCCACGGTGAAGGGTGACGTGCACGACATCGGCAAGAACCTGGTCGACATCATCCTCACCAACAACGGCTACCGGGTGGTCAATCTCGGCATCAAGGTGCCGCTCGCCGACATGCTGTCGGCGGCGAGGGAGCATCGTGCGCACGCCATCGGCATGTCCGGCCTGCTGGTGAAGTCCACCGTGGTGATGCGCGAGAACCTGGAAGAGATGACGCGCCAGGGCCTCGAGGTTCCGGTGCTGCTCGGCGGCGCCGCGCTGACCCGCGGCTACGTGGAGGACGACTGCGTGCGCGCCTATGCCTGCGGCCGCGTCGCCTATGGCCGCGATGCGTTCGACGGGCTGAACCTGATGGACAAGGTGGTCGGCAACGGCTTCGACGACTACCTGGCCGCGGTGCAGTCGAAGCGCGCGGGCAAGACGCGCAATCCGTCGCGCACCCTGGGCCAGGCCGATGCGCGCGCGTTCCGTCCGGTGGATGTCGCCGTGGTGCAGGCCCGCCGCCGGCGGCTGACGCGCGACGTGCCGCCGGCCGCGCCGCCGTTCTGGGGCGCCCGCACCATCGAGGCCGCGCCCAAGGCGATCGTGCCCTTCATCAACGAGCGCAGCCTGTACCAATTCCAGTGGGGCTTCCGAAAGCAGGGCCGCTCGCTCGACGATTTCCTCGGCTGGGCGAAGCAGGAGCTGCGCCCGGTGATGCGGCGCATGCTGTCCCTGTGCGAGGCCGAGCAGATCCTGAAGCCGCAGGCCGCCTACGGCTACTGGCTGGCCGCCGGACAGGGCAACGACCTGATCATCTTCGACCAGGACGGCGTTTCCGAACTCGCCCGCTTCACCCTGCCGCGCCAGCCCAAGGAGGACGGCGACTGCATCGCCGACTTCTTCCGCGACGTCGACGATGCCGAACGCGACGTGATCGCGCTGCAGCTCGTCACGATGGGCCAGAAGGCGTCGGAATTCGCCCGCGCCTGGTTCGAGGACAACCGCTACCAGGATTACCTTTACCTGCACGGACTGTCGGTGGAGATGGCGGAGGCGATGGCGGAATACGTCCACAAGCGCATCCGCGCGGAGCTTGGCTTCGCGGCCGAGGACGACCGCGACATGGAGAAGATGCTGTCGCAGGGCTACCGCGGCTCGCGCTACTCGTTCGGCTATCCGGCCTGTCCGAAGCTGGAGGATCAGGTGCCGATCCTGTCCCTGCTGGGCGCCGAGCGCATTGGCCTGTCGCTGTCCGAGGAGTTCCAGCTCCACCCGGAGCAATCCACCAGCGCGATCGTCGTGCTCAACCCCAACGCGAAGTATTTTTCCGTCTAACGGGGTGTAGAGAAGGCAAGGCCAGGGCTCCGCCCCCGGATCAAGGCCGGGGCAGGCTCTGGACCCGCTGGGGCCTGAGGCCCCAGACCCCCATCACTCAAAGCAACAGGTTCCAAGGACTTGTCCTTGGCGGGGTCCAGGGGCGAGCCCTTGGCCTTACATGCGAACCAGCCGACGGGCGCCCGGCGAAAGTGCCTTGCGCGGGACGCAATTGCCCGCCATCACCGCCGGCATTCTGACGGCGGGAGGCCGACTGGTGACGATTCGCATGCGACCGGAGTGCAATCCGGCGGGCTGGCTGGCGATCGCGGCAACGGCGCTGTTGCTGCAGGCCTGCGCGGAGAAGCCGCCGTCCGCGCCGGCTGTCCGGGTGTTCTCAGCCGACGTGACCGGCGGGGCGCCGACCTGCGAGGTGGGCAAGCTCGCGCCGGCGGCGGGGCAGGAAATCCGAGGTTCCGGTCAAGGTCGGCAATGACGGCGGCTGGTGCGGCATCACCGTCAGCAACGGCGGCAGGCCCTATTCCGCCGGGCTGCTGGCCAGCGCCCCCGCGCATGGCAAGGCGCTGATCCACACGGTCGGCAACGACACCAGGATCGACTACACGCCCGTCCGCGGCTTCACCGGTTCGGACACATTCAGCGTCAGGCTGATCCCCGGCGATGCGATCGTCCGGGCGTCGGTCTCGGTGGTGCCGCCCTGACCTTGGCGCTGCCCGGGGGGCGCTATCCGGCGTGCTTCGCCGGCGCGGGGGCAGACTTCCGCCCCGCGGACGCCTTGCCCACCGGCGCCTTGGCGGGCTGCGGGCACATCTCCAGGGTGGCGGGCACAAGGTCCTTGCCGGCGGCGTAGGGCGTCAGCTCGCTCGCGCTGCGCAGGGCCATGACCTCGGTGAAGATCATGCCGTTGCGGTCGCAGAAGTCGCTGCCCAGGCGCATCCCGGCGCTCGATTCGCCGTTCGCCAGCTCGGTGACGAAGCGGTCGTGCTCCTGCTGCGCGCGCTTGCCGTATTTCCGCTTGAACATGTCGCCGACCGCCTTCTCGTTGCCCATCAGGTCGGACTGGTATTTGCGGATGAAGGCGTTGTAGCTCTCGTCCTGGTGGCAGCCGGTCGCCAGCACCATCAGTTCGCTGCGCAGCGACGCCACCTCGATGGCCGACCGCTCCTCCGACGACAGGCACTGAAGCTGGGCCTGCGCCTGCGCCTGCTGGGCGGACAGGATCGCAACGACGGCGAGGCTGGACAGGGTGCGGCGCATCGCGATTCTCCGTGGTTCGTCCGCGACATACGGCAGCGCGGGTCGCGTCGGCAATACGTCCCGCAGGCGCGCCGGTCGGCTGGACGCAACCCGGCAATGGCGTCCAGGATAGCCGTCCACGCCGCCGACAGGTAACAGAGCATGCGCATCGAGATCATCTGCACGGGAGACGAAGTGCTCACCGGCAAGATCGTCAACACCAACTTCAGCTATATGAGCCAGAAGCTCGAGGACGTCGGGCTCTCGGTGCACTGGAGCACCACCGTGGGCGACGATCGGGCAAGCCTGCTGGAGGCGTTCCGCCTCGCTTCCCAGCGCGTCGACGCGGCCATCGTCAACGGCGGACTCGGCCCCACCGTCGATGACCTGTCGCAGGAGGTGGCGGCACAGGCGGCCGGCGTCGAGCTCGTGCTGAACGAAGAGTGGCTGGCGACGATGGAGAGCTTCTTCACCAAGCGCAGCCGCATCATGCCGCCCAACAACCGCAAGCAGGCGATGCTGCCCGCCGGCGCGGAAATCATTGACAACCCGGTCGGCACCGCCTGCGGCTTCGCGCTCGACATCGGCCGCGCCCGCTTCTTCTTCACCCCCGGCGTGCCGCGCGAGCTGCACCGCATGCTGGAGCAGCAGGTCATTCCTCGCCTGCTGGCGCGCAGCGGCGCCCCCACCACGATCTTTCTCAAGCGCTTCCATTCCTATGGCCTGGGCGAATCGCATGTCGATTCGCTGCTGACAGGCGTCGAGGCGCTGGTGCCGGACGGCAGCGTCAAGCTCGGCTTCCGCGCGCATTATCCGCAGCTCGAGACCAAGCTCGCCGTGCGCGGCGCCGACATGGACGACGTGCAGCGCAAGCTCGGGCCGGTGCAGGCGGAAGTCCGCAAGCGGCTGGGCAATTTCATCCTGGGTGAGGACGACCAGAACCTGGAGGGCGTCGTGCTGGCGGCTCTCACCGAGCGACAGGCTTCGCTCGCCCTGGTCGAGACGTTCACCAGCGGGCAGATCGCCGCCCGCATCGGCCACCTGCCCGGCGCGGAGCATGTGCTGCGGTGTGGCGTCGTGGTCCGCGACCGCACCGAACTGCACCGGGCGCTAGATTTCCGCGGATCGGCCCTGGCCGGCGAACTGACGCAGGTGACGACTGAGGCCGTTGCACGTGCGGCGCGCGCTCACGCCAAGGCAACGCACGCATTGGTGGTACTGATCGATCTTGACGAGGGTGCGGATCGGATCGATTTCGGCGGCACGATCTGGATAGCGATCGCAACCGAGGAGGAAACCGCCTTCCGGCGCTCGCGCATTCTCGGGGGCCGGGAATGGGTCAGGCTTGGCGCCGTCGAGCTGGGCCTCGATTGCCTGCGCCGCTATCTCCAGGGCCTGCCGGTGGTCGAGCGGATCGACTTCGAGCGGGTCTGACCCGGCTACTTGCCCGAGCTGTCCCGCCCCCATGAGGCGGTCCCAGCGTGCACTGTTGCGCCGGTACGCGGATTACCAACGACAACAAAAACGTCAGTCTCAAGCAAGGGAAGTCCAGGGAGGCCAGCATGTCCGATCGCAGAACGGCAACGGCACCGACCGGGAGGTGGGTCCAGCTCTGGCTGGGCGTCCTCTGCATGGTCCTGATTGCCAACCTGCAGTACGCCTGGACGCTGTTCGTCGATCCGATGCACCAGGCGCATGGCTGGACGATCGCCGAGATCCAGATTGCATTCAGCATCTTCATCGCGACCGAGACCTGGCTGACCCCGATCGAAGGCTACATCGTTGATCGGCTGGGGCCGGCGATCGGCCCGCGTCTGATGATCGTTTTCGGTGGCGTGCTGGTGGGCGTGGCGTGGGTCATCAACGCTTACGCGGACTCGCTGGCGATGCTGTATGTGGGTGCGGCCATTTCCGGCACCGGAGCCGGCGCGATCTACGCCACATGCGTCGGCAACGCGGTCAAGTGGTTCCCCGACCGTCGCGGCCTGGCCGTCGGGGTCACCGCGGCGGGATTCGGCGCGGGCGCGGCGGTGACCGTCGTGCCGATCCGCTTGGTGATCGACAACTACGGCTACGCCTCCGCATTCTTCTGGTTCGGCCTGCTGCAGGGCATCGTTCTGCTGTTCGTCGCGCAGGTGATGCGTGGCCCCACGGCGGGCACGGTCCTCCCGACCTTCGTCCGCGCCGAGGTTCCGCAATCCGCCCGCAGCTACACAAGCGCGGAGGTGCTGCGGTCGCCTGCCTTCTGGCTGCTCTACGTCATGTTCGTGCTGGTGTCCGCGAGCGGGCTGATGGCCACCGCGCAGCTCGCGCCGATCGCCAAGGATTTCGGCCTGTCCAACACGGCGATCCTGTTCGGCGCCACCACGCTCAGCGTCGCGCTGGTGGTGGACAACGTCATGAACGGCCTGGCGCGGCCGTTCTTCGGCGCGGTCTCTGACCGGATCGGCCGTGAATACACTATGGCCGTGGCGTTCACGCTCGGCGCCCTGAGCTATTGGCTGCTCACGGTTGCCGGCGACAGCCCCTGGACGTTCGTGCTCTGCGCCGCGCTGATCTTCTTTACCTGGGGCGAGATTTTTTCCCTCTTCCCCTCCACCTGCACCGACCTGTTCGGCACCAAGTTCGCCACGGCCAATGCCATGCTGCTTTACACGGCCAAGGGCACCTCGGCGTTCCTGGTGCCGTTCGCCAACGTGCTGAAGACGGCGACCGGTGGCTGGGGCGCCGTGTTCATGGTGGCGGCCGCGACCAATGTGGTGGTGGTCGTGCTCGCCCTGTTCGTGCTGCGGCCGATCCGCGACCGCCATCACCGCATGGTGGAGCCCACCGGCCTGCGCGCCAGCTAGCTGACGCCGCCGCCCGCGTCTGCTACCTCGGTCTCCGATCGGCAGAGGCCGCAGACGGGGCAGGCATTGGCTCGAGGAGTGCGCATCGCAGCCGGCAGCATCGCGATCGGCTGCCTGGTCCTGGCCATGAAAGGCGCTGCCTGGTGGATCACCGGCAGCGCGGCGCTCTATTCCGATGCGCTGGAGAGCATCGTGAACGTCGCGGCCAGCGTGATCGCTCTGGTGGCGCTACGCTTCGCCGCCATGCCGGCCGATGCCAATCACACCTATGGACACGACAAGGCGGAATTCTTCGCCGCGGTCATCGAGGGCGTCCTGATCGTCGTGGCTGCGCTGGCGATCTTCCATCACGCCTGGGAGACCTGGCAGGAGCCGCGCCCGCTCGCCATGCCGGCTCTGGGGCTCGCGATCAACGCAGTCGCCACGGTGCTCAACGGGATCTGGGCCGCGGTGCTTATCCGCGTCGGCAGGCGCCTGCGCTCGCCGGCCCTGACCGCCGACGGGTGGCACCTGTTCGCCGATGTCATCACCTCGGTTGGCATCGCACTTGGCGTCGGGCTGGCCGTGCTGACCGGCCGCCTGGTGCTCGACCCCCTACTTGCTGTGGCGGTCGGGGTCTATGTGCTGTGGTCCGGCATGACGATGATCTACGCCTCGGTCGGCGGCCTGATGGACGCCGCTCCGGAGCCCGCCGTGGTGAACCGCATCCGCGAGCTGGTGGGCGAAAACGCCGCCGGAGCCATCGAGGCGCACGATCTGCGCATGCGCCATGCCGGCAGGCTGACATTCGTGGAGTTTCATCTGGTCGTTCCCGGCACGATGACGGTTGCCGAGTCGCATGCGATCTGCGACCGCATCGAGGAGGCGCTGCGGGCGGAGATGCAGCAACTGGTGATTACCATCCATGTCGAGCCTGAAGTAAAGGCGAAGCAGCATGGGGTGCCGGTGCTGTGAAGGTAGAAAAATTCACCACAAAGACACGAAGGCACGAAGACAGCACAGCAGCGCCGCGCGCGAAGCGCATTTTATATTCTCTGTGCCTTTGTGTCTTTGTGGTGATCTATTCTGACTTGCCGACCCGCGCCGCGGACCGTGTGGTTTCGCTCAACCTGTGCACCGACCAGATGCTGGTCCTGCTCGCGCCGGCGAAGATAGCGGCGCTGTCGCCGCTGGCGCGTGATCCGGCGCTGTCATTCGTGGCGCAGGAGGCGGCCCACCTGCCGATCGTGCGCGCATCGGCCGAGGCGGTGCTGCGCCTGCATCCCGATCTCGTCCTCGCTGCGACCTTTGGAGCGCAGAACACACTCGCCTTGCTGGAACAGGAGGGGACGCCAGTCCTGCGTCTCGACCTGCCGCAGGACTTCGACGGCATCCGCGGGCAGACGCGCCTCCTGGCGGCCACGCTTGGCGTACCGGAGCGCGGCGAGGCGCTGCTGGCCGCCATGGACGCCAGCCTTGGCGCTCTGCCGCACCAGCCCGAACCGCTGCGCGCTCTGGTCTGGGAGCCACGCGGTCTCACGGCGGGGCCGGGGTCGCTGATGGACGCGGTGCTGCGATCGGCCGGCCAGATCAACGCATCCGATGGGCGCCGCATGGGGCTGGAGGCGCTGCTGCGGCAGCCGCCCGATCTTCTTGTGGTGCCGGCGACGCCGGAGTACCCCTCGCTCGCCTCCACGCTGATGGAGCATCCCGCGCTGACCGGCATCCGGCGCCGTGCGATCCCGCCGGCACTCACGCTCTGTGCCGGTCCGTTCACCGCCGAGGCGGCGGTGCTTCTGGCGCAATGATCCGCCTGCTGGCGTTGCTTCTCGTCACCCTGGCTGCGGTCTCCCTGTTCATCGGCGATGGCACGCTCGCGATCCCGGACATGTTGATCCTTTTGCAGGTGCGCCTGCCCCGGAGCCTGCTGGGGGTTCTGGTGGGCGGCGGGCTCGGTCTGTCGGGAGCCGTCCTGCAAGGGGCCCTGCGCAACCCTCTGGCCGATCCCGGATTGCTGGGCATCACCGGGACCGCGGGGCTTGGGGCAGTGATTGCGTTCTATTGGGGGGTCTCCCAGCAGTTCCCCCCGGCGCTTCCGGCCGCCGGTCTGCTGGGCGCGGCAATCGGCGCTGCCTTCCTGCTGGGGTTCGCCGGGCGCGCGCCCTCCGGCCCGTCGCTGATCCTCGCCGGCGTCGCCGTGTCGGCGATCTCCGCCGCATTGCTCGCGCTGGCACTCACCCTGGCGCCCAATCCGTTCGCGCTGACCGAGATCACGTTCTGGTTGATGGGCGGGCTGGCCGACCGACCGATCTGGCAGGTTGCCCTGGCTTCCGTGCCGATCCTGCTCGGCTGCGTGATTCTTCTGCGGCTCGGCACCGGGATCGACGCGCTCAGCCTGGGCGAGGACACCGCCCTCAGCCTCGGCGTGCCCGTCACGCGGACCTTGCGGCTGGCCGCGGCGGGAACCGCGCTGGCGGTCGGCGCGGGAGCGGCGGTGGCCGGATCGATCGGCTTCGTCGGCCTGATTGTGCCGCATCTGCTGCGCCCTTGGCTGGGCGAGCGCCCCGGTGCCCTGCTGCCGGCTGCGCCGCTGGCCGGTGCGGTGTTGCTGCTCGTGGCCGACATGCTCGTGCGTCTGGCGCCGCTGGCGCTGCCGCTGTCGGCCGCGCCGCCGATCGGCGTGCTGACCGCGCTGCTCGGTGCACCATTCCTGGTGGTCATCGCACGCAAGGCGGCGCCGTGATCGCCGTCGCACACCAGTCGGTGTCGCTGGGCGGCCGTGCCGTGCTGCACGACGTGAGCCTGACCGCCGGCGCCGGGGAGATGGTCGCACTGTGCGGCCCAAACGGTGCTGGCAAGTCGACCCTGCTGCGTGCGCTCGCCGGCCTGCTGCCGGGCATGACGCCGCAGGACCCGCGCCGCGTCACCTGGCTGCCGCAGGGTGCGCGCTCCGCCTGGGGGTTGACGGTGGAGCAGGTGGCGGCCCTCGGGCGCATACCGCATCGCGATCGGGCGGACGGTCCGATAACCAAAGCTTTGGAAGTCTGCGGTATCGTGGGATTGCGCGCGGCGCGGGTGGACCGCATCTCCGGCGGCGAGGCCCGCCGTGCCATGCTCGCCCGCGTCTTTGCCACGGAGCCGGACGTGTTCCTGCTGGACGAACCGACCGCCGATCTGGACCCCGCGGCGTCGTACGCGATCATGCGCCTGCTGCGCACGACGGCCGATGCCGGCCGCACCGTGGTCGTCGTGCTGCATGCGCTGGATCTGGCGCTGCGCTATGCGCATCGGGTGGCCGTGCTGGCGGGAGGTCGCGTGACTGCCGACCTTCCCGCCGGCGAGGCACTTCCTGCCGCCGCTGCGGCATTTGGCCTGAGGTTCGGGCCGGATCCGGAGCCACGGCTGCTGCCGCCCGGCTGATGCGCCGCTTCGCCGTAATTTCACTTGGCCTGCACGCCATTCTGCTGGTTGGCCTGCTGGTCTGGTTCGGCCGTGGCCCGCAGCCAAAGGATGCGCCGGACAAGGAAGGCGCGGTCGAACTGGTCATGGTGGAAAGCCAGGGCGCCGGTCCGGCGACCGCGCCGCCCGAGCCCGCACCCGAAATCGCCGCATCGGCGGCACCGGAACAGCCTGCGCCGCCCGCTCCAGTCCTTCCGCCGCCGCCTGACACCACCGAGGCGGAGGAGCAGGTGCCGTCGCCTCCGCCGCCGGCAGCGCCATCGCCCGATCCTGCCCAGCCGAGCGGGCCGACACCGCCTGTCCCCTCGCCGCCGGTCCAGCAGGCCATGCGGGCGCCGGAGATCAACCTTCCCGGCAACGACAGCGAGACCAACGCCTTCGTCATCGGCGAACACGTGATTCCGGCCAGCATCGATGCGAAGTCCCGCAACCGGGAGCCGGTCTATCCGCTCGAGGCCGTGCGCCGTGCCGAACAAGGTGCGGTGATTCTGCTGATCCACGTCTCGCCGGAGGGGCTGGCCAGTGGTGTCGATGTGTTGAAGAGTTCCGGCCATGCGTCGCTCGACCGGGCGGCGCGCGACGCGGTGGCAGCCTGGCATTTCCTGCCGGCGGTGAAGGATGGCCAGCCCATCCCGTTCGACATGCCGATGCGTGTGACGTTCCAACTGGAGTGACAGGACGCGATGGTGCGGATCGACAAGGTGGTGACACGCGGGGGCGATGGGGGTGAGACCTCGCTCGGTGACGGCGCGCGGCTGCGCAAGGATGCACCGCGCATCGAGGCGATCGGCGCGGTGGATGAAACCAACGCGGTAATCGGCGTGCTGCGTGTGGCAACGTGGGCGACGCCGGATGTGGATGCCATGCTCGCACGGATCCAGAACGATCTGTTCGATGCGGGCGCCGATCTGTCGGTGCCGGGCGAGGGCGGCGACCGGCTGCGCCTGACCGATGTACCGGTTGTCCGGCTGGAGGCCGAGATCGATGCGATGAATGCCACGCAGCCGAGGCTCACGAGCTTCATCCTGCCGGGCGGCACTGCCGGAGCGGCGCACGCCCATCTTGCGCGCACTGTGGCGCGCCGGGCGGAGCGCGCGGTGGTGCGGCTGGGAGCGGAGGAACCGGTGACGCCTGCGCTGGTGCGTTATCTCAACCGGCTGTCCGACCATCTGTTCGTGCTGGCCCGCGCGCTGAACGGCAACGGCGCCGACGATGTGCTGTGGGTGCCGGGCGGCAACATGGCTCGCTGAGGACCCGCCGCGCATCAAATGCGTCGGTTGCGAACAGCCTTCCGATCGTGTCGTCATCCCCGCAAATGCACTACTGGATTCGCTCAGGCCTGCCGCCCGATGCGCTGTCCGGTGTGGGTTAGAGTATCGGTGCTAACAGAGGTCTCGCGACGCGCGTGAGCCGTTTTTCGGTGGCGGTAGACGTCGTCGCTCGATCCGATCCGGCCGACGTTCGAGGCGCGTGATGCGGGTCACCACATCGGAGATAACGTTGCCCGCCACCATCGTGGATGCCGCTGTCGCCGCGCTGCGCGCCTCGGTGATAATCTGGGTTTGCTCAGCCTCGAGCCGGATCATGCGGCCTTCGAGAGCCTTCAGCCGCTCGTCCACGATCTGGAGTGACTCGCGAACCATGGTCTGGAGCTCAAACAGGTCTTCGACCTTGCGGGCGATTGCCCACCAGCTGCCGAGCGCACCAAGCGCCGCGAGCTATGCGGCGATCCGGGCGGTGCGCAACCGGGAGAGCAATGCGTCCATCGCTTTCTGCTCCTCAGGAATACCAGCATCGAGACGCGCGATGATCCGATCGATGTCCTGCGTGGCGGCGATGTCCTCGGGGGTACCGGCAGCGAGACGCGCGATGATCTGGTCGACGGCCTGCGTGAGCGTGATGTCCTTCGCAGCGACGCCGATGTCCGGGGCCAAGTCGCGGCTACCGGCAGAGTGACGCGCGATGGCCTGTTCGATGTTGACGGGGTTCTTGCCCTCACGACCTGCACGCTTCTTTCTGTCCTGCGCCGAGCGTCCAGCCGGCTTGATGGGTTGCACCTTCGGATCACGCTTCTCGTCGACAGGTGTCGGGCGCTGGGCCATGATGTGCCTCCGCTTCTGGGTCGGAGCCTGGGCATATGGCGCCGATTTTCCACCGCCGCCCGCCCTCACGCTCCCCGACCCTCCGGGGCCTTGCTGTGGCGGGCGTTCTGGACCGGCTCGCTCACAAGGGTCGGCCGCCAAGAATCGGAAGGGGCGACGGAAGTGTGGAGAGCGGGCCAGCTTGCGGGCCGTTTGAAGCGCGAGGCAAATCACCACAGGGTAATGGCGACAGTGGGCGCACGTGTGCCACATGGTGCTGAACAGGTTCTGGCATGTGTCGCCATGCCAGCCCGCATCGAAGCCATCCTTGGAGACCTCGAAAGGGACCTCCGCACATACGCCAAGACGCACGGGGAGCGGGCAGCGCTATGGCAGGACCGTTGGCACGTGGCTCGGACAGCCGGCCACTGCTTCCTTCAGAAACTGACAAGGATCGTCGGCTTAGCCTACCCTGCTGCAGAAGCTTGGCCTTTTCTGAATTCAACCGAACAGCAGCGCAGACACCCGCGCATGACACAGCTTTCCTGTCGAGTGCCGAAATTCGTTGAGGATTGTGGGTGAAAAGCGGGGCTGATGTCAGCCGTCATGTGGCTTTTCCATGCGCCACCCTGTATCAACGTCCCCGAACAGCGATCCCGATGCACGACGCGGGGAGTGCCAAGGATCCACGTGAAAGCGTCAGATACAACGCATTCGCGGTGATTACGAGAAGAGGCGGTGTCCTCACGCAGCGTCGGGACTGAGAAATCCCCGATCAGGCGTGCACGGTGGCGGTTGCTCCGCTGGTCTCGTTCGACGCGACGTGCGCGGGCTGCGTCGCGGCTTTCCACCCCTTGAGCACCGGCATCACCTCCTTTGCGAACAGGCGCATCGAAGCTTCCGCCTTCGCCAGCGGGATTCCACCAAACCGGAACGAGCTGTTGAGTTCGAAGTCGCCCAGCAGGCTGCGTCGCTCCTCGTAGGCGCGCAGCACCTGCTCGGGCGTGCCGCGAACGGCCACCTGCAACAGCGCATTCACCAGACCGTCGCGACCCGCGGAACGCGCCAGCTCCGACTTCTTCGCATAGGCGTCATAGCCCTTCGCGGTGGCGAAGTGGGTGCTCATCAGCTCGTAATGCTCGAGATTGCTGTCGACGAAGCTCGCCATGTGGCGTTCCGCCAGTTCGTTCGCCTCGTCCGACGTGGCAGCGCAGATGCATTGATCGGCAGTCACCACCGGTGCCGCGGCAACACCGTTGTACTGCGCATACAGCGCGCGATAGCGCTCGATTCCCGGCAGGCGAGCAGGCCACGGCCGGTCGGCGAACATCAGCATGCGCGCCTTCAGTCGCGCGGCCGCTTCGATCGAGTCCTCGCTGGAAGCGACAGCATAGGTGCGTCCTTCGAAGCTGCGTTCAGGGCGTGGCCGAATCTCGATCCTCGGCTGCGGATAGAATTTCCCATGCCCCTCGATGAACCCGGTACGCAGCGCCTCGAGGATCATCGCCGAGGCTTCGTCGAACCGCTCGCGCGAATCGTCCATGCTGCCGCGGAAGGCGGCGAACTCGCGCCGTGCCAGACCACGGCCGATCCCCAGCCTGACCCGGCCGTTGCTCAGCAGATCGAGCACCGACACCTTCTCCGCCACGCGCAGCGGGTCGTTCCACGGCAGGATGATCGCCGCCGTTCCGAGGTCCGCGTGCGTGCAGAGCGGCGCCAGATACGACAGAAGCTGCGTGTTGTCGGGGCAGAACGAATAGTCGAAGAAGTGATGCTCCACCGACCAGATGACGTCGAACCCCAGCTCGTCGGCCAGCCGTGCCAGACGGATCTCCTGCTGCCAGGCCTCGCGGTCGCTCATGCCGGTCCAGCCATAGGTCGAGAAGATCATTTGAATGCCGACGTCCATGCGGTTCCTCCTGATCGAGTTCCAGGCCGGCAGATACATACTGCCAGGATGGACAACATACCGATGAGTATGTATCCCTCTTCCGGTCCCACTGACAATGGGCGCAGGCCCGGCACGGACGGAGGAGCCGCATGACACTCGGCACGCGCAGCCTGCGCGGCAAGGTGGCGATCGTCGGGATCGGCGAAACGACCTACTACAGGCACGGCCAGTCGCCGGAACCCGAGTTCAAGCTGGCGCTGATGGCGATCCTGGCGGCGGCCGAGGACGCCGGGATCGATCCGCGCGAGATCGACAGCTTCGCGTCCTACAGCAACGATCGCAACGATCCTTCGCGGCTTGCCGCCGCACTCGGCACGAAGGAGCTGCGGCTGTCGAACATGCAGTGGGGCGGCGGCGGGGGTGGCGGCGCGGCCGCGGTCGGCAACGCCGCCGCTGCCATCGTCACCGGCCAGGCCGACATCGTGGTGGTGTATCGTGCCTTGGCGCAGGGCCAGTTCCAGCGCTTCGGCCGTGCCGCGGCCGGCGGCACCGTCAGCGGCGACAACGCGCTGATCAACCCTTACGGCATCTTCGTGCCGGCCCAGAAATACGCGCTGAAGTTCATGCGCTACATGCACGAGCACGGCATCCGCCGCGAGGCGATGCGCGCACTGGCCATGGCGTCGTACCATCATGCGCAGGCCAATCCGCGCGCGGTGATGTACGGCCGTCCGCTGACCGAGGAGATGTACGACGCGTCGCGCTGGATCTCGGAACCATATCGGCTGTTCGACTGCTGCCAGGAGAATGACGGCGCCGCCGCGCTGATCCTGGTTTCGGCGGAGCGTGCGAAGGACTTCCGCCACAAGCCGGCCTATGTGCTGGCGGTGGCGCAGGGTTCCGACCATCGCAACGCCGCCCGTTCGTTCAACGCGCCGGACTTCGCCTCCTCCAGCTTCGGACCGGTGGCGCCGCATCTGTGGGAGATGGCGAAGCTCGGACCCGGCGATGTCGACGTGCTGCAGAGCTACGAGAACTTCACCGGCGGCGTGCTGATGAGCATGGCCGAGCACGGCTTCTTCAAGCCCGAGGAGGCGAACGAGTTCCTCACGCTGGAGAACCTGCTGGCGCCGTCAGGAAAACTGCCGCTGAACACCAGCGGCGGCAACCTGGCCGAATGCTACATGCACGGGCTCGAACTGCAGATCGAGGCGGTGCGGCAGATCCGCGGCCAATCGACCGCCCAGGTGCCCGATGCGCATGTCGCCGGCGTCATCGCCGGTCCCATGGTGACGCCGGTTTCCACGATGATCGTCGGCTCGCAGGAGACCCTGTGATGACCTACCTGCCGCCCGGCCTTCCCGCCCCCGTCACCGAAAGCGACAAGCTCGACCTGCCCTATTGGGAGGCCACGCGGCAGGGCGTGCTGAAGGTTCAGCGCTGCGGCGCCTGCAATACCTGGCAATGGGGGCCGGAATGGCTCTGCCATCATTGCCGGTCGTGGGACATGCGCTGGGTCGCGGTCGACGGACGGGGGAAGATCTGGACCTGGACGCGCTGCTGGCATCCGGTCCATCCGGCGCTCAAGAACCATGGCCCCTACATCGCCGTGCTCGTCGAACTGCCGCAGGCGGGAAATGTCCGCATGCTGGGCAACCTGCTTGGCGACCCGCAACAGGAGGTCACGATCGGCGCGGCCGTCGAGGCCGTATTCGAACCACATGATGACGCCGCCACACCGTATACGCTGGTGCAGTGGCGCCCCGCTTAGGACGGAGGATCGCATGAACGACGTCGCCATCAACGCCCCCAATCTTTGGCGCCTCGAGACCCCTGGACATACGGGATGGGAACGCACCGTGCGGGCGGGCGACCCGAAGAAGTATTTCATCGTCTCCACCGACAGCCACGCCAACGAACCGCCCGACCTGTGGGAAAAGCGCATCGAACCGCAGTACCGCGAGCGCGTGCCGCGGATCATCACCGACGACAACGGCGTGCAGTGGCGCTACTGCGAAGGCTATCGGCCCGACCGCGTCCGGGTCATGAGCTTCGAGGGCGAGGACTGGGTGCGCTCCAAGGCCGGAGCCGATGTGGCGGACCGGATTCGCGACAACCGCGCCGACGGCATCGATGTCGAGATCATCTTCCCCAACAAAGGCCTGGCGATGTGGGCAACGCCCGATCCGGTGTTCGCCAATGCCCAGTGTCGCGTCTGGAACGACTGGGCCTGGGAGCAGTTCGGGCCGCATCCCGAGAACATGCTGCCGGTCGCCGCGATCGCCACCGGCGACCTGGATGGTGCGATGGCCGAGATCGAGCGGGTTGCCAGGCTCGGCTTCCGCGCCCTGTCGCTACCCTGCAAGCCGATCTGGGGCGGGCACGATGTCGATCACGTCAACTACAATCTGCCGCACTTCGATCCGATGTGGGCGTTGATCCAGGAGGCCGGCCTGCCGATCACGTTCCATGTCTCCACCGGACGCGATCCGCGTGCGGCACGCGGCAATGGCGGGGCGGTGATCAACTACGTGACGCACTCGCTGTCGCCGACGATCGAGCCTGTGGCGAATCTCTGCGCCTCGGGCGTGCTGGAGCGGTTCAAAGGGCTGCGCTTCGCCACCATCGAGGCGGGCATCGGCTGGATCCCCTGGCTGCTCGACGCGATGGACGAGGCGTATCGCAAACATCACATGTGGGTCCGTCCGAAGCTGCAGGGACTGCCGAGCGACTATTACCGTGCCCACGGCTTTGCGACGTTCCAGGAGGATCCTTCCGGACTCGCACTGGCCGCGGCCTGGAACCTGGTCGATAATTTCATGTGGGCCAGCGACTATCCGCATCATGAGGGCACCTGGCCGCACTCGGCGGAAGCGATCGAGCGCACGATGCCGAAGCTGAGCGAACCGCAGCGTGCGAAGATCCTCGGGTTGAATGCTGCGCGGTTCTTCAGGCTGGATGTGCCTGGGCATCAGCGTCTCGCCGCCTGACCGCGTCCTGCTCCGTGGTGGTACGCCGGGGCTTGATTCGGCCTCCGTGCGGGAGCGCCATGCGCGACACACCTGCTGCTTCTCTTGACCGCATGCAGTCTCGGGCTTCATCGTCCGGTCCGGCCATGACCAGGCGTCAGCCGTGGGCAGGGGGAGACGGGCACGCAATGGAACCGGTGGCGCGGGTCACCGTGACGGTGACGTTCCTCCGGATGGACCGGCCGCCGCCGGGTCCGTCCCCGGGGTTGCCGAGCGACTTCCAGGTCGTGCGCCTTGCCGCGCCGACCGTCGCCTTCTACCGCTTCGTCTATAACACGGTCGGCGCCGACTATGTGTGGTGGCTACGGCGGACCATGCCGGATGACCACCTTGCCGCATTGCTGCGCGATCCGCTGGTGTCGATCCACACGCTGTACAACGGCGGCGAGCCGGCCGGCTTCTTCGAACTCGACGCGCGGAGCTGGCCGGACGTCAACCTGAGCTATTTCGGTCTCATGCCGCACGCCATCGGCGCCGGCGTCGGCTACCCGTTCCTGCGCCAGGCGGTCGATACGGCCTGGCGCATGGGACCGCGCGGCATGACGGTGAACACCTGCACCGCGGATCATCCGCGCGCTCTGCCGACATACCTGCGCGCGGGTTTTCGCACCGTGCGGCAGGTGCGCGAGCTGTGGAGCGTGCCGCTGAGGTTGGGGATGCGGATCCCCGAACATCTGCGGAGTTAGCTGGTTACACTTCGCCCACAAAGTGGGAGAGGTCGGCGCGAAGCGCCGGGAGAGGGTATAGGAGCAGAGCGGTGCTCGCTTGATGGACCCTCTCCCGCCGCGCTGCGCGCGCCGACCTCTCCCACTTCGGGGGAGAGGTGTATCTGATCACTATGCCTCCAGGAAATGCCCGAAGGCCCGCAGTGGCCGAAGGTCGTCGCAGACGATCTTGATGATCGCCAGCATCGGCACCGCGAGGATCGCGCCTGGCACGCCCCACATCCAGTACCAGAAGATCAGCGCCAGGATCACCGCGACTGGATTGATGGTGAAGCGGCGGGCCATCAGCATGGGCGTGACGATCTCGCCCTCGAGCACGTGTACGCCGAAGTACAGGCCAACCGGCAGCAAGGCCCACCACGTCACACCGAGCGACAACACGCTTGCCATCAGGAACATCACGATGCCGACCATCGGGCCGAGAATCGGCACGAAGTTCAAGGCGAAGGCGATGACGCCCCATAGCAGCGGACTGTCCACGCCGCACGCCCACATGATGCAGAAGGTCAGCAATCCGACCACGCCGTTGATCAGCGTTATGGTGATGAGATAGACGGAGACGTTGCGCTCGATGTCCATCGTGAGTTCCACCGCCTGGCGCTTCTCGGCGAAGCTGGGCAGGATCTCGACGAAGCGGCGCATGAAGGTCTCGCCCGAGACCAGGAGGTAGAACAGCACCACCAGCGTGGTGAAGAACCCCGCGGCGACCGTCGCGGTACCGGCGAACAAAGCTCCCATGATATTAAAGGAGTGGGGCGCGGGAGCCTGAGGCTGACCGGTCCCTCCACCGGTAATGCCCTCCAGTTGCCCGAACATCCATTGGAGCGAGCCGATTGGGCGCGCCAGGAAAGCGAGCTTCTGCTGCAGTTGCGGGATCGCGTCCGGCAGCTTCCCTGCCCACGAGGACGGCCGGGCCGGCGATGCCGCTGACCAGGGCGGCCAGCGCCGTGACAAGCAGGCCTATGGCAAGCACCGCACCGAGGCTGTGCGGCACGCGGAGCCGGTCCATCAGCCGTACCAAGGGCTGCAGCAGCAGCTTCAGCACGATCGCGAGCACGACCGGCAACACGATCTCCGCCGCGACGTAGAGCGCGGTCAGCATGGCGAGGAGGAACAGCCCGCCGAGGAAGATCGTGCGCGGCTCGGTCGGAAGCGGCATTTCTTCCCGCTCCTCGCGCGCCGGTGCCTCCCGCTCTACTGCCCTTGCGCCCGATTGGCGGACCGTTCCGATATCGCCTTCGACCGTGTCGTCGACGGTCTGCGCACCCTGGGCACTCATTCCGGCGTTCCTTTCAGGGCATTCGAGCCATCGATGAAAACGCTGTCGCGGCAGGGCGGTTCGTCAGACAACCGGAATATTGATCTCGCGTGCCAGCTTCTGCTTCATCGCGGCGGCGAATGCCGGATAATCCTGGCAGGTTAGCGCGAAGGCGCCCGGCCCTCCGATCACCTCTGCGGTATATGACTGCAATAGATCCGGCTCCTCATGCAGGATGCACAGGCCGTTGATCGTGATGCCGCGCCGAAACCATCCGGTCCCGGATCGGCCCGGGCGCGATCCCGTCGTTGGAGCGCCCGTCGCCGATGACATTCACCACCTGGCGTTTGGGCGCTGCCGGGAGGTGGCCGAGCAGGGTGAGCGATGCGAGCAGCGCCTCGCCGATTGCCGTCTTCCCGGCCTGCACGATGCGCGGCATGTTGTCGACCGCATCGGCGAACGCATTGGCGTCGGCTTCCGAGGCGATCAGCGTCCAGTCGGCGATCACCTCCTGCGCGCCGGCGCCTGACCAGAGCAGCAGCGAGCACAGGCTTCCGTGGGCCGGCCCGCTGGTCAGCCCGGCGATGATCGCGGGCTCCCGCAACGCCGCCGCCATGCCGCCGGCGATCAGGCCGAATTCCTCGTAAGTGACGCTGGCGGAGCCGTCCACCGCCAGCACCAGGGCAAGGTCCACCGCGTCCATGGCGGAGGATTGAAACCCATCGCAGGGCCGCGCGCACGCACACTCTTGAGCGAGCGGCGATTGCGGCAGAGTATCCGCTTCGGACCAGGAGGAGACCAGGGATGCCGGAAAGCCCCGCCGACAAGTCTTTGCTGAGCCAGACCCGAATGCCGCTGAACGGGCTGAAGGTGCTGGACCTGACCCTGGCGCGCGCCGGCCCCACCGCGGTGCGCCATCTGGCGGACTGGGGCGCCGATGTCATCAAGATCGAGCCGCCGGCCAACGCAGGCGAGGATGTGATCGGCAACCGCCACGGCTTCGACTTCCAGAACCTGCACCGCAACAAGCGGGCGATGACGCTGAACCTGAAGACGCCGGAGGGCCACGCCGCCTTCATGCGCCTGGTGAAGGGCGCCGACATCGTGGTCGAGAACATGCGCGCCCAGGTGAAGCATCGGCTGAAAGTATCGTACGACGACGTGAAGGCGGTGAACCCGCGCATCGTCTACGGCAGCATTTCCGGCTTCGGCCAGACCGGCCCGTATGGCCACCGTGCCGGCGTCGATCAGATCGCCCAGGGCATGGGCGGGCTGATGTCGATCACCGGGCTGCCAGGTCAGGGGCCGGTGCGCGTCGGCATCCCGATCGACGACCTGACCGCCGGCAACCTGCTGGCGCTCGGCATAATGATGGCGATCTTCGACCGGGAGCGCACGGGCGTCGGCCGCTGGGTGACCACATCGCTGCTGGAAGCGCAGATCTTCATGCTGGATTTCCAGGCCTCGCGCTGGCTGATCGCCAAGGAGGTCGCGCCGCAGGCCGGCAACGACCATCCGACCGGCATTCCCACCGGCGTTTTCCCGACCAGCGATGGCCACATCAACATCGCCGCCAGCTCGAGCCGGGTGTTCGGACGGTTCTGCGAGGCGATCGGCCAGCCGGACTGGAAAGACAAGCCGGAGTGGAAGGACCAGCAGTCGCGCAGCAAGCACCGCAAGGAGATCAACGCGGCGATCGGCGAGATCACCAAGACGAAGCCGTCGGAATACTGGATCGAGCTGCTGGAAGGCGCCGGCGTGCCGTGCGGGCCGATCTACTCGATCGACCAGGTGTTCGCCGATCCGCAGGTGCAGCATCTCGGCATGGCGACGCCGATGCACAGTCCGGTGGTTGGCGACGTGGAGGTTGTGGCCTCGGGGATCAGCATGACCGGATTTTCCAAGGCGATCCGCAAGTCGACTCCGGAACTTGGCGAGTGCACCGAGGAAGTGCTGGGCTCGGTCGGCTACAGCGCCGACGAGATCGCCGATATGCGCAAGAAGGGGGCGATCTGACATGGACACCCTACCAGGCGGCGGCGTCACCCGCGAATATGCCGGCGGCAAGATGCTGGCGGCGAAGGACGAGGGGGTCGGGCTGATCACGTTCAACCAGCCCGAGAAGCGCAACGCCATGTCGATGGAGATGTGGGCCGGGCTGGGCGAGATCTTCGACGAATTCGCCGAGGACGGGTCGGTCCGCGTGGTTATCCTGACTGGGGCGGGCAACAAGGCGTTCGTCTCGGGCGCGGACATCAGCCAGTTCGAGAAGAACCGATCGAACGCGGATGCGCAGCGGGAGTACGACCGGCAGACCGGCGTTGGGCGGGCGAAGTTCGCGGCGTTCCCCAAGCCGGTCATCGCGCGCATCCGCGGCTTCTGCCTGGGCGGTGGGCTGGCGATCGCGATGCAGGCGGACCTGCGGATTGCGGCGGTGGACAGCCAGTTCGGCATTCCCGCGGCGAAGCTTTCGATCGCGTATGCGCCGGATTCCGTGAAGCGGCTGATCGACCTGGTGGGTCCGGCGCATGCACGCATGATCCTTTACACAGCGAAGCGGATCGATGCGGCGGAGGCGGAGCGGATCGGGCTGATCAACAAGATGGTCGAGGACGAGGAGCTGAACGACGAGGTGCTGGATATCGCGCGGACGATTGCCGACAACGCGCCGCTGTCGGTGGCGGCCTCGAAGCTGACGATCAACGAGATGCTGAAGGACGAGAGCCAGCGGGATATGGCGGCGATCGCGCGGATGTCGGAGGTCTGCTTCAACAGCGCGGACTACAAGGAGGGGCGGACAGCGTTCATGGAGAAGCGTGCGCCGCGGTGGGTGGGGAGGTAGGGGACTCTGTCTGTCCTTGCAAGGTAAGAAGCTTAAGTGAGCTATCTACCCACCGACGACGCTGGACAGCTTGCGTGGGCGCGTATGCGATCATACCGAATTGTGAACGGTTTCCGGGCTGCAGGTAAGACCAGGAGTCCGGCCAATACTGAGTTCGTGCGGAAGCTCAAGGACTTGTCGGGCATCACAACTCAGGCCGAATTTGCGCGGGTACGCGGCAAGAAAACCGGGAACATAAGCCAATATCTCAAAGGAAAATCGCTCGAAGATAAATAGGCGGCCCGACCGCAAGTTGCCCACCAGCCCCCGCCTCACATACGCTCCCATCGCAAGGTGATCCACATGGACCGCGACCTCGATGCTCTCCTCGGCTTCGCGCCGGACTACGATGCGCCGATCCCCTATATGCAGCGCACGCGCGACTACTACGCGGCGATCGGCTACACCACGCCCTATCGCTGGGCGCATTACGTCGAGGCGCCGTTCCAGCCGCTGCACAAGCCGCTCGCCGCATCGCGGGTGACTATCATCACCACAGCGGCGCCATACCGGCCGGACAAGGGCGACCAGGGACCCGGCGCGGCCTACAACGGCGGGGCGAAGTTCTACCAGGTCTACTCCGGCGACACGTCGCAACCGCACGACCTTCGCATCTCGCATATTGGCTACGACCGCGTGCACACCAGCGCCGAGGACAGCGGCACCTGGTTCCCGCTGCCGCAACTGCTGCGGCTCCGCGACGCAGGCCGCATCGGCTCGGTGACGGCGCGCTTCCATGGCGCGCCCACCAACCGCAGCCACCGCGTCACCGTCGAGACCGACGCGCCGGAGATCCTACGGCGTTGCCGGGAAGAAGGGACCGACGCCGCCATCCTGGTGCCGAACTGCCCGGTCTGCCACCAGACATGCAGCCTCGTCGCGCGCCACCTGGAGGCCAACGGCATCGCCACTGTGGTCATGGGCTGCGCCAAGGACATCGTCGAGCACGCCGCCGTGCCGCGCTTCCTGTTCAGCGATTTTCCCGCTCGGCAACAGCGCCGGCAAGCCGCACGACGTCGCATCGCAGGCGCTGACGCTGGAGCTGGCGCTGCGCGTGCTGGAATCGGCGCCCGGTCCGCGCACGACGATGCAATCGCCGCTGCGATGGGCCGACGATGCGTCGTGGAAGCTCGACTACCTGAACATCGACCGCATTTCGCCCGATGAGCTGGCCCGCCGCCGTCGCGAGTTCGACGAGCAGAAGGCCGTCGCGCGCGACGCTTCGCGGGAAGGCGTGAGCTGCGTGACGACGCCCCTTCGCCAACGTTCGCGTGCTGGACTTCACCCAGGTGCTCGCCGGGCCGTATGGCAGCTATCAGCTCGCGCTGCTCGGCGCCGACGTGATCAAGGTCGAGCGGCGCGAGGGCGAGGACATGCGCCGCACGCCGCTGTCGCGCGAATGGGCCGAGCGCGGCATGGCGCCGGCGTGGCTGGCGATCAACGGCAACAAGCGCAGCCTCACGCTCGATCTGCAGAAGCCGGCCGCGATCGAGATCGTCAACCGGCTCGCCGCCAAGGCGGACGTGGTGATGGAGAATTTCCGGCCCGGCGTGATGGACCGCCTGGGCATCGGCTACGACGGCACTGCGGGCGATCAACCCGCGGCTGATCTATTGCACGGTATCCGGTTTCGGCGCCACCGGGCCGTATCGCAACGAGGCCGGCTACGACGGCAAGATCCAGGCGCTGTCCGGCGTGATGTCGCTCACCGGCCACAAGGAGATGGGCCCGACCCGCGCCGGCTTCGCGGTATGCGACGTGCTGTCCGGCATGACCGCCGCCTTCGCCGTTTCCTCGGCGCTGTATCCAGCGCACGCACACCGGCCAGGGCCAGTTCATCGACGTCTCGATGCTGGAGGCGAGCCTGAGCTTTCTCTCCACCCAGGTGGCCGACTTCACGGTGGCGGGCCATCGGCAGGAGCAGTTCGGCAACCAGGCGATCAGCCGCAAGGTCACCGCCAACCTGTTCCGCGCGAAGGACAGTTTTCTGCTGCTCGCGGTGAACAACGACCGCCAGTACGACGCGCTGATGACGACGCTCGGCCGCGCCGACGTGCTGGACGACCCGCGCTTCGCCGACTGGTTCCAGCGCAAGGAGAACGAGCAGGCGTTGCGCGCGATCATCGAGGCGGCGCTGGCGAGTGACGACGCCAAGACATGGGAGAAGCGCCTGAACGACGCCGGCGCCCCGTGCGCCAGCATCTGGCGGATCGAGGAGATCATCGACCATCCGCAGATCGTCGCGCGCAACGCGATGCAGACCGTCGGAACTGAGCACGGCCCGCTCCGCCTTATGGGTTCGGGCTTTCAGATGGAGCATGGCGGCGGCTCGCTCGACAGCGCGCCGCCGCCGCTAGGCGCGCACACCGACGCGGTGCTGCAGGAGGTTGGCTACACGAGTGACGAAGTGGCTGCGCTGCGCCGCGAGGCGGTGGTCTGACGCTTCACCGCCCGAAGCGCTCTGTCGCCGCGAAAGCCGCGCGGCTTGACTAAGCCGCCTGTTGTTGCGCGAATCGCATGGGGGGACATCGCATGACGCTAGCCAATCAGGTCGCGTTGGTGACCGGCGCCGGACAAGGGATCGGCAAGGCATCGGCGCTCGCACTGGCCATGGCCGGGGCGTATGTCGTCGTTGCCGACATTGCCGCAGGGAAGGCCGAGGAGACGGCGGAAACCATCATGTCGCAGCAGCGCCGCGCCCTGGCGGTGCAGGCTGATGTCGGCGACCTGCGGGACATCGATCGCATGGTGCGCCAGACTCTGGACGCGTTCGGACAGATAGACATCCTGCTGAACAATGCCGGCGTGACGCGTCGCGCGGACATCATGGAGCTGACCGAGGAAGACTGGGACCGCATCCACCGCGTGAATGCCAGGGGCGTCTTCTTCTGCCTGCAGCGCGTCGCGCGGGAGATGATCCCTCGGCGCAGCGGACGGATCATCAACATCGCGTCGATCGCTGGGAAGGGCTACGAGGGCACCTCCAACGCGGCATACGCTGCCAGCAAGGGCGCGGTTATCAGCCTGACCAAGACCGCCGCGCAGCAGTTGGGCCGGCACAACATCAACGTCAATTCCGTCTGCCCGGGCGTGACGCGCACCGCGCTGTCGGATGCCAACCTGCAGATCCGCGCGCAGCAGGAAGGTGTGAGCGTCGAAGAGATGGAACGTCGCAGAGCCGATGTCATCCCGCTGAAGCGGGCGAACGATCCCGAGGACATCGCCGCGATGGTGGTCTTCCTGGCATCGGCGGGCGCGCGCAATATCACCGGCCAGTCGTTCAACGTGGATGGCGGCCTGATCCCGGACTAGGCCCGTCACCTGCAGTGTCCATCAGGAGGTTTCCCAATGAGCGTTGCGGACCCCAATCAACTGATCCTGACAGGCGAAAACCCGTTCGTCCGGCTGAGCGCGACCGACGGCGGGCCAAACTCTACGAATGCCAGCTTCTGGCGCATCATCCTGTGCCCGGCCGGCCCCGGACATGTGCTCTATCTCAAGAGCGAACTGACGGACGATCGCTGGCGCATCTACTCGGACAACATCGCAATGGCGCGCTGGCTGCAATCCACCGTGCAGGGCATGCTCAATGCCGAGCTGGCGGATCAGACGATCCCGGTGATCGATGCGGAGTTCAGCAAGTCGGGCGACGCACGCGACTTCTGGACCGAGCGCCTGGTGACAACCGAGGAGGAGATCGCGCTCACCTGGTACAGCATCGGCGAGCCGTTGCTGATCCATACACAGCCGAATGCTGAGCCCGGGCGCCCCTACGGCGTATGCACCGTGCTGATCCCGGCGCTCGGTGCGCGCCTGTCGCGGAACGGCGTCCAGGCGGTCGGCCAGCCATGGCCCCGGGAGCGCGAAAGGCGGCCGTTCAGCACATGCGCGCTGGCATTCTCGGAAAGCTGGACCGCAGCGCGGTAGAGCAACGCTGCTAGAGCACACCTCACCCGCTTGCGGAAGAGGGTCCCGTTTCCCAGACAATCTGAACTTGTACCAGCGCCGTGACAGGTGGCGGGAACTGATCCCGGTGTGAACCCGGGGGACGGTATAACGTGAGGAGCCAGCGGTCACAGCAGGTCATTGGCTCGGGCCATTGGCATGATATGCTGGCGGGCACACGCGCGGATTGCTGCGGACGCGCGGACGGATGGGGAGCTGCCGTGATGCTGCCTGGCCTGCGCGAATGGGTGTTCTCGGCGAAGACCTTCGCCAGCGCCATGGCGGCACTCTACATCGCGCTGCTTATGGGCCTCGACCGGCCTTACTGGGCGATGATGACGGTCTACGTCGTCGCCCAGCCGCTCACCGGCGCGATGCGCTCCAAATCCGCCTATCGGTTCGCCGGCACCGCCCTCGGCGCCATCGCTGCCGTCGCGCTGGTGCCGAATCTTGTCGCGGTTCCCTGGCTACTCAGCGCCGCACTCTCGCTGTGGGTCGGTCTTTGCATATATTTCGCGCTGCTCGACCGCACGCCGCGCAGCTACGTCTTTCTGCTCGCCGGATTCACCGCCGCCATCATCGGCTTTCCCTGCGTCGATGCCCCTGAGGCAGTCTTCGACACCGCGCTCGCGCGCGTCGAGGAAACCACCCTGGCGATCGTATGCACAACGCTGATCGGCGCCGTCGTCCTGCCCCGCCCGCTCGGTCCGGCGCTTCTGTCGCGCATCGACGACTGGTTCGGCCGGGCGCGAAGCCTGAGCCTGGACACCCTTCACGGCAGAATGGACGATGCGACGGTTGGCAGCATGCGCCGGGCACTCGCGTCCGACGCCGTCGAGATCCGCATGCTGACCACGCATCTTGCATACGACACCTCCAACCTGCAGTCGGCGACCCGGCCGCTCGAGGTGCTCGAGCGCCGTATCCTGCTGCTGTTCCCGGTGCTCAGCGCGATTGCCGATCGCCTGGCCGCGCTACACGCCTCCGGCGGCGTTCCTGCCGCCGCCCGGGCGCTCATCGATCGGCTCGCCGCCTGGATCGCGGCGGGCGACAATGCGCCACAGGCGGAAGCGGAGCGGCTGCACGCGGAAATTCAACGCGCCAAACCCTCGATCGGGCCGGCGTCCGGGTGGGATGCCATCCTCCAGACCGCTCTGTTCATGCGGTTGCGCGACCTTGTCGACATCGTTCGCGACGTACGGGCGCTGCGCCTCCAGGTCGCCGCTGGCAGTCCCGATCTGCCGGCGCTCGCGCTGCCGCGTGGCATCGCTCCCGACGCGACACGCTTCCGCGATCATGGCATGGCTCTGCTGTCGGCCGTCTCCGCCGCGATCGCCACCGGCCTTATGTGCGCGTTCTGGATCGGCACGGCATGGCCGGCGGGTGGCAGCGCTGCGATTTTCACGGCGGTGGGATGCAGCTTCTTTGCCGCCCAGGACGATCCGGCCCCTGCGATTCTGCAATTCCTGCGCTACGTCCTGATCTCGGCGGCAATCGGGATGGTTTACCTGTTCGTCATCCTGCCGAAGGTGGTCGCCTTCGAAATGCTGGTCCTGGTCTTTTCGCCGGTTTTTCTGACCTTGGGGGCATTGATCGCCATGCCGGCAACGAACTTCCTCGGCATGGCCATTGCCGTGAACGTCGCGGCAATGCTCACTCTCGCCGATGTCTACAACGCCGATTTTCCAACCTACGTGAACAACAGCATCGCCGTGGTGGGCGGCATGGGGACCGCTGCCACGCTGACCCGCATCGGGCGTTCGGTCGGCGCCGTCTGGAGTGCACGGCGTTTGATGCGTGCCAATCGTCGGGACATCGCCAGGGCCGCCTTGCGCCGGGACGCCCTCGATCGTGCGACCTTGACCGCGCTGAGCCTCGACCGGCTGTGCGAACTGGTGCCGCGCCTTGCCGCCTCGGCCCCGCAAGCCGACAAGGCCGTGGCCGATGCCCTGATCGAGCTGCGCATCGGGCTGAACGTGGTCAACCTCCAACACGACAGCGCGGACCTGCCGGCCGGGGCGCGCGGTTCCGTCGGCAGCGCTCTCGAAGGCGTCGCCGGATATTTCCGCAGCCGCGCACCGGGGTTGCCGGACGACACGCTGCGCGGCAGCATCGATCGCGCGATCGATGCCGTCACCGCCGCTTCCAGTCCACATATCGGCGACCTGCTGCTGGAGCTTGTGGGAATTCGCCACAACCTGTTCCCGAACGCGCCACCGTATCGGCCGGCTCCGGAACCGACGCACGCGGCGGTCCCTGCGGGTGCGCCGGCGTGATCAGCGAGGTCGACGTCTACGGCCTCCTGGTATCACCCATGCTGCTCTGGGTCGGTACGGCGATGTTGGTGTCCGCCTTTGTGCGCCGCGCACTTGGCTTGCTCGGCTTCTATCGCTTCGTCTGGCACCGGCCGCTGTTCGACCTGGCATTGCTGGTCATCCTGGTGGGCGGTGTCGTCGCCGTTCAGGCCAGTTGGCCGCTGCGATGACCCTGGCATCGCTCCCCGGGCGTCTTGCCGTCACGCTGTTCACCGCAGCCGTCGCCGCCGTCATCGGCTGGCAGCTCTGGATCTACTACATGGAGTCGCCCTGGACGCGCGACGGCACGGTGCGCGCCGACGTTGTCAAGGTCGCGCCGGACGTCTCGGGCCTGGTCAGCGAGGTGCTGGTGCGAGACAACCAGCAGGTGCACAAGGGCCAGGTGATGTTCCGCATCGACCCGGTGCGGTTCCAGTATGCGCTGCAGCAGGCCACGGCCATCGTCACGGGCAAGGAGTCCGCCGCACAGGAGGCCTTGCGCGAATACAACCGGGACCGCGAGCTGAACAACCTCGAGGTCTCCGTGGAGGTGCAGCAGCAGAGCAACGCCAGGGCCGTCGAGCTTGCTGCCGACTATCAGCAGGCGGTCGTTGATCGCAACGTCGCCCAGCTCAACCTGGACCGCTCGGAGGTGAAGGCATCGGTTGACGGCGTGGTCACGAATTTCAGCATGCGGCCCGGCGATTACGTGACCGCCGGCTCGCCGATCTTCGCCTTGATCGACAGCGACAGCGTGTACGTGGAGGGCTACTTCGAGGAGACCAAGCTGCCGCGGATTCAGGTCGGCGATCGCGCGCGAGTGCGTTTGATGGGCGAGAGCCAGCTCATCGAGGGCCAGGTGCAGAGCATCGCCGGCGGCATCGCGGATCGCGAACGGCAGGGCAGCAGCGATCTGCTGGCCAACGTCATCCCGACCTTCAGCTGGGTGCGCCTGGCGCAGCGCATCCCGGTGCGGATCGCGGTGGATCAGGTTCCACCGGGCGTTCGCCTGCTCGTGGGCCGCACCGCCAGCGTCGAAGTCCTCGCGAACCAGGCCCAAACCGGGACCCCGCCAAGCGGTTCGAAGCCGTGAGTTATGCTGGATGCCGCTGCGTCAGGATAAGGCGACGCTGAAGCAAAGTGTCCTCCCCCTCCCCTTGCGGGCTTGGGCCGCGAAGCGGACCGGGGAGGGGTTGGTGTCGGCACGAATTCACCCTCGGTACCTGGCATGGTGTTGGTGCCACACCCTCCCCCGACCTCGGTCCGCTTCGCGGCCCAAGCCCGCAAGGGGAGGGGGAGACATCGGAACAATCGCTGCCTTACCGCGTCTTCAGTTGTCAGATCGTGCGATTGACGGCACACCGTGGTCCCCATGCGCACCATGATCCTTTTGCTGCTGCTCGGCCTCGCCGTTACACCCGTTCGGGCCGATGGTCCCGTCACCCGAAGCAATGCGATCGCCGTGTTGGCGAAGCCCGCCCTGCCGCCCGACTTCCCGTATTTCCCCTACGTCAATCCGAATGCGCCCAAAGGCGGCGACGTCACGCTGGCGTCGATCGGCACCTACGACAGCTTCAATCCGTTCATCCTGCGCGGCACTGCGACCGGCGGCCTGGTCAGCCCGTGGGTAGTGCTGCCCGGCGGTTCGGGCTCCGGCTCCAGCGTAGGGCACGTGTGGGAGAGCCTGCTCACGTCCTCGGCTGACGAGGGGTCCTCGGGCTATGGGCATCTGGCGCAGACCATCGAGCTGCCGGCCGACAAGATGTGGGTCGCGTTCGAACTACGCCCGGAGGCAAAATTCTCCGACAGCACGCCGGTCACCGCCGAGGACGTCGCGTGGACCTATCGCACACTGCTGGAGCAGGGGCGCCCAAGCTTCCGCATCCAGATGGCGGACGTGAAGGACGTGGTGGTGGACAGCCCGCGCCGCGTGGTGTTCCACTTCAACTCGAACGAGAACCGCGAGCTGCCGCTGATCCTGGGGGGGCTGCCGGTTCTGCCGAAGCACTTCTTCGACGGCCGCGACTTCACCCGGCCGCTGACCGATCCGCCCATCGGCTCCGGCCCGTATCGCATCGCCGGCTTCGAGCTGGGCCGCGGCGTGACGTATGAGCGGCGCCCCGACTGGTGGGCTGCTGACATGCCGACCGGCAAGGGCACCAACAACTTCGATCGCGTGCGCATCGAGTATTTCCGCGATTCAACGGTGGCGATGGAGGCGTTCAAGGCCGGTCAGATCGATCTGCGCAGCGAGAACATCTCGAAGAACTGGGCGACGGCCTACGATTTTCCGGCGGTCGCGCGGGGGCTGGTGATCAAGCAGGATTTTCCCCATCACCTGCCGACGGGCATCCAGGGCTATGCGATGAACACCCGGCGGGCGGTGTTCGCCAATCCCCTGGTGCGCCAGGCGATGGCCGAGGTGTTCGATTTCGAGTGGGCCAACAAGAACCTGTTCTATGGCACCTATACGCGCACCCTGAGCTATTTCAGCAACAGCGATCTGGCGTCATCGGGCGTCCCGCAGGGCGATGAGCTGAAACTGCTGGAGCCGTACCGGAAGGAATTGCCGCCCGCCCTGTTCACCGAGCCGTTCCGGCTGCCGGTGACCGACGGATCGGGCAACAATCGCGAGCAGTTGCGTCACGCGCTTGAACTCCTGCAGCAGGCCGGGTGGTCGGTGAAGGAGCGCAGGCTGGTGGATGCGAATGGCGAGCCGATGAACTTCACCATCCTGCTGGATGAACCCTCGCTGGAGCGCGTGGCGCTGCCGTATGTGCAGCTGCTGCAGAAGATCGGCGTCGAGGCGCGGGTGCGCACGGTCGATCCCGCGCAGTACCAGCACCTGACCGACGACTTCGACTTCGACATGATCATGATGATCTATCCGCAAGGCGACGTGCCGGGGAACGAGCTGCGCGACTACTTCACCTGCGCGGCGAGCAAGGCGCAGGGCAGCTTCAACGTTCCGGGGGTCTGCGATCCGGCGGCGGACGCGCTGGTCGAGAAGATGGTCACGGCGCAGGACAGAGACACGCTGAAGTCCGCGGCGCATGCGCTCGACCGGGTGCTGTTGTGGCGCTGGTACATGGTGCCGAACTGGGACAGCCGGACGTTCCACATCGCCTGGTGGGACCGCTTCGGCCAGCCCGGCGTGCCGATCCGCGACGGCTTCAACTTCGACACCTGGTGGGTCGATACGGCAAAGGCCGCGGCCATCGACGCGGCGAAGCGGCAGTGAGGTTTGCACTGGGTCCCCTCCCCCCAACCCCCTCGCGCAAAGGGAGGGGGAGCAACAGGTGCCATGATGCTCCCCCTCCCCTTGCGGGAGGGGGTTGGGGGGAGGGGACAGCAGGCACCCCATCTGAATGACCGCCTACCTCTTCCGCCGCCTGCTGCTGGTCATCCCCACGTTGTTCGGCATCATCGCCATCAACTTCGCGGTTATCCAGTTCGCGCCGGGCGGGCCGGTGGAGCAGATGATCGCGGAACTGCGCGGCAAAGGCGACCTGTCTTCCCGGCTCGGCGCGGCCACGTCGGAATTCGGCGGCACCGGGTCGTATCGCGGCGCGCGGGGGCTCGATCCGCACATCATCGATGACATCAAGAAGATGTTCGGCTTCGACAAGCCGCCGCTGACGCGCTTTGCCGATATGGTCGGCGGCTACCTGCGCTTCGACTTCGGCCGCAGCTTCTTCCGCGACCAGACAGTGTTGCAGCTCGTGCTGCAGAAGATGCCGGTGTCGATCTCGCTCGGCCTGTGGTCCACGCTCTTGGTGTACGTCGTGTCCATCCCACTCGGCATCGCCAAGGCGGTGCGCGACGGCAGCCGCTTCGACCTGGCGAGCAGCGCCGTGGTACTTGTCGGCTATGCCGTGCCAAGCTTCCTGTTTGCCATCCTGCTGGTCGTCCTGTTTGCCGGCGGCAGCTTCTTTCAGTGGTTCCCCTTGCGCGGCCTCACCAGCGAAGGCGCCGCCGACTGGAGCTTCCCCGCGCGCGTCGCAGACTACGCCTGGCACATGGTGCTGCCGACCATCGCCGTGGTGGCGAGCGGCTTCGCCAGCCTCACGATGCTGACCAAGAACTGCTTCCTCGAGGAGATCCGCAAGCAGTACACGGTGACGGCCCGCGCCAAGGGCGCCGGCGAAAATCGCGTGTTGTACGGTCACGTGTTCCGCAACGCCATGCTGCTCATCGTCGCCGGCTTTCCGCAGGCATTCATCAGCATCCTGTTCACCTCCGCACTGCTGGTGGAGATCGTCTTCTCGCTCGACGGCATCGGCCTGCTGGGTTTCCAATCGGCGATCCAGCGCGACTATCCGGTGATGTTCGGCACGCTCTACATCTTCACGCTGCTCGGGCTGCTGATGCAGATCGTCGGCGACACGCTCTACACGGTGGTCGATCCGCGTATAGACTTCGAGGCGAGGGGTTGAAGTTCTCCCCCATCACGCGCCGCCGGCTTGCCATCTTCCGGCAGAACCGGCGCGGCTACTGGTCCTTCTGGCTGTTCGTGATCCTGTTCGGCACCAGCCTGTTCGCGGAATTCATCGCCAATAACCGGCCGCTGCTGATCCGCTTCGACGGCCATTGGTATGTGCCGGTGCTGCAGGACTACAGCGAGGACACGTTCGGCGCCGATTTCCTGCCGACCGAAGCCGACTACACCGACCCCGAGCTGCAGCAGGCGATCAACGCGCGCGGCTGGATGATCTGGCCGGCGGTGCCGTATAGCTTCGGTACCATCGTGAAGAACCTGCCGAGCCCCGCGCCCTCGCCGCCAACAACAGCCAATCCGCTGGGCACGGACGATCAGGCGCGCGACGTGCTGGCCCGCGTGATCTACGGTTTCCGTCTGTCGGTGCTGTTCGGCTTCGTGCTGACGATCGTCTCGTCTGCGGTGGGCATCGCCGCGGGCGCGGTGCAGGGCTATTACGGCGGTGCCACCGACCTTCTGTTCCAGCGCTTCATCGAGATCTGGAACGGCATGCCGCAGCTCTATCTGCTGATCATCCTCGGCAGCATCATCACGCCCGGCTTCTGGGTGCTGCTGATATTCCTACTACTTTTCTCCTGGATGAACCTGACGGGCGTGGTGCGCGCCGAATTCCTGCGCGGCCGCAACCTGGACTATGTGCGCGCGGCGAAGGCGCTCGGCGTCGCGGACGCCGCGGTGATGTGGCGGCACATTCTGCCCAATGCCATGGTCGCGACATTGACCTTCCTGCCGTTCACGCTGTCGGGCTCGGTGACGATCCTGGCGAGTCTGGACTTTCTCGGGTTTGGATTGCCTCCCGGCTCGCCGTCGCTGGGCGAACTGGTGGCGCAAGGCAAGAATAACCTGCAGGCGCCGTGGCTCGGATTCACAGCGTTCTTCGTATTGGGTGGCGTGCTGACACTGCTGATCTTCGTCGGCGAGGCGGTGCGCGATGCGTTCGATCCCCGGCGGCTGCCGGTATGAAAGGAAGAAGTATTCACCACAAAGACACGAAGGCACGAAGGCGATATTATGCGCTTCGCGCGAAGCACTTACATCCTGTCTTCGTGTCTTCGTGTCTTCGTGGTGAATCTTTCTTTCACGCTGCTATATGAGCCTCGTAGAAGTCGAGAACCTGTCCGTTGCGTTCGGCACCAGGCGCGTGGCGGACGATGTATCCTTCACCCTCGATCGCGGCGAAACCCTGGCACTCGTCGGCGAATCGGGGTCCGGCAAATCGGTCACCGCTCTTTCGCTGCTCCAGCTTCTCCCCGCGGGCGGCACGAACCCGACCGGCAGCATCCTGCTCGACGAACGCCAGATGATCGGCGCCGATCCCGACACGTTGCACCGCGCGCGCGGCGAGGTGGCCGGCATCGTGTTCCAGGAGCCGATGACCAGCCTCAACCCGCTGCACCGCATCGGCCGGCAGATCGGCGAGGCGATCACGCTGCACCGGCGCATCTCCGCCGACCGGCTGCGCGCCCGGGTGATCGAGGCGCTGAACCAGGCCGGCTTCGCGGACGCCGAGCACCGGCTGGAGGCGTTTCCCCACCAGCTTTCCGGCGGCCAGCGGCAGCGGGTGATGATCGCCATGGCGCTCGCCAACGATCCCGCGCTGCTGATCGCCGACGAGCCCACCACCGCGCTCGACGTCACCATCCAGGCGCAGATCCTGCAGTTGCTGGCGCGCCTGCGCACCGAGCGGCGGCTGGCGCTGCTGCTGATCACCCACGACCTGCAGATCGTGCGCCGCTATGCCGACCGCATGTGCGTGATGAAGGATGGGGTGGTAGTCGAGGCAGGGCGTGTCGCCGACGTGTTCGCCGCGCCCGCGCATCCCTACACGCGGATGCTGCTCGCCGCCGTCCCCAAGGGCGAGCCCGCAACGATGTCCAACGACGCGCAGCCATTGCTGCAGGCCGACGACGTGAAGGTGCACTTCGCCATCCGCCGCGGCGTGCTGCGCCGTGCCATCGGCCATGTGCGCGCCGTGGACGGCGTGTCGGTCACCGTGCGCGAAGGCGAGACGGTCGGGCTGGTCGGCGAATCGGGCTCCGGCAAGACGACGATGGCGCTTGCCGCGCTGCGGCTGGAGCACGCCTCCGGCCACATCGAGTTTGCGGGGGAGGACGTCGCTTCGCTCGACCGCCGCGCGCTGCGGCGGCTGCGCGCGCGCATGCAGATCGTGTTTCAGGACCCGTTCGGCAGCCTGTCGCCGCGCATGCCGGTGGGTGATATCGTGGCCGAGGGGCTGCGCGTGCACGAACCTGGGCTGAGCCGCGCCGACCGCGCGTGCAGGGTCGCGGCCGAACTGGAGGAGGTCGGGCTTCCCGCCGACTCAGCCGACCGCTATCCGCACGAGTTCAGCGGCGGCCAACGCCAGCGCATCGCGATCGCGCGCGCCATGGTGCTGAAGCCGCGCTTCGTCGTGCTCGACGAACCCACCAGCGCGCTCGACATGTCGGTGCAGGCCCAGATCGTCGATCTGCTGCGGCGGCTGCAGCAGGTGCACGGCCTGGCCTATCTGTTCATCAGCCACGATCTCAAGGTGGTGCGCGCGCTGGCGCATCGCGTGGTGGTGCTGCGCCACGGGCGCGTGGTGGAACAGGGCAGCGCCGACGCGGTGTTCGCCAACCCGCGCGAGGACTACACGCGGGCACTGATGGCGGCGGCGTTCACATTGGCAGACCACGCGACGGAAGATCCCGCGGCGTTGGGCAGGCCGATGGGTTCCGCTCCGTGACGGCGCGGCATCCCGAGACGCTGCGGCTGCGCGGCCTGACGCGGCGGTTCGGCTCCGTGGTCGCGGTTGACGGCGTCGATCTCGATGTGCCGGGCGGACAGATGCTCGGCGTCATCGGCCGCTCGGGCGCCGGCAAGTCCACGCTGCTGCGCATGATCAACCGGCTGGCCGAGCCAAGCGCGGGCACGATCCGGTTCGGCGACGTCGATGTGACCTCGCTCGCCGGCAAGGCGCTGCGCGAATGGCGTGCGCGCGCGGCGATGATCTTTCAGCAGTTCAACCTGGTGCCGCGGCTGGACGTGCTGACCAACGTGCTGATCGGCCGGCTGTCGCACCGGTCCGCACTGCCGAGCCTCCTCGGCCTGTTCTCGGCCGAGGAACGCGCCATGGCGATGACGCTGCTGGAGCGCTTCGGCCTAGCCGAGGTGGCGCTGCAGCGCGCCGGCACGCTGTCGGGCGGGCAGCAGCAGCGCGTGGCGATCTGCCGGGCGCTGCTGCAGGAGCCGATGCTGATCCTGGCGGACGAGCCGATCGCCAGCCTCGACCCGCACAATGCGCGCCTGGTGATGGACGTGCTGCGCACGGTGAACCGGCAGGATGGGCTGACGGTCCTTGCCTGTCTTCACCATCTGGATGCGGCGCGCGCCTGGTGCGACCGCGTCGTCGCCTTGCAGGCTGGTCGCATCGTGTTCGACGGCACGCCGGCGCAGCTCAGCCCGGCCAAGGTGTTCGATATCTATGGCGTGACCGAGGATGAATTCCACGCCGACCATGCGCCGCTGGTGAACGCCTGACGTCAGTGCCGCATCAGCACCGGGATGTCGGCATGGGAAAGCATGTAGCGCGTCACGCCGCCGAACAGAAGCTGGCGCAGAGGACTATGCACATAGGCGCCCATCATCATCATGTCGGCGCCGAGTTCGTGCGCCTTGGCCAGCAACACCGCGCCGAACGCGCCGGGTCCGATGGGCAGGGTGTGCAACTCCGCGTTCACACCGTGTTCGGAGAGGATTGCAGGCATCGCGGGTGCCGCATTGTCCCGTACGCCAGCAAGCAAGAACACCCGCTCGGCGCGCGCGAGGCAGCGCAGCCCGGCGAGAACTGCCTTGGTTGCGCGCTCGTCGTCGCGCCAGGCGATGGCCACACGGCGTCCGAACTCGTCCAATGCATTGGCAGGTACCACAAGCACTGGTCGGCCAGTTGCCAACAACGCGGCGCGCAAGGCATTCCAGCTCGTGCCGTAATCATGCCGAGCCGGCTGCTCGAGCACTAGGAAATCGGCGCGGGCGCCTCTCTCTTCGACAACCAGTTCCGCGATGCCGTCTATATCGATCCATTCGGCTTTGATGCCTGCCTGCTCCGTGCCTGGCAGCCAGCCGTCGAAAACCGCCCGTACGGCGTCGGAACGAGTTGCCTCGGCTGATCGAAGTTCGGCCTCCCGCTGCACGGAGAGGATCTCTTCGCTTGGCGTGACGCTCGCTTCCGGCGGAGTCCGCACGAGAAGCGCCTGGACATGTCCGGCGCCACTCAACTCGGCGAGACGCCGTGAAGCGGCGAGCAGTACAGCCGCCGTCGCCGGGTAATCCAGCACAGTCAGGATCACCCCGGATATCGCAACTGAAGCCATTTGAGTCACCACGCCTCGCGGCCGGCTTTCGGTCGCACCATCGGCGCGGCTTCGCCCGCGACTCGCTGCTCTGCTTCATGCTTGTCGAACATGGCGCGGGCCGCGGCGGACCGCTTCTCCGTCAGTTCGTCACGGTGTTCGGTGCACCAGTCGAAAAACTCGATGCGCGGCACGTTGTCGCCGGAGAAGTGTGGCATCACATAGCGGGCGTAGAGTTCGTACGACCGCTTCGTTGCCTCCCAGTCGGCCCAGTTGTGCGCCTGATGCAGGAACACACCGAATTGGCCCTGCTTCGCCTGGAGCCGTTCGATCAGTGCGATTGCATCGTCAGGGGTGCCGATCACGCCGAACTTGTTCTCCACGAACCACTCTGCCGGATCCTGCCCGTCGGGCACGATGAACCGTGGCTGGTTGTTGTTGAGATAGCCGAGATAGCGCTCGAAGCCGAAGCGGCAGTTCGCGTAGGCCTGGGCGCGCGTCTCGGCGATGTGCATCGGCCCGACCAGGCGCAGCCGGGCGGGGTCCATGCTGCGTCCCTGCGCGGCGGCGATGTCGTTGGCGATCTGCCAGTTGGCCGCCAGCGCGTCGTAGCCGAACGGATTGGTCGCCGCGACGCAGATCATGCTGAGATCGTACTTCCCGGCTAACCTGCCGCCGGACGGCGTGACCGCGCTCACCACCGCGACCTCGGGATGCGGGCGTGTATACGGACGCAGATGCGCACGCGCATTGACGAAGGTATACCAGTCGGTCTTCTCGGTGACGATCTCGCCGCGGAAGAACCTTAGAATAACATCCAGCGCCTCGGCCATCCGATCGCGCTGAGTGTTCGGATCGATCCCCAGCATCAGCGCATCCGACGCGAGCAGCCCCGGGCCCGCGCCGAACATGATGCGCCCGCGCGTGTGGTGGTCGAGCTGGATGATGCGGTTCGCGGTCATCAGCGGGTTGTGGTACGGCAGCGAAATCACGCCGGTGCCGAAGCGGATCGAGCGCGTGCGTTCGGCGGCAACGGCGATGAACAGCTCGGGCGAGCTGATCAGCTCCCAGCCGGCCGAGTGATGCTCGCCGATCCAGGCCTCGTGGAAGCCGAGCCGGTCCAGCCACTGCATGAGTTCGAGATCGCGGTCCATGCATGCCGCGGGATTTTCGTCCATCGGGTGGAAGGGCGGCAGAAACACACCGTGGCGAAGGTGGATCGGGGTCATGGCGGGCCTCCGGACCTGGGTTAGCGGCATTGTGCGCGGCCTGGCCTTCCTGCTCAAGCCGCTTTGACCTTTGCAGTTGCATGCGACGGTCCGCGGGTTCTGCGACGTACGCTGTTGCAATCCGCTCAGTCGGGCCTGCGGCAGATGAACCCGGTGCCAATTACGCCGCCGGCCAGCCACCGAAGGCCGAATGTCAGCAGCGCCACGTCGGTAGCCACCGTTCCAGGCTGATCAAGCCTGGACTGAGCCGTCGCCAAGAGGTTCCAGAGCCTCACGAATTGAATGCGCCAGTTCATGACCGCGAAACGGCTTTCTCAGGAACTTGCACCCCAGGGTCGCCAGGTGTTGCTCACGGCCTTCGGATTTCGAGAAGCCTGAGGTCAGGAGGCTCCGTAGCCGAGGCCTGTGTGCGGCAGCCCACTCCACCAATTCAATTCCGTCCATGTCGCCCGGCATCACGACATCGCTGAACAGGAGGGACACGGTGCTGTCGGTTTCCAAGATTGCTCTCGCCGTCCTTGCGTCCGGGGCTTCAAGAACCCGATAGCCCAGGTGGACAAGCTGCCTCACCGTGACGCGCCGCATTTGAACATTGTCATCGACGACCAGTACAACTTCCAGCCTTCCCCTTGGGTCAGGACAAGGAGGAGACGCATCCGCCTCGGCTGGTCCTTGCTCGTCCTGCGAGGAGCGCGGCAGATAGAGGCTGAACACTGTTCCTCCTCCGGGGCTGCTTCGCACGGACACATGGCCGCCAGACTGCTTGATGAAGCCGAACACCATCGAAAGCCCAAGCCCAGAACCTTTGCCTTTCTCTTTGGTGGTGAAGAACGGGTCGAAAATCTTGTCGATGACTGACTCCGGAATGCCGGTCCCGGTATCCGCAACCTCGATAAGCAGGTAATCGCCAGGATCCAATTCTGGACGTGCGTTCGTCCCATCTTGGTCGACGTGCAGATCCCGGGTGGCAATTGTCAATTCTCCTCCAAATTCCATGGCATCGCGTGCATTCGACAGAAGATTGATGAGGGTCGCCTCCAGCTGCGTCGGATCTATCAAAGCTCGACCAATCGTTGGATCCAGATCAAGGTGCAATACGATACGCGCGGTCAGCAAGCGCTCAAACATCCTCGATGTGGATTGGATCAATCCATTTACGTCCGTACTCAGCGGAAACAGTGGTTGACGTCGCGCGAAGGCGAGCAGCTGTCGCGTCAATTCGGCGCCGTGCGACGCTCCGGCGACCGCGTCCCTGCGCAATTCCTCTGCCGCAGCATTGTCGCCCGTGTAAGACTCCATCAGTTCGAGATTCCCCAGGATTATTCCCAGGACGTTGTTGAAGTCGTGCGCAATCCCTCCGGCGAGTTGACCGATTGCCTGCGTCTTTCCTGCCTCGGCCAGTTGGTGTTCGATCTGGCTCTGAGCGTTCCGGAGCTTTGCTTCGGTTGCCTGGTGGTTCAAGATTTCTGCCTTGAGACGCGCATTGGTCACATGTATCTGTGTCGCCCGGCGTGCGAGCACCAGTCGAGCCAATGTAGTCTCGCGAAACCATTGCCTAAACCTCAGGCTTACAATGCACGTAGAGATACCAAAGATCCAGGTCATGGATCCCAAAACGATCTGAAGACGATTGTCCTGTATGAAGAAGGTTGCCGAAAGCGGCGCGATTGCGGGCAGAATGAATGCCAGTACGGACGGGAAGTGAGTGGCATGCACGGTCGCGGCGCCAGCACACATCCCCCCGATCACCAGCGCCAAAAAGAGCCTATGAGGGTCGTCAAGCGGCGAAAACACCAGAGATCCGCAACCCCACAGGACGCCCGAGGCGAGAGTTCCCGCGGTCGCAAGGTGGGCCCAGCACCGGTTCTGCGCTCGTTCCACGTCGAGGCTGCGATAGACATGCCAAAGAACCAGACGAAGCGCAGACAAGCCGATCACCAGGCCGCTCCAGACAAAGATCCTGGATTTCGGGACAACTGGGGCCAGCACAAACCCAAGCAAGACACTGTTCAACACAGTGACCGACAACGTGAGCGGCAAGTGGGTATAGGTTGACCGGACCTGCTCGGCGTCTATCACATCGCGATGAGATCGCATGGATCGGCCCTTTGATTCAGCCAGGCTGGCGGACACCTTTGTGTCTAATTCTGACGACACGTTAATAATGCGACTCCGCTGGTTACCGGGTCAACAAATCCGGCCCGGCAACACCGCATAGACTCTGATGGGACGACAAATTTATTGGCTGGTAACGTGTCGCTACCGCTAATTTAACGGACCAGCAGATCGACCTCGCCGTCGATCGCTCTGACAGCCGGCGGCGCCTCCGATATAATTTAGATGCGGCGCAATTGGGTCATGGTGCCGTTGTCGCTTGACCGGCGCCATCCAGCCTCTTCGAACGGATTGTGGCGATATTGCCGACGATTGGCTGATTGTGGGAGCCGTCCGGATTACCAGGACCTGTGCGGCCGTTCCGTCGCGCGCCGACGTGCCTTTCCGGTGACCGCCTCGACCGCGTGCTTGACCGGCTGGGCCCTCGGGTCTCTGCTCTAAAGTCAAAGGGAACCCAGGAGAGAGACCACCATGCACGACACGGTCATTCGCGGCGGCACCATCATCGACGGCACCGGCAAAGAAGCCTTCACCGGCGACATCGCGATCGACGGCGACCGTATTGCCGAAGTCGGCGGCAAGGCCGGCCCCGGCCGGCGCGAGATCAAGGCCGACGGCATGCTGGTGACCCCCGGCTGGGTCGACGTGCACACGCACTACGACGGCCAGGCGACGTGGGACAAGGAGCTGGCGCCGTCGTCCTGGCACGGCGTCACCACGATCCTGTTCGGCAATTGCGGCGTCGGATTCGCGCCGGTGCGGCGCGAGCATCATGACTCGCTCATCGGGCTGATGGAGGCGGTTGAGGAAATCCCCGGCATCACGCTCGCCGAAGGGCTGAAGTGGGACTGGGAAAGCTTCCCGCAGTATCTCGATGCGCTGGAGCGGATGCCGCGCGCGATCGACGTGGCCGCGCAGGTCCCGCACCATCCGCTGCGCGTCTATGTGATGGGCGAACGCGCCATCGACCGCGAGAAGGCGACGGCCGAGGACATCGAGGCGATGCGCCGCATGACGCGCGAGGCGCTGGAAGCCGGCGCGTTCGGCTTCACCACCTCGCGCACCAATTCGCACAAGACGCCGACCGGCGAGATGGTGCCCGGGCGCTACTCGGAGGTGCAGGAACTGCTCGGCATCGGCTCGGCGCTGAAGGGACTGAACCACGGCGCATTCGGCATCAACAGCGACTTCGAGGTGGAGACCGAGGAGCTGGCCTGGATGACGAAGCTCGGCCAGGACACCGGCCGGCCGGTCTGGTTCCTGCTGACCGACCGCCCGACCGATCCGGTGCGCTGGCAGCGCCTGATGGAGGGCGTGCGGACCGCGCGTGCCCAAGGCGCGTTTGTCACGGCGCAGGTGGCCGGCCGCCCGGTCGGCGTGATGCTGGGTGTGGACACCGCGCTGAACCCGTTCTCCATCCGGCCGAGTTATCAGGCACTGCTGAAGCTGCCGGCGGCGCAGCGGCTCGCGCGGCTGCAGGATCCGGCGGTGCGCGCCGCGATCCTGAACGACGAGCCATCGGCTGAGCTGGTGGGGCGGCTGTCACAGTTCCGCCAGCAGATCACCACGCGCTGGGATCGCATGTTCGTCATGGGCGATCCGCCGGACTACGAGCCGGAGGCCTCCAGCAGCATCGCCGCGATGGCGCAGCGCTCGAACCACTCACCGGCCGAGGTGGCGTATGACTATCTGGCGGGCGGGCCGGATCGGTTCCTGTTCTTCCCGATCGTCGGCTACAACGAGGACAATCACGACATCATCCGCACCATGCTGACCTCGCCGGAGACGATGCTGGGGCTGTCGGACGGCGGCGCGCATTGCTCGTCAATCAGCGATGCCAGCATGCCGAGCTGGATGCTCACCCATTGGGGTCGCGACCGGACGCGCGGGCCTGGCCTGCCGCGGGAATGGCTGGTGAAGCGGCAGACCAGTGAGACGGCGGACTTCTTTGGCTTCGCGGATCGCGGGCGGCTGGCGCCAGGACTGAAGGCCGATGTGAACGTGATCGATTTCGAGCGCCTGCGGCTGCATGTGCCGGAGATCCGCTACGACCTGCCCGCGGGCGGCCGGCGGCTGGTGCAGCGCGTGGACGGCTATATCGCGACGCTGGTGTCCGGTACACCGGTGTTCGAGCACGGCGAGTACACCGGCGCCACACCCGGGCGGCTGGTACGAGCCGGGTAGCCGGACCCCCTCCCTGCCCTCCCCCGCTTCGCGGGAGAGGAGGATTTTGGAATCTCCTCTCCCGCGAAGCGGGGGAGGGCAGGGAGGGGGCGCTACCTCACTTTGCGCGGAACGTCTTGTGGCACGTCGCGCAGGCGTCACCCACGACCTTGACCTGCGCTGCCACAGCTTCGGCGTCGCCGGCCTTGGCGAGTTCCGCCAGCTTGGTCGCTTGAGTCGCAAGGTTGTCCGCGTCCATCTGGAACTCCGCGGTTTCGGTCCACACCGCCGGCAGCGCCTTCGTGTTGTGACCTTGCTCGGAGCCCTTGGGGAACTGCGTCGGGAACTGCGTGATCCAGCGCGCCATCGCCTTCGCCGACGGTTCCAGCTTCTTCACGTCGCCCTTGGCGTCGACCACAGCGCGAATGCCTGTGAACGTGCCGAGCAACAGATCCTGCCCGGCCTGACGGGTTTCAATCGGATCGTACACCGCGGCCCCGGCGGTACCCGCCATCGCCACAGCCAAAACAGTCAGAACCGCAAGCTTCTTCGTCATCCCGCTTCATCCCCCTTATGAGAACAGCCCCTCGGCAAACCGTTGGACGCCGGGTCGCCACCAATAATTCCAGACCCCTGCACGAAACGGGTGGCAAAGTCCCCCTCGCCCCGCCACATGCACGCCATGCCTCACGTTCATTCCGTTGCCGTGTTCTGCGGCTCCCGCGCCGGCAACGATCCCGCATACCGCACCGCAGCGCAAGCGCTTGGCAAGGGGCTGGCGGAGGCCGGCATTCGCCTGGTCTTCGGCGGCGGGCGCATCGGGCTGATGGGTATCATCGCTGATGCGGCACTGGCAGCCGGCGGCGCGGTGCTGGGCGTAATTCCGGAATTCCTCACCCGGCGCGAAGTGGCGCACGACAGCATCACCGAACTCGTCGTCACCGATTCCATGCACAGCCGCAAGCAGCGCATGTTCGAAGCTGCCGATGCCTTCATCTCGCTGCCGGGCGGCCTCGGCACGCTCGACGAGACGATCGAGATCATCACCTGGCGCCAGCTCCGCCTGCATGCCAAGCCGATCCTGATCTGCGACGTGGCCGGTTCGGCCGCACCCTTCCTGGCAACGATCGAGGCGGCGATCGAGGCCGATTTCGCCTTACCCGAGGCGCGGCGACTCTATGAGGTGCTGGAAAGCGTCCCTGCGGTGCTGCAACGCCTGTCCCACCTGCACCGCGCCGCGAACGTCGAAGCCGCGCGGCTGTAACGATGCCTTGCCCGGACCGGTGCGCGGGGCTATATGCGCCGCCTTGGCCGGAGTGTAGCTCAGCCTGGTAGAGCACTGTGTTCGGGACGCAGGGGCCGGAGGTTCGAATCCTCTCACTCCGACCAACAACCTCAATAGCTTAGCAGTATACAGCACAGTGCGCAGTTGGCCGCATGAACCCGTTACAGAGAGTGGCCGCATCGTGGCCTGCATCGCCAGTCACCAAATCTTCCTGCCGCGCAACGCGCAGCTCGGCGCACTTACCGTCGCGCCACTTCCATGGGTGTCACATTACCAGGGGCCTTGTCTGAGGACCGCTTTCGACCGAACAGTTCTGGCAGGCCGAGGTCCAGTAAACATTCAAGATCATGCCGTCCTCGACGGATGTGGATCGCGAGGTCAGCCGCTCTCCCGCCGGGCAGCGATAGGTATCGTCCTCGGCCACATAGACAAAGTCCTGCTTGCCGAAACGTCCTTCGGCCTTGCTGCTGGAGGTTAGCGGCTTCGGCACGAACGGCGTCGTGCCCGCGTTAACCTCGAGGTCCTTGCGACCCATCGCGGTCTGCGCCTGCCGCGCCATTGAAGCGAGCTGGCCCCGATCATTCCCGACATTGGTGACCTCGTGGGCAACGATCAGGTGATTTCGGGCGGGCAGTCTGGACGTTGTAGCCCACGACGCCGGTTCCCTCGCCACTTGCGGCCTTCGAACGGGCATCGGGGTCGGTCAGCGAGATCTGTTTGTTTGGTGCGGCTTGTACCAGGACGTCGATCTCCTTGAGTTGCTGCATGCGCTTTTTCAGCGCCGCGATTTTCTCCTTCAACTTCGACGATTTGCTCCGCTCGGTCGTGGCTTCCTCCTGGTCCGCTCTAGCCCGAGCTTCCTGAGGCCAAATAGCGCAAAGTCTTGAATTGACAGCACAATCGCTCGCCAAGTGTCTTGGTTACTGTTGGTGTGGACGGGCCCCCGACGGCATCGATGTGCCAGAATGAGGTCGGGGTGAGTGCTGATGAAGCGCCGGTTTTATGCAAGAAGCTGCGGCGCAAGGATATGATAGCTTTGTTCGCGAAACTTGCACCGACGGTGATCGCGATCGAAGCCTGCGGTGCGAGCCATCATTGGGCACGCCTGCTGCAATCGCTCGGGCATGCGGTGAAGCTGATCGCGCCTCAGCTGGTCAAGCCGTATGTCAAGCGCGGCAAGAACGATGCGGCCGACGCCGAAGCGCTTTGCGAGGCGATGAGCCGGCCGACCATGCGCTTCGTGCCGGTGAAGACGGCCGAGCAGCAAGCGGCCTTGATGCTGGTCGGCTTGCGCGACCGGCTGATCCGCAATCGCACGCAGCTGGCCAACGCCATCCGCGGCCATGCCGCCGAGTTCGGCCTGACCGCCGCCAAGGGAATGGCTCACCTGGTTCCGCTGCTCGAGCGCATCGAGGCCGACGAGAGTCTGCCCGCCCTGGCGCGAGAGCTATTCGCCATCCAGGCCAAGGAATATACGCAGCTGCAGGCGCAAATCGACGAAGTCGACGCCAAGCTGATGGCCTGGCATCGGGCCGATGAATGCAGCCGACGCCTGGCGAAGATCCCCGGCGTCGGTCCGATCGGCGCGGCGCTGCTGATGATGAAGACCCCGGCGCCTGAGATGTTTCGATCGGGCCGCCAGTTCGCTGCCTGGATCGGCTTGACGCCGAAGGATCATTCGACCGCCGGCAAGTCAGGCTCGGCGTCATCACGCGGGCCGGCGACGAGGGCTTGCGCAGCGTGTTGGTGGTCGGAGCCACCGCCGTGATCCAACATGTTCGACGTGGCGGAAGCGGATCGCCCTGGCTCGTCGAGCTTCTCAAGCGCAAACCGCCGAAGTTGGCCGCCGTGGCGCTGGCCAACAAGATGGCCCGCATCGCCTGGAAGCTGATGGTCACCGGCGAAAGCTACGCCGCGAAATCCACGCCGCTGCGGCAGTGCGCGCCTAGAGATCAGCCAGACACGGGGAGCAACTCAACTGCAACCGTGCTGAGCCGATGCCAGAACTTGCAAGATAATGAGCAGATGGTGTGATCGATCGATCCACGACGCGAGACACTCCGTGTAGCCATGGCCCTCTATGAGGCCGCTTCACTGTTTGGAACTCGTCGTCGCGGAAACCATCTTGGCCAGCGTTCATGTGCGAGCGCACAAACAGGCCGGACATATGGACGCAAGCGATCCGATCAAAGCACTGCAAAACACCTTGCAAGGAGGGGGCCGTCCACATATGGCTACACTCGATGCCGAGGAGGGTGAACGCCTTGTGCTGGATCGGCGTGGCCTGGTCACCACGGTGAGTGGATGGTTCGGTGTGATTGCTGTGATGATGGTGTTGTGCGCCAATGTCGCGAGATCGGCGAGCAGCGAGTGGAAGCTGTGTACGGGCAAGCCGTCTTCTGTCAGGCCCGTCGTTTGCTTTTTGACTGCAGCGGGAGAACACTGCGCCTGCGCTACGACGCTTTTGCGCAGTGCTTCGGCAGCTTCCCTGTCGGTGTCGTCGTACAGCATCGGCGCGAGGCGCTGACGCATGTGCCATTCCGGGTAATAGGCCAGCATGCAAAGAAAGACATGCGCACGGACCCGATCGGCCAACCAGTGATACACAGGGCGGACGTGCAGGTCGACGGTTTTGTCTAGCGAGCGCAGACATGTAGCGATTGATGCTGGCTTCGATCTGCTCCAGGCGCCGCCGCACCTTGGCGCTGGTGAAGTTCCGATCCCGATTGTTCACCGCCATGAACTTGCTGCCATCCACCGCGACCACCGCCTGCGAGAACAGGTTGAGCTGACGGCAGAGCACAATAACTGACGCCGCGGATGGCCGGACCATTGTCCTTGCGGAAATTGGCAATCGTTTTGAAGTCCGGCATCAAGCGACCGGTGAGCCACATCAGTTCGACATTGCGTTGGGTCTCGCGCTCCGGGCGCCGGCAGACTGGATGCGGTTGAGGTAGCCGTAGAGATAGATCTTCAGCAAGCGTCGACGGATGATAGCCTGGCCGCCCTGTTGCCTGAGCGCGCATTCCCTCAAAACCCGGTCAAATCGAGCCCCGTAATGAAAACGTCTATCACGCGAACAGGATTATCCTCGGTTACGTTGTTTCCAGGCAGCTAGGTAAGAAAGTGTCCTGCGTCCGTTCCTCCCACCGCACGAAACATTTCATCCAGATATTCTCCGCCGAAGTCGTGCCGCGATTTTAGCAAGTCCCTCCGTGAGCGAGTCACGGGTTTTGACACAGCCTGGACCCACAGCAGACAGGTCCGCTTCATGCGGGGGTTAAAAATCCCTGCGGGGTCACCTCAACTGCTGCAGTGGACGGATTGCCTCCCGCCTGCGCGCGCAGGGTTTGACGGTACTCGAGAGCTTCCGGCACCTCCTCGAATTCCAGCAATTCACCCGCAAGCTCCACCCCGAGCTGGGAGCAACAATAGTCGAGGCCACGCGGCTGTGGCCGGCCACGGCACGTTGCATAAAAGCGGCCTAAAACAATGAGATAGAGCCGATGGGTTTGTTCTGCCAAATCAGATTTCTGCTAATCATATTCCCAATATCCCAATACTTTTATCTTTACGAAGCAACATTATTTGTCTAGATATCCAGATGACATTCCGACATTCTCCGGATCACTCCCGTCGATGGTCAATCTGGGAAAAACCGAAAAACTGTATTTAGTTCGCCCAAGTCCGCGTCGGTCACCGCCGGCCCACTCTAGCCCGCATTATGCAGCGCATCTGAAGGGTCTGGTACAACCTATTGATCCGATGTAGGAATTGGCGTCGGACCGATTCCCGTTGGAAAGCTGAAACACCATGCGCGCCAAAGTTGCATCTGCCACGTCGCTGCCGGGGTTGTCGCCGGTTGCTGGCAAACCAATCATCGCTCGTTTTGACGGTGGCCTGCTGTCGTCCGACGGCTTTGCGACGAATTCTGGTTTCCGCACTGCCCAACCATGAGCCAGATCAAGCGCATTGTCGTCACCGATTATGGGCAGCATTACCGCTGTTATCGCTTCTTGCGTTGTGGCAACCAGCAGACTGTCCTTCAGACGTCGAAGACGCTGCGCCCCCCAATCCAAGTCGACAATGTCCCTGACCCAAATCTCTTCGAAGATGTCCTTGGGTCGCACCGAAGCCTGGTATCTGCTCATCCCCGGTTCGCCGGAGCATTTGGGGGCGGTTTGGCGCTGAGCTGACCATCCACAAAGAAATGATTGACGCGGTCACGGGCGACTCGATTCAAGCTTCGGGTGCCCCAGCTTCCCGACCTCAGCCAACTGAGCCACGCCGAGAAGGACGCGTTGATCCAAACGCTGTGGCAGCGGCTTGAGGCGGCCGAACAGCACATCGCGGAACTCAAAGCCAAGCTCGGCCACCCGCCGAAGACACCCGGCAATTCCAGCCTGCCACCATCGAAGGGACAGAAGCCCAATCAAGCGGAGAAGACCAAGCGCAACGGGCCGCGCCAGGGCAGTCTGGGTCGTAAGGGTGGCGGCCGGGCGCTGTCCATCGATCCCGATGAGACAGTGATTGCCAAGGCGGCGGCCTGTGTGCATTGCCACGCGGCGTTGGGTGAAGCGGACCAGGTGCTGCACGGTCGCTACGATAAGATAGAGCTTCCAGTGGTTCGCCCCGTGGTGACCCGCGTGGAACGGTATGCCGGGCACTGCCCGCGCTGTCGCGGCGTCACGCTGGCGCCGGTGCCCGAGGGCATGGAAGAAGGTTCGCCGTTCAGTGTGAACATCCTGGCGTTGGCGATCTACCTGCGCTTCAGCCACGCGATCAGCTATCGTCGTCTGACACAGCTGTTCCTCCAACTGTTTGCCTTGCAGATCAGCGAGGGAGCGCTGGATGCGATGTTCCGCCGCGCCGCGCCATGCTTCGACAATGAGGTGACGGCTATCCTCGCTCGGCTGCGCCGTTCTCGGATCATCTGCTCCGACGAGACCACCGGTACGGATCGACGGACGCACCCACTGGAACTGGGTATTCCAGAACGATCAGGTGGTGATCCACGTGATCCGCAATAGCCGTGCGGCCAGTGTTGTCGCCGATGTATTGGCCGGCCATCGACCCAGCATCTGGGTGTCCGACCTCTACAGCGCCCAGCAGGGGCATGCCGATCTTTGGCAAGTCTGCCTGGCGCATCAATTGCGTGATTGCCAGTATGCGATCGAGGCGGGAGACGCGATCTTCGCGCCGCGCATGAAGATGCTGTTGCTGCGTGCCGTGGTGCTGGCGCGGCGGCGCAAGCAACTGGCCGAGAGCACACGACGAACCTATCAGTGCAGGTTGGATCGCGACCTGAACGCGATCATGGTGTTGGCACCCACCAACCGCCACGGCAAGCGACTACGCAAACGTTACGGCAAGGTGCGCAGCCACTTATTCACCTTCCTCGAACATCCTGACGTCCCGCCCGACAACAACGGTAGCGAGCGAGAATTGCGGCCCACCGCCACCTACCGCAAGGTCACCGGCGGCTTCCGTTCGAGCTGGGGTGCCGACCTGTTCGCCACCATCAGATCCGTTGTCGGCACTGCGGCGCGACGCGGCATCAATGCACACCAAGCCATTCTCGCCATTCTGCGCGGCGGATCAGTGCTCCAGGCGGGTTGAGCAGATACGAAGCCTGAACACGCGCGAAGAATGCGTCGTAGGCATCCTTGGTCTCGCCATAGATGATTGGTGGCGGTCCCAGCAACGCCTGAAGATTCTCGCGCTCGGGGAGCCGAGCGCAGCGATGTCCTGGTCAAGCACCGGAGTGGTCTTGGGAACTGGCGTGGACACCGAGCGACACTCCGTAGTCTAGCGGTTGAAGAACTGTACCAGATGGGAGGAGCCGAGAACAGACCTGGACGTTCGGGCCCGCGGGCGCGACGCTGGGGCGGGTAGGCGCACGCGGCCGCGCGGCACTGCCGACGTGGCGTGGCTTCCGCCTCGACTGCCTCGCCTCGGCGAGGATTTGGGCTGCGCGCACCACCAGGATCCGTCCGGCCTTGGTCAGGCGCGAAGCGGCGCGAGGTGCGATGGATCGATGGATCAGCCGTTCGGCGAGCTTTGTCTCCAGCCGCGGTATCGCCTTCGACACGGTCGGGCCGGACGGGTCCAGTTCGGCGGCGGCGGCAGGGATGGAGCCGGTCTCGGCCACCTTGGCGAAGATCGCCCAGGCTTCCAGGTCGGGTAGGGACGTGCCGATGCCTCCTGAAATGGAAACGATGACTTTCCATCCCTTCTGTTTTCGGCACTACCGTCAAGCACCACCTTGCATTCACAACTGGGGCCGCGGCCTCGCTTCCGCACAGGAGAAACCATCATGATCGAACGCAGGAAGTTCGCCGAACTGGGTGGCGCCGACCACGGCTGGCTCAAGGCGAAGCCAACCCTGCCGATGCGTGTATCTCGACCTGTGGGACGACTATCTTGACCCCGTACGAGGTGATCGACGCGCTTCCCGGCGTGCCGCGCGACAGCAGTGAGCCGGTTTTTGCCGAGCTGTGGCAGGCCCAGGTTTTCGCACTGACTGTGCAACTCAGCCAGGCTGGATATTTCGGTTGGCGCGAATGGGCTGACACACTGGACGTGTACTGCGCGAAGTCGTCGCGCTTGATCCACGGGATGACGGCTCGCGTTACTACGAACATTGGCTGACCGCTCTGGAGCGATTGTGCCTCGCCAAGGGGCTGACCGATCCCGAGGCACTAGAAATGCGCACGGCGGCCTAGGGGACGCCTATCGCCGGGCCCCGGACGGACGGCCGGTGGAGCTTGCTGCGGGTTAGGTTCATTGCTCAATCACAGCCGATATCGGCCTCTCAAAAAATCAAGTCTGGTGCACTCCTGAACGACCGCAAAGGGTCGTTTTCAGAGGTGGCCGAATGCCATGGGCCGCTGGGAGCGGGCCGTCGGCATAAGCGGGGGGCAGGGGTCTTGGCCCGGCACGCCCGACCTAGAGCCCAGCCAGCGGGAACAGGCCGCCCGTGAGGTGCGGGCAATCATCACCCGAAGATACCGACAACTTTGCTTACCGCGCCTTAATCGGGCTTGCCCGAATCTGAACAGGCTGTCATTTTGATCATTAAGTGGCGCAGTTCTTTGATCGGTATCTGGCGTAACCCGGCCTCCGCGGCGCCATGGCTGTGGCCAGGCGACCGCTCTACCAGGATGGCGCTCCACGCGGGACGGAGGAAGCCTTCCTGGCCGTCCGTCAAAGGACCGATGAGCGGTCACCCCCCGAAATGTCCGGAATTCTGGGGCTTCGTGCGACTCAGTCTGGCCACGGGCCGTGGTCCAGCGGGGGAGGGGGGCGCCCTCCGACCGCGGCCTTATGCAAATGATAGGAAAGCGGCCCCGCTGTAGGGGGCGTTCACTGCATGCTTATGACTACGGCATCCCCGCCCAGGCTAAGCATCAGGCCGGTGCGCTTCGCCTTCAGATGCATGATCACGCCCGCTTCGTTCTGCATCCACAGATCGCCTTTGCTTGTCGTGCCGACGACGAAACCATAACTTGCCTGGGCATAAGAGCCGGCAAACTGCGACAGGTTGCGCAGCTTGTAGACCTCGCCTTCGGCGTCGACCGTCGAAGCGCCAATGCCGCCGACACCGAGACCACCAACGGTGAACGGATAAGATCTGCCCTGATAATACAGAGTGCCGCTTCCGCCACCCGCATTACCGATATAGGCTACCTGCACTTGGTTCATGTCCACGGTTCCATCCGGTGTGAGCCCGGCAACGGCCTCCGGACCGACCTTGACCGAGGACGAACAGGCGCTTCCGAATGCGAGGGCGTTTAGTGCCAGCAACGCGACGAGCTTCTTCGACTTCATACTATCCCCCTGCGAGTTGGCTACGCAGCGACGCGGTCGTGGAGCAATCCTGGATCGACACGGCCACCAGGTCCATCGATCTTCGCGACTTGGCCTATGGATTGAGCGCCACGGTCCGGTCGGCGGCTCCTGGCGGGGGCTCAAAGAGAAGGCAGCAAGCCGATCGCGAGTGCTTCCGACCAATGTCGCCCGCCGCTCTGTCACACCATATTGGTATGGCCCGCTCGCGCCCGCGGCCGGCGCATCCGGCCGCGCTAGCCATCCCCCCTTATTGCATGCCATCAGTAGCGCCGCACGGTGCGTCGCGCCACGCCAGCGGCGCTGACTGGCGTCGCCGGACGGCCCACGATGGCCTGGGCCGTGGACATCCACGAACCGTGAAGCCCCTGCAGGACATAAGATACCGGCTTCGCTTCCATGAAGAACCCGAATGCCAGCACGATGACGGCGAATTGCAGAACTATCGACATCGTTCCGCTCACTTCCCTTTGATGGTTATATCGCCGATCGCGTTGACACTGACCGAAGCCGGATCCAGCTTCTTTGCGCCTTGCGGCGGCGAAAACATGAAACGTGCGGCGGTGATCTGCGGAGCCGTGTTCCAGTTTTTCATCTGCAACGTATATTGCGGCGAACCACTGATCGACTTGGTCGTTATCACGTATCTTAGCGGCAGCGGTTTGTCTCCTGCCGTGACCCACAACTGCCAGTCTACATCCGCTCCGCGGAAGGCGAGTTGGTGCACCTCGACGCCGTCGATGAACGTCATGCCGATATGAGCGCCGCTGCTCATGTCCGCCGTTGAGCTGTCCAGCGGCTTCGAGTCGATTAGATCGGCACCCGGCGCGTCGTATCCAAGGTTGTGAACGACCACGATCGCGGCACTTATGCTGGGCGCGTCAAGCTGCATATAAGCGTTGGGCTTTTCGGCGAATAGCGTGAGCGCCTTGCCATCAAGGAACATTTCGGCGGTTCCGGTCGCGCCTTTGCGGATTGCGTGTAGCTTGTCCGGCCGTTGCACGACAATCTCGCCGGAGTGGAGGAACTGAAGTTTCTCGCCCTCAGGGGTGACGACTTCGTCAACGGCGGAGAATTCGACCGAAAAACTCTTCAGGCCGCCCAGATAGTTCGACATGGCGGCAAGCACGCCTTGCGCGTCGGGGTCGACGGCATTCTGGGCGCGCACTTGAAGCCACCGCAAGAACACACACCCAGGCCACCGCGCATACCGAGACCGCTTTTTTAAAGGAAGACCATACCCAAGCATCGACCGCCGTCTTATATTCACGTTGCAGCCGATCCAGTTCTGCGTGTTCATCATCGTTTATGTCGCATCTCCATTTCTAGTAAGCTGAATTGCCCCGTACAGCTTCGTCTTGTCATCGACCTCTAGCGCCGGCAACGCTGATGTTCGGTGGACGCAAGGTTCGCTTTGTATTCGATCACCGCGCCGTATGCCGCGTTGATCTGGATCAACGTAGAGACGGTTGGCGGAGATCCCCGACGGCGTGTCGAGCATGGTGCAGTTTGCGATGATCCTGGACGCCCTGGGGAAGTTCGAGGCTGAGGGCAAGAAAGACCGGCATCGTAAGCATGATCCGTCCCGACGGCACCCAATTGGATCAAGCTGGCTTCACTGAGCCGGCGCATTGAACGCGCCTTGGGGCTTGGCGATCGACGGCAACGACGACGTCTGGGTTGCCAGCGGTCTGGGTCGGGGCGTTGCGATGTTCGCCGGTGCCAACCCGGACGGCCATCCCCCAGGCGTCAAGCCTGGCGATCTCATCCACTTTTTCCAGGGTGGCACCATCCAGATACCCACCATCGGGCCGATCGACCCGGCCGGCAATGTCTGGGTAGCGAACGCGAACAACTGGGATAGCGTCGAAGCGGCGACTGCGGCGAAACCGTTCGCTCCCACGTCGACCCAGGGCGGAGGGTCGGGCTTCACCATCATCTACGGAGTAGCCGCTCCGGTGAAAACTCCGCTCCTCGGCACGGTGCGTAAGCCGCAAATCGGACGGCAAAGCATGAAAGCCTGGATCACGGCGAGCGCAGGGCTGCTCACGCTCTCGATGTTGGCCACCGGCGCCGCGGCACAAACCGCGACGCCGGGCGAGCAGCCGCCGGTGCGCGTTCAGCCGCCCGATGTTGATAGCGATAGTGACGGCAACAGCGCGACCGCACTGGCCAAGAAGTTGCAAAACCCGACCGGCGGCCTCTACAGCTTCCCGTTTCAGAACAACACCAACTTCAACACCGGGCCGCACCAGGGCACACAGGACATCCTCAATGTCCAGCCGGTCATTCCGATCCGCATCAACTGCGGGCGGTTTTGCGGCTGAGCAAAGACGCCTGGGCTCACGGTTGATTCAGAGGGATCATGCTTGATCCGGTCGCACGGCCAGACCATTAATACGCGCGAACGGCGGATTTTCCAGGATAGCACGTGGTTCCGAGGCTCGGCAGGCGCGGGAAAGGGGAAGCTCCAGAGCGGGTTTTCGGTTCCCAGCTCACAAGGAGCTGCGCCCCGGCATCGCGCCGATCATGAACTCGGAGACAGGCGAGCGGCGCTGGCAACTGCGTCTGTTCTTTCGGGCTGATGACGGGGCTGCACCGCAACCTGTTGGCGCACGCTCCTGAGCGGGTGCATGAGGAGATTTCCGCCGACTACAATGACATGATCTACGCCAGCACGCCGAAGGAGATCGAAACGCGCCGCAAGTCATTCATCCGCAAACGGCGACTGAAATGTCGTGCCGTTGCCGACAGCTTGGAGGAAGCCGGTGACCGGCTGTTCACCTTCTCCCGGTTGCCCGACGGTCAGTGGCGATCGGCGCACCACCAATGCTATCGAACGGATACATGAGGAGTTCAAGCGTCGCATCGAGACGCAAACGGTGCTGCCCTCAGCGGAGACTGCCGCCATGCTGTTCTGGGCATTGCTGGCTTCCGGTCAGATCACCATGCGCAAGGTAGACGGATGGCAAACACTTACCGAGAAGCCAACCGTTCAATGCATTGACCTCGCCGCATGATACGATAACTTCATCCCGCCGGAGATGCCGCCACGCCAATTTCCACCAACTCTGCGACACGACCATGACGCTACGCCCGTCAGGCTGGCGCCGAGGTTTGGCATCAGAAATGTATACCCTGCCAACGGCAACCGAATAAGGAATCATGACATGCGTAAGCTGCTTTCCCTTGCGACAGTGTTTCAGTGCGCTGTGGCCATCACGACGCTCATGCTGGCAGCGCCGGTCGTGGCGCAAGCGCCACCAACGGCACAGAATATCATCCCCGATGGCATTAGCTACGCGACCCAGGGCAAAATTCCGGCCCTTGATCCAGGCGCCGGGACGCTGACGATCACCCCTGAAATCAGTCGCCGATCCCGATGGCAGTGGCTCCAGGTGTCAGTCTTGGCGACTTGGAGAATGGCGACGTGGCCAGCGTCCACTACACCCGCACGGTGACGTTCACCGTAGGCAATGCGCCGGCTACAGCGACCGGCACCACAACCGTGGCGACAGGCGGCGCAAAATCCGGCTGACATTGCCACCGCCACCACCCCAACCGCGATAGTGGGGCGTGTCGTGAAGATAAATAGCCCGAGCAGCGTCGATGTCGTCAACAACAATGGCGGCGGCATCTACACGATCAAAACGACGCAGCCCTCGCGTATGGCGGCCATCGCGAAGTTGAAGGTCGGTGACTCGGTCACCGTCAATGTGTCCCCGATCATCGCCACCTCGGTCGCCAAGTGCGGCCTGTTCGGCAAGGGACTGTTCGGCTGCTAAGCCGCTGGAGAACCTCGCAGGGTACCCTCTGCGAAGGTTTTCAGGTGTCACAGTTCGGTACGGGCGACTCAGAGTAGGCGCGTTGCGGGATCGTCGTTAGAGGCCTAGGCCCTGAGACGGGGTGGACCGGCGTCGTCTCGAAACTGATCGAACTCTTCGGGCAGCTGACGCCGCCAGTCTCCTGGCAGGTGGCAAGGCGAAAGCGTTCAGCCGGGGAGTGGACGTAGGAGCCAAATCTTAGAATGGTCAGGATACACTGTCGACAGCGAGACAAACCCGCGTCGCACATGGCAGGGGTTTGCTCACGCATGTCCAGGGCTCGGATATTATAATGTGCGCTACTGGTGGGACGGCGATACGAGTGTTCGTATGGGCCATTCTGTGTCACGCTTCGCGAGGCCGGATCATATCGGGCCGATCATGCTGAGGGGGGCCTGATGTTGAGCCGAATTGTTATGACTACCGCTCTGACAGGGCTGCTCGCGGCCGGAGCAACGTCCGTCGCGCAGGCGCAACAACCTACCAGTTCAGGGCAACAGGCTGCCGACCCATCAGGCTGGACCTTCAACATCGCGCCGTATGGATGGTTCGCGAACCATCAACGTGACCAGAACTTCAACCTGCCGCCCGCGCTTGGGGGCACATTGTCCGCCGATACGTCGATCGGATTCGGCGAATTGTTGTCCCACTTGAACTTCGCGACGATGGTTGCGGCGGACGCGCAATATGACCGGTTCTCGCTCCTTACCGACTTCATTTATATGAACGTGAGCGGCATGGCTTCCCAGTTCAGATCGGTCAACTTCCCGGCCTGCCGTCCATTCCGATCTCGACGCACAGTGCAGACCAGCGTAGGCATGAACCTGAACGCCACGATATGGACTTTGGCGGGCGGCTATACCTTGCTGACAGGCGACTGGGGCAACTTCGATGTGATCGCCGGGTTCCGCTATCTTGGGATGCCTGTCACGCTTAGATTACAGCCTGGGACTTACACTGACCGGGCCGCGCGGCAACGGCGCGACGTTCGGGCGCATCGGCAGCGTGTCCGGCACCGCCAACATTTGGAATGGCATCGGCGGCTTTCGCGGCCGCATCCGCCTTGGCAATACCGGGCTGTTCATCCCCTATTACTTCGACATTGGCGCAGGCGGCTCGAATCTGACCTGGCAGATCGCCTCCGGCCTCGGCTACCACACCGGCTTGGCCGAATTTCGCTCACTTACCGATATCTGTCCTTCGAGCAGGGCAGTGGCGCCGTGCTAGAACACTTGTCGATCAAAGGCCCGATGATCATGGCGAATTTCACCTTTTAGAATGGGGATGGACCGCTGACGCTAGCCGGATGCTAGATACCAGTGCATGGGCGGCCGGATCGGTCAGCCGGTCGAATTTGCGCTGTGACATTCCTCACGGATGGCGGCGAGGAGGTCCGTGCACTGACCGAGTTCGTCACCCCGGCGTCCGAGCACGTCCTGGAATGGTTCGATATCACCATGCGGCTTACGGTCCTGAGCCAGTATACCGCGGTGTCGCGCAGTGATCAGGAGCGACGGACGAACGCCCGCTGGCCGAACTAGAACGGATCAAGTGGCTGGTCTGGCACGGCAACCAGCACCGGGCCGGAGTGACAATCGAATTCTTCCTGGAAGACGATGACGAACTGGAGGTGGACTACCCCAATCTGCGCAAGTTTGCTCCATTGTACGCGATGTAGACGGCAAACTCGCGCGCGGCACTCGCCACCCCGTTGATGGTCGCGATCCTCAGCCCGCTTGGTAGCGTGACGTATTCCCGGTAAGCCCGTGGCTCAACGCCCGGCTGGGCGCCGCCTTCGCGGCCGGGTCGATTTCCTCGCGCGGGAGACGCCTTGACGGTTCTCAGCGGCGTCACCGGCCCACCCTCGTAACCAGCGATGCCCGTGATGCTACAGCGATTGCCGCGTCCGGCGCGCTCCACGCGGCTATACTGAATGCACTGCACAGCGTGTTGGGGCTTTGGCCGTTCCGTCTCAACCTGCACATTGGGCCACGCAGCGATCTTGGCCACACATTCGTCTTCGGGCCGAGCAGCACCGGCAAGACCGTTCTGACCAACACGACCGCCCTACAGGCCCGCCGCTATCGCGGCATGCGCATCACGGCGTTCGACTACAAGGGCGGCATGATGGCGACCGCGCTCGCGTGCGGTGGGCGGCATTACGATCTCGCCAACGATATTCACGTCGAGGCCAGCCACTTGGGCCGAGGAGTCCTCGGGTGAGCGGGAACTGAGGAAGCCGATTACGGGCGTCGCCTTCTGCTGCGCGCGAGCTATTGGCCGGTCTTCGCCGACAGCCATGCCGCCGACTTGTCATTGAGCGGCGCATAGGCCGACAGCACGCCGCAGTTGGTGGTGATCCTCTCGTGCTCGCCATACACGCCGACAATGTCCTGGTAGTCCTGGGCGACCAGTAGGGCGCGGATGTCGGAGCCTGCGGTCTTGGCCAGGAACAACTCCAGCATTTCCATCTTGCCGAGCGACGGAAACTCGTCGAGCCTTGCCGGACGAAGTGCTGTTGTCCCGCAAGCCGCCAGCCGACGTTCGACCGTATCGTCAGTTCTTTCGGGTTCCCGTCAGGTTCGATGCCGAGCACGCCTAGAGCGGAGTATGGCTGCGCCGTATTCCGTGACCTCGTGGAGACAGATGGCCGAGGGGGCTCGCGCTGTCGCCGCCCGCATGAAAAATGCGGACTTGAGACGCGAGCTCCTGCAAATAGCACGAGGCTATGAGGCGCTCGCCAAGCTAGCCGAGGCGACGGGTGACCAGCATTCACGTGAGGACCAGGCGCCCCCGAGTCGCTCGTCTACCGGTGGCCCCCGCCACCCGTGCGATCAGCGGGCGTCCTGGCGGTCTTGTGCAGCTTTGGAGCGGGTTTGTCCCAGCTTCAAAGCGATGTGCGCGGCGTCAGCATGCTCTCGGCACTCACGGGCACGCTGGCGCGTCCGTTCCGCATCACGACGCGCCTCTCTGGCGTGTGCAAGAAGCACTTCAGATCGTTCGCGCAATTCGGCCGGTGAGTGGGCCATGCTGCAGCGTGGCACGCGATCATGCCCCAAGGCGAGGTGCCGGCTTGGCCGCCTCAAGTAGCCGTTCCCGCTCTTCGAGCGTCAGCGCGAGGCGATCGTAGTCGGCGGCGATGCTGACGCAGGCATTGCGTGCTGCGTCGCCTTCAGCCAACTGGAGAGCGCGCTCACGCCAAGCCGCCGTGCGCTGCCGGTAAATTGCGGAATCCCAGACGTCTGACATGTCTGTCTCCTAATGCCACATAGGAACAGCAGCGCCAGTCTAGCGCGAATCGCGCCTGGACAAAAAGAAAGCCGCTGCAGATGGCACCAGAGCGGCTAAAGTTCCCTTTGACTTCCCAGTTCCGAGCAGCTTAGCTCGGGCTGGCGCCGCGCGGAAGGCAGCAGTCAATGTGCGCTGCGTCCCGATGGTGGGACGTAGCGCCTATCCGGTTGACCGCATCGTGGTTTCTGGTGTGTTCACGCACTCGCTAACCGCCCCTCGATCACCGCCCGCCGCATCGCCAGCAGATCGGGAGCCACCAGCGCTAAGGGCTGTGCGGGCTTCTGAGGGGCCGCACGCGCAGGGGCGATCAGCCGGGCGCAGCGATGAGCTGGCGATACAGCACCGGACCTGCGCGGCGACCGCGCCATGATGTCGGCCCGACGCGGCGGGACGGTCACCACGCCGCACCTTCGCTTACAGCAATGCTCTTGACACTCGAAGAGGCCAGAACAGACGAAATGCCCGGATTTGACAGATAGGCGGACAAAAGAGGAACCGGCTGGCGGAACTGTCGAGGCAACAAGAGGTTATGCCGCGCGGACCACGGCCACGCGCGACGGCGGGGGTGTCGGGAATCAGGTGATTTCCGCATACTTCGGATCGCGGCCAAACCGATGAGAAAATCGAGGCTGAGCCTGCGCGGAATTCCCTGCCGGATTGATCCACTATACGGAAACTCGCGTCGATAGGTTTCCCGACACCTTGCCAATGCCCTAGTCAAGACCGGACGTTTCGTGCGTTCTGGCCATATTGGCAGCGGCGACGCGCCGCGGCCGCCTCGTCGAAGTAGACAATCGACCAGCCCGGCAACTCCGCTTTCACCGCGCAGGCGATCGCGCGGCCTTCGGCGGCGAAGGCGTCGAGGTCGATCTCGGTCTCGAACGATTTCTGGAACCGGGTGCACCAGCGGGCCAGCCGGGTGCGTTGTCACAAAATGCCGCGTTCGATGCCCGGAGTTAGCCTGAGATAAAGCAATGAAGCCGCAATGGATCACTGGTCCGCTTTGGATCGCCATCTTGCTGATGACCTGCTGTGCCCCGAAGCCAGACGGCCCAATCACCGCGGCGTTCGATGGAGTCTACAAGGGCAACGGATATTCGGTGTCTCCTCCCGCTGGGATTGCCCCGCTGTCCAAGCCACCGACACGCTGACCGTTTCGGGTGGATACGCCACATTCGCCGACCTCAGCGGCTGGGTGGCGCCGGGCGGCGCGGCCGCGTTGTCGTCGCAGATCGCCCGCCTGAAAGGTCAGTTCCAGAGCGGCCACTTCGAGGGCCTGCTGCAGTTCCATGAACGTGGGTCGGACCGCCTGACATGCGGCTACACCCTGAAGCTGGACCGTGCTGGCTGAGGGCGACGCTTGAGATCCGCACCGTGGGGTGACTGTGGGTGCTATCCAAACGCAGGCATGCGCTTCCAGTCCGGTTTCATACTGATGACCGTCCAGGCCCGCGCCTTCGCTTCGCCCATCAATGCCTGGGTGAACGTGCCGAGCTTGGTATCCGGCAGTCCGCCGGCGGGCCCGTAGGCATATTCGCGCGCCGCGTCGTCGTGCTGGACCAGCACCTTCAGCACGGAGACTGATGTCGGGATTAGCACTGTCATCCATCGAGGAGCACCGTTGTCCGGTCATTCCAAGCCTCCGGCGGGTCGGCCCTTGATCAGCGCCTCCGGGTGACGCGCGAGCAGATCGGCAAGCGACCGGATCGAGCGGACGGTATCGTTGGACTGTACCAGCAGCCGCTCGAGGTCGCGGTTGAATTTTGTGTTGTCACCGTATCCGTTGTCGAGCGAGCGGCCCAATCGATTGGCATTCGCCATGGTCTTTTGCACATCAGCCGCAATCTCCGGCAACCGCTGCAACGCTGGCGTCACGTCGTTGTCCAGGTGTCGGACCACATTCCCGATACTTGCAATCGTCGCACTGAGGCTCGTCAACGCCTGGCGGAGTTCGGGGCCGCTCGCCAGGTTGTTCACTGCCTGCAAGGTGCCATCGAGGTTTTTGCCGATCTGAGCAAACGGAATGGCGTTCACCTTTTGAAGCAGCTCCGTCGCAGACGCCTCGAGACTAGCAATCCCGCCACTGTCAGTGGTAGGTAGCACGAAGTCTTCGCCATCCATGGCTACGGTCACCGGCAGCGCATTGGGAACGAAATCGAGTGCCACCACCTGCTGGCCGGTGATTAAGCTGGCGCTCTGGAGCATCGCCCGCAGCCCCTGCTTCACAAGCTGGTCCACCCCCTCGGCGGGCGTGTCAAAGGCTCGTTTCCCGACGCCCAGCACACGTTCCGGCTCGACCTCGAACCGGACCTGCGCAAGGACGGCCTCCTTGGCTGAGTTGTAGATGAGCCGTACACCAGTCACACGGCCAACCAGGAGGCCGTGCATGGTCACTTCAGCGCCTGGCGCAAGCCCGCCGAGCGAACCGGGGAAGTAGGCGAGCATAGGGATCTTCCGGCTGTAGGAGGCTGCATTCGCCAGGGTCTGATTCGCAAACAGCGGAAAGACGTGATTCTTCAGCGCTTGCCTCACTGTGGTTTCCTGATGGCGTCTCGAACGCAATACCGCCAAGCAACAGTGCACGCAGCGACGCCAATTGGATTTCGACCCCGGCTCCGGCGAGCTTCACGGAGAATCCCGAGGCATCCCAAAACCGGGTTTGATCGTGCACATAGGAGTTGAACGGCGCGCGAACGAAGGCATGGACCGTTACAGACTCTGCCATGTCGGCAATGTCCCAGCCGAGCACTTCACCAACGTTGAGATCGCGGAAGAATACGGGTGATCCGAGCGAGATTGAACCGAGGCGATTGGCTTTCAGCAAGAACGTATGCCCCGGGACGTTCGCTTCGAGGACCGGCGGCTCCTCTCGCCCGATGAACTCGCGACGCGGCTTGCCGACCGTCTCTGGCGGAAGCATGGCGATGTAAGCACCGGAGAGCAGAGTGCTGAGACCGGACAAATTACCCGCGAACAGACGCGGCTTGACCACCCAGAGAAGCGTTTTGTCCGTCAGCAAAGGCTCAGCCTGCTTGGTCGTCGCGATCATTACGGTAGCATGTGTGCGGTCGGCGGACAGATCCAGGCTCTTCACCGTTCCGAGGGTGATGTCTTTGAATTTCAGCTGCGACTGGCCGGCCTGCAAGCCTTCAGCACTCTCGAAGTAAACTGTGATTGTTGGTCCTTCCTTCGACAGCGTGTCCCAGGCAAGCCAGGCGCCGACCGCAACGGCAACCAATGGGATCAACCAAATGACCGGCATCCGCCGTGACTGCCGTATAGGGGCTTGAGGGAGGGCGGGCGGCGATGCGTTGTCACTCATGACTGGTCCCCTTCCAATGGTTCAGCCCTCAACATAGGTCACTCCGCAGAGGCTCTGTCGCGGGCGGCAAACTATTTGTTACCCATGCGGCGGCCTAAATTATAGGAATGTTCGCACCCGAACTGCGATGGCACGGCCGCGCAAGACATTGTAGGTCACTGTGGCTATCCACAGTCAGCTCGATAGCATTCAACAATGCTGCTCAAAGTCTCCCTGCCAACCTGAGCGAGGCCAGCAAGACAGGGGTAGAGATCGCGGTTGCGAACAGCGGCCACATCACGCTGAGTGCCAGGGTGGAAAATGCAGTGGAGATGATAATCGTCCCGCAAGTGCATGCCCCGTCTGCGCCGATAATCATGTTGTTGATCACGCGACGAAGTCGGCGGTCCCGTCGAGCAATCAATGGGCTTACGCCGCTGGAATCGCCGCGATCATCCTCGGCGCTGTGCTAGCCGGCATTATGCAGTGCATCTGAAGAGTCTCGGTACAGACCTATTGATCCGACGTATGAATTGGCGTCGAACCGATTCCCATCGAAAGCTGAAACACCATGCCCGCTGAAATTGCATCTGCCGCGTCGCTGCCGGGGTTGTCGCCGGTTGCTGGCAAACCGATTATCGCTCGTTTTGACGATGGCCTGCTGTCGTCCGACGGCGGTCTTCTGGGGTTACGGGAAATCGAACAGCGGCTTGGCATCGCCGCTCGCAACTCATGGCGACGTAGTAGATCGGACGCGCGCACACCGGACGCGCAGGTCATAGGTGTTTGCGGGCGGTGGAAAGGAGATGGCCTGACAGTCGAGCCGGTGCTCTGGAACCCTGGGCTTACTGTAAATATGGCGCTTGGGACACCGAAACTTTTATGATGACCAGGGCGCGGGTCTCCATCTTGGCCGGGATACCCGAGACCGGATACGTTAGCGCAGACTGCTCAAGTCAGATCAAACAAACCACTTTGTGACGGGCGTCGCAACATGGTCTGACATGAGTTGTTCTCGATCGCCGGTCGACAGATGTATCTTCGGCGCGCCATCGATGAGCTTTGCCTGCGAATGCGTCAGCGCCATCCGGCACCTGGTCATCACGTGACAAACCCGTTTGGCGCGTGCTATAATGGGCTACGCATTCAGAGTACGAGCACTTGGCTGCACCCGACAAGGTCACCTTTAATTGCTGAATTAAGGTGGCAGGACTTCTACCAATCCTGATGTGGTGAGAGCTACCGTGTCTGGGTCAGTATGGAGGGCCGCTGCGATGAAGCGTAAAGTTTGGGGGTGAAGCCCATGGTACACGACTTTCCTCAGCTCCTGAAGATGTCTCGAGCGGAGTTGGACGCGCTGTTCGCCGCCAGCGATGCAGGTCCGATGCCCGAAGGTGGGGCCAACGGCATCGCGATCGTTGCATCGGATGCTGAGTTCAGCCTAGAGCTTGCAAAGCTCATCAACGTCTTTACTTGGTATGACAAGGAGTTTGACCCAGTGTCGAAGACGCTGAGGAGCCGTATTGATCCGTTTGGGTTGAATGCGATCATCGCAAAGGTGTATAAAGCGCCGAGTTGGCTGGACGGTAGGGATAGCATCGTTGTCGATTATTCGGACACCTCGCTGCTCGACGATCGGATCCGAGACGAGATCCGGCAAATCCAGGCACCCAGTTTATATCTGGGTAGGATGTACTGGGCTGAGAGAAATCTAATGGACTTTGCACTAGAGTTCTGAGCGCTTTCCCGGCGCACTCCACGTCGGTGACAGGCGGCGGCATGCCTCAATCTCGTCGACTGGGCCAGCGTCAGAGCCACCTTTGAAACCGCCGGGGCGAGAAGCCTTTTGTCATTGGCTCCCGGAGGCACCTTCGACACCCAGGATCGCGATCCGTGCGGTCTTGATTTCAACTGGCCAAACGGGCGAAATGAAGCCCGTTGCAACAGCGACTTTCTGCACCCCCTTCGCCGTATAGGTGATCACGCCGCCGGCGATTGCGCCGCCGATCTTCTGACCCCATAGCCGTTGGCCATTGGCGGCGTCGAGCGCGTAGAAGTTTCCGCCGACGTCGCCGAAAAACACAAGGCCTCCCGGCGGTCGGCGTCACACCGGCCAGGATCGGGTAATTGGACTTCAGCCGCCATTTCCAGACGCCGGTGTCGGCGTCGACGGCATGGAGCCATCCGGACCAGTACCCGTCGGCGCGAGATTGCTTCCCGAAGAAGTTGAACGGATTTAGAGATGCCTCTCCGAACCACGGTTGCCCGGTTGCCGTCGCGACGATTTCTTGCCTGGTCTGCAACTTCACCGTGGTGCACCAATCGACGTCGCCAACGAAGATAAGATTGGTTCGAGGGTCATAGGCTGGGCTGTTCCATTCGTCGCCGCCCACGGACCCCGGGCAGAAATGGACATCTTTGTCGGTCGAGAAAGCCTCCTCGACATTGTCGATTTTGGTCACCGGCACACGATAGAGGAGGCGGTTGTCGGCAAGATCGAAGCCATAGAGGTGCCCATCCTTCGGCGCCACCGCCATGAGCCGCTTTCCGCCGTTCGTATGGATCAAGGCGGGTGGGTTGGAGACATCCCAGTCGTGCCAATCCTTGGGCACAATCTTGAAATGGTTTTTGTAAGCGCCGGTCTTGGCGTCGAGCACGACAACTGAGTCGGTATAGAGATTTTCCGGTTC
>CAWCDM010000095.1:0-31376 GCA_963794185.1 uncultured Alphaproteobacteria bacterium | reverse complement strand
GTAACGCCGTCCGCGCCGTGCCGACCGCTTGTCGCGGGATCGACCCTGGTCGCTGGCGTTTCGTTGGTCAGTGCGCAGCGGGAAACCCGGCAGCGGGACCAGCCGATGGACGCGGACGCCGCGCGCTCAGCATGCGGCGCGCATCGTCCGGGCGATCCGCGCCGCGATAGGCCTGCAGCAGCGTGAACCGCACCAGATCGAGCTGCGCGTGGCTGCCGCCGATGCGTTCGAGGTCGTCGGCAATCGGTTCGAGCGCGTCGATCGCGGCGGGGAAGTCGCGCCGTTCGAACGCGGCGAAGGCGTGCGATACCGCCGGGACGCAGGGGTCGGACGGATAGCGGCCGGCGCGCGCGAGTTCGTCGATCTGCCGCGCGCGCGACTCCAGCGCCGCGTCATTGCCTGCCACGACCAACGCGAGTGCCACGTGCATGTCGGAGAAGGCCGCGCCGGCGCGCGGAAATGCGGCGCTCGCGAAGTCGTGCATCGTGCGCCATGCTTCTCCGTCACGCGAGTGGCCGGCGAGTTCCCAGCGCCACAGGAACGACACCGCATCGTTCAGCTTGCCGCGCGGCGGTCCGCTGTGCACGTCGGGCGCGAAGGTTTCTCGGAACAGCCGGGACGCTGCCGCCGCATCGCCGGCCTCGAGGTGGCCGAGTGCCAGATGCCAGCTCAGATGGCTGTAGAGCGGGGCGTTGCGCGGATAGCTGGGCAGCCACGAGGCGAGGAAGGCACGGGCCGCGTTCGGATCGCCCTCCTCGTAGCAGAGATGCGCGCGGGCGTGCGCCGCCCACGGATTTTTCCGATTTTGCGCGAGGGACCGATCGATCTTCGGGCGGGCCGCGTCGTGCTGGCCGTTCTCCGAGAGCGCCATGCCGTGATGGGCGGTGAACCACCAATCGTCGCCGTAGCGCGGGGCAAGCCCGTCCAGCAGGGCGAGCAGCATACGCTTCTGCCCGGCGCGGCCGGAGCTGCCGATCAGGCCGTTGGTGAACGCGGTGGTGCCCAGCACTAGGGCGTCGCGCGGCCAGTCGTTCAGGTGCGTGGGCAATGCGACAAGGGCGGCTTCGGCATCGCCTGCCACGAGCAGGCCGAAGAACGCGATGTGGCTGGCTTCCCGCGCAGACAGACCGGCGGCGAGGTCGTTGGCCGCCGCCATCGACCCGCGCGCCGCCGCGGCGTCCCCGCGTTCCAGCAGCGCATGCGCCCGGGCGGCATGGGCGAGGGCAAAGCCGGGATCGGCGGTGGTGGCACGATCGAACGCCTCGATCGCGCCGGGGTACATGGTGAGCTTCGCCACGCAGCCCTGCACGTAGGCATCCCGCGCGGGGGATGAGGAAGTAGACAGGGGGAGGTCGTAACGGTCGGTCAGCATGGTGGCAGTCTCGTCGCGGGGGGTGGCTGGAACGATACGATCCGCCTTGGCGTCAACGGAAGGGGCCTGCTGACTGCTGCGGCCCGTGCGGCTGGGATCACTCCGCAGCAAGGTCGATCAATGCGAACCCTTTCTTCCGCATCGCATTGGCAAGGCGTTCGTCCAGCGTGACCACCTGCAGCGATGCGGGACGGCGTTGCGCGGCAACGAACGCCGCGGCGAGCTGTAACGCTTCGGCCGCCCGCAGCGGGTGCACGCGCAGGATTCTTACCGCGTTCTCGCGGTCAAGCTCGGTTGGTTCGATCTCGTGCCAGGCGTCGGCGATCTGCGTCAGCCGCTGGAAATCAAGCACGGCAGCCTTCGCGTCGAGCACTGCATCGCGTTCGAGACGGGCCAAGGCCGAAGCGCACTCCGCTGCCGATCCCCACCATGGCACCGTCGCGCGAGCGCTTGCGGGTGCGCTGTCGTGTTCTCGACGACAGTGTTGACACCTTGCGGTGCTGCCAACCGGTACCGGCGGTGCAAACAGTCAGCGATGCAAATGCGATAGCCCTGTCTGATCACCACCAAGCGCTTGACCAATCGGACTGCCTTGTGGCAGCCCCGTGCGCAATGTCACACGTCCCTTCCCATCCGCCGGAGCCTGACCGGGAAACACTGAAAATCCCTGTCGGAGGTCCTCCACCACGAGTTGCGCCATTATGTCGCGCCGATTTGGTGGGCGACTGATCCGTCTGACGCTAACACCGTCGAGCGTAACGGTACCTGCTTCTTCATTGAGATCGGCGAACACCCTAATCCAGCCGCATTCCGCTGATGCCAGCGGAGAAGGCGCAGGAGATCGCACGCGGCCTGAAATGGCTCGCGCAGTCCTATGCCGAAGCTGGCATGGTTCGCGAGCGCCACCAGGGCGGAGCGCGACAGCCAGTGGTGGCTCAACTACTCGATCTCCATGGCGCACAACCCGCCGCACGATCACGCCTGATGGCGGAGGAGTTCCTGGCCTGGATGGAGCAGCCTCCGTCCGGTCGGTTTGAGCGTATCCACTTCATCCTGGTCGCCGCCGCGCCCGAGCGCCCCGGCGCCTGAAAATATTCCTTGCCACCCACCGCCGCGTTATGTTCTAGTTCCGTTCATGTCCGCCGCGGCCACTGCGCCAGCCCCCACCACCGAGCCCAGCCGCGTCGGGCGCCTGCTCAACCTCGTCCACAAGCTCATCGAGTACGGCAAGGAACTCGCCACCGTGCTGCGGCAGCACAGCACCACCACCGACCTCGCCTCCGCCACGCGCCCGTTCGGCACCAGCGACATCGCGCTGATCCTCGCGCGCATCACGCGTGGCCTGCACCGCGCCAATGCCCTCGAAGCGCGGTTGATCCGCAGCGCCGCCCGCCTAGACGCTGAACCCAGGCCGCCTGCCCCGCCCGCCATCGCGAAGCGCGTTTCGGCCTCAGCCGCGCGGGCCGCACCGCTCGTCGATGCCCGTCTCGCTCACCTGCCCACGCCGGAGGAGATCGCGGCCGAGGTCCGCCGCCGGCCGATCGGCGCTGTCATCGCCGACATCTGCCGCGATCTCGGCATCACGCCGAGCCATGCGATGTGGCGGGAGCTACAGTTGGTCATTATCCGAGAGGGCGGCAGTCTCGCCGGCCTGGTCAGCGAACTCGTGCGGCAGGCGTTGCAGCTTCCTGTCCCGGCCGCCGCGCCTGCGGCCTCGCCGGCATTGTGCCCGGCATCTCCGTTACGTGCGTGCACCGGCCCGCCGTGAGCGGCTCGCCGTTCCCCATCGAGACGTTGCGCACGGGGCCGGCCCACGGCTGGTCCCGGCGGCTTGGCCTCGTCGACCTGGGCGGCCCCGTCACCCGTTGCTCCGTCAGCGCGCCCGCGCCAATATCCCGAACGGACCCTCGTACGGGACCGTTTGAACGATGGGCCAAATCGGCATCCGCTGGGGAAGGGAGCGCCATGCGTCGTCAAGTGTTTGTCGGCATCCTGGTCCTCGTTGCCGGCTCACTCCCGACAGAGGCCGCCGTCCTCATCACAGCGCAGGAAGCGCAGCAGCCGCGCGCGCAGGATGCCCGCCCCGCGACATCTACGGGCGCCGGCGCGACAGGCTACGATAAAGACCGCGGGACCCCCACGCGCGCGCCGGACGTTATCGTCCAATCGCCGACGGGACCCGTCGCATCGCCGTTTCCTCTGCGCGTCACCTTCACCCCGCACAACGGCGCCAGGATCGATCCGAACAGTGTAACGGTCACGCTCCTGAACAAGCCGGAAGTCGATCTGACGAACCGCGTGCGGCCGTATATAACGGCGCGCGGGGTGGATTTTGCACAGGCCGAGGTTCCGCCCGGCCAGTTCCGTATTCGGATCGAACTGATCGACGATGCCGGGCATACCGGCGCAGCAACACTCGATCTGCAAGTGCAGCGTCCGTGAACTGTCCGTTTTGCGCCGAGGAAATCAAGGACGAGGCAGTCGTTTGCAAACATTGCCGGCGGGATCTGGCGATCGTGCGGCCGGTGACTGCTGGAGCTTCGTGCCCAGTCCGAGCAGATCGTCGCCCTGAAGGACGAGATGCAAGCCCTCCGGAGTTTACTCGAGGCAAGGCCTGAGCCGCGCTTGATATCTGAGCCGCCCCCCATATCTGAGCCGCCTCGCAAATCGGCCGGCGTCGCCGCGATTGCCGCGAGCTATGGTTCGGCTTTCCTCGTCCTGCTTGTCGCCCAGTACACGATCGTCTGGCTGCTGGATCTCGACCGCATGTGGCTCTTGGCGGCAACGATCCTTGTCCCGTATCTCGCCGCACTGGCGACGAAAGCGGTCAGGCGCGTTGCGATCCCGATCCTCGATGTGGTTTCTCTCGTCTTTGGCATTGTCTGTGTCGGAGCGATGTCGCTGGTCGCGGCGTGGGGCGACGTAAGCATGGCGCTGCCGAACGGACGGTTGGAATGGATCAACGATATCGGCTGGGTGCTCAGCGTGGCGCTCAGCTACATCACCGGCGCGTTGACGCCGCGCGCCGTGGCCGCGGCGAGTAAGCTTTTGATCGGGAACCTTGCATTGAAGGCCGAGGCGCCGATGGTCCGCATGGGGCATCTGATAGAAGTCGCCACGCCGATCGTCACCGCGACGGGCGCGGTCGCGACAGGTGTGAACAGCCTGCTGAAGTAACGCGCACTCGGCCTAGCCCAGCGTATTCGCCGCGGTCCGGGTGGAACCCTGTCGTGCGCCCGCCTCACCGATCAGCGCCATCGGCGCCCAGAAGAACGGGTGTGCGAGTTCTGCCGGCGTGCCGTCGTGCCCGGCGGAGGCAAGCAGTGCCAATTGCGCGGCGCGCAGCGATTGCGCCAGGCCGTCGCCGGTGTCGTCCCTATGGTCGCGCAACAGACCCGAGACCAATTGTTCGGCAGCCGCGTCGTTCAAGCTCCAATGCGTCGCAAACAACGAACGCGATCCCGCATAGAAGAAAGCGCGCGCGAGCGCTGACAGGCTCTCGCCCGCGAGCTTGCCGCCGCGGCCGCCGGAGTTGCACGCGGAGAGAATGACGGTGTCGGCGTCCAGATCGAGCCCTAGCGCGTCATCGGCCAGCAGCATCGCACCGTCCGCCGTCTTCGCACCGCTCGGGGCGGACGTGACGATGATCTGCTGCGGCTGGCATTCGAGTTCGGACGGCAGCAGCGCGTGGGTCGAGAAGTGGATGATGCGGTAACTCTTCAGCGGCGCCCGCCGGACCGCTTCCGCGGTGAACGCCGGACCCAGCAGGACGTCGGTCGCATTCGCACCCATGATGGCACGCGCCTTTTCCAGCTCCACGCGGGAGTGCGGCAGCGGCGATAGCGCAGCGAACTCGGCCGCGGTCTCGGCGCAGGCCGGCTCCGGGAAACTGCGCACGGCGGCGGCGCGGCTGACTGGCCGGAAATCGCCGAACCCGAACCACGGACGGCTTGCCCGCGACCCACCCGCCGCGCGCCGCAACCCGGCAAAATTCGCAGCCGAAGGCACGTGCGCGATGCTCATCGATCGCACCAGCCACGGTGCAGAGCGCAGATCGGCGTCACCGACATCCTCGGTGAGCAGCAGCGCGAACGGCAATGACAGCAGCGGGCCGGACGGCGCGACCACGAGCGCCGTCGCGCCCGCGAGCGGGGACGCGACCGTCCCGAGCGTCGCCGCGTAGACGCCGTGCGCAGGTCCGGTCGCAAACGCGGGCAGCGCGCCGTCCTTGCGCGCCAGCGTTGCCCGCAGGCGCACCACCAGGCGGGTCATCGCCCCGAGGCCAGTCTCGGAGCGGCCGAGGAAGATCTGGCCATCGCGCAGCAACAGCGTCCATGTCTCGTCAGTGGCGACCGTCACCTGCGCGAAGGCCTCGCCGGGCCGCAGCAGCGCGAACACGTCGCGCGCAGGGACGACCTCTTGCAGGAGCTGTCCGTAATTGGGCGCAACTTCCTGCACGGCGGCGTCGCTGTCCTTGAGTTCCCCAAGCGCCGCGGCGATCCGTGTATCGAGCGCCGTCGCGTCCATGGGGGGGCCAGTGTACGGAGGCCCACCAGGCCGGTGCAACTCCGCCAGCGAGTCGCGCGTGCTGTAGAGTGTGCCGAGCAGGGAAGCCGCGTCCTGGCGTCGCCGGATCGCCTGCGCGACCCGGGGATCGCGGGAATTCTCCGCCAACCGGGCAGACGCCTGAGCGATCAGTTGGCTGGTCAGGCTGCCCTCGCCGAGTTCCGCCACCTCGAACATCTCCGCCAACAGCTGCTGGCGCTCGCTGGAAGACTGCTGCGCCCGCGCGGCGAACCCGGACAGGCATGGTTCCAGCAACCGCTCATCGATGCCGAGCTTCAGATCGCGCAGCACGCGCACGGCGGCCTGGCAGCGCTCGATCGTTCCATCGACGTCGCCGTTGCGCAGCGCTCGCGCGGCCCGCAGCAGCTCGGTCGCCGCGAACGGTCGCGTCAACGGCAGGGCCAGCCGGAAGTCGCCGGCGGCGCGGGTCAGGCGGATGGACGATGTGGTGTCGTCGTGCTGCTCCGCGTCGATCAGTGCGGCGGTGCGCGCGACCCGCGCGGCGATGATCGGCTGCACCAGAGCGTTGGCCGCGGCAAGACGTTCGGCGCTGCGCATCGCCGCCTGTGCCGTGTCGATCTGCCCTTCCCTGCGCAGGACAATCGATCGATAGCGGCGGACTTCGACCAGGCCCATGAGAGCGGATTGTGCAACCGGATCGGTGAGCACGCGCTGGCTCGGGAAGCGCGCGACATCGCCGGTCGCGATGCCGATCGTCGACGCCGCGACCGCCTCTGGCGGGGCCAGCGCGGCATACGCGTGCTCGGCGGCGTCAAGCAGCGTCAGGGCTTCGTCGAGCTGGCCCTTATTGAGCAGATGCAGCGCACGGTAGTGCATCAGGCGCGCCGGCGCCGCCTGGTCCGCCGCGCCTGGCGCGAGCTTTTCCGCCTGCGCAAAGACGGCATCGGCTTCGTTGAAATGTCCCTGGTCCGACAGCTGCAGCGCCAGACTCATCAGCGGCACCGCGGTGTTCGGATCGATGCGGCCGAGCGCCTTTTGCTGCAGCTTTAGCGCGGCGCGATAGGCGGCGGCGGCGGAAGCAAAATCCTCCGAGAGGTTGGCGCGTGCGCCGAGCGCCATCAGCCGGTCGTATTCCGCGACATCGCCGACCGTGAAAGCCTGCGCCGAAAGACGCTCGATGAGCTGGCGCATTGCCAGCGAAGGCTGTGACGCCGGGGCGGCGGCCGGCGGCACGTGGCCAGAGAGCACGCCGATCGATCGTTCCAGCACCGGCAGCAGCGGCAGGATTCCGTCAGCGTAATAGACCGTGCCGTCGACGCTTGTGACCAGCGCAACCTGAGGGAAGCCGCCGATCCGTCGCGAGCACCGCAGCAGCAGTGCCGACTGAGACCCGGCCAAGGAAACCGGCATCGGCGGCTCGCATATGAACCGCAGATCGATGCCGAGCCGCCACTCGCCCGAAATTGCCAGCGTTGCGAGTTGGGCAGGGCCGGCCGGACCGCCGCGGCGCACGCGCCCGGCAGGCTGGTCCCAGTCCTTGCAATAGATGTCGGCAGTGCCGGCGCGGTCGGTATGCTGGCGGCAGTGTTCGCCGGTGGCGGTGGTGCCGATATCCAGGCCGACATTGGCCTGGACGGCGCCCACATAGGCATCCGGCGGCGGCGTTGTGCAGTTCGCGACAGCGATCAGTAACAGCGCCAGTAGCGTGCGCCGCACCTCAGTAATCCGTCCCCGAGACGTTCAGCGGAACGATATCGGGGCTCGAAATCCAACCCAGCGGGGCGGGGACCTGCGGGACGGCGACCAGGACGAGTGGCGGCACGTCGTTGGAACCCAGGGCATGATACTCGACCGAATAGACCTGCGGCAGGTTTTGCGCCGAGATGCAGGAGGCACCGATCGTGCAGCCGTCGATCGTGTACGCCGGATCGATCCGGGGATGGATCCGGACCAGGCTGGATGCATCGACGCCGCCGACGCCGCCGACGGTTCCGAACAGCCTCGCGCCGCCCTCCGTGCCGAGCACGACCAGCCCATCGACGATGACAGTCCCGCTCGATCGACCGCCGGTGCCGGTGTCCAATACGAGGAAGATTCGCGGCGCAGACAGGGTGCCGAACGCGATCTGACCGCCGGCGCCCGGCACCCCGATCCGCAGTGTCCCGGTCGACGCGTTGAGCGGCACGATTGCGGCGCTGTCGGCCTCCACGAAGCGCCCGGTGCCGGAGCTGCCAGGCAGCACGACGATGGTGCTGCCGGGATTAGCCGGCAGCACACCGGATTGCAGCGCGAGCGGCATGCCGTGGGTTGCGATGGTGCCGGTCAGCGTGACCAGTCCGGACGCCTGGATGCGAATGAATTCCGCGGACAGCGGGCCGGCGATGGTCAACGGCACATTCGTGCTCAGCGCGAAGTCGCTGCCGGTGACGGAGAACGCACCCAGCGTGCCGATCTGCGCATTGGTTCCGAAATCGGCGAGGTGAATCGCGCTGCCGCTGAGCGATCCCGCCGCCAGCGAACCGCTGGTTCGGACGATCGTTCCGTTAACATCGAGATGCAGACTGGGGGTTGCGATGTTGCCGTTCAGCACGAGGTTGCCGTCGGCCGTGATCGCGATGCCGTTCGTGGCGGTGTAGTTGCCGAGCGTTCCGAAGATCTGCGACAACCCGGTCAGCGACAGCGAACGCGACGTCCCGCCGAGCATGGCATTGGCCGCGGAGATGCGGCCATTGGGCGCGGTGACGTCGCCCGACACATTGAGATTGATCGGCCCCTGGGCGACGAGCACGCCGCGCGATTGCGGCGTGCCCAATGTCAGGTCGCCGGCGATGGTGAGCGTCACGCCACCCAGCCCGCCGATCTCCTTCGCGATCGTCAGGCCTTGTGTGTTGGTCAGCGCGAATGTGCCGCCCGCAACGTCGTTGAGGCCCTGGTCGCCGCGGACGGGACCGGCCTGCAGCGTGCCGATGGCATTCGCGCCGCCGAGTTGCACCGACCCGTTGGTCGAGACTGCATTGAGTGCCGATGCCGTGATCGTGCCGTTCGGTTCGGTGATCGAGCCGGTTGATACGAGTTCAACTGGACTGCCGTTCGTCGCGACGATCTCACCCGCCGCGAGGGCGTTGCCGATCTGCATTCCATTGTTGGCGGACAGGAATATGCCTCCGCCCGCGGTGACGCGTCCGCCGGCGATGGTGAGCGCGGGCGCCTGCGCAATGTCGAGCGTATTCTGAACCTGCAGGGATCCGAGCTGGGCGATGTTGTTGCCGGACGTGTCGAGCCGGATGGAGCCGGCCGATCCGGTGAGAACGTCGACGGTGATCGGCTGCAGCTGCGTGACGGACCCGGCTACATTCAGTGTCAGTTTCCCCGCGGTGATGGAGCCGCCCAGCACAACCGGGCCCGCATTGGTTGTGACCAATGTGACGTCGGGATGCGTGACGCTGGTGAGTCCGCTTATCGATCCGCTCACGGACACGCCGCCGCCCGCACCCGTCAGGACAACGTCGTTGGCGCTCAGCGCGCCATTGATGAAAACGCCGCCTTGAGGTTGGTCGAAGCCGCTGCCTGTCGCGCCACCGTTGAATGCGATGCTCTGTGCCGAGACTGATGCCCCGTTGTGCACCGCAAGGGTTCCGCCGGTCAGCAACGTGAACGAATGCGTCGGGATGCTGATCGCGACGGGACCGCCGACATCGCCGAGCCCATTCACCGTCAGACTGTTCTTTGCGTTGATCGTCACGTTGCTCGTGCGGCCGGCGGCATTGATCGCGGCGTCCGACACGGTGCCCACCAACGGTGTGCCGATCGGCAGCGTCACCGGGCCGAGGCTGACAGTCGGCAGGAGGTTGTCCAAGGTGCCGGGAACATCGGCGTTGACGGACACGATCGTGATGTCGTCGGGATTGAACTGGACCTTTCCGGGTTTGCCGTACTTCGCGCGCGCACCGGTGTCGATCGTTCCGGTGAGGCCTACTCTTTTTGCCGGAGATCTCGGACGAACCGCCATCGCCGCCTGATGGGCCACCACGCGCGGTGATCGCACCGTCCTGCTGGGTGACGTAGGCACTGAGCACCGTTGCGTTGCCGCCGCGCCCACGCTGCGTCGCATCGGCGGACACGGTCGTGCCCTTATAGATTGTCACGTTCCGTGCCAGCACGGACGGCGTGACGGATGGTCCGCCTTTCGCGCGCGCCGGCGTCGTGCCGATCGCGACGGTTCCGCCGCCCGCGGGGCCCGACGCATCCACCCGTGCGTAGCCGGTCAGCGTCACGTCGCCCGTGGATGCCAGCTGGATCTGCCCGCCCGTCGTTCCCGGTGCCTTGCCGCTCGCGGCAACGGTTCCCGCGACCAGCAGAGAGCCGCCGGTTCCGCTGATCACGATCGTTCCGGTCTTGTCGCCGACGCTCGGTGCGCAGATCTGGCCACCCGCAGTCACCAGGTTCTGGACGACGCCGTCCACCGCCGATGCGGTCAGCAGCACGGTCCCGCCATCCGCGCGGATCGTGCCTGTGTTGGTAACGAGCGTGGTCGGCGCCTTGCCGTACTTGTCGGCTGGCGCCTGCCTGACCTGCCCGGTGACATCGAACGACAGCAGTCCGTCGCCGTAGAGGTCGAGCGTATGTGTGTCCGCGCCGCCAAGAACGACATGGCCCAGTTTGGCGCTGATCATCCCGGCGTTCTTGACCTGCGGCGCGACGAGGGCGGCGAGGCCCGCCTGCTTCACGGTGATGCGGCCCGCGTTGACGATCTGCGCATCCGGCCGCGCCGGCTGATCGAACACCATCCGTCCGGCCAGGAAGTTCTGATTGGTGATGCCGGCGGCCGACACGATGACGCTCTGCGCATCGACCTGGGCGCCCTTGGTGAACAGGACGCCTGATTGATTCACCACCACGACCTGTCCGTTCGCCGTTATCTTGCCGGCGATCTGCGAGGGGTCGGGACCGGTGACGCGGTTGAGCGTCACGGCGCTGGCCGATGGCTGCTGGAAGTCAACGTGCTGTCCGCTGCCGACGTCGAAGCTGCGCCAGTCGATGGCGGCGCGCTGCGAACTCTGGTCGATACGCGTCAGCCCATTGGTATTGCTGATCTGTGCGGTCCCTGCGACGACCTGCCCACCCTGCGGTCGGGCGGTCGCGGCAGGCTGCGCAGCGGCGGGAACGGGCGCGACCACAGACGCGGCAGCAAGCAGTATCGCGCCGCCGGACAGCGCGCTGAGGCAGCGGCGAACAATGTCCATTCGCTCGATGGGTGGTCCCATAATTACGAACGACATGGATGCCTTCCCCCGCTCTCAAGCTTACGCGAGCAGCACAGGCTTACGCGAGCAGCAGCACGCGGAATTCCCGCGGACGGGGCGATTTGCCTGTCAAAAGCGCGCGATCATACGCCAGTAAACCGCATCCGACTGCAACGGCGTGACCCCTGCGCCGGACGGATTGAGCACGAAACGGGAAACGCCGACCAGGTCGAACTCCAAATAGCGCGTCAAGGTCAGTCGTACGCCGCCGCCGCCGGATGCTACCCGGCGGTTCGGTTGGAGCCCCAGATTGTTCCAGGTCTCGCCCCAGGACCAGAACCCGAACAATTGGGCACCGATATCGAACGAACGGCCGAGCAGCGCACCTTCCCACGAATCGTCAAGCCGCAGTTCGCCATAGGCCGCGAGCGCACTGTCACCCGTTACTTCACCCGAATAGTATCCCGGATTGAGCCGCAAACCGCCGAGATAGAATTGCTCTACCTGCGGCAGGACATCGTTGCTCCACTGACCCGCGAGAAGGGCGAGCAGCGAGACACTGGCGCCGGCCCAGGGTTCGAACAGCGTCTGCGTCCGGCTGATTTCGGCGTTGAGCTTGGTGAAGCTGACCACCTCGCCCGAAGGCGCCGACAGATTGCCAACGCTCGACGATGCGCCGAGACCGGGCAGCCCTTTGGAAATCCGCGCGGTGAGCGTGTTCGTGGCGCTCCGCGCATCGCCGAGCAGTGCGTCCTGCAACGCGTACGACGCGCCGAACCGAAGCACGCGGAGCGAGTTGTCGGTGAGCGTTACCGTGCCGCCCTGGACGTCGACGCGGCTATCGATCACGTCGAACGAAGCGGTGAGATCGAGCGTCTGCTGGCGTCGCCGGATCAGCGGATAGCTTGCGCCGAGGCCGGCCACGGTCGTGGTGCCATGATAGCCGATGTCGCGCAGGGGCGAGGACGGGTTGGTCGGTCCGTAGCCGCCATAGATGCGAACCCTCAGGCCGGCTCCGCCGATGTAGAATTCCGATGATGCCTGACCGAAATTCTCGGTGTTGCCCGATGTGTGGTAGACGGAGACTTCCGTCTTCTCGCCGAACTCCGTGAAGCTGTTGGCATCCAGAACGATCAGGCCCTCTGCCGGACCGGTCTGCGGAAAGCCGGCGTTGTCGGCGACCAGAAGGCCCGAGAATGGCGCGCGGCTGACCTGTGCGACCAACGTCAACGCCCCAGGCTCGTCGGTGGAGGGGCGCAGGACGGTACGCAGGCTCACGCCCGGTATTTCTTCGGCGAGCAGCAGCCAGTGCTCGAGGGTCGCGATATCGATCGGGCGCTGTTCGGTGAGATGATCGAGGAATTGCAGGATCAATGTGCCGGCCGGTCCGATGTCGCCATCGAGCTTCACTTCGGCGATGCGGCCCTCAGACACCACGAAGGTGACGGTTTCCTGAGCGTCGACGCTGGCGGCGACAGCGGTCAGAACGAAACCTCTGTCGCGATAAAGGTTGAGGATCGCGAGCCGTGCCGCTTCGATCTTTGGCAGCGACGTCGAACCGACCAGACCGTTGGTGATTGCGTCGAGTTGCGCGGCGTTGAAAGCCGTCGCACCGTCGATGACGACGCGGTGTATCGTGACTTCGACGTTTGGTACCGCCCCTTGTGTCGCCGGTTGCGGCGTCGTCAGGCCAGGAGCAACCGACGGCGGGAGCGATGGGAGGATACGGGGAATCGGCGATCCCTGCGGCACCGGTCCCTGAGCGTGTGCGACGCAGATCAGCAGCCTGGCCGCGACCAGCGCGAACATTCCCCGGCGGAGCCACATTCGATTCGCTCTCAGGCGAGATGATTTTTGCTTGGCGAAACATTAGAGCATTTTTGTGATGGCGGGAAACGTACAAACTGCGCATCGGTTCTTCGGCTATTTACCCAGGGCCGCAGTGGATGCATGGTCTACGGGCCGCATGTCCGCAGAGTCTGACCGACGCCGGCAGCATGGCAGAGAGGCGTGACGGCACCAAAGGAAGATCCAACCGCCGGTCAGACAGTCGCCATCACCCGCGAGGGGCTGCGCGACGGATCGCTAATCGCCGCGGCGCGTTCACACATGCCGCCCGGCACGAAGTCGCTGTTGGATGCCGAGATCGAGGCTGATCTCGACGCAATGCTGGCCCGGCACGACCCGAGCGCCGATGTCTGGCTGTTCGGCTACGGCTCGCTGATGTGGAACCCGGCAATCCATTTCGTCCAACGCCAGCCAGCGACAGTGCGTGGCTGGCATCGGCGTTACTGCCTGTGGCTGGAGGTGGGGCGCGGCACCCCCACGAATCCGGGGTTGATGCTCGCGCTGGACCGCGGCGGCAGTTGCGCCGGCGCGCTGTTCCGGATTGCGGCGCGGGAGGCGCGCGGGGAACTGCTGCTGGCCTGGCGGCGCGAAATGTTCACCGGCGCCTATCGATCGCGCTGGGTGACAGCAGCAACGCCAACCGGGCCGGTGCGGGCGGCGACGTTCGTCGCCAACCGGCGCCACCCACGCTACGCCGCTGGACTGGACGATGCGCTGGTGGCCGAGCGTCTTGCCAGTGCCACCGGCGCGCTGGGCAGTTGCCGGGCCTACCTCACGGCAACGCTTGACGCTTTGCATGCGCTGGGCCTGCGAGACCATCGACTGGAGCGGTTGCATCGTCGCGTGGTTCGAACCGCCAACGGGTCAATGTCAGCCGGCCAGTAGCCACGCCGTGGTCTGAATCGAAAGCGCTCTACCCGCCGACCTTCTCGTCGGAATTCACCCCAAGCTGCTTCAGCTTGCGATGCAGCGCGCTGCGCTCCATGCCGACGAACTGCGCGGTGCGGCTGATGTTGCCGCCGAAGCGCAGCAACTGCGCCTGCAGGTACTGCGTCTCGAACAGGTCGCGCGCCTCGCGCAGCGGCAGACCCATGATGTCGGCGGTCGGATCGATGTTGAGCAGCGCGGGCGCATTGGTGCCGATCTCCGGCGGCAGCATGTCGGCACGGATCGGATCGTGTGCGCCACCTGGCGCCATGATCAGCAGCCAGTCCATCAGGTTGCGCAACTGGCGGACATTGCCCGGCCAGTCATACGCCTGCAGCGCGGTCAGCGTGTCGGCCGAAAGCTCGCGCGCCTGCATTCCGGCGTTCTCGGCTGACCGCCCGATGAAATGCAGCGCGAGCGGCGGCACATCCTCACGACGATCCTTCAGCGCAGGCACCTTGAGCGGCACCACCGACAGCCGGTAATACAGGTCCTCGCGGAACCGCCCGCCGGCGATCTCCGATTGCAGGTCCTTGTTCGTGGTCGAAAGCACGCGCACGTCCACCTTTACGCGTGCCGACCCGCCGAGCCGCTCGAACGTCGAATCCTGCAGCGCACGAACGATCTTGCCCTGCGTCTCCAGCGGCATGTCGGAGACCTCGTCCAGCAGCAGCGTGCCGCCATGTGCGCGCTCGAGTACGCCGGCCCGGCGTGGATGGGCGATCGGATCGCTGCCGGCCTCCAGGCCGAACAGTTCCTCCTCGAAGCGCGACGGATTGAGCGTGGCGCAGTTGAGCACGATGAACGGACCGTCGGCGCGGCGCGAGCGGGCATGGATCATCCGCGCCACCACCTCCTTGCCGGATCCGGCGGGGCCGCTGATCAGCACGCGCGAACCGGTCGGCGCGACACGGTCGACGCCGGCGCGCAGCAGACTGATGACCGGGCTGTCGCCGATCAGACTGGTCTCCGGTCCGGCGCGCAGACGCAGTTCCGCATTCTCGCGGGCGAGCGCGGCGGCCTCGAGCGCGTGGCGCACCACCAGCAGCAGGCGATCCGACTTGAACGGCTTTTCGATGAAGTCGTAAGCGCCCTGCAGGATCGCCGCGACCGCGGTTTCGATCGTGCCGTGGCCGGAGATCATCACCACCGGCACCTGCGGTTCCTCGCTGTGGAACGACTGCAGCAGCCCCAGCCCGTCGAGCCGCGAGCCCTGCAGCCAGACATCGAGGACCACCAGCGACGGACGGCGCACCCGGAATGCGGCAATCGCAGCGTCCGAATCGCCGGCCGATCGCGTGTCATAGCCTTCGTCGCGCAGCACGCCGTCGATCAGCAGACAGATATCAGGTTCGTCGTCGACAATCAGGATGTCATGCGCCATCCGACACCTTCGTAGGCAGAACGAGCGCGGCCACTGCTCCCGGGCCGTCGGGCCTGTCGTCAAGCGTCAGGCGTCCGCCATGGTCTTCCATGATCTTCTTGACGATCGCAAGTCCGAGCCCGGTGCCCTTCGGCTTGTGCGTTACATAGGGTTCCGTCAGCCGCGCGCGATCCTCCTGCGGCAGTCCTATGCCGTCATCGGTCACGATGATGCGAACGTCATTGTCAACGGTCTGCACGGAGACGCCGATCGCTCCACCATGTTGCCCTGCCTCGCCTGCCCGCATGCTCACCGCATCGGCGGCGTTCTGCAGCAGATTGGTCAATGCCTGGCGCAGCATATGGCGATCGCATGGCGCCATCGGTCCCTTCTCCGGAATCTCGGTGCGCCAGACGATCTGCGGCCGCGCGGTCTTCTGCAGCACCAGTGCCTCACGCGCGATCCGGCCGACATCCTCCGGCTTGATCACCGGCTGCGGCATGCGGGCAAAGGCGGAAAACTCGTCCACCATGCGACCGATATCGCCGACATGGCGAACGATCGTATCCGCGCACTGGGAAAAAGTCTCCGGATCGGAGGTGATCTCACGCGCGAAGCGGCGCTTCAGCCGTTCGGCGGCGAGCTGGATCGGCGTCAGTGGATTCTTGATCTCGTGCGCAATGCGGCGCGCGACGTCGGCCCAGGCAGCCTTGCGCTGGGCGGACTGCAATTCGGTGATGTCGTCGAACGTCACGACGAAGCCATCGGTGCGACCGCCCGACAGATCGGCGCCGATCCGCACCAGCAGCGTGCGCCGTCGGCTCGGCGGGCCGAGCTGGATTTCCGCGGTCCGCGCCCGTTCCGGCGACGCCGCGGCCTCATGCAGCAGCTCGGCAAAATTCCGGCACCACCTCGGCAAGCTCGCGGCCGATCGCCGCCAGCAGATCCATGCCGAGCAGTTCGTCCGCCGCACGATTCGGCAGCTCGATCCGGCCCGACGCATCCAGTCCGATCACCCCGGCGGAAACGCCAGACAGCACCGTCTCGGTGAAGCGCCGGCGCTCGTCGATCTGGCTGTACGCGTCCATCAGCTCGCCACGCTGCGCGGCAAGCTGGCCGGTCATCCGGTTGAATGCGCGCGACAGGCCGGCAACCTCGTCGCCGGTCTGCCCTTCCGCCACGCGCACGTGGAGATCGCCGCCGCGCACCCGCTCCGCCGCATGGATCAGGCGTCCGATCGGACGCGCGATCTGATTGGCTAGCACCAGGCCGATCAGCACGGCGGCCATCAGCACCAGCAGCGCGACGATCGCGAAGATCCAGGCGAAGGCGATCTGCAGCCATGACCGGTTCTGATCGAGGCGCTGGTATTCGGCAACCGCCTGTTCCGTGCGCGCCATGTGCTCGAGAATCTGCGGATCGACCGGCCGGCCGATCATCAGCATCAAGCGGCGGCGTCGAGTTCGAGCCGCACCACGGCCTGCACCCGCGTGCCGTCGCCCGAGGCCAGTATGGCGACGTCGCCACCTTGCGCCTGCATGGTCATGGACTTCGGTGGCAGCTCCACGCCCATGCCAGCGAACAATCCGGCTGCGGCGAGCACCTGACCGGTCAGCGGATCGTAGATGATCGCCTCGGTCAGGCCGCGCAGCGTGGTCTGCACACTCAGCACTTCGACGAACACCGAGGGATCGGCCGACAGGAACTGGCCGGCGCGCGTCAGATCGTTCGCCATCTCCAGCGCGACGGAACGGATGTTGTCGCGGTGCTCCTCCAGATAGCCGCGCGAAACCTGGAGCAACTCGTTGACCGCCTGGCGCACCGGATCATTGAACCAGGCCTGGATGCCGAAATGGAAGAAGGCGACGGCGAAGCAGGCCACCACGATGGTCGGCGCCACCGCCACGCCACCGAGCAACAGAACCAGCCGGACATGCAGGCGCGAACCGGCGGAACCGCGGCGGCGCTCGACCCACACGCGGGTCAGGCGTGCCGCCAGCACCGCGCCGAGCAGCAGGACCGCCGAAAGATTGCCGAGAACGAGGCCGACCCCCACGCCCGGCTTCAGCCCGAACGGCGAGCCGCGGGCGAGGAAGACGAACGTGGCGAGACCGATGCCGAACGCGAGCCGCGGCCAGCACCAGGGTCAGCGCCTTGCCGAGAAGGACGTTGGCGATCCGTGCCAGCAGGGTGCGGGCCGGGCTCTCCGCCTCCACCTCGGATTCGGGCAGCGGGGGCGGCTGGGCCTGGTGTTCGGGTCGCAGCGACCCGGGTGGCGGTGCGATGTTCACATGAGCCCCCGCACCACCGGGATATCCAGGTCGCGGATCTTCTTGCGCAGCGTGTTGCGGTTGAGCCCGAGCATGGCCGCGGCCTTGATCTGGTTGCCGCGAGTTGCCGCAAGTGTAAGACGGATCAGCGGCCGCTCCACCTCGGCGATCACCCTGTCGTAGATGTCCGAAGGCGCCGCCCCGCCGTCATGGCTCGCAAGGAATTCGCGGATGTGTCGCTCTACCGCGCGCACCAGCGGTTCCGGACCCGCCGGGACCGGCGCTTCGGCCGGCGGCGCGGCGGTCTCGACCAGTTCCACCTCGATCTGGTCCGCCCCGATCGTCTCGTGCGGACAGAGTGCGGCCAGCCGCCGCATCAGGTTTTCCAGTTCGCGCACATTGCCCGGCCAACCATAGCGCTTCAACCGTTCGACGGCGCCCTGATCGAGCGTCTTGCCGGGCAGTCCGTCGTCGCGGGCGCGCTCCAGGAAGTGTCGGGCGAGGACCTGGATATCCTCGGTCCGTTCGCGCAGGGGCGGCAGGCGAATCGGCACGACGTTGAGCCGGTAGAACAGGTCCTCGCGGAACAGGCCCTGGCGGATGGCATTCCGCAGGTCGCGATGGGTGGCGGCGATGATGCGCACGTTGGCCTTGATCGGCTGACGGCCGCCGACCGAGGTGAACTCGCCCTCCTGCAGCACGCGCAGCAGCCGCGTCTGCGCTTCCGGCGGCATGTCGCCGATCTCATCGAGGAACAGCGTGCCGCCGTTCGCCTGCTCGAAGCGGCCCTGCGAGCGCGTGGTGGCGCCGGTGAAGGCGCCGCGCTCGTGGCCGAACAGTTCGCTCTCGATCAGTTCGCGCGGGATGGCGGCCATGTTGATGGCAACGAACGGACCGGCCCGGCGTTTCCCGTAGTCGTGCAGGGCGCGCGCGACGAGTTCCTTGCCGGTGCCCGACTCGCCGTTGATCATCACCGTCAGGTCGGTCGTGGTGAGGCGCGCGATGGTCCGGTAGATCTCCTGCATGGCCGGACTGCGGCCGATCAGCGGCAGCCGTTCGTCGGCGTCGCGCGGCTCGGACGAGCCAACGAAAGGCTCCGTCGGTACCGCCAGCGCACGCCCCACGACCGACAACAGTTCCTGCAGATCGAACGGCTTGGGCAGATATTCGAAGGCTCCGCGCTGGGCAGCCTTCACCGCGGTCATCAGCGTGGACTGCGCGCTCATGACCACCACGCGCAGGTCCGGCCGGATCTTCCGAATGCGCGGGATCAGGTCCAGCCCGTTCTCGTCGGGCATCACGACGTCGGTGATGACCAGGTCGCCCTCGCCGTCCTCGACCCACCGCCATAGCGTGGCGGCGTTGCCGGTGCTGCGCACCTGGTAGCCCGATCGCCCCAGCGCCTGCGTCAGCACGGTGCGGATGGAACGGTCGTCGTCGGCGACCAGCACGGTGGGTGGGGTCATCGTATGTCCTTGGCCATCGGTCAGGCGCCGATATCGGCCTCCTCGTCGGTCAGCACCGGCAGGTGCAGGCGGAACTCGGTGCGTCCCGGCCGGCTGTTCACCTCGATCAGCCCGCCGTGATCGCCCATGATCTTGGCGACCAGCGCCAGTCCGAGCCCGCTGCCGGCGGCCTTCGAGGAGACGAACGGCTCGAACAGATGCGGCCGGATGTCGTCGGGAATGCCCGGGCCGTTGTCGCGCACGGTGACCAGGAGCGGCAGATCGAGCCGCGTCGTGGTGCCGGGCACGGCAAGCCGCATGCCGTGTTGGAATCCTGTCATCAAGGTGATCTCGGGATTGGACTGGTTGTCCTGACTGACCGCTTCCGCGGCGTTCTTCACGAGGTTCAGCATGACCTGCACAAGCTGGTCCCGATTGCCCCACACCGGCGGCAGCGACGGATCGTAGACCTCCTGGAAGCGGACATGCGGTGCGAAGCCCGACTGTGCCAGCTTTCGCACATGCTCGAGCACCCGATGGATGTTCACAGCGGTCCGGGCGATCGGTTTTTCCCCGAAAATCTCCATCCGATCGACCAGTCCACGGATGCGGTCGGCCTCGTCGCGGATCAGCACCGCAAGTTCGCGATCCTGCGCGTCCACGCTGGTTTCCAGCAATTGCGCCGCGCCCCGAATGCCTGAAAGCGGGTTCTTCACCTCATGCGCGAGGATTGCCGCCATCCCGGTGACGCTGCGCGCGGCGCCGCGGAACGCAAGCTGCCGGTCGAGCGCGCGGGCGGCAGAAGCGTCCTGGAGCACCAGGAGCACCGAGCCGGGTTCCTCGGGAAGCGACGAGCCCTGCACCGTGATGCCACGCTTGTTGAGCCGCGGGCTCTCCAGGTTGAGGTCGTGATCCGACACGGTGGCGTCGCTCTGGCGAACCTGCTGGACCAGCAGGAACAAGGGGTTGTCCTCGGGAACCAGATCACGCAGGCGAAGCTGCGCCAGCCCGGCGGTCGAAATGCCGAGGAACTGCTCCGCGGCATGGTTGACGTAGCGGAACCGGTCCTCGGGATCGAGCAGCACAACCGGCACGGGCAGCGCACTCAGAATCTGCGTCGTGTCGGGCGCCCGTTTCCGCTCAAGCAAGGCCAGCGCCGCGCGGGTGACTGCGTTGGTCATGTCGCTTCCGCCATCGACACGTCGTCGCGTGCCGGCGCCGCGCGGGTCACGCCGCGCGCGATCAGCCGATCGTAGAAGGCATCGATAAGTTGCAGAACCGACGCGGGATCGGTCAGCCGGTTCACCGCCGCCCGGAATTCAGCCGAACCAGGCAGTCCGCGCGAGTACCAGGATACGTGTTTGCGGGCCAGGCGCACCCCGGCACGGTCGCCGAAATGCTGCAGGATTGCATGATAGTGGCCTGATAAAATGTCTTTTTGCCTCACTAGCGGCGGCTCAAGCAGACGGCCTCCGGTGCGCAGGAAATGCGCCACCTGGATGAGGAACCAGGGGCGGCCATAACACCCGCGACCGATCATCACGCCATCCGCGCCGGATCGGCGGAGCGCTTCCACCGCATCGACCTCAGTGAGGATGTCACCGTTCACAATGACAGGGATATCGACGGCGCTCTTCACCTCACCGATGAAGTCCCAGTCGGCGGTGCCGGCATAGAACTGCTGGCGGGTCCGTCCGTGGACCGTGACCATGCGGATCCCGCACTCCTGGGCGATGCGGGCCAGCCGCGGCGCATTCAGACTGGCATGGTCCCAGCCCATCCGCATCTTCAGGGTGACCGGAACGCCCACCGCACTGACCGTCGCTTCGAGGATGGCGGCAGCCGAGGCCTCGTCGCGCATCAGCGCGGAACCGGCGAGCTGTCCGACCGCCACCTTCTTCACCGGGCACCCAAAATTGATGTCGATCAGGTCGGCGCCCCGATCCACCGCAAGTCGTGCCGCCTCGGCCATGGCCGCGGGCTCGCAGCCGGCAAGCTGCAGCGCGCTGACGCCGCCGCAACCGTCCATCTCGGCCATTGCCAGTGTCTTCTGGTTTTCCCGGATCATCGCCCAGGAAGCGATCATCTCCGAGACTACCATGCCCGCGCCAAGCTGCTTGGCAAGCCGGCGGAACGGCAGATCCGACACACCCGACATCGGCGCCAGGATCACCGGCGTGGTGATTCTGACGCCACCGCCCAGGTCGATCGGAGCGAGGTCTCGGGGGACAACTGTGGTGTCGGAATGACACTTGCTCATCAATTGGGCAAATTAGCGACACGCATGACAATATGCAATGCGGAATCTGTAGGCAAAGGCAAGGTTCCACACGGAGTTCACCGAGGATTCTATCGAGGGCCACTGAGAACGAAAGGGCGTCACCGCGCTCAGTGGCGCTCGCGTTTCGCTTCCTCGGTGAACTCCGTGTGGAACCTTAGCTTCCTGACCTTCGTCCTTGTTGACGCCGCCAATCGACGCGGCGACGGTGCCGGCATGCGAACCGCAGCCATACTTGTCGCTGCCGGCTCGGGCAGCCGCTTCGGCGCCGAGACGCCGAAGCAGTTCCTGCTACTGGCCGGCAAGCCGGTGATCCGCCACGCCGCCGAGACCCTGGCCGAACATGTGAGCGTGCTGCAACCGGTCGGCGACGCGGACCCGATCGAGGCCGCACTCGATGGTCTACCGCACCTGCCGCCCGCGCTGGGCGGGGCAACCCGCCAGCAGAGCGTCCGCGCCGGCCTCGAGGCACTGGTTGCGCATGCGCCCGATGTCGTGCTGGTGCATGACGCCGCTCGGCCGCTGATCCCCAAAGGCACCATCCCTGCACTGCTGGCCACCCTGCAACATGCGCCCGGAGCAATTCCCGCCGTTCCTGTCGCCGACACGCTGAAGCGGGTGGTCGATGGGCTGATCACCGCCACCGCCCCGCGCGAAGGCCTCCACCGCGCGCAGACGCCGCAGGCCTTCCGCTTCTCCGTACTGCTCGCCGCTCACCGGGCCGGCGGGGGCAAGTCGGCGACCGATGATGCCGCGCTGCTGGAAGCAGCGGGCCTGACAGTGGCAATCGTTCCCGGTTCCGAGGACAATATAAAACTCACCTATCCCGAGGACCTGCGCCGGCTGGAGCGCGCCATGACCGACCACCTCATTCCCCGCGTCGGCACAGGCTTCGACGTCCATGTGCTGCAGGCCGGACGGCCGCTCGTGCTCTGCGGTGTCACGATCCAGCACGACAGGGGCCTGGCCGGTCATTCGGACGCCGATGTCGGCATTCATGCGCTGTGCGATGCGATCTACGGCGCGCTGGCGGAGGGCGATATCGGCCGGCACTTTCCGCCGAACGAATCGGCCTGGAAGGATGCCGACAGCGCGCGGTTCCTTGCCCACGCGGCCGGCCGCGTCGCCGCCAGGCGGGGGGTGCTCGCCAACGCCGATGTCACCCTGATCTGCGAGCGCCCCAGGATCGCGCCCCACGCCGCCGCCATGGCAGCGCGCCTGGCCGGAATCCTCGGGGTCGACGCTTCGCGCATTTCGGTGAAGGCAACGACGACGGAGCAGCTCGGTTTCACCGGCCGCGGCGAAGGAATCGCCGCCCAGGCGGTCGCCACCATCCTGCTGCCTGCCTGACCGATGGGATTCGAGATGGAAATCGCCGCTGATTGTGCACCATTGTCAGCTCGCGCCAACAAGCCAGGGAGGCCCCGGTCCAGATGAAGCACCCAGCCATCGCCGCCGCACTGCTCGGCGCAGCCTGGATCCTGGCCGGTTGCGTGCCGGACAGCCCGCCTCCGTCCGTCCCACCGCCTCCGGTCGCCGAGACGATCCCCAATCCGCCGGCGAGCGCGACGCCCCTGATCTGGCAGCCCGGGCACTGGGACTGGACCGGAACCTCGTATGTCTGGTCGCCCGGCGAATTCGTGCCGCGCGCTGGCCACAGCGACCTCTGGATGCCGGGCTTCTGGGAGAGGACGCCATCCGGCTGGGTCTGGCATCCGGCCCACTGGGTGTAGGTGCCCGGTGTTGCGGCGGCAGGGCTGACCCTTGCGGCTCATCGGTCGCGGTGTTAGTGCCGGCCCGCCGCTGCAGGGTCTGACCGATGCCGTCGACTTTCGAAACCGTCGCTGGAATCATTTCCGAGACGTGCGACATACCGCTCGAAAAGATCAAACCGGAAAGTCACGCGATCAACGATCTCGGCATCGATAGCCTGGACTTCCTGGACGTCGCGTTCGCCATCGACAAGGCGTTCGCCATCAAGATGCCGCTGGAGCAGTGGACGCAGGAAGTGAACGAGGGAAAGGTCTCCTCCGACCAGTACTTCGTCCTGAAGGACCTGTGCGCCAACATCGACCAGCTGGTGACGGCGAAGGCAGCCTGAGCGGGAATGCGTCTCGAATACTTCCAGATGGTGGACCGGATCGCAGAGCTCGATACGGCAGCCCGGACCGTGCGCGCGGATTGCCTGGTGCCGGAGGCCAGCCCGGTGTTCGAGGGCCACTTCCCCGGCCATCCCATCCTGCCGGGCGTGCTGATGATCGAGGCGATGGCGCAGACCGGTGGGTGGCTGATCCTGGCGATGCTGCGTTTCCAGCGAATGCCGTTCCTGGCCCAGGTGAAGGAGGCGAAGCTGCGCGCCTTCGTGGTGCCCGGCCAGGCGCTGCAGGTCGAGGCGCGCCTGCTGCACGACGGCTCCGGCTACGCGATGGCGGCAGGCAGCATCGCATCCGGCGGCAAGAAGGTCGCCGACGCGGAGATCACCTATCGCGTGGTCCCCTTCCCCAACGAGACTTTGCGCGCGCAGATGCTGGAAACCGCACGGCGCATCGCGGTGCCGGAGGCCTTGCTGGATGGCTAGCCCGCGCGACGCAATGATCACCGGCATCGGCCTGATATCCTGCCTCGGCGAAGGTGTGGACGTGCACTGGGCGGCACTGAACCGCGACGGCGGTTTTTCCCCGGTGGTCGATGCGACGACGTATGCACCGTGGCCGGTGCATCCGATGACACCCCTGGAGCTCGACAGGCAGATCCCCAAGCGCGGCGATCAGCGTCAGATGGAGCCGTGGCAGCGCATCGGCGTCTACGCCGCCGGGCTGGCGCTCGAGTCTGCCGGTGTGAAGGGCAACGCCGAACTGCTGTCACGCATGGACATGATCGTGGCCGCCGGCGGTGGCGAGCGCGACTACGCGGTGGATACCGCCATCCTCTCCGCCCTGCCCTCCTCTGCCGATCCGGACGCCTTTCTGAACGAGCACCTGCTATCCGATCTTCGCCCCACGCTGTTCCTTGCCCAGCTTTCCAACCTGCTGGCCGGCAACATTTCGCTCGTGCACGGGGTCGTGGGCTCCTCGCGCACCTTCATGGGCGAGGAGGCATCCGGCACCGACGCGGTGCGCATTGCCTGCGCCCGCATCGCCGCGGCACAGGGCGATCTGTTTTTGGTCGGCGGCTCCTATAATGCACAACGGCCCGATGTGCTGCTGCACTACGAGATGGGGCAGCTGCTGTGGAAGCGGGCCTTTGCCGGCGTCTGGCAGCGCCAGTCGGAAGGCGGCGGCATGGTGCTTGGCTCGGTCGGCTGCTTCCTGGTGATCGAGAGCCGCGAGCACGCCACATCACGCGGCGCCTCCACCCTGGCACATATCTCGGCGATCGCCACCGACCGCTGCCGCCGGCGTCCAGGCGAGGCAACGGCAAATGCGACGCGGCAGTTCGATACGATGCGCCATCACATCGATCCCTCGCATGCGGCGGTGATCTCCGGTGCGTCGGGCGTGCCTGCGGTGACAGCCGAGGAGGGGGAATTCCTCCGAGGTCTCGGCATGCCGGTGCGGGCCACCTCGACGGCGTTCGGCCACTCGCTGGAACCGTCGTTTCTAGCCAATCTCGCCGTGGCGGCGATGGCGCAGTCGCGGCGCCGCCTGTTCGCCCCGCTGGAGACGGCGGAAGCCCCGATGGCGGCGGACCTTCGTCAGGTCCTGGTGACATCCTGGGGCCATTGGCGGGGCGAGTCATTGGCCGTGGTCGAGGCAGCCTAGGAGGCCGGCATGGCAGGTTCCGACATCGACAGTCACGGCCGGCCTGTCGTCGTGGTTACCGGCGCCGGCGTGCTGACCTCGCTGGGACACGGCAAGCAGGACAACTGGCGCGAACTGACCGCCGGGCACTCCGGCATCCGCCGCATCAGCCGTTTCCCGGTGCGAGGGCCTGCGCACCACCATCGCCGGCACGGTGGATTTCGTGCCGGTCGATGAGGTCTCGGCGCCTGCGCTGTCGGAGCGCATCGCCGAATTCGCCATCGAGGAGGCCATCGCCGAAGCCGGCATCGGCAGGCCAGGCGATTTTCCCGGGCCGATGTTCCTGGCGCTGCCGCCGGTGGAGCTGGAGTGGTCGCAGCGCATCGCGCTTGCCACAGCCTCCGGGGCGAACGAGTCGGTGACCTACGATGACCTGCTGCGCGCTGCCGGCACAGGAGAGTTCAGCCGCTACTACGAACGCTTCCTGTTCGGCTCGGTGGCGGAGGCGCTGGCGGACCGCTTCGGAACCAAGGGGTCCCCGGTCGCCACATCCACGGCCTGTGCGTCGGGCGCCACGGCGATCCAGCTCGGCGTCGAGGCGATCCGGCGCGGCGAGGCCGAGGCGGCTCTGGTCATCGGCACCGATGCGTCGGTCAACCCGGAGAGCCTGATTCGGTTTTCCCTGCTCTCGGCGTTGTCCACGCGCAACGATCCGCCGGCGGCCGCGGCGCGCCCGTTCAGCAAGGACCGCGACGGGTTCGTGATGGCGGAGGGCGCCGGCGCGCTGGTGCTCGAAAGTCGGGCGCATGCGCGGGCGCGGGGTGCGAAGATCATCGGCGTCGTCGAAGGCTGCGGCGAGATGGCGGACGGCTTCCATCGCACGCGTTCGTCGCCGGACGGCAAGCCGATCATCGCCTGCATGCAGCAGGCGCTGGACGATGCCGGACTTGCGCCGGATGCGATCGGCTACATCAATGCGCACGGCACCGGCACGCCGGAGAACGACAAGATGGAGTGGGTGGGCGCGTCCGCCGTGTTCGGCGCGCGCGCCGGCGTCGATCCCGATCTCGTCCAACAAGTCGATGATCGGCCACACGCTGACCGCGGCCGGCGCGGTGGAGGCGATCTTCACCCTGCTCGCGCTGCGGCACGGCAGGCTGCCGCCGACCATCAACTACGAGACGCCGGACCCGACGCTGCCGGTGGATTGCGTGCCGAACGTCGCGCGCGATGCGCAGGTGGCGCATGCGATTTCGAATTCGTTCGGCTTCGGCGGGCAGAACGTCTGTCTGGTCCTGGGCACGCCGGAATGAACGCGCCGTCCCGTACACATCTCCCGCGATGCGGGAGAGGTCGCCACGCGTCAGCGTGGTGGGAGCGGTCACCGGGCATTGGTTCCGCTCGCCACACCCTCTCCCGCGCCGCAAGGGCAGCGCGACCCCGGTTCAAGCCCGGGGCACGGCTCGCTCCCGCGTTGCGGGAGAGGTGTGCGCTAATGACAGCCCGTGCCCTGGTGATCGGCGGACGGCGCGGCATCGGCGCCGCCGTGGTGCAGGCCCTCACCGCGAAGGGCATGGAAGTCACCTACACCTATCGCACCGCGCCGGGCCAATCCGCGGCCGCCGCCCGGCAGCTCGACCTTGCCGATCGCGCGGCGGTCGAAGCCTTTGCCCAGGGAGCTGGAAAACGGCGCCGGCCTGGGACGCGATGGTGCAGGTCGGCGGCACCACCTACGACGCGCTGGCGGCCATGATGGACCAGGACGCCGCGGAGCATGCGATGCAGGTGAATTTCTTCGCCTTCGCCCGCATCGCGCGCGCCGTCGTGCGGCCGATGATCCGCGCCCGCGTCGGGCGGATCGTCGCGATCGGCTCGGTGATCGGCCAGCTCGCCAGCCAGGGCAATGCCGCCTATGGCGCGACCAAGGCGGCGCTGCTCGCCTATGTCCGCACGCTGGCGATCGAGAGCGCGCGGCGCGGCGTCACGGTGAACTACGTCGCACCGGGCTTCGTGGACACCGAGATGCTGGCGCCGTTCGCCGCCTACCGTGCCGCGACCGAATCCCGCATTCCCGCCGGCCGCTTCGCCCGGCCGGAGGAGATCGCCGCGGTCGTCGCATTCCTGGTCTCGCCCGAAGCCGGCTACATCAACGGCGCCGTCATCCCGGTCGATGGCGGGCTGACCGCCGCGATTGGCATTCCGCGCGCCTAACTGGCACAACCTGCGCATGGCGAAGATCCGTGCCCTGCAACTGCTGGCCGACCGTGAACTCGCGCTGGTAGAGCGCGACGCGCCGCCGCCGCCGGCGCCAGGCGAGGTGCAGCTCCGCGTGCGCGCCGTCGGGCTGAACCACATCGACCTGTGGGGCTTCCGCGGCATGGCGTTCGCGCAACGGCAGTTCCCGCTGACCGTCGGCGCCGAGGCGTCCTGCGAGGTCGTCGCGGTCGGCGACGGCGTCGCAGCGCTTTCGCCCGGCGACCGCGTGGTGCCTTTCGCCGCGCTGATCTGCGGCACCTGCCGCTGCCTGCCGCGGCGGACGCGAGAATCTGTGCGAGAATGTCGCCGGCGTGCGCGGCTTCCATGTCGACGGCTTTGCGCAGGAACTGACCAACCATCCCGCGCGCCTGTTGGCGAAGCTGCCGGACGGCGTCGATCTGCGCGACGCCGCGTGCGTGCCGGTCGCCTACGCCACGGTCGAGCACATGCTGTTCGACAACGCGCGGCTGGAACCGGGCGAATGGATCCTGGTGCACGCCGGCGGCTCGGGCATCGGCAGCATCGCCATTCGCGTCGCGAAATCGCTCGGCTGCACCGTGATCACCACGGTCGGCAGCGAAGACAAGGCGGCGAAGGCGAAAGCGCTCGGCGCCGACCACGCGATCAACTACCGCACCGACCGGTTCGAGGGTGTGGTGCGCAGGCTCACAGGTCGCAAGGGCGTCGATGTGGTGTTCGAGCATGTCGGCGCCGACACCTGGAGCGGCTCGCTCCTGTCGCTGAAGCGTGGCGGGCGCCTGGTGACATGCGGTGCGACATCCGGGCCTGCCGGCAGCATCAACCTGATGCAGCTTTTTCAGCAGCAGTATCGCATTATCGGGTCGTTCGGCTCGCCGCTCGGCGCACTCGGACGGGCGCTCGATCGCATAGCGTCCGGCGTGCGGCCGGTGATCGACACGGTTTACGGTCTGGAGGATTTCCGCGCCGGCCTGGCGCGGCTGGAACAGCGCGACGTGTTCGGGAAGATTCTTGTCGAACTGTAGCTGTAGAGCGGCTTGATTTTGATTGGCTATGTGTGCCGAGCGTACACCTCGCCCGCTTGCGCGGGGAAAACCTGCTCCTGACCTTGCTAGAGCTGACGGGCCAGCTTCCGCGCCAACAGCCAGCCCGGGATCGCGGAAACCGGCGCGCCCGGCAGCAGCAGGAGCCACCCCAGCGGCTGGCCGTTGACAATGAGGTCCATGCCGATCCCCAGCATCATGCCGCCGATCAGGCAGCCGGAGACGCCGGAGGCGATGCCGAGCCAGACGATCTCGCTGCGGTCGACCATGCCCGCCCTTACACACGCCGGCCGAGGTTTGACAAGCCGCGCCCCCCTCCCCTATAGGCGCCGGCTTACTGCCGGGAACGTGGACGGAACTTCGGGTTCCGCGCCCGCCACGCCATGCGTGGCCTACCGGTGCAACAAGAGCCATGCGAAAGGGCAACGCGCACCATGACCAAGCGCGCCGAGAGCAAGTACAAGATCAACCGCCGCCTGGGGGTCAACCTCTGGGGGCGGCCGAAATCGCCGATCAACAAGCGCGAATACGGGCCCGGCCAGCACGGCCAGCGCCGCAAGAAGGCCACCGACTACGGCACCCAGCTGATGGCCAAGCAGAAGCTCAAGGGCTATTACGGCAACATCAGCGAGAAGCAGTTCCGCCGCTATTACCAGGAGGCCGTGCGGCTGCACGGCGATTCAAGCCAGTACCTGATCGAGCTGCTGGAGCGCCGGCTGGACGCGGTGATCTACCGCATGAAGTTCGCCATGACCCCGTTCGCAGCGCGGCAGTTCATCTCGCATGGCCATGTGCTGGTGAACGGAAGGCGGGTCAACATCTCGTCGTTCCGCGTGAAGGACGGCGACGCGATCGAGGTCAAGGAGAAGTCGAAGCAGCTTGCCATGGTGCTGGACGCGACGCAGAGCACCGAGCGGGACGTGCCCGAATATCTGGAAATCGACCACCGTGCCATGAAGGGCCGGTTCGCGCGCGCGCCGAAGCTGTCCGACGTGCCGTACCCCGTGCAGATGGAACCCAACCTGGTGGTCGAGTTCTACTCGCGATAGGCCCGATAGTTCCTGCCGCGCCTTCCTCCGCGATACCCCCTCCCCACCCTCCTCCGCTTCGCGGGAGAGGGGTGTTGAATTCCCACTCCCGCGAAGCGGGGGAGGGGTATTGAATTCCCTCTCCCGCGAAGCGGGGGAGGGTTGGGGAGGGGGCTCAGAAACCCTCCCGGATCACATCGCGAGCGAAGTAGGACAGGATCAGGTCGGCGCCGGCGCGCTTGAAGGCGCCGAGCGTCTCCCGCACGATAAGCTGCTCGTTCAGCGCCCCGGCGGCGGCGGCGAACTTGATCATCGCGTATTCGCCGCTCACCTGATACACCGCAATCGGCAACAGCGTCCGTTCGCGCAGCCGCGCCAGCACATCCAGATACGCCAACCCGGGCTTGACCATCAGCATGTCGGCGCCCTCGGCCTCGTCCTGCAGCGACTCCCGCAGCGCCTCGCGGCCGTTGAGCGGGTCCATCTGGTAGGTCTTGCGGTCGCCCTTCAACTCGCAGCCAGCCGCCACCCGGAACGGGCCATAGAACGCCGATGCGAACTTCGACGAGTACGCCATGACCGGTGCGTCAGTGTGCCCCGCGGCATCCAGCGCGTGGCGGATCGCGGCGACCTGCCCGTCCATCATCGCGGAGGGGGCGACCATGTCGGCGCCGGCCTCCACCGCCGCGACCGCCTGGCGGGCCAGGTTCTCGATCGTGATGTCGTTCGCCACCACGCCGTGCTCGATGACGCCGCAATGGCCGTGGTCGGTGTACTCGCAGAAGCAGATGTCCGGGATCACCACCAGTTCCGGCGCCGCCCGCTTCGCCCGCCGCACCATGCGCGCGACCAGGCCGTCGCTGTTCCAGGCATCGCTGCCCACGGCGTCCTTGTGGTGCGAGATGCCGAACAGCATCAGCGCCTTCACCCCGTCGCGCGCCAGACCCTCCACGTGGCTTTCCAGCTTGCGCTCGGGAATGCGGGAGACGCCGGGCATCTCGGCGATCGGCAGGTGCTCGTCGATGCCTTCCTCGATGAAGATCGGCTGGATCAGGTCGTTGGCGGTAACGGCGGCCTCCCGCACCAGGGCGCGGAGGGGCTCGGATTGCCGCAGCCGGCGCAGGCGGGTGGTGGGGAATGCTGGGGACATGATGCCTCGCACTGAAACGGATGCGGGCATGATTTAGGCCACCCTGGGATACGAGGCCAGAACACTCGCTTCAAGCACGAATGGCTTTACCCTTTCGTGGCATCTGATCTACACTTGGTCGAATATGCATGTAGACAGTATGGTGTAGATCAATGGCGTTTCACATCAAGGACCGGGCTACCGATCAAGCGGTTCGACGCCTGGCCCGGCTCAAGGGCAAGACACTGACGCAGACGATCCGCGAGGCGGTCGAGCACGAGTACGAGCACGAAAGTGCCAGAATTCCGCTGCGCGAGCGGTTGAAGCCGATCCAGGATCAGTTCGCAGCGATCTCCCGTCCCGGCGGTCTGCCGGCGGACAAGGTCTTCTTCGACGATCTGTCCGGACATTCCTGATGTTCCTCGATGCCTCCGCAATCATCGCCATCATCGCGGCGGAAGATGATGGTGCAAGCCTGGCCGCTCGCCTCGGTCAGGCGACGCTGGTCTGCGTCTCGCCGATCGTCCTCTACGAGGCCGCGCTGGGTCTGGCCAGGATCGGCAATGCGCGGCTCGCCGATACGGTGATGGTGCTCGACCGATTCCTCGAGGAGGTGGGTGCCGAGATCGTGCCGATCGACGGGGATATCGGCCGCGCGGCCATCGATGCATTCGCCAGGTTCGGCAAGGGTCGCCACGCCGCGGCACTCAACCTCGGTGACTGCTTCGCCTATGCCTGCGCACGACGGCTCGATACGGCGTTGCTGTGCAAGGGCGAGGACTTCCCCCGGACGGATGCGGTTCTCGCCTGAGCGCGCCGCGAGCGGATGGCCGGATGGCACGGACATCCGCCGCCGCCTATGCTGCGATCTCCAACCAAGAGGAGAAGAACGCCATGGCCTTCTACGAACTCCGCCAATACAAGGTGC
>CAWCDM010000094.1:0-50792 GCA_963794185.1 uncultured Alphaproteobacteria bacterium | reverse complement strand
GTGCGCCACTCGTTGGGTGACGCAAGCCAGACCGGCAGAGCGATTTGGGCAAGCGATTGCAGGCCTCGAGCAGTTGATCCTGCAACTCCTTGCGTTGCGAAGCCGGGTTCGCATTGCGAGGCTGCATCATATGATGCACAGACCAGGGCAGCAGGATCTTCGCTGATTGCGAGACAAACTTGCGTTCCGTGTGCGGCGGCGTCCAGATCATCCGGAACGCCAGCACCGCGCATCCTAGTGCTCCAAGTCGCTCATATTGACGGATACAGCCTCTTTAGTTTCACGCGCGCATCGGCCGTGGTGAATTGCCAGTCGGCTTTGGCGTGCTTGTTGTTCCGCTGAGCCTCCCAGGCGGCAACTTCTTCGGTGAGCATCGCCTTGTCGGGAATGCGCCGATCGAGGCACTGCGTTGACAGCACGCTCAGTTCGATCTCCGCCATGTTGAGCCAACTTCCGTGTTTGGGTGTGTAATGCCATTCGAACCGCTCGACCAGGCGACGCGCCTCCTCGGCGGGGAAGGCCTCATAAAGTGACGCCGGCTTGTGGGTATTTAGATTATCCTGGACGAGGGCGATCCTCGGCGCGTTCGGAAACCACGTGTCGGACACTGCCTTGAGCAGGTGCGCGTAATCCACGGCTGTATGGCGATCGGTCACCTCGACGTGCCGCCAACCCTCCAGAGGCGCAAACAGCATGAACAGATTCGCCGTGCCGTTGCGCTCATATTCGTAATCATGCCGTACCGGACGACCCGGCTTCGCCGGCATCGGCACACGTGTTTCGGCGACCAGCTGCTTCGAGGTCTCGTCCAGGCAAACGACAGGGCATTCGGGGTCGCGTGGCCGGTGGTACACGTCCAGCACATCTTCCATATTAGCGACGAAGGCAGCGCTTGAACTCCGGCGGAATGACATACTGCTTTTTCAGATGTGGTTTCAGATCGTTTTTTTTAGCGTGCGCCCGATCGTGTTGTCGCTGGCGCGCTCAACGATGTTCAGTTCCACCACTTTGTCTTCCAGCAGCCGCAAGGACCACTTCGCCCGCCCTTTCGGCGGCGGCGAGCACATCAAAGCGATCAGTTTTGCCTCGGCCGTGCCATCGAAAATTCGCCGCCGAGCCGAGTTCGGGGAATGTTTGCGGGCCAGCACCCCCTCGAAGCCCTCCTCGACCAGCCGCTGGCGCGTGCGGAACACGGTTGCCTCGCTGGTATCCAGGGCTTTCACGATGCGGCTGTCACTCCAGCCCTCACCTGCCTCGGAAACGTCGGCCTTCAGCAGGATCCGAGCCTTCAGCACCTGAGCGGCGGGATGCTTGCCCTTGCTGATCAGCGCTTCAAGCGTCTCTCGCTCCTCCATGCTCAACCGGACGATGTATTTCTTGACCGCGACTTCCGACATGTTCCAATTCCCGGTAACGTTGAATACCGTTGCCAGAGAGTCACAGAATCCCTTCGGAATCAAGGACGCTGAGCACTAGTGACAACCCACCCAGCGGCGGGCCGCCACACCAGATCCGCGGGCGCAGTCTCGATGGTCGCACCCGTCACTGCTGACAGGACAGGACCGTTCTGGACGATCTCGTTGCGCCTCGCAGTGCGGTTGCTGAGCATAATCAGGCCATTAGCTGGTGCTGCTGGAGGGGATTGAACTCTCGACCTCCCCCTTACCAAGGGGGTGCTCTACCACTGAGCTACAGCAGCGCCGGGGGGACACACTCTGGCCGGGCGGTATAGGCCCCTGGCCCCAACCGACGCAAGCGGTCCCAACGACCCCATCCGGGCTTGACCTCTGCGGCAGACCGACAATCCTGCGTCCCATGGACAGCACACGCACGCCATCCCGGCAACCTGCCACGACCCGCCCGGCCCAAGGGAAGATCGCGGCGCGGCAGAAGCGCGAGGCGGCGGCCTTGCGCGCCAACCTGCGCAAGCGCAAGGATCAGGCGCGGGCGCGGGACAAGCCAAAGCAGGAGTGAGCGGTGTCTGAACCGGTGCGCACGCGCATGACCTCCGACGAGTTCATCGCCTGGGCGATGGAACAGGGCGCTCGGTACGAGCTGGCCGCCGGGGAAGTTATCGCGATGGCCCCCGAGCGAGCGGCCCATGCACGCATGAAGGCCCATGTCTGGCGCCGCCTGACCGAGGCGATCGAGACAGCTAATCTGCCCTGCGAGGCCTACCCCGACGGCATGGCCGTGGAGATCGACCACCAGACGACATACGAGCCCGACGCGCTCGTCCGCTGCGGCACGCCGCTGTCGCCCGACGCAATCAAACTGAACGACCCTGTGATCGTTGTGGAGGTCCTGTCGCCATCCAGTCTCGCCCGCGACTCCGGGGCCAAGCTTGTGGACTATTTCCGGCTGCCTTCGGTGCGCCACTACCTGATCATGCGCACCGAGGATCGCATAGCCATCCATCACGCACGCGGCGAAGACGGCGGCATTGTCACGCACATTGTCCGCAACGGCCCACTTTTGCTCGATCCTCCCGGACTTTCGTTATTGGACTGGTTCCCGCGGCCGCGCTAGCGATTTGCCCCGCCCCGGCCCGCTGCGCTAGACGGGCGGACACGCCCCGTCCATCGGAGTCGCCGCCAGATGCCCGTCATGTCCGATCGCTGGATCCGCAGCATGGCGCAGCAGCACGGCATGATCGAGCCCTTCGTCGAGGCGCAGAAGCGCCAGGGCGTCATCAGCTACGGGCTTTCGTCCTACGGCTACGACGCGCGCGTCGCGGATGAGTTCAAGATCTTCACCAACATCGATTCCGCAGTGATCGATCCGAAGGACTTTGCTCCGGCCAGCTTTGTCGATCGCAAGGTGGACGTTTGCATCATCCCGCCAAACAGTTTCGCGCTCGGCCACACGGTCGAATATTTCCGCATCCCGCGCGATGTGCTGGTGATCTGCCTCGGCAAATCCACCTATGCCCGCTGCGGCATCATCGTCAACGTGACGCCGCTCGAACCGGAATGGGAAGGCCAGGTGACCATCGAGATTTCCAACACGACCCCGCTGCCCGCGAAGATCCACGCGCACGAGGGCATCTGTCAGTTCCTGTTCCTGCAAGGCAACGAGCCCTGCGAGACGAGCTACGCCGACAAGGCCGGCAAGTACATGCACCAGCGCGGCGTCGCGCTGCCGAAGCTGTGATGGGCACCACATCGTCATGCCGGGCGACGGCCCGCCATCCACGACTTTCTTGCCAGCCGCACCGGCAAGACGTGGATGGCGGGCCTTCGCCCGCCATGACGAAAAACGCGCGGCCCGGGCAGAAGGGGTAACGCTGTGGATCGCATTCGCATCCGCGGCGGCAGGCCGCTCTCCGGCGAGATCGCCATCGGCGGCGCCAAGAACGCCGCGCTCCCGCTGATGGCCGCCGGCCTGCTCACCGAACGCCGCCTCATCCTGTCGAACGTGCCCCGGCTCGACGACATCACCACCATGTCGGCGCTCCTGGCGCAGCACGGCATCGCGGTCGAGCCGATCGGCAAGGACGGCCGCACGCTGTCGCTCGGCGGCCCGATCGCCAGCACCGAGGCGCCGTACGACATCGTCCGCAAGATGCGCGCCTCCGTCCTGGTGCTGGGACCGCTGCTGGCCCGCACCGGCGAGGCACGCGTGTCGATGCCGGGCGGCTGCGCGATCGGCACGCGTCCCGTCGATCTGCACCTGAAGGGCCTGGAGCAAATGGGGGCCGCCTTCCGGCTGGATGGCGGCTACATCGACGGGACCGTCCACGGCCGGCTGCGCGGCGCCACCATCGTGTTCCCGTTCCCCTCGGTCGGCGCCACCGAGAACCTGCTGATGGCTGCCAGCCTCGCCGATGGCCGCACCCTGCTGGTCAACGCCGCGCGCGAGCCGGAGATCGGCGACCTCGCGCGCTGCCTGAACGCAATGGGTGCGCGAATCGAGGGGATCGGCAGCGACCGCCTGACGATCGACGGCGTCGAGCGCCTGCATGGTGCGGAGCACGCCATCATCCCGGACCGAATCGAGACCGGTACTTATGCCTGCGCTGCCGCAATCACCGGCGGCGAGGTGCTGCTGGCCAACGCCAGGCTGGAGCACCTCGGCGCCGTGGTCCGCACGCTGCGCGACGCCGGCGTGGACATCATCGAGGAACCGCGCGGCCTGCGCGTGCGCCGGCTGGACGGGCTGCACGGCGCGGACGTGATGACCGAGCCCTATCCGGGCTTCCCCACCGACATGCAGGCGCAGTTCATGGCGTTGATGGCCGTGTCGGACGGTGCCGCGATGGTCACCGAAACGATCTTCGAAAACCGCTTCATGCATGTGCCCGAGCTGAACCGCATGGGCGCGCGGATCAACGTGCACGGCGCATCGGCGATCGTGCGCGGCGTGCCGGCGCTTGTCGGGTGCGCCGGTGATGGCGACGGACCTGCGCGCCTCCGTCTCGCTGATCCTGGCGGGACTGGCGGCCAGGGGCGAGACGGTGGTCAACCGGGTCTATCACCTGGACCGGGGCTACGAGGCGGTGGAGCAGAAACTCGCGGCCTGCGGGGTGGAGATCGAACGGCTGGCCGGCTGAATTGCCGGCCCGATGCCACGCACCGCAGTCACGATGTTTATTGTGGACTGACGCGACGCCAACCGCCATATGAATGGCTGCGCCGGGAACTCCGTGCAACCCCCGGCCCGCGGAGATTGATGTGACCACCCTGCTTCCCGCCCCCCTGGCATGCTGCCGCTGGGAGCTTGAGAACCGCCGCATGGTGCCGCCGTCCAATGACGCGCTGCGCCGCATCATAGAGGCGGACCCGGACCTCGTCGAGGACCTGAACCGGTTCTATGGCGACGCGACGCCGGACGGCGGCCTCGACAAGCTTGAGCGCGAGCTTCTGCTCGATCTGCTGGGCCGGCATTTCACCCGCGAGCTGTGGCCGCGCACCGGCGGCATGGAGGCTACGCGCCGGTTCATGGCGACCCTCCAGCGCGCCATGGTGGCCGCCGGCTGGAAGATGGACGCGTTCGCCGTGACGCCCTGAGGTTCGGTTCAGCCAGGCCAGCCGGCGAGGTCGGATGCCCCCGATCGGGTAGGCGGCGGCACGGTCCTCGCCTAGGCTGCTTCGCTTGTGCGAAGCAACCCAGCGGAGGCCGGTCATGGACTTTCGGAAGCAGACAGTCATCGTCACCGGCGGCACCGGCGCATTGGGGAGCGCGGTGGTGGGCGTCCTGGTCGCGGCGGGAGCGCGCTGCCGGGTTCCCTACATCATCGACTCGGAGGCTGCCGCTTTCCCCTACAAGGATCGCGTTATCCTGGTCGGCAAATGCGACCTTACGGTCGAGGCCGACGTTGCACGGCTGTACGACGGTGTCGCGGACCTCTGGGGCTCGATCCACATCGCCGGCGGCTTCGCCATGGGCAACGTGGCCGACACCGACAAGGCCGGCATGATGCACATGCTGAACATGAATTTCGTGAGCTGCTACCTGTGCTGCCGCGCCGCGGTGCGCGGGTTCGGCGAGGGCGGCGGCCGCATCGTCAACATCGCAGCCCGACCGGCGCTGGAGCCGCGACTCGGCGCCGGCATGGCGCCCTATGCCGCGAGCAAGGCAGCGGTCGCCGCGTTCACCCAGGCGCTCGCAGCCGAGGTTGCCGTTCGTAACATCCTGGTGAACGCGATTGCCCCGTCGATCATCGATACGCCGGCGAACCGCGCTGCGATGCCGAAGGCCGACCACGCCGCCTGGCCCAAGCCCGAGGACATCGCTGCCACGATCGCGTTCCTCGCGTCGCCGGAAAACAAGGTGACGACAGGCGGGTTGGTGCCGGTCCCCGGGCGGACCTGACGCGCGGCGACGGCCAAGGCTAACGTCCGTGTCAGCTGTTTGCACCTGCGTCGGCACGCCGTGCGGGTTCGCTTGCCGCAGTCTGCTGATCGGACTTGCGGCGTGGGCTCTTCTGATGATCGCGCCAGACCTGTATCGGGTTATCGACCCGCTCGCGTCGGCCGGGTTCGCCGCTGACAATGATGGGCGTATCTACGACGTTCGGGGGCCCTTCGGTACCGACGAAGACTCGCCGGCATGGCAGTCCGGATTGCGGGCGGGAGATCGGCTTGACCTGATGGCGATGCGCTGCGTGCCGCCGCGCGGGCCGGCATGCGCGAGCCTGTTGTCGGTCATTGGCGGCATGGGCGGCGCCCAACTCGTGCGGCCCGGGCGTGAGTTGGTGCTCAGCATCCGGCCCGCCACAGGCAGCGGGTCCCAGATTGTCACCGTGGCGGCGCAACCGCCGCCGGTAAATCTACTGGCGCGTTTTGTCCTGTTGCTGACCGAAATTACCGGCATCGCATTCGTTGTGGCAGCCGCCTGGCTGGTCTGGACGCGGCCGGGGGCCATGAGCTGGGGGTTCTTCCTCTACGCCATCTGGTTCAACCCAGGACAGAACTTCGTCTATTATCTTCCGCTGCAAGAGCTGCCGCCACTTGCGCTTGCACATGAGTTCGCGGCGTCGCTTGCCCACGGCGCTGCATGCGCCGGTCTCCTGCTGTTCGCGCTGTGCGTACCGGACAATGAACTGGAGCCGCGATGGCGAAGCCTGCGGCGCCTACTGCCGGTTGTCGCGGCCGTTGTAATCGGGCTGCAGCTCTGGAGCTTCGCCAACGCGTTCGGCTATCCGACGGAGATCTTCGCCCGCGCAACCTTTATTGCCGATTATGCGGTCGATGCCATCGCGGTCCTGGTTCTCTTGCGCCGACAGCGTGGCCAGCCACCACAGAACTATCAACGCATGCGTTGGATAATCTGGGGCTGCCTGATCGGGCTGCCTGCCTACATCCTGTCCGGAATCCTGGGTTCCACCAGTCTGTGGCTCGCGCTGTGGGGACCGGTATCGATCCCGCAGGATCTGACAAATCTCCTCCTGTTAGGTTACGGCATTCTCGGCTGGTTTGTGTTCGAGGCGGTGCGGCGGCCGCGGGTGGTCAGCGTTTCGATCCCGCTCCGCCGCATCACAGTCTTCGGTCTGCTGCTCAGCGTGCCGGCCTTCTTCGTGCACCATCAGGTCGAGCATTTGAAGGAGATGTTGCAACTGCCAGCCTGGGGTTGGATCGCTTTGGCGTCAGCGCTGCTGTTCCTGATCAGTCGGGCACATGATCTTGCCGTGGATCTTGCGGATCACGTGTTCAATCGCGCCTTTCGCCGGGAGACCGCGCAAGTGGCTGAACTTGGTCGCCAGATCCTGGGGGCTGACAACATAGACGATGTCGAGCGCCTTCTGACCGTTACGCCGCTCCGCCTGCTCGGCCTGGCCTCGGCCGCCGTATTCCGCGACGTGGATGGCGCCTTTCGCCGACGGAACAATGGTTTGGGCTGGGATACGGCGAATGCAGACGTATTTGATCCGCACGATACGCTTTTGAGCAGCCTGGCGATGGGGACACCTTGCGCGATCGATGCAGCCGATGCAGCGCGACTGGGATTTCCCCGAGGCATTGCGGCACCCACCCTGGCCGTTCCGATCAGCAACCGGCTGCGCTGGTTCGCGGTGGCACTGTACGGACCGCATGCGACGGGAGCCGATCTGACCGCCGATGAGGGCGTCCTGCTGGCGCGACTGGCTGACAGCGCAGCGCTGGCCTATGCGCACGCGGAGACGGAGACTTTGCGTTTGGAGGTTGCAACGCTGCGGCGACAATTAGCCGACGCGCTTGTTCGCACGTGACAGTTCCGAAACCACTCCCCCTCCCCTCGTGCGAGGGGGTTGGGGGGAGGGGGCCGTCGTGCCGCGATTTTGAACGACGTGGGGTCTGCGAGAACCCTCCCCCTGACCTTGGTCCGCTTCGCGGCCCAAGCCCGAAAGGGGAGGGGGAAGAATGTTCAAAGGCTCTCGCTCACACCTTCAGCTGATCGCCGATCGGCAGGCTGCGTATCCGCTTGCCGCTGGCGGCGAAGATCGCATTGCAGAGCGCCGGCGCAAACGGCGGCAATCCCGGTTCGCCGACGCCGCTCGACGGCACGTTCCAGTCGGCCGGCACAATATGGACCCGCACATCCAACGGCGCCTCGTCGATGCGCGCGACGATGAACCCGTCGAAGTTCTTCTGCTCGGGTTGGCCGTTCTTGAACGTGATCTGCCCACGCTTGGCGAGGGTCAGGCCCATCACCGCCGCGCCCTCGATCTGCGAGCGAATGCGCTCCGGGTTGACGTGGAAGCCACAGTCGATTGCGGTGTCGACGCGCGGGATGCTCAGGTTTCCCTTGTCGTCCACGGCAACCTGCACGACGGTTGCAACGTAGCTCAGGAAGCTGCGATGCGCGGCGATGCCACGTCCCTGGCCCGCGGGCAGCGGCTTGCTCCATCCCGCCTGCTCCGCTGCAAGCTCCGCGACGCGGCGCAGCCGTCCCGTGTCGATCGGATATGTCTCGACCGGATCGCCGTAGTTCCAGAAGTCGGCCACCTCCGCCGACTTGCGCGGATCGACGATGCGGTCGGGTCCGAGCAGTTCCAGCAGGACGTCCTTCGGATCCCGCCTGAGCGCCGCCGCGATCTCCGCGACCATCGACTGCACGGCGAAGGAGCGCGGGATGTTGGAGACGGAGCGGAACCAGCCGATGCGGGTGTGCGCGGCGCATTGGCCGTTCTCGCAGCGCAGGTTTGGGATGCTGAACGGATTGTCCACCAGCCCCATGCCGAGTTCGAATGGCGCCGCGTGATCCGCGCCGGCCTTGAACGTGGACAGGATCGTCGGCGCCACGCTGCGGTGCCGCCACGCCGTCACCTTGCCGTTGGCATCGATCCCGGCGTCGATCCGCTCGACCGAGACCGTGTGGTAGTAGTCGTGCTGGAGATCGTCCTCGCGGGTCCAGGTGACCTTTACCGGCGCGTCCACCGCCTTCGACACCAGCGCCGCTTCGAGCACGTAGTCCCACTTGGACTTGCGGCCGAACCCGCCGCCGAGCAGGGTTACGTTGACCGTGACGTTCTCGACCGGGATGCCGAGCACCTTGGCCAGGTCCTCACGGCAGCCGCCCGGGCTTTGCGTCGGGGCGTAGGCCACGCATTCGGTGCCCGCCTTGCCTTGACGGACATGCACGGTCGCCGTCGGCGGCTCCATGCTGGCGTGGGCGAGGTGCGGAAGATAGTACTGGGCGGTCACAACCTTGGCGGCCGACTTCAGCGCGCCTTCCGCATCACCGTCGTTGCGGACGACCTTGCAGGCGTTCGCCGCCGTCGCTTCCATTTCCGTGCGGAACGCCGCCGAGTCATAGGTTGCGTTCGGCCCGTTGTCCCAGACGATCTTCAGCTTCGCGCGGCCCTTGATGGCGGAACCGGTATTGCGCGCCACAACGGCGACGCCCCCCACCGGCATGAACTTGGACGGCCAGGGCCAGCCCTGGACCTCCACGACCTTCTCCACGCCGGGGACCTTCATTGCCTCGCTCGCATCGAACGAGACGAGCTTTCCGCCCACCACCGGCGGGCGCGCCACCACGGCGAACTTCATGCCCGGGAGCTTGGCGTCGATTCCGTAGCCCGCCTTTCCCGTCGTGATGTCGTGCAGATCGACGATCGGGATGGCGCCCGTGCCGATATAGCGGAACGTGCTCGGATCCTTCAGTTTGAGCTTGTCCGCCGACGGTGTCGGCAGCGCGCTCGCCGCCTTCGCAAGCTCGCCGTAGCCCAACATGTTGCCGGACGCGAGATGCACGACCTTGTGGTTCTCGGCCCGCACCTGCGAGACGTCCACGCCCCAGCGCGCGGCGGCTGCCTGCTCCAGCATCATGCGCATCGCCGCGCCGCATTGCCGCATCGGCTGGATGAAATGGCGCACGCTGCGGGAGCCGTCGGTATCCTGGTTGCCGTACTTCGTTCTCGTCGCCCGGCGCCTGTGCGACGCGCACGCGCGCCCAGTCGGCCTCCATTTCGTCGGCGACGATCATCGGCAGGCTGGTGCGCACGCCGGTGCCCATCTCGGAGCGGTTGGTGACGATGGTCACGATCCCGGACGGGTCGATGGCGATATAGACATGCGGATCGTTCACCGTGCCGCCCGGCATCTTGCCGGCGCCGGTCTCCCAGTCTGACATCGCCGGACGCGACAGCAGGCTGGTGCCCAGCACGAGCGCGCCGGACCCGACGAGACCCTTGATCACCAGCCGGCGGCTGACATTCGCGACCTGGCCGGGCGCGATGACGATCGGTTCGAACATGTGGGTCATGGCTTACACTCCGGTGGAGGCCAGACGCACCGCCGCGGCGATGCGCTGATAGCAGCCGCACCGACAGATATTGCCGGACATGGTTGTAAGGATGTCCTTGTCGGTCGGCTTCGGGTTGATCGCGAGCAGCGCCGCGGCCTGCATGATCTGCCCGGCATGGCAATAGCCGCATTGCGGCGCGCTGGTCTCGCGCCAGGCGCGCTGCACGGGGTGATTGCCCGCGGGGTCCAGCCCCTCGATCGTGACGACCGCGCGCGCGCCGACGTCCGCGACCGGCACGGAGCAGGACCGCACGGCGACGCCGCCGAGATGCACGGTGCAGGCGCCGCACAGCCCCTCGCCGCAGCCGAATTTTGTCCCCGTCAGGCCGAGTTCGTCGCGCAGCACCCAGAGCAGCGGCACCGAGGTATCGCCGTCGTAGTCGTGGCTCTGTCCATTCACCTTCAACGTAACCATGTCTCGCCTCCATGCCGGCCAAGGGCGGCGTGGCCGTGACGCCGCCCGGCCGATTGTCTCGAATCAGCCGATCCACGCGGTGCCTACGGATGACGCCTGAGCGCGAACACCCAGATCGCGCCGCCCTGCGGCACGGCGTTCGGGTCAAGCTTCAGCGATGTCTGCGCCAGCCCGTCCTGGATACGCTGGGCATCGACGCCCCAGCCCGACTGCACCGCAACGTACTCCGTGTCGCCGACCTGATACGCCACCGGCATGCCGATGATGCCCGAGTTCGTCTTCTGCTGCCATAGCAGCTCGCCCGACTTGGCATCGAAGGCGCGGAACATGCGGTCGTTGGTGCCGCCCACGAACACCAGCCCGCCGGCCGTGCTCAGCACCGAGGCAAAGAGCTGGTTCGGGAACGGATAGGTCCACATCCGCTTGCCGGTCGCCGGATCCCATGCCTGCAGCTCGCCGATATGATCGGCGCGCGGCAGCAGTTTCAGGCTGTCGGGATCGGCGCCTAGCCAGAGCTGGCCGGCGATGAGCTGCTTCTTCTCGCCGACCATCTTGCCGCACATGTTGTCGTTCGCCGGGATGTAGAGCAGTTGCGTCTGGTCGCTGTACGATTCCGAGGGCCAGTCCAGCCCGCCCCACAGCGACGGACAGAAGCTGATCTCCTTGCCGACGACCGGCTTGTGGTCGGGATCGTAGGTCGGCCTGCCGGTCGCGGAGTCGAGACTCTTGAAGGCGTTCTGATAGACGAACGGCTGGCCGGAGATGTATTTGATCCCGTTGTCGGTCTGCTGCAGCACCCACAGGTAGCCGTCGCGCGCAGGATGGACGAGCGCGTCGATCGTCTGCCCGTTGTGCTGCATGTTGATCAGCAGCGGCGCGCGGATCTCGTCCCAGTCCCACGAATTGTTCCAATGGTACTGGTGATAGCCCTTGAGCTGGCCGGTGTCCGGGTCCAGTGCGACCGTCGAACTGGTATAGAGATCGTCCCCGGGATGCAGGTCCCCGGGCCACGGCGCTGCGTTGCCGACGCCCCAATAGGCCAGGTTCCGCTTCGGATCGTAGTTGCCGGTGATCCAGACGGACCCGCCGCCGGTCTTCCAGGCATCGCTCTTCCAGGTGTCGCCGCCGGGATCCTCGGGGCCCGGGATGGTGTGGAACCGCCACGCCTGCTGGCCGGTCTCGGCGTCGTAGGCGGCGATGAAGGCGCGCACGCCGAACTCGCCGCCCGATGAGCCAACCATCACCTTGCCGTGCACCACCAGCGGCTCGAGCGTCATGTATTCGCCGCGCTTGTAGTCGCCGACCTGGGTGTTCCAGACCTCCTTGCCGGTCTTCGCATCCAGCGCGATCAGCCGCGCATCGACGGTGGCGAGATAGAGCCTTGTCGCCCCACAGCGCGACCCCGCGATTGGTCGGGTGCAGCTGATACAGGTCGGACGGCAGCTTCTCCTTGTAGCGCCAGATCAGGTCGCCGGTGACCGCGTTCAGCGCGAGCACCTGCATCTCGGGCGTGGTGACGAACATCACGCCGTTGTTGACCATGGGCGGCGCCTCGTGGCCCTCCACCACGCCGGTGGAGAAGGTCCAGACCGGCGCCAGGTCCTTGACGTTGTCGCCGTTGATCTGGCGCAGCGGGCTGAAGCCATGTCCGTCATAGGTCCGCCGGTACAGCAGCCAGTTGCCCGCCTCAGGGTTCTCCAGGCGCTGCTGGGTGACCGGGCGAATAGCTCGTCATCTCGTCGGCGCGCGCGGTCCCCCAGGACGCGCCGCAGAGCAGGCTGGCCGAAAATGCCATCAGGCCGATCGTGGCTTTTCGCTTCATTGACGTTTGCTCCCAACCCTTGATCCCGGCTGTTCGATCGCGGTCGTGCCCCGGGTACGGTCCTCGGCCGCGATGGCTCAGGCTCCTTGCTGCTGCACACCTCCCACGCGATCGGTGAACGGTCGCGGCGACGTCCAGCACGCCGTTGTTCAGGCGCAGCGGCAAGCGTCGGCAGCGGCCGAGGCGCCGGCCCGCCCAGCACCTTGGCGCCCTGGCGCGGGTCGTAGCGCGACTGATGGCAGGGGCATTGCAGCACCTGCACCGAGCGCAGCCAGTCGGTGACCGGACATTGCTGATGCGTGCAGATGGCGGAATAGGCGACGACGCCATCGGCGGTGTTCGCCTTCTCGGTCGTCGCCCAGCGTGGCCGGGTCGAACCGCATCAGCAGCACCATGTTGAGGCGCGAGCCGTTCGCGCGGAATTTTCTTCTGCCGGATCGAATGCCCAGGCCAGCAGGACCTCCTGCAGCCCGATGTCGTCCGGCTTCAGCGGCGTGGTTCCGGCATCCACGCCGGCCTCGACCAGAAGGTCGCCGGGCTGCGGAAGCTTCGTCCGGTCCGGGTCCGCCGCCATATCGTCGGCACGCGCCTCGAGTGCCCGCGCGGCGCCGAGCGTGCCGAGACATGTGCACAGCACGGTGCGGCGCGACACGCCCGGACCCGCCATTGTTCTCCCCTGCCCAAAGGTGCCGGATCAGCGCGACATAGGCCGCCGCGAGATCGGCATCGCCTGGCGCTGGCGTCTTGCCTATATGGTTGGGGGCACCTTCGCTCAGATCAGGCGGTTGCAAAAAGTCACATCACCGTTAACCGGCGGTCGCGCGGCGATTAACACCACCGCCGGCGTCGGGTACGACGGAGACCCGGTTTCCGCATTCCTCATGCATGTGGCTCATGCGTCACGGACGCGATGGCCCCCCGATGTCGACAGCGGTCACACGCCAGGCCCGGTTGCCGACATCATCGGCCACGAGCAGCGCCCCCCGATGGTCGATCGCGGCCCTGACCGGGCGGCCAAAGGCGTGGCCGTCCGCACCGAGAGACCCAGTCACGACCGGGTCGCCTACCGGATGTCCGTCAGCGAAGCGCACGGCAGCTGCGACGCCCGACAAATGCGCCTCCGGCCCTGGTGATCGGATCGGCGGGGCCGGCCGAACAACAGTTGTCGAGCCGGCGCCGAACCTGGATCAGCGGTCCAGCGCGCTTCCCACGGCCGCGAAGCCCGACCCTTGATGAAATCCCATGAATTGATTGCGACGGCGCGGCAGCCACCCGCGCCACAATCCTCTGCCAGCCCGCGGCTGCCGGCCGGCGCCGGGCAAAAGAAACGGCGCACACCGGGAAAGATGCGCGCCGCAAGTTTCGATAACGATCCTATTCTACTACCGATCCATAACGATGTTAAAACACACTTACGTGATGTCAGAGGGTGCGCGTCGGCGGTCCAACTCTCCCTTCGGTTGTGTGTCGAGTGCGATCCCAGCGGCGCCGCGCCGTCACATCCCCCGCAGTGTCGCTATGCTCAATGACAGGCTGCCATAACGCCGATCGCGGGCATGTACCAGCTAAGTCCCGACGCCGCCGAGCGCCAGGTACTTGACCTCCAGGTAGTCCTCGATGCCGTATTTCGATCCCTCGCGGCCCAGCCCTGAGGACTTCATGCCGCCGAACGGCGCCACCTCGGTGGAGATGATCCCCTCGTTGATGCCGATAATGCCGTATTCCAGCGCCTCGGCGACCCGGAAGATCCTCCCGACATCGCGCGAATAGAAATACGACGCCAGGCCGAACTCGGTGTCGTTGGCGAGCCTGATCGCCTCGGCCTCGGTCTTGAAGCGGAACAGTGGCGCGACCGGGCCGAACGTCTCCTCGCGGAAGATCATCGCGTCGTTCGGCACGTTGGCAAGGATCGTCGGTTCGAAGAACGTGCCGCCCAGTTTGTGCCGGTGCCCGCCCGTCACCACCGTGGCGCCGCGCTTCACCGCGTCCGCGATGTGCTCCTCCACTTTCGTCACCGCGTCGGCGTTGATCAGCGGCCCCTGGCTCACGCCCGGCTCCATGCCGTTGCCGACCTTCATCGCCTCCACCGCCGATCTTCAGCTTGGCCGAGAACGCGTCGTAGACGCCGTCCTGCACCAGGATGCGGTTGGCGCACACGCAGGTCTGGCCGGTGTTGCGGTATTTGCTGGCCATCGCCCCGGCCACGGCGGCATCGAGATCCGCGTCGTCGAACACGATGAACGGCGCGTTGCCGCCGAGTTCCATGCTGGTCTTCTTGATAGTCGGCGCGCACTGGGCGAGCAGCTTGGCGCCGACCTCGGTCGAGCCGGTGAAGGTCAGCTTGCGCACCAGCGGGTTGGAGGTGAGTTCCGCGCCGGTCTCGCCCGACGGTCCGGTGATGACGTTGCACACGCCGGGCGGCATGCCGGCGCGCTCGGCCAGCGCCGCCAGCGCAAGCGCGGAGAACGGCGTCTGGCTGGCGGGCCGGATCACGCCGGTGCAGCCGGCGGCCCAGCCGGGACCGGCCTTGCGCGTGATCATCGCGGCCGGGAAAATTCCACGGCGTGATCGCGGCGAACACGCCGATCGGCTCCTTCAGCACCAGGATGCGCCGGCCCTTGGCGTTCTGCGGGATGGTGTCGCCGTAGATCCGCTTGCCCTCCTCGGCGAACCACTCGATGAAGCTCGCGGCATAGGCGATCTCGCCCTTGCTCTCGGACAGCGGCTTGCCCTGCTCGGCGGTCATGATCACCGCGAGGTCGTCGGCATTCTCCAGCATCAGGTCGTTCAGCTTGCGCAGGATCGCGGCACGGTCCTTCGCCAGCATGGCGCGCCAGGGACCCTGTGCGCGGTGCGCCGCCTCGATGGCGCGGCGGGTCTCGGCGGCGCCAAGGGCGGGAACCTCGCCGATCGGTTCACCGGTGGCCGGGTTCTTCACGACGATGGTCCGGCCGCTGTCGGCCTGCACCCACTTGCCGTCGATGCAGTTGGCCTGGCGGAACAGGGTGGGGTCCTTCAGCGGCAATGGAGAGGTCGGGTTCAGCATGGTGGGGTCCTCCTTCCGTCGGTTTACCGGAAACATAGGACGGCAAGGGCAGAGTGTCAGGGCGCGGCTTGCAATGGCCTCTGATTGTAGCTACATTCTGACGGTGCCGGTGTGGAATTCGAGTGGGACGAGGCGAAGCGGTTCACCAAACCTGCGCAAGCACGGTGTGGATTTTGCCCAGGTCGTGGACTTTGAATGGGAAACGGCACGGGCGTCAGAAGATCACCGCCAAGACTACGGTGAGCGCCGTTGGATTGTGCGGGGCAACATTGGCGATCAGTTGCATGTGCTGATCTATACCCGACGTGGCGGCCGTATCCGCGTGATCAGCCTGCGCGAAGCGAGTAGAAGGGAAAAGGCCAACTATGCCGAGAATAAAGCCTGAATATCATTCAGACGAGAGGGAAGCCGAGATCCAGCGAGGCATCGCTGAGGATCCGGACAATCCGGAGCTGACCGAGGAAGACCTCACCCGCCTGCGTCCGGTCAGCGAAGTCCATCCCGACATCGTCGCCGACTACCTCCGTCGCACCCGCGGCAAGCAGAAACAGCCGACCAAGGTGCTGGTCTCGCTGCGCCTTGAGCGCGAGGTGGTGGAGCGGCTGCGCGCCTCCGGTCGCGGCTGGCAGAGCCGTGCCAACGACATGCTGCGCAAGGCGGTGCTGGGCTCGTAGGCGAGTCTACTGGCGGATCGCGTCTGCAATGTCATGCGAGCCGTCCCAGATCATCGACGCCGCCACGTAGAGCACGATCACCAGGCCAGCCCAGGCAATCCAGCGCTGGCGTTCCAGCACCTTCGCCAGCAGGTTCGCCGCCACGCCCATCAGCACCACCGACAGCAGCAGCCCCACCACGAGCACCCAGGTGCTGCCGTCGGCCGCGCCCGCGACGGCCAGGACATTGTCCAGGCTCATCGACACATCGGCCAGCACGATCTGGAACATCGCCTGGCCCAGCGTCTTGTCCTTGATAAGGACCGCGTTCGCGTGCCCGCGCGGGCGGCGCAGTTCGCGGAACATCCTCCAGCAGACCCACAGCAGCAGGAGCCCGCCGGCCAGCAGCAGCCCGATGATGGCCAGCAACTGCAGTGCGACGGCGCCCATCGCGATCCGGATCACGGTCGCACCGATGATTCCAAACAGGATGGCTGGGCGCTTCTGATGCTGCCTGAGGCCGGCAACCGCCAGCGCGACCACGATCGCGTTGTCGCCGGCGAGCGTGATGTCGATCAGTATAACCTGGGCCAGGGCCGTCAGGTCTTGGGTCAGCGCGATCTGATCCATGCGTGGTCGGCCCTTGGCAGGTCTCGCGTCCGGCACTTGTCAGGCACCGGGGCAACGGTCTAGCTGGCCTCCCACCAGGACGGGACAGGGCAGCGATGGTTCCCCGTTATACCAGACCCGAGATGGAAGCCATCTGGGCGCCGGCCAACCGCTTCCGCATCTGGTTCGAGATCGAGGCGCTGGCCGCGGAGGCAATGGCTGAGCTGGGCACCATCCCCGCCAGTGCTGCCCGCAACATTCGCGAGAGGGGCGGGGCCAGGGTCAAGACCATCGGTCAGGCGGATATCAACCGAATCGACGCCATCGAGCGCGAGACACGCCATGATGTGATCGCCTTCCTGACCTGGCTCGCCGAGGCGGTCGGCGAGGACAGCCGCTTCGTCCATCTGGGCATGACCAGCTCGGACGTGCTGGACACCTGCCTGTCGGTGCAGCTCACCCAGGCGGCGGACCTGCTGCTCGCCGATCTCGATGCGGTCCTGGCGGCGCTGAAGGCGCGCGCGTTCGAGCACAAATTCACCCTGACCATCGGCCGCAGCCACGGGATCCACGCCGAACCGACCACGTTCGGCCTGAAGCTGGCGGGCCACTACGCCGAGTTCGGCCGCGACCGCGCACGTCTTCAGGCCGCGCGGACCGAGGTGGCGGTCGCGGCGATCTCGGGCGCCGTCGGCACCTTCGCCCATGTCGATCCGTTCGTGGAAGAATATGTCGCGTCGAAGCTCGGGCTGACGCCGGAGCCGCTGTCCACCCAGGTGATCCCGCGCGACCGCCACGCAGTGTTCTTCGCCACATTGGCGGTGATCGCCAGCGGCATCGAGCGGCTGGCGACCGAGGTGCGGCATCTGCAGCGCAGCGAGGTGCGGGAGGCGGAAGAATTCTTCCATCCTGGCCAGAAGGGCTCCTCGGCGATGCCGCACAAGCGGAACCCGGTGCTGAGCGAGAACCTAACGGGGCTCGCCCGGGTGGTGCGCGCCGCGGTGGTGCCAGCGCTGGAGAACGTGGCGCTATGGCACGAGCGCGACATAAGCCACTCAAGTGTCGAACGCGTGATCGCGCCAGATGCCACGATCGCGCTGGACTTTGCTCTGATGCGGCTGGCCGGGATGATGCAGCGGCTGGTGGTCTACCCGGAGAGGATGGCAGCAAACCTGGAGAGCCTCGGCGGCGTGGTGCATTCGGGCGAGGTGCTGCTGGCACTGACGCGGGCCGGAATCTCGCGTGAGGACGCCTATGCCATCGTGCAGCGCTCCGCGATGGCGACCTGGCAGAAGTTGGGCACGCCGGAGGGGCGGAGCTTCCGCGACAATCTGCTGGCGGACCCGGAGGTTTCACGCCATGTCTCCGCGGCCGAACTGGACGCGGCGATGGATGCGAAGCTGCACCTGAACGCGGTGGACCGGATCTTCGCGCGCGTATTCGGCGAACTCGGAGAACTTGTAGGCAGCTCAGACCGGACAGCCCTTAGCCGAGATCAGGTTTCGACCGCCGACGCGACGAGGTGGGTCCTTGAAGGACCACGGCGTCACGCTCCGCCGGCGGCGCCCATGGCGGGGTTGAGGCGATAGCCTCCGCCTTCCGAAACCAACAGGACCGGTTTGCTCGGGTTGGACTCCATCTTTTGGCGCAGGCGGTAGATGTGAGTCTCCAGGGTGTGCGTCGTCGCAGCGGAATTGCGGCCCCAGACCTCGTGCGAGAGGTCATCGCGCGTCACGGCGCGATGATCCGACAGGTGCAGGGCCCTAAGAATTGCCGCCTCCCTCCTGGTCAGCACGATACGACGGTTCTTGACGGGATCGTGCAACAGCATCTTACCGGGCTGGAACGTGTACGGCCCAACCGAAAACACCGCCGCGTCGCTGCTGTCGAACATACGCAACTGTGCGCGCAGCCTGGCAAGCAGCTCATTCAGACGGAACGGCTTGGCAACGTAGTCGTTGGCACCAAGATCGAGGCCGCGAACGATATCGGCCTCGCCATTGCGGCCGGTCAGTATGATGACCGGCATCTGATGCCCCTGCCGCCGGAGCTTGGCGCAGAAATCACGCCCATCGCCGTCGGGCATCCCGATGTCGAGCAGAACGGCGTCCAGGCGCTGTTCACCGCTATTGATGACCCTGTCAGCCTCATCGAGCGTCCTTGCCACGATGATTGTGAACCCATGCTGGCCGGCGAGATAATCCAGCAGCATTTCCCGGACAGCCGCGTGATCTTCCACGAGCAATACGGATCGTTTGGTCGACATACTCCAGCCCCCTACGCCTAGTCTCCCGCGCCCTCGCGCCCTTCGATAGGGCCGGCAAGCGGTTTTATATCGGCAGAAGACTGTTTAGCTACACCAATGATAAGGTCAATGCTAATCGTTACCGAAATTGGTAGCGCCACTTCAAGTTTACGTGAGAGCGGAATATGCGATGCTATGCAGGTTGCGCATGAACATCGACCTATACGCGAAAAATGACGCAGATGGACCGATCAGCACAACCCTGCGTCGCAGAATGGAAGCCGTGCAACCCGCCACACCGGTTTCGCATGTGGTGGTAAGAACCGAGGTCAGCGGATGGGCGCGACAACCACGTCGCCCGCGACAATTCGCATTGGCCCGTCTGCCGTTTGGACGATCAGCGCGCCGTCATCGGCGAGGCCGACAAACCGCCCTGAGATCGAGCCGTCGCCGACGCTGATCCGGACCTGCGAACCCGGTGAATGCGCACGTTCCAGCCAGGCGGTGCGTGTCTGCGCGAACCCGTCACTCTGCCAATCGGCAAGCCTGCGTGCGAGCGACTGGAGCAATACGTGCAGCGTGGCAGCGGGATCCGGCGCGGCGGCAACGCTGTCGGCCAGGTGGGTGACCGGGTACGGCGCGTCGAGCGGTGCCCACCGCACATTGATTCCGACGCCGACGACAACCGCAGTGTCTGCGCAATCAAGCAGGATGCCAGCGATCTTGGCGCCGCGCACAAGCACGTCATTGGGCCACTTCAGCTCGGCCCTTACGCCGTCCGGCAGGAAGCGATCCACCGTATCGGCGGCGGCGAGCGCGGCGATGAAGCTCAACTCGGCGGCGCGGCTTGGCGAAGCGCCGAGGCGGACCAGAATCGATGCGTAGAGGTTGCCGGCAGGACTGTGCCAGCGCCGACCCTGACGGCCGCGGCCGGCGGTCTGCTCGCGCGCCCACACGACAGTGCCGTGCGTGGCGCCGTCGCATGCCAGGCGCATCGCTTCGTCATTGGTAGAACCGATAGTGCTATAATGCAGAACATGAAATGGGATCACGGAAGCGCTTCTCGCTAACACCTGTGACGGGCACGCTTCTCCGGGTTGGCGTCGTGCACGATGAATGTCGTCATCATTCCCACCCCTGCAGGTGCGCGGCCTCCGCGCGGCAGCGCTCCGACCCGCCCAGCATCTGGCGATTGAAGCTGATGCGCTTGAACCAGTAGTGCAGGCCCAGCAGGTCGGTGAAGCCCATGCCGCCATGCGCCTCGGTTGCCATGCGCGCGATGTCGCGGCCGACATCGCCGAGGTGTGCCTTGGCATGCAGCGCGGCCAGTCGCGCTTCATCAGGCAAAGCGTCCTGCACATAGGCGGCGTACCACACCATCGCGCGGCAAGGTTCCAGCACCGTCACCATATCGGCGAACTGGTGCTTCACGCTTTGGAAGCTGCCGATCACCCTGCCGAATTGCACGCGCTGCTTCACGAAGGCCAGAGCATCGTCGAACATATGCTGCGCGGCGCCCAGCGTATCTGCCGCAAGCACGACCCGTCCCGCATCCAGCACGCGCCGCGCCGTCGCGACCGGCGCATTCGCCGCATCCAGCACGACGGCGCGCGCATTGTCGAACACCAGATCCGCTACCGGCCGCGTCCGATCGATGCTGCGGTGCATGTGAAGCGACACGCCCGCGTCGTTTGCCGCCACGACGGCCGCATTGCCATCGGCGAGATAGACCAACAGATGCGTCGGCGCGCCGGCATCGATTGCGCCGGTGATGCGGCCGGACAGATGGCCGTCGCGCAGCGATGCGACCGCGGTACCGGTCTGCCCGGCCAGGCCGGAGAATGCCACGCCGAAGCGCACCGCACCTGCGGCAATGCGCGGCAGCCACTCGTCCTGCAGCGCTTCGGTCGCGCCATCGGTGAAGGCGAGCGTCGCCATGACGACACTGCCGGCGAACGGCGCCGGTGCGGCAGCACCGCCCAGCACCTCCGCCGCCACTGCTGCATCGAGCACGCCGAGCCCCGCACCACCGAAGCGTTCCGGCACCAGCAGTCCCGGGAGGCCTAGCTCAACCAGGCTGTCCCACAGTTCCGCATCGAACCCGCTGGCGATTTCGGCATGGCGGCGCAGCGCTTCGATCGGCAATCGGTCGGCCAGCAGGCCCCGCAGCGAATTCGGCGAACAGACGCTGCTCCTCGCCGAGGGCGAATTCCATCACTCAGGCCCTCGCCGCCTTGGGCTCGCGCGGCAGGTCAAGGCCGCGCTCCGCGATGATGTTCTTCTGGATGTTGTTTGAGCCGCCGCCGATCATCAGACCGACATCGTACATGTAGTCGATGTTCCAGGTGGTGGCATCGTCGTCCTCCGCGTCCTCGCCCTGGCTTTCGAACGGCAGTCCGGCGGCGCCAAGCGCATCCACCGCGAGCGAGGCCAGGCGGAACCCGAGCATGGTGCCGCCATATTTGATGATCATGCGCCGCACGCCGGAATCGACGCCCTGCGCCGCCTCGGTGAGCAGACGCAGACTGTGCGCCTTCCACGCCAGCATCTCGCCCTGCAGCCGGAGCAATCGGTCGCGGTACTCCGCCATGGCGATCAGCTTCGTGCCGTCGATCTCGGCGGATTTCAGCAAGGCAACAATCTGCTCCAACCGCTGCGTCAGCTTGCCGGCATCGCCGATCATCGAGCGCTCGTGTTTCAACGTCACGTTCGCGACATACCAGCCCTTGCCGCGCCCAAGCACGATCTGTTCTTCGGGCACGCTCACATCGGTGAAGAACACTTCGTTGAATTCCGCGCGTCCCGTCATAGTGCGCAGCGGGCGCACCTCGAGGCCGGGCGTCTGCATCGACAGCAGCAGATACGAAATGCCCTCGTGCTTCGGCTTGTCGGCTTCGGTGCGGCAGAGCAGGAACATCATGTCGGCGTAGTGTGCGGAGCTGGTCCAGATCTTCTGGCCGTTGACCACGAAGTGCCCGTCCTGCAGCACGCCGCGCGTCTGCAGTGACGCGAGGTCGCTGCCGGCACCGGGTTCCGAATATCCCTGGCACCAGATGACATCGCCGCGGATCGTTTTCTCCACCCACTGCTTCTTCTGCGCCTCCGTGCCGACCTCGAGCAATGTCGGCACCAGCATGCTGATGCCCTGGTTGGTCAGGCCGGCATAGATCCCCGCGGCGGCGAATTCGGCGGCAATCACCGCAGCTTCGATCACGTCCGGCTCAGCGCCGTAGCCGCCGTATTCGCGCGGGATCGTGCGCGCGACGTAGCCGTGGTCCACCAGCAGCTTCTGCCAGTCCAGAGCCTTCCGGTCCGGCCGCTTGCGCCCGCCGCCGAGCTTCGGCGATTTCGTCCCCGTGCTCGCGGATGAAGGCGCGGACTTCGTCCTGAAGAGCACGGTGCTTGTCCGACAGGCTCAGGTCCATGGCGTTCCTCGTTTACAACCGTCTATCGTGGGGTCAGCGCCACACCGCCAGCGCGTCCAGAGCTTCGACATCGGCGCCGCGCACCCACAACGGATTCACCTCCAGCGCCTCCAGGTCCGGCCCGAGCGCCACCGCCGCGTCGCCGATGCGGGCAATGACCGTTGCGAGCGCATCGAGGTCGGCCGGCTCCGTGCCGCGCGCACCTTGCAGCAGCTTTGCGCCACGCAACTCGCCCAGCATGCGACGCACCTCGGCCGCATCGATCGGCAGCGGGCGCAGCGCGACATCCTGCAGGATTTCCACCCATACGCCGCCCAGACCGACTGCCATCACCGGACCCCATTGCGCATCGCGCGTGCAGCCGACGAACAGCTCGATCCCGCCGGTCCGCATCGGCGCCACCAGCACGCCGTCGACGCACGCACCGGGCGGTGCAACGGCGAGGACGCGACCGAACGCCTCGCCGACCGCCGCGTCGCCTTGCAGATTCAGCGCAACGCCGCCGATGTCGGTTTTGTGCGCGATGTCGTCGGACGCGATCTTCAACGCCACGGGCCCGCCGATCGCACCCGCCGCGGCGATCGCCTGGTCCGCATCGGCGGCGAGCGTCGTCGGCACCACCGGAACGCCGCGGTGTGCGAGGAATGTAAGCGTCGCGCGCTCGGATCGCGGGCGCTCGGCCGCGGGCGCAATCGCCGGCAGCGGTGCCGCCGCGGACGCGAGCCGCCGATACTGATCCGACCACCAGAACGCCATGGCGAGCGCGTTCATCCCGTGATGGATACCCGCGCTGACATAGGTCAGGCCGATCTCTTCGATGATGCGGGCAGAGACATCGCTCACCGGCTTCACCGAGTGGCTGATCATCAGCGCCGGCACATCAGCTGCGTGCAGTCCCGCGGCGATGTGTCGCAGCGCCGCAAGCACGAACTCGGTCGCCTGTTCCTCGGCCACCGGCACGTCGAACAGGCAGGCGATGCGCGGAAAATTCCTTCTGCGCGCCCAGGATGCGCAGGCCCTGTTCGAACAGGTCGGGCTGCAGCACCGCGCCGCCGGTGATGTCGAGCGGATTGTTCGGCGTGCCGAAGCTCGGCAGCGCGGCGCGCAGTTCGTCGACGGCACGCTCCGACAGCGCGGGCAGCTTCATGCCGAGCACCTGCGCGCGGTCCGCGACGATCTCGCACGCGCCCCCGGAGATCGACACCACGCCCAGCCCGCGCGGCTCCAGCACGCCCGTCCGGGAAATCACGTCGGCGGTGAACAGCATGTCCTCGATCGAATCGACGCGCACGATGCCGAGCTGGCGACAGACGCCGTCGAACACGCGGTCGTCGCCGACCAGCGAGCCGGTATGCGCCTGCGCCGACCGCGCGGTTATCTCGGACAGCCCGATCTTCAGCACCACTATCGGTTTGCCTGCGGCAATCGCCCGCCGCGCCGCCACCGCGAAGCTGGGCGCGTGGCGCACCGTCTCGGCGAACAGCGCGATCGCGCGCACCTCGGGCTGATCGACCAAATGATCGATGAAATCGGCGCAGTCGAGGTCCGCCTCGTTGCCAGTGGACACCATGTGCGACAGGCCGATCTCGTGCTGCGCCGCGAGGCTGGAGATGAAACTGCCGTTGGCGCCGCTCTGCGTCACGACCGCGATGCACCCGGGCTTGCTCGGCGCACGGAAGCCGCCGGTCCACAGCGGCACGTTGTCGATGAAGTTGACGAAGCCTAGGCAGTTGGGGCCGAGCAGCGATACGCCATGTTCGCGCGCCAGTGCGGCGAGCCGCGCCTGCGTCGCCGCGCCGTCATCGCCGGTCTCGGCAAATCCCGAGGTCAGGATGACGGCATGATGCACATCGGCGGCGGCGAGATCGGCCAGCGCCTCCTCGATCGCCTGCATCGGCACCATCAGCAGGCCGAGGTCGATCGGCGCACCGACCGCCACGCAGGATGTCGCAGCGGCGCGGCCATGCACCGTGCCGCCGCGGCGGCTGACCAGATGCACGTCGCCGGCGTATTTCCGGTTGATCAGGTTGTCGAACGTGTTCTGCGACCAGCGCGAACGGTCCGTCGCCCCGATCAGCGCGATCGAGCGCGGCCGCAGCATTGCCGTGAGATCGCGCCTCGCCTGCATGTATTCCCCCTTCACGCCACGGTCAGGTCGCGCAGCAGCGGCATCGCTTCGGCCGCGAACCGGGCGATCTGATCGTGCCGCTGCTCGTACGGGCCAAGCAGATCGAGCGCCACATGCCGCACGCCGGCGCCGTGAAATTCGCGAATCCGTTCCGCCACCTGATCGGGGCGGCCGAGCGCGCAATAGCGCTGTGCCGCCCGGCGGAAATCCATGGCATAGCGCACGCTGAGCGTCTCGGTCGCCGCGTCCAGCGCCGCCTCGTAGCTGTCGTCGATGCGGGTGAACAGCAGATGGCCGGTGCCGAATTTTGTCATTGTCCGTCCGGCCTCGCGCGCGGCTGTGCCGATCTTGTCCAGCGCTGCACGGTACATCTCGGGCGTGACGACATAGGACAGCCAGCCATCGGCGAGGCGCCCGGAGCGACGCAGTGCGCCGTCCGAACGCCCGCCGCACCAGATCGGCGGACCGCCTTGCTGGCGCGGTGGCGGCTGCATCGGCACGTCGTTGAACGGACCATAGAAGCGGCCGGCGTGACTGACCGGTTCGCCGCTCCAGAACCTGCGCAGCAAAGTGATGCCTTCGCTCAGCCGTGCGCCGCGTTCGTCGCGCGGCACGCCGCACACCTCGTATTCGCGCGGGAATTCTCCCCCGACGCCGACGCCGAACACCAGCCTGCCCTCGGTGAGGTGATCGAGCGTCGCGACCTGCTTGGCGACCGGGGCGGGGTGGCGCAGCGGCAGAAGATACACCGACGTGCCCAGGGTCAGACGACGACTCGCCACCGCTGCCTGCGCCAGTTGCAGCAGCGGGTCGAGCACGGGGACCGCGAAGGAGATATGATCGCCCACCCACAGCGAGTCGTAGCCGCTGCGATCGACCAGCGTGACCAGTTCCACCAGCTCGTCGATCGTCGGCAGCCACGGACCGGTGGCCGGTTCGGTGCGGCGATGAATCGTCTGGATGCCGATCCGCAGGCGCGTATCGAGCGGCAGGATGTCCATGTCGTCTTGCCCGCTATGTCAAACGCGCCGATCCTGGCGAGGCGACAACGACACTGTCAACGTTGGGGAGAATTCCATGAAGATCGCGCCTCTCGCCGCGCTGGCGCTGCTGCTGGCCGGCGCGTCCCACGCCCAGCAGCCGCAGCGGGAGACCACGCCGCCCGTGCCGCCGGGCGCGCGGCACGTGCCGGACCATGTCGTTCCGGTGCCCGACACGGTCAGCCCGCAGATGCAGGCGATCATCGCGCAGCCGTACAATCCGAACTGGAACGTCGTGCCGAAGACGCCGGCGGAGTGGAAGGCGATCGTCGACAAGGCGGCCGCCGCGGTGGTCGCGACGCTGCCCGAGATCCGCGAGGCGCTCGGCGTGACGGTGCAGCCGACCACGATCGCGGGCGTAAAGGCGTTCATCGTCACGCCGAAGGTAATTCCGCCCCGCAACCGCGACCGCGTTCTGGTGCACGTGCATGGCGGCGCCTACGTGCTGAGCCCCGGCGAGGCTGCGACCAAGGAGGCGATCGAACTGGCCGGATTCGGCGGCTTCAAGGTGATCTCGGTCGATTACCGCATGCCGCCGGATTTTCCCTACCCGGCCGCGATGGACGACGCGATGGCGGTGTACCGCGCGGTGCTGAAGACGACGAAGGCGAAGAACATCGGCATCTTCGGCACCTCGACCGGCGGCGGCATGACGCTCGCCATGGTGCTGCGCGCGAAGATGGAGCATCTGCCGCTGCCCGGCGCGATCGCGCCAGGAACGCCATGGTCCGACATGACTAAGACCGGCGACAGCTTCTATGCGAACGAGATGCTCGACAATGTGCTGGTGTCGGATGATGGGTTCCTGCATGCGGCGGCGCTGTTGTACGCGAACGGACACGATCTGAAGGATCCGCTGCTGTCGCCGGTGTATGGCGACATGCACGGGTTCCCGCCGACCATCCTGACCAGCGGCACGCGCGATCTGTTTCTGTCGAACACGGTGCGGGTGCATCGCAAGCTGCGTGAGGCCGGGGTGGAGGCGGTGCTGCAGGTGTTCGAGGGCGAGTCGCACGCGCAATACTATCGCGACATCAACGCGCCCGAGACGAAGGAGTACAATGCGGAGGTCGCGGGGTTCTTCGACCAGCATCTGGGGCGGTAGGCGGACCCCTCCCCCAACCCCCCACAAGGGGAGGGGGAGTAGTGGACTGCGGTTATGTGAAACATTCTCCCCCTCCCCTTGCGGGAGGGGGTTGGGGGGAGGGGTGCCTTCCGCCGCTCAGCGCGGCTCGTATCTCCGCCACGCACTCATCTGGATTGCCGACGTGTGGCAGTGCACCACCACCGGCCTGGTCTTCACCGCGAACGCCCGCGCGATCCCGTCCGCCACGTCCGACACGTCGCGGATGGTGATGCCCTCGGCGCCGAACGACCGTCCCCACGCCGCGAAATCCGGATTGGTCAGTTTCATGGACTCCTGGAACGGACGCCCCGGATAGCGCACGTGGTGGTGCATGCCGATCGTGCCGTACATCCGATTGTCCGAGATCACGATGATTGGCGCCCCGCCGTACTGGCACGCGGTCGCGATCTCGTTGCCCGCCATCAGTGCGCCGCCGTCGCCCATGAACGCAACCACCTGCTTGCCTGGCCGACGCAACGTTGCCGCCACCGCCATCGGCATGCCGGACCCCATCGCGCCCACCACCGATGACAGAAAAATCTGCCCCGGCTTGAAGCCGATATAGCGATGAATAAAACTGCCGAAATTGCCGGCATCCGAGGTCACCGTGGCATCCGGCGCCAGGTGCTTGTCCACCTCGCAGACAATGGCGGCGAAATTCACCCCGTCCGGCGCGGGCTCCCACTCCTTCGCCAGCAGTTTGCGATGGATCGCGTGCAGGCCGGCGACCCAGCCGCGCCGCTTCTCCGCCCCCGCCGGCGCGCCGCGCTTCAGCAACGCCTTCACCACCTCGTAGGGACTTGCGGCGATGCCGAGTTCGGGCCGCCACACGCGCCCCACCTCGTTCGCGTCCGGCCAGACATGTACCAGCGGCAGTTGCGGCTGCGGCGCGGCGGGGAAGCTGTAGGACTGGCTCACGCTGTCGGTCAGCCGCTCGCCGATCGCCACCATCAGATCGGCGCGCTTCATCTCGGTGATCAGCGCGGGCGGCACGCGGATGCCCATGTAGCCGCCGTAATGCGGGTGCGTCGCGTCGAACAGTTGCGGACGGCGGTGCGTCGGGCTGATCGGCAGCACCCACTCCTCTGCCAGCCGCCGCAGGTCGCCGAACACCGCATCGTCGTACATCGCATCGCCGAGCAGCGCCCCGCCCACCAAGACCAGCGGCCGCTCGGACTTCGCCAGCATGTCCGCCAGCCGGTCCAGGTCCTCGGCTCGAGGTCCGGCCAGCACACGCGGCCGCGGCTGATCTACGCCTGCATCGGTCGTGGCGTCGAAGATATCCTCCGGCAGGATCACCGCTACCGGCCCCGGCGTGCCGCTCTCGGCCAGATGGAAGGCGCGCGCGATTGCCTCGGAGGCCTGTTCGGGCTCGATCACCTCGATCACTGACTTGGTCACGTCGGACAATAACCGGGAATAATTCTGCTCCTGCAGCGCCATGCGGCCGAAGTCCTTGCGCTCCACCTGGCCGACCAGCATCACCACCGGCGTCGCGTCGTGATACGCCGAATGCAGCGACACCATCGCGTTCGACAGGCCCGGCCCGCGCGAGACGATGCAGCAGCCGGCGCGGCTGCGCAGCCTGCCATCGGCGACCGCCATGAAGCCGGCGCCGCCCTCGTGACGGCACACGATCAGGCGCAGCGAGTTCATGTCGGTGAGCGCGTTGATCAGCCCGACATAGCTCTCGCCGGGCACGCAGAAGATCTGATCGACGTCGTGCGCTTCCAGGCTCTCGGCGAGCAGGCGGGCAACGGATCGGGTCATCTTGGGCGTGTCTCCTTGGTTTCTTCTAACGGGTTGCTTCTAGCGGGCGGGGCAGCGCACCAGCGGGTAGGGAAAATCCTGGCAACCCGGAAAGCTGATCTCGTTCTCGCCGCGCTTCTGCACGTGGAGCGCGTCGGGGTCTTCGCAGCCGAAGCCGGTCTCGCCGCCGCCCGGCGGCTGGCCGAACGGGGTGGATTGCGCGAGTTGCAGCGGCCGGTCGAAGCGGAATTCCACCCCGTTGCCGGTGGTGCGCGCCGTCTCCACCGTCCGCTGGGTGTAGACCTGATCGATGATGGTGACCCGCATGACGACGTCGCGGGTGAAGATCACCACCGGCTGGGCGAGGCATTCCTGGGCGGACACCGTGCTGGGCGGGGGGAACAGCCCGCCGATCCAGGCGCCGAACAGCCAGGCCTGCGGCGGCAGCGGGGACTGCGCGCGGGAAGCGGCCGCGCCGGCGAGCGCGAGCAAGGTGGTCGCGGCAAGGAACGCGGTCAGGCGGGCAGGGCGGCGCATGAGGTATCCTCGGGCGGGGCGTTCGGCGGGCACGATAGGGCGGGCGTGGTTCAGTGACCAGGGATCAGCGATCAGTCGGCCGGCCCGCTTGGCGATCACCGGCCACTGATTTACCGAGCACTGGCAGGGCCTCACTTCTTTGTGGCGCAGGGGCTGAAGGACCGGCAGGAGGAAGAGGCTCTACTTGCGGCTGGCTACGAAGGAGGCGGCGCTGCGGCGCTCGGATATAAGATGGCGCGCTGTCGCAGTTTAGCCGTGGGGGTGCTTGGGACGCCAGCGGGTTGGCGGCTCGTTTCAAAATGAGTTCGTCGATTACGCGACCGTGGCCATCGGGCTCTCTGCCACCGCGAATGGGATAGCCCGGCGAGAAATCCTCAACGCTTAAGACCGATCCGCAAGAAACAACACTATAATATATCTTCTGTCTTCGGTAAGGATTTGGACGCTATGAATTTCCGGCACCGGTAGGCGAAGATCAGCGAAGTGCGCGTCGTCTCATGGAACATAGCATTTCGCGGCCCCGAGGCGGCGAAACGCCAAGGGAGTTTACTGCGCGAACTCGCCCCGGACCTGATGCTTCTGCAAGAGCTCAATCCCGGCTCGTCTGCGGTCCTCGCTAAAGCCGCCGGTGCCGACTGGATGGTCAGGACGATCGATCTACGTACCCCGGAGCTGGACGACTCGCCCGTGCGGCGGCGTGGAGTCGCTATCGCCGGCCACGGGCTGCCTCCCTGCCGTTCGTGGCTGCTCGATGGGATTCGGCTATCCGAGCGGATCCTGTTCATCGAGACACAAATGGACGGGACGCCGCTTATCGCGGTGAGCTATCACGCTCCGCCAGGCGTGAACTGGGGAACCGTCAAGCCGCGGCAGGCAGTCGCCTTCGCTTCCTGGCTGTGTACAAAGAGTGGGCAGTTGCTGTTCGGCGCCGACGCCAACACACCGTTGATTGACGCGTTCGACTTCGCCGATACCCGGACGCACTGGCATACCGGCCACCGGCGCCTGGATGGCCAGCCTGGAGATGACCTTCTGTTCGGCCCTGGCAAGGTGCACGATCTCGAGGACGCGCTGCGCCGGTGGCTCGCTCTTCATCCCGATGAGATGGACAGGCTTCGGGCCAGTAAGTTGCCTGGGCCCCTTGCCATTACCCACCGGACTGGGCGGCGGAAGGACGCGCCGGGCACGGCACGGCGCTTCGATTCTGTCTGGGTCAGTCGCCATTGGATTGTGCGGCACATCGAGCACCTTTACGAGAAGGGCATGGCGGCAGGCAGCGACCATGCGCCGGTCGTGGTAGACCTCGACCTGGCGGCTCGGCCAACGTAGGACAGAAAAAAGTACAGTCGCTTGTGGAGCCGCGCCAGCACTCGCCACTCCGGAATTGACTTGCTGAAATGGCAAAGTTTGCCGGCTTGATTGAGAAGCCAGTTTTCGGGTTCGATGAGATAATTTCATCCCCTGTCCGTGAGACCGAAGAGGGCTTCGGCTGAGGCGGTGCGCGACGAACGCGCGCGCGAGTGGCACATCACGTTGACGGTTGCGACCGCGGGGCCGAACTTGCCTCGATGCTTGCCTACGGAGCCATCGCGACACTATCGCCGGCGCAGCGAGGGAAGGCTGAGGCTCGGCTTCGCAACGGAACGCTTGTTCGCTTGACTGAAGCGCTTGCGATCTGGCTGCGCAGTGCTCAGCTCGATTCTGCGACCTTCGCGGATCGGTTCTTTGGCAGGAGGCGGTGCCTGGGATGCCCAGCGGGTCGGCGGCTCGTTTCACACTGAGTTCGTCGATTACGCGACCGTGGCCATCGGGCTCTATGCCGCCGCGAATGGGATACCCAAGGGCGAAGTTCTTGAGATCGAGAACCTGGTCACCAGAAGCAGTCATTATGGTCCCCGTGAGAAAATGGATAAGACGTACACCCACCTTCCGAGGATCAACGTAGAGAATATCGATCTTGGCTACCATCTCTATCAGGCCGGCAGGATTGCCGTAAAATGACCCAAACAGTGAAAGAAAGTCGCCCTTCTTCCGCCGGCCAGGGTGTTTGCTCGCGCTAGCGGTATTCGTTACCATCATTGTGCTTGTGAGGTGGATGATTTGGTATGAATTGCGTGCGTATTATACTCATGAGGTTCTCGTTCGCCTGCCCTCTCCGACAGGCGCGTGGACCGCATGGTCAGCGAAGACACGGTCGAGGGGCCGCTATCGACCAACATTGGAGCCGGTGTCGAACTGGTTTCTCGAGATCGTCCGAGCGATTCCATTGATTTGCTCGAGGTCGAAACTCAAGGGGATAATAACCAACGTCCTCGCATCGCTTGGTCCGCCCTGAACGCGCTGCGCGTGACAGTCCCGAACCTATCCCATCTCAAAGTGCTCACACGTCACGCCGACGGAGTAGAGGTCGACATACAGTTCGATTCGGATGACCCGGCGGCGCGGGCGGCATGGCTGAAGCAGACCGGACGATCTCCCGATTGAAATGAAATCTTCGCCAAGCTGCTCTCCGGGACCGGGGCTGCCCAGAACACCAAGAACGCGGCGAGGCCGATGGCAGCCATGGTGTATTCGCCGTCACGGCGGATCAGTGATCAGTCAGGCCGGCCTGCCGATCACTGGCCTGCTGACCACTGGCCACTGATCACCGATCACTGGTAGGACATCGGCATGCTGCACCGACTGTATATGCGCACGCTCGCGCTGGCTGCCTCGCAGCGTGCACCCTGGTGGCTTGCCGTCGTGGCATTCGCCGAGAGCAGCTTCTTCCCCATTCCGCCCGACGCCCTGCTGATCCCCATGGCCCTGGCGCGGCCCGATCGCGCCTGGCGTTTCGCCGCGATCTGCACGGTCGCCAGCGTGGTGGGTGGGGCGCTGGGCTATGCGATCGGCTACTTCGTGTTCGACCAGCTCGCCCGTCCGCTCATCGAGCTCTACGGCTATGGCGACCGGTTTGCGGCATTCCAGCAGCTTTATGGCCGCTACGGGCTGTGGGTAATCCTGATCAAGGGCCTGACGCCGATCCCGTACAAGATCGTCACGATCGCCTCGGGCGCGGCCGGGTTCGACTTCTGGGTGTTCATGGCCGCCAGCATCGTCACACGCGGGGCGCGCTTCTTCATCGTGGCCGCGCTGCTGCGCGCATTCGGCACGCCGGTGCGCGACTTCATCGAGCGGCGGCTGACCCTGGTGACCAGCCTACTTGCGGCCGGGGTCGTCGGGGGATTCCTGGTGCTGCGGTTTCTGTAATCGCCACATCACCGCATCGTGCGTGGGGCGGCGACAACTCCGGTTGACCGGGGCGGTCCGCTGCATGATCTCGCCGCAATCGCACGGTGAAACCCGCTGTGTGCCTGGCCCATGGGAGGTGTGATGCGCCGTCGCGAACTGCTGTTGCGGAGCGCTGTCCTGCCGGTCGCGGCAGCGCTGGGGCACGTGGCTCCGGCGCGCGCCGACGATGCGCCGCCGGTGGAAAAACCGTTCGACGGCGCCACCGTGCGGAACCTTGCGCGCGAACTGGCGCAGCAGGGCTACAAGGCGCCGGACGCCTCGCTGCCGGACGCGCTGAACAATCTGGACTACCAGGCCTACCGCTCGATCCGGTTCGACCCCGGCCATGCGCTGTGGCGCGGACAGGGGCTCAAGTTCACCGCCGAGTTCTTTCATCGCGGCTTTCTCTACAAGCAGCGCGTCGACGTCTTCGAGGTGGCGAACGGCCGCGCCGTGCCGATCCGCTACAGCCCCGAGCTTTTCACCTTCGACAAGGTGAAGCCGCCCACCGACGACATCGGGTTCGCCGGCTTCCGCATCCACTATCCGATCAACCGCCCGGACTACCACGACGAGGTCTGCGCATTTCTCGGCGCGAGCTATTTCCGCGCGGTGGCGAAGGACCAGGGCTACGGTCTGTCGGCGCGCGGCCTGGCGATCAAGACCGCCGATCCCGCGGGGGAAGAGTTTCCGCTGTTCCGCGCGTTCTGGCTGGAGCGGCCGGCGAAGGGCAGCGATGCCATCGTCGTGCACGCGCTGCTGGACAGCCCGAGTGCCACGGCGGCATTCCGCTTCACCATCCGCCCGGGCGTGCAGACCGTGTTCGACAGCGAGATGGTGCTGTATCCGCGCGCGGACATCGCGGCGTGCGGCATCGCGCCGCTGACCTCGATGTTCCTGTTCGACGCCAACGACCGCACGCGCGTGGACGATTACCGCGCGGCGGTGCACGACTCGACGGGCCTGCTGATCTGGGACGGCAAGGGCGAGCAGATCTGGCGTCCTCTTACGAATCCTCGGGAGTTGCAGATCAGCGCCTTCTCCGACAGTGGCCCGCGCGGCTTCGGTCTGATGCAGCGCGGACGCCAGCTCGGCGACTACCAGGACCTCGAGGCGCATTACGAAAAGCGCCCGTCGCTCTGGGTCGAGCCGATCGGCGACTGGGGCGAGGGCGTCACGGAGCTGGTAGAAATCCCGACCAGCCGTGAGGTCAACGACAACATCGTGGCGTTCTGGCGACCGCACGATCCGCTGAAGGCGAAGGGCGAATACATCATGAGCTATCGGCTGCACTGGTGCTGGTCGATGCCGTCCGCATCGCCGCTCGCCCAGATCGCCGACACGCGCTGCGGCCTGGCGTGGGATCAGAAGAACCGCCAGTTCGCCATCGATTTCGTCGGCGGCGCACTGAAGGGTCGCCGCGCCGATGCGCCGCCCGCGATCGACGTCGGCGCCAGCAAGGGCAAGATCGAGAACGCCATCGTCGAGCCCAACCCCGCGACCGGCGGCTGGCGGCTCAGCTTCCAGCTCGTGCAGGGCAGCGAGAAGCTGGTCGAGATGCACGCCAGGCTGATGGACAGCGATGCCCCGTTGACCGAGAGCTGGATCTACCGTTGGACGAGCTGACCGCGCAGGCGGCTTCGTTCCGCGCGCTTCCCGCGGAGGCGCCGCTTGCCATGCCGACGCAGTCGCTGCGCGAGACGCCGCCGCGGAAGGCGCGTCCCGCCAGTTCGCCGCGGGCGATGGGGTTGCGCAGGCTTCTTGTCATCGGCGGCGCGGTTGTGCTGACGGTCGCCGGGGCGCACGAGATGTACCGGGTGTTCGCGGTGAACGGGCTGACGGCGCTGGCGATCTTCGTGCTGGCGCTGTTCCTCGCGCTGTTCGCCTGGATCGCGCTGTCGTTCACCAGCGCGCTCGCCGGATTTGTCTCGCTGCTTGGCGGCGGCGGCTGCGGACTCGGGACCGGACCGCACACGAAGCTGCCGCGCCTTGCCACGCGTACCGCGTTGGTAATGCCGGCTTACAATGAGCAGCCGTCACGGATCATGGCGGAGCTGCAGGCGATCGATGAGTCGCTCCGGGAAATCGGCGTGTGCGACGCGTTCGACATTTTCATCCTGAGCGATACCACCGATCCCGCCATCTGGATCGCCGAGGAGGCGGGGTTTCTCGAACTCCGCGAGCGGACGGGCGGGCAGGGGAGAATCTTCTATCGCCGCCGTCCGAGGAACATCGCTCGAAAATCGGGAAACATCGCCGAATGGGTGCGTCGATTCGGCGGCGCCTATCAGCAGTTCCTGATCCTGGACGCCGACAGCCTGATGACCGGGGAGACGCTGGTGCGCCTGGTGGGGGCGATGGAACGCCATGCCGATGTCGGGGCTGATCCAGACGTTGCCGATCATCACCGGTGCCGCGACGCTGTTCGCCCGCATGCAGCAATTCGCCGGCCGGGTGTATGGGCCGCTGATCGCGCACGGCATCGCATGGTGGCACGGCGCCGAGGGCAACTACTGGGGCCACAATGCGCTGATCCGCACGCGCGCGTTTGCCGAACAGGCGGGGCTGCCGGAGCTTGCGGGGCGAAAACCGTTCGGCGGGCCGATCATGAGCCACGACTTCGTCGAGGCGGCGCTGATGCGGCGCGGCGGCTGGGCGGTGCACATGGTGCCGGGCGTGCGCGGCAGCTACGAGGAGGTGCCGCCGACGCTGACCGACCTCGCCGTGCGCGACCGACGCTGGTGTCAGGGCAACCTGCAGCACGCGGCGGTGCTGCCGACGCGCGGGCTGTATGCGATCAGCCGTCTGCATCTGCTGACCGGCATCGGGTCCTACATCACCGCGCCGCTATGGCTGCTGTTCATATTGACGGGAATCCTGATCGCGGTGCAGGCGCGCTTCGTGCAGCCGGACTATTTTCCGCAGGGCAAGGCACTGTTCCCCAGTTGGCCGGTGATCGATCCGGTCCGCGCGATGTGGATGTTCGTCGGCACGATGGGGCTGCTGCTGGTGCCGAAACTGTTCGGCTGCATCGCGATCCTGCTGCACCGGCGCGAGCGGCGTGGCTGCGGTGGAACGTTGCGGCTGTTTGCCAGCCTGCTGCTCGAGACGCTGGTCGCCGGGCTGATGGCGCCGGTGGTCATGCTGACCCAGTCGATCGACGTGGCGGCGATTCTGCTCGGGCGCGATTCCGGGTGGAGCGCACAGCGGCGTGAAGATGGCGCGATCCCCGCGCGCGAGACGCGGCGGCTGTACCGGCGGCACACCGTGCTCGGCATTGCGCTCGGGATCATTGCCTGGCTCGTCTCGCCGTACCTGGCGCTGTGGATGCTGCCGGTGGTCGTCGGGCTCGCGCTGGCGATCCCGTTGGCGCTGCTGACCGGCAGGCGATGGTCCGGTGCCGGGCTGCTGCGAACGCCGGAAGACGTGGAGCCACCGCCGGTGGTCGCGCGGGCTGCTGTGCTGCAACGCGAATGGCAGGCAACGGCACCGCCCGACGTGGCGCGACTTTTGCGCGAGCCGCGGTTGCTGCAGGCCCACATCGCGATGCTGCCGGCGCCGCGGCGAGCGCGTGTGGACCCGATCGATGCCACGCTCGCAATGGGACGGACGAAGGTGGAGGAGGCGGAGACCCTGCAGAGTGCCCTCGCGGCTTTGTCGATGCCCGAATTGACCGCCGTGCTTGGCGACGCCGCTGCGCTCCAGCGCCTGTCCGTGCTGGCGAACGCTGCGTGACGCCGCAGGCTGCGGCTATTGCGCCGCGGTCTGCTTCAGGGCTGCCGGCAGCACGTAACGGTTGAGAACCACAAGCGGTACCGAGGCTTGCAGGTTGTCGTTGTAGAGCCCGGCGGTGACCACTGTCACTAGATCGAGCGCCGGCACGATGAAGATGCGCTGTCCCCCGAGCCCGACAGCGGCGGCCCAGTCTATCTCACGGCCGCTGACGAACGAGCGGCCCAGCCAGAACTGATAGCCGTAGAAAAACAGGCCCTGGCCGTTGATCTGCGGTGCGATCGCCGCGTCGGCGTAGGCGGCTGAGACAACCTGCCGCCCGCCCCATTGTCCATGGTTCAGCACGAGCTGTCCGAGCTTTGCCATGTCGCGCGGACGCAGGCGCAGTCCGGAGGCGGCCCTTGGGTCACCATTGCTGAAGTGATACCATTTGGTTGCGGTGATGCCGAGCGGGCCAAAAAGTTCGTCGTTGGCGAACTGCTCGATCGAGCGGCCGGTTGTCATTTTCAGGACGGCAGAGATCAGGGTGGCACTTCCGCCGCTGTAATTGTAGACCGCGCCCGGCGGCAGGGCGACAGGCTGCTCGAGCGCGAAGCGATACGGGTCCGGCGCGCGGCCCATCCGAATTTCGCTGTTCGCCGGATCGGTGTAGGGGATGTTCTCGTTCCAATCGAGGCCGGCCGACATCGTGAGCAGATGATGCAGCGTGATGCGCTGCTTCTCCGGCGTGTCCAGGTCGGTCCATTCGGGGAAGAAGCTAAGCACGGGTGCGTCGATGCTCTTCACCCAGCCGTGGTCGAGCGCGATGCCGAGACAGAGTGAGGTGACGCTCTTCGTGACCGAGCGGACATCGTGAAGCGTATCGGCGTTGAACGTTGCGTTGGGAATCAACGTGCCGTACTGCGAAGTCGGCGCCGGCGAAGTAGTGCTCGAAGGCGAGCATACCGTGGCGCACGACGACGATGCCGTGGACATCGGCCTGCCGCCATTCCGCGAAACGCGGCACAACGGCACACAGGGTTGCAGGATCGAGGCCAGCGTCGACCGGTGCCGCGACGGACCAGCCATCGGGACCAGGAGGCGGCCGATCGCAATCTGTCGCCTGCGCGGCGGCGAGCCGGGGCATGACCAGAAGCCAGAGCAGGAACATTAACAGATGCCGGCGCATGTTGGTCCCTCGGGCGGGTGTGTCGCAGTGTACGTCCGGTGCGGTGAGGCCTCTGAAACAACTTCAACGATGATTTTGTGGCCCTTCAATCTCTGGCCCGGGCGTCAGTGCGAATAGCCGGGGCCGCGAATTTGAGAGAATCGTTGTGCGACAGCGATTCCTTCATGATCCAAGGTGCGCCCCGATGCAGACAGAGTGTACGCCGAAGCTGTTCGAATTTGAAGCGGTTGAGCGGCGTTCAGTGGTGGCCGGTTTCGATGGCGGGAACATCACCTCGAACGCGGGCGCGCTGCTGCTGGGACAGGTCGACCAGGGCGTCGGACTGGTCCGCCGCTTTGCCGCCTGCTTCATCGATCGGCGCGACCCTCGCTATGTCGAGCATCAGGTCGAGACGCTGGTGGGGCAGCGCATCTTCGGCCTGGCGTTGGGCTATGAAGACCTCAACGATCACGACGAGCTGCGCAAGGACCCAACGTTGGCGGTGCTGGCAGGCAAGTTGAGCCCGGTGCTGCGGACCGACTGCGAGCCGTTGGCCGGCAAGAGCACGCTCAATCGCCTGGAGCACACGCCGCGGCGCCATGCGTCGAAGTATCACAAGATCGACTGTGACGGAGCGCAGGTCGATGCATTGCTGGTCGATCTCTTCCTCGAAGCGCATGAGCGTGCACCGCGCGAGATCGTGCTGGATCTCGACAACACCGATATTCCGCTGCACGGCGAGCAGGAAGGTCGCTTCTTCCACGGCTATTATGATGAGTACTGCTACCTGCCGCTCTACGTGTTCTGCGGCCGGCACCTGCTGCTGGCCCGCCAGCGGCGTGCGAATGTCGCGGGCAGTGACGGCGCCGTCGAGGAGGTGGCGCGCATTGTCGCCCAGATCCGCCAGCGCTGGCCGCGCGTGCGCATCATTCTTCGCGCCGACAGCGGCTTCTCCAACGACGAGCTGATGGGTTGGTGTGAAGCGAACCGCGTCGACTACGTGTTTGGCCTGGCGCGCAATCGCCGCCTGGAGGCGGCGCTGGTCGATCAGCTTGCCGAGGCGAAGCGTTTATGGACCGCCTCGGGCCAGCCGGCGCGGGTGTTTCGCGACTTCCAGTATCGCACGATCGACAGCTGGAACCGAACTCGCCGCGTCGTCGGCAAGGCCGAGCACACGCAGGAGGGCGCCAATCCTCGCTTCATCGTCACCTCGCTCAAGCGCACCCGCGTCGCCTACGACGCGCGTGCCCTCTATGAGGATCTCTACTGCGCCCGCGGCGAGGCCGAGAACCGCATTGGCGAGCAGTTCGAGCTGTTCGCCGATCGCGCCTCGTCGGCCACCATGCAGGCCAATCAGCTCCGCATGTCGTTCTCGGCCATGGCCTATGTTCTCGTCGATACCTTGCGCCGCGTCGGTCTGCGCCACAGCCAGTTCGCCGATGCCGCCGTCGCGACCATTCGCCTCAAGCTGCTCAAGCTCGGGGCGCAGGTGCGCACCAGCGTACGCCGCATCCACTTCGCCATCGCCTCGGGATGCCCGAACAAGGACGAATTCGAACTCGCCTATGTCTACCTTCAGCGCGCCTTCAGCTCCGCTTGAACCACAGGCCGTAGCGAAAACATCAGGCTTTGCTCATCGGCATGCTGACGCGCGCCCTGACGGACTCGCATTACGGGTAACCGAAAGTCATCACTCGCGCGTTCCGCGAACCTCGTACGGTAGCCAGCAAAACCGATCGTACACACCACTAAAATGCCCGATGATCGGCCGCGTTCACCGCCCTGACCGGCTCGCGTTTGAGAAATCCAGGCTAGCGATCCTCTCAGACCATCGGAATGTTGTTGCGTCACGGGATCACCTGGTCCGTGCGCTGTCAATCGGCGCCGGTCATTGGCAAATTCCCCTGCGAGCTATACCGAGAGCCACGGCGCACGCAATGTCGTCCTTCGCGAAGGTGTGCCGATGGACAGAGCCGACGGGATCCCCCCAGCGCGCGTGCAGGTCGCGGCGCGTTTCTCGCGGAGGCCGGGGCCAAACAGAAGGCCTATGAGGCGCAGTGGCAGATGCGGACGGCCGCATTCCATCCGTCTGAGCCGCGCGCAGGCATCCGCACGATCGCGACGCGGCGGCAGGAAAAACGACCCACGGCTGGCCAGGGTCGATCTCTGAGCCGCGCACCGAGGCGCGTTTTCTACGGCTGCGCTGCGATGTACGCTGTAGCCGGCCCGACGTTCTGAGCAGATGCCGCGAGGGCGACCCAGGATCGCGTTGGACCGGACCAGATGGGCCATGTCGGTTCCAGTCCAGACTTCCGAGGCCGCCAGCCGAGCGACCGTCGTATTGACCATGCGTTGCCGGTAGCATGGGATGCTGTCCGAAGGATCGCGTGGCGCGTGTTGCACTGCGCGACCAAGGGAAGGATGCAGGAATGGCCGCCCCCCTTCAAACTGCGGAGTTGCCCTCGCAAGACACCCGCAAGCGGCCCACCGCCGCAGCGCTCGCCGCCCTTGGCGTCGTCTACGGCGATATCGGCACCAGCACACTCTATGGCTTGAAGCAGGCCGTCGCGGCGGGCGGAGCGCCAACGCCTGACACGGTAACGGGCATCGTATCGGTGATTCTGTGGTCGCTCTTCCTGATCGTCGCGCTCAAATACGCCATTCTGATCTTGCGGGCCGACAATCACGGTGAGGGTGGCATCGTTGCACTTCTCGCTCTGCTCGACGCGAGGCACGCGGCGCGCGGAAGTTGGCGCGCGTCCCTGCTCATCGTCGGTTTGATCGGGGCTGCTCTGCTTTATGGCGACGGTGTCATCACGCCGGCGATCTCGGTGCTCAGCGCCGTCGAAGGTCTCAAGATCGACGCCCCTCGGCTCGCGCCGATGGTGGTTCCCATCACCATCGCGATCCTGGTGTGTCTTTTCCTGATCCAGCGCAAGGGTACGGATTTCATCGGCAATATCTTCGGGCCGGTGATGCTGGCGTGGTTCGTCGCGATCGGACTGCTGGGCATTTTTGGCATTGTACGGACACCGGGCATTTTAAGTGCGATCAGTCCCCACAATGCCGTCGTCTACCTGGTTCATGCAGGACCCACCATCGGCTTCGCCGTGTTGGGCGCTGCATTCCTGGCCCTCACCGGCGCCGAGGCGATGTACGCGGATATGGGCCATTTCGGCCGCCTGCCTGTTCAACTCGGATGGTTCGCCGTCGTGCTGCCCGCACTGATGCTCAACTATCTCGGCCAGGGGGGACTGCTTCTGGCGGACCCCGACGCGGTCGAGAGTCCATTTTACCTGCTCGCACCGCGGTGGGCACATTATCCGCTGGTGGCGTTCGCGACCGTGGCGACAGTCATCGCCTCGCAATCCATCATCTCCGGGGCATATTCGCTCACTCAGCAGGCGATCCAACTCGGCTTCCTGCCGCGCATGCGCGTGCTGCACACGGCCAGCCACCAGAAAGGGCAGATCTACGTGCCGGTGGTGAACTGGCTGCTGGCCACAGGCACGCTGGCAGCGGTCATCATGTTCGGCTCGTCCGATGCGCTCGGCGGCGCATACGGCATCGCCGTCTCGATGTTGATGGCGATTACGACGGTTCTGGCAGCCCTTGTAGCCCTGCAATGGGGTTACAACCCGCTGCTGGTCGCCGCGGTGAACGGGTTCTTCCTTGTCATCGAATTGATCTTCGTGACCGCGAACATGGCAAAGCTGATCGAGGGCGGCTGGTTCCCGCTGCTGATGGCCGGCGTCATCGCATTCCTGATGCTGACCTGGCGAACCGGGTGGCAACTGCTTGAGCACGAGCGCTCCAAGCTGCGCCAGCGTGAGGACGAGTTCGTTGAGTGGGTGCTGCGCAGTCCGCCCATCCGGCTGCCCGGCGCGGCGGCAATCTTCACCGCCGCGAGCACCGGCATCCCGCTCGGGCTGACGCATCACCTGCGGCATAATCGCGTGCTGCATGAGCGTGTATTGCTGATCTCCTCCATCACCACCGATGCGCCGCGCGTGGAGCCGCAACAGCGCATCAGGCTGGTGCCGGTCGGCGCCGGAATCACCCGTGTCATCTTTTATTTTGGGTTCATGGAGACGCCGGACATGATGGAGGGGCTGAAGCTTGCCTGCCTCGAACCAGCACTTCGCGGCATCGATCCGCAGAACATCACTTACTATTTCAGGCGGGTGATGGTGATCCCCGGCGACACGGCGTCCGGCATGGCGGCCTGGCGAAAATCCATCTTTGCGACAATGCACCTCAACGCCAATCTCCCGGCCGCATATTTCGGGGTTCCGGCCGCCCAGGTGGTGGAGGTCGGTCTCGAAGTCGAGATATAGCGGCTGTGCGGATGGACGGGGAACGCCTAGAGGTCTTCGAGCGAGGCTTGGGATGCCTGCCCGGCGTCAGCCTTCCCCAGCCATCCGGCCCATACGTCATTCATGCAGCCGGATTTATCCCCTCGATCAAGTCATCCTTCCAAAATAAAGGTCACCTCCATGGTCACCCGGTATTCATCGATCTTGCCGTTTTTCACGCTCGCCTTCTCCTCGATCACGTGAAGCCCGGTGATGCCGCGCAATGTCTTGTTTGCGCGCGCAAGGCCCTCCTGGATAGCGGCATCGAAGCTGCTCGGTGAAGCTGCGGTGATCTTCGACACGCTTGCTACTGCCATCTCTGCCTCCCTGGTGGATTGGCTGCCGATGTGGCTGCCAACAAGCCAATATGCAGCGCGACACGTCGGTTGCCAATAAGGCTTGCGTAGGCGTTGCAAAGGACCGCGATGGCCGAACGGCGGATCTGATGCTCAGAGCAGCGCCGTTGCTGCGCGGATCGTCATGACCAACAGAACGATCGAGGCTGCCACGAACAGAACGAACCTGATCGGGACCTTGTTGACCGTTGCCTGAATAAGACTGTGGACGATCCGCAGGCCAACATAGCACCAGGCCAGGACTGCATTAAGGCCGGCACCTGCGTTGACCAACGCCAACGTCAGGCACACGGCGTAGAAGATCGTCGGTTGCTCCAGAAGGTGGTTGTAGTTGTCGGCCTTCCAGCGCACCTCGGCAGGCAGTCGGGCATGGAACTCGTGCGAAGGACGGCGCGGGTCATAGACGAACCTGTGCCTGCGCATGGCCGGAATCAGGGCCGCGTACATCCACCCGCACATTACGAAGGTCCACAGGACGAGCGCGATCACCGGCGAGAGAATCGGACTGGACACCATCCACTCCTGCAGTTACCGGTCCCGAGCGCCGAGGCGTGCGGCGCCGACGCGGCCGCTCATGCCCGCGCATCGGTCAGAATGCCAGGCAGATCCAGCCCGTGCTCGCGCGCGCAGTCCAGCGCGCTGTCGTAACCGGCATCGGCGTGGCGCATCACGCCGCTCGCCGGATCGTTCCACAGCACGCGCTCGATCCGTCGCGCGGCAGAATCCGTTCCGTCGCACACGACGACCATGCCGGCGTGCTGCGAATAGCCGATGCCGACACCGCCGCCGTGGTGCAGCGACACCCACGTCGCGCCCGATGCACAGTTCAGCAGCGCATTCAGCATCGGCCAGTCAGACACCGCGTCCGAGCCATCCAGCATCGCCTCGGTCTCGCGGTTTGGCGACGCGACCGATCCCGCATCGAGATGATCGCGGCCGATAACGATCGGCGCCTTCAACTCGCCCCGCGCGACCATCGCGTTGAACGCCAGGCCCAGCCGGTGTCGATCGCCCAACCCGACCCAGCAGATGCGCGCCGGCAATCCCTGGAAGCGGATGCGCGAGCGCGCCATGTCGAGCCAGTGGTGCAGATGCGGGTTGTCGTGCATCAGTTCCTTCACCTTGGCGTCGGTGCGGAAGATGTCGTCGGGATCGCCGGACAGCGCCGCCCAGCGGAACGGTCCGACGCCGCGGCAGAACAGCGGACGGATATAGGCCGGCACAAAGCCCGGGAAGTCAAAGGCATCGGCCACACCTTCATCCTTGGCGACCTGGCGGATGTTGTTGCCGTAGTCCAATGTCGGGATGCCCGAGCGGTGAAACGCCAGCATCGCCCGTACATGCTCGGCGATGGAGGCGCGCGCGGCGGTGGCAACCTCGTTCGGCGCGGCCTCGCGGCGACGTTCCCAGTCGGCGATGCTCCAGCCTTTTGGAAGATAGCCGTTCGCCGGGTCATGCGATGACGTCTGGTCGGTCACCACATCGGGCCGCACGCCACGCCGCACCAGCTCCGGCAACACCTCCGCCGCGTTGCCCAGCACGCCGACAGATACCGGCTTGCGCTCGCGGCACGCTCGTTCGATGACGAACAGCGCCTCGTCGATGCTGGCCGCGCGCATGTCGAGATAGCCTGTCTGCAGCCGCATCTCGATCCGGCTCGGCTGGCATTCGATGGCGAGCAGCGATGCGCCGGCCATGGTCGCCGCCAGCGGCTGCGCGCCTCCCATGCCGCCAAGCCCAGCCGTGAGGATCCACCGCCCCGCGAGATCGCCGCCGTAGTGTCGGCGACCCACCTCGACGAAAGTCTCATATGTACCCTGAATGATTCCCTGACTGCCGATGTAGATCCAGGAGCCGGCCGTCATCTGGCCGTACATCATCAGCCCCTTGCGGTCGAGTTCGTTGAAATGCTCCCACGTCGCCCAGTGCGGCACCAAATTGGAATTTGCGATCAGCACGCGCGGCGCGTCCTCGTGCGTGCGGAACACGCCGACCGGCTTGCCCGACTGCACCAGTAGGGTCTGGTCCGCCTCCAGCCGGCGCAGGGCGGCGACGATCCGGTCGTAGCTGTCCCAGTTGCGTGCGGCGCGGCCCATGCCGCCATAGACCACCAGGTCGCCCGGTCGTTCCGCCACCTCGGGATCGAGGTTGTTCATCAGCATGCGCATCGGCGCCTCGGTGAGCCACGACTTTGCAGTGAGCTCGCTGCCGCGTGGCGCGCGAACGGTCCGCACGTTGCTGATCTGTGCCATACGATCTCCCATCACAGCGTGATGCCAGGCAGACCGGCCTGCAGCGTCTCCTGCGCAAGTCTGCGAGAGCGCACCAGCGCGATCGCCCTGGCGATGTCGGGAGCAAGCTCGCGATCGTCCTCCAGGTGCGGCACCTCGGCGCGCACTATGGCACGGATTCGTTCGAGCACCGCACTCGATTGCAGCGGCAGATGGAAGTCGCAGCCCTGCGCCGCGGCCAGCAGTTCGATGCCGATGACCGCGGCGGTGTTCTCTGCCATCGGAAGCAACCGACGCGCCGCGTGTGCCGACATCGACACGTGATCTTCCTGGTTGGCCGACGTGGGGATCGAATCGACGCTCGCCGGCATCGCACGCTGCCGGTTCTCGGCGACCAGAGCCGCCGCGGTGACCTGTGGCACCATGAACCCCGAATTCAGCCCGGGCCGCGGGGTCAGGAATGCCGGGAGCCGCGACAATGCCGGGTCGATCAGCATGGCGATTCTGCGTTCCGCGATTGAACCGATCTCGCACAGAGCAAGGGCGATGATGTCCGCTGCGAACGCAACCGGCTCGCCATGAAAATTGCCGCCCGACAACGCTTCCGGCGGGTCAGCGAAGATCAGCGGGTTGTCGGACACACCGTTCGCCTCGGTCTCCAGCGTCACTGCGGCGTGGCGGAGAATGTCGAGCGCGGCGCCCATGACCTGAGGCTGGCAGCGCAGGCAGTAGGGGTCCTGTACGCGGTCGTCGCCGGTGAGATGCGATGCACGGATCGCGCTGCCGGCAATCAGCGCACGCAGGGCCTGTGCCACTTCGATCTGTCCGCGATGGCGCCGCAGCACGTGGATGCGGGGATCGAACGGCGCATCCGATCCTCGGGCCGCATCGGTCGACAGCGCGCCGGTCACCAGGCCGGCCTGCAGCAGCGTCTCCGCCTCGAACAGTCCCGCCAGCGCATAGGCAGTGGAGAATTGCGTACCGTTCAGCAGCGCGAGGCCTTCCTTGGCGCCGAGGATGATCGGGGTCATGCCAGCCTGCATGAGCGCGGCGGCGGCAGTTTTGCGCACGCCCACGTGCGTGACATCGCCGATGCCGATCATTGCCGCAGCCATGTGCGCGAGGGGTGCGAGATCGCCGGACGCTCCGACTGACCCTTGCGTCGGTACCACAGGCAGCAGACCGATCGCACAACATCGCAGACAGGAACTGCACGGTTTCGAGCTGTACGCCTGACGCACCTTGTGCCAGGCTGGTCAGCTTCAACGCCAGCATCAACCGCACCAATGGTGCGGGCATCGGTTCTCCCACGCCGGCCGAATGCGACAGCACGATGTTGCGCTGGAGCGTAATCAGGTCCGCCGACTCGATGCGTATACTCGCCAGCCGGCCGAATCCCGTGTTGATGCCGTAGACGGGCTCGCCCTTGGCCAGGATCGCATCGACCGCGCGCGCAGCATCCGCGACGATTGCATGGCAGCCCGGATCAAGCGTTACGGCGGCGCCTCGATAGATCGCGCGCCAGTCCGCCAAAGTGGTGTGGCCCGGCCGCAGGACCACGTCGGCCACCACGGCCTCACGGCTCGAGCCGTATGTCGAGCAATGCGAGATGTCCCTGTTCCACTGCCGCAATGGCACGCTGGAGCGCGGATTCCAATTGGCCCGGGTCGGTCACGCATTCGCCGTGGGCACCAAAGGCGGGCGCTATTGCCGCATAATCGGGCGTCGGCGCGATCACGCGGCCATAGGGATTGTTGTCTCGCAGCGCGTAGCCGGAGGGGAAATACTTGTACAGATTCCATTCCTGCGAGACATAGCCCTGATTGTTGCAGATGACCACCAGGATCGGCACGCCGTATTGCTGCGCAAGCCCCAGGCAGGCCGGCACCGGATTGTAGCTGAACGCGCCGTCGCCGATGACGCAGACGACCATGTCCTTGGGCCTGGCGAGCTTCACGCCGAGCGCAGTCGGTAACCCGGTGCCAAGCGCACCCGCCCAGCCGCGGACATGACTGAAGTCCCGTTCCCGGAACAGGTGTTTGATCATGGCGGGCACCTGAGCGACGATCTCGTCGACGATCACCGACCGGTCGGGCAGCATTCGGTGTAACGTGTCGAACAGCAGGGCGGCGTGAATGCGCTCCCCTGAGCGCGACCGTTTCGCGCTCTCTTCGCCGCCTCGGCCTGGTTGCGAGCCGTTGTGCGCGTGCCAGCGCGCGGCGCGGGCGGCGACGCGACCGGCTTCCTCTCCGGTGGTCGCACGCGCCTGCAGCAGCGCCGCGAGTTGCGCGAGATTGCTGCCGACATCGCCGGCGATGCAGTAATCGGTGCGAAAACCCCAGTACGGCGCGCGCGGTCGCAGCGGGTCCTCCTCGATCTGGATGACCGCGCAATCCTCCGGCAGCTTCGTCTCCTGCGGATGCCACGGGCCGTGTGCGCCGATGACAAGGATGCAGTCGGCGTCTCCAGATGCGCCTCGATGGGATCGGTCGCGTAGAGCGGATGCGCACGGGGAAAATTCACGTACATCGGCATCCAGTATTCGAACACCGGCGAGCCGATGTGTTCGGCGATCGCCACCAGCGCCGCCTGATCCTGCGGCGTGCGTGCCGCGTGCTCGGTGACGATGAGTGGCGAGCGGCTGCGCATCAGCAGGTCGGCCACTTCCTGCAGACTGTCGCTCGGCGCAACCAGGGGTGACGCCTTGGCCTTGTTCCCGTGCGGTTCGTCCACCTGGCTCATCAGAATGTCGAACGGCACGCTCAGCAGCGTCGGGCCGCGCGGCACGCTTTCGGCGAAGTACCAGGCGCGGCGGACATCGGCCGCCAGGTCGCCGCCGGTCTTCACCTCCTTCGCCCATTTCGTCACGGTCTCGCCGTTGCGCACCGGACCGGCGAGATCGACCAGCAAGGTCGGCCATTCGGGCCCGGGATCGAGACCGGGCACCGCGCCATGGGTCAGCGTATCCGGCGCGACGATGACCATCGGAATGTGTTCGTGGAACGCCGAACGAACCGCCAGCGCACCGTGCAGCACGCCGAGCCCGGTGGGCAGCAGCACGGCCTGCGCCCGGCCGGTCGCCTTGTAGTAGCCGGACGCCAGACCAACCGCGAGAATCTCGTGCCGGCAATTCAGGTATTTCGGCGTCTCGATATTGGTCGTCGCCTGCCGCTTGGCGAGCGCCTCCCACAGCGGCGCCCACGCGGCGATCGGCGAGCAGAAGATGTAGTCGGTCCCTTGCGTCCGAAACAGTTCGAGCAGGGCTTCCGCCCCGTTCACGGTCCCCGTTTGGGTCATGGCTCCCTCCGCATCGCCGTCCGCAGCATTGTGCCTGCGCGGCTCAAGCTTGAACAGCAGCGGCCTGCTGGCGAAGCACGAAGCGTTGCAGCTTGCCGGTGCCGGTCCGGGGCAGCGACGGCACGAACTCGATCGCGCGCGGATACTTGTATGGCGCGATCTCGGCCTTCACGTGGTCCTGCAATGCCCGCACCATCGTCAGGGCCCGCCGTGTCCGGCTGACGCAGCACGACATAGGCCTTCGCAATCATGCCGCGCGCAGCATCAGGTGCGCCGACCACGGCGCATTCCGCGACCGCCGGATGCGTCAGCAGCGCGGCTTCCACTTCCGGGCCCGAGATGTTGTAGCCGGACGACAGGATCATGTCGTCGGAGCGCGCCTGGAACCAGAAATACCCGTCCTCGTCCTGAAGATAGGTGTCGCCCGTTACGTTCCAACCGTTCTGCACATACTCGGTCTGTCGCGCATCGGCGAGGTAGCGGCAGCCGGTCGGACCGCGCACCGCCAGCCGACCGGTGCTGCCGCGCGGCAGGTCGTTGCCGTTCTCGTCGATCAGCTTTGCCTCGTAGCCGGGCACGGGAATGCCGGTGGCACCGGGCCTGATCTTTTCGACCGGTGCGCCGATGAAGATGTGCAGCATCTCGGTGGACCCGATTCCGTCCATGATCGGAATCCCGGTTGCGGCATGCCATGCATCCCAGGTTGGCTTCGGCAGTGTTTCGCCGGCGGAGACGCAGATGCGCAGGCTGGCGACGTCGCCCGGGCCGCATCTTGCCAAGCATCGCGCGATATGCGGTGGGCGCGGTGAAGCATACGGTCGGCCGCAGCGTGCGGATCGCATCCAGGAGCTGCTCGGGCGACGCCTGTTCCAACAGTATCGAGCAGGCGCCGACACGCAGCGGAAACAGCACCGCCGCGCCAAGTCCGAAGGTGAAGGCGATCGGCGGGCTGCCGATGAACACGTCGTCGGCGCGCGCACGCAGCACGTGAGCGCCATAGGTGTCGCAGGTCGCCAGCATGTCGCGATGGAAGTGCATCGTGCCCTTCGGCTCGCCGGTGGTGCCGGAGGTGAAGGCGATCAGGCACACGTCGTCCGCCTGTCGTGGCGCAGGCAGCAAAGTTGTCCGTCTCGTGCGCCATCAACGCCAGCAGATCGTCGTCGGACGCACCGCCCATCGCGACGATGCGCAATTCTTCGCGGGCTTGCCGCTGCAGCCCTTAGGTCGGCCAACAGGCGGTGATCGCACAGCGCGAGATCGATGCGCGCCTTGTCGATGATGGTGCCGAGTTCCCTGGCGCGCAGCAGCGGCATGGTCGCCACCGCGATGCCGCCCGCCTTGATCACCGCGAGATAGGCGGCAACCATCAGCGTGCGTGTTCGGCGCACGCAGCAGCACCCGGTTGCCACGGATCATGCCAAGCCGGCGCGTCAGGACATTGGCGATGCGGTTCACCCGCGCCAGCAATTCCGCGTAGGTCCATGTCTCGATCGGTGACGCCAGACAGGGTCGCGACCCTTCGCCGGCTGCAACCTGATCATCCAACAGCGCGGTCACGCAGTTCAGTTGATCCGGGATAGTGCAGATCCTTCGAGCAGCAGGTCGGGCCATTGCTCGCGCGGCGGCAGGTTGTCGCGGGCAAAGCTGTCGAAGGGTGAGGGATCAGCCATCGTCCGTACCACGGCTGTCGCCTCGATCTCCACCAGCGCGTCGCGTTCGACCAGACAGCTCACGCCGATCACCGACATGGTCGGAAAATGCCTGCCCATCACGCGGCGATAGCCTTGGCCGATCGCCTTCGCTTCCCGGCGGTATTGCTCCATGTCCGTCACAAACCATGTCAGCCGGACGATGTCGGTGGCCTCCGCGCCCGCCTCGGCCAGTAGCGTCGACGATGTTGCGCAGTGCCTGCTCGACCTGTGCGGCCATGCCTTCGGCGACGCGCTTCGTCGTCGCGTCCCAGCCGATCTGGCCGGCAAGATACTATCGCCGGTCCCGTAGCGACCATGCCATTGCTGTAGCCGGACGGCCGCGGCCAGCCGGCAGGCTGCAGAATGCGGTGCATCGGTCATGTCACCTCCCCACCGGCCACAACTATCGACTGGCCGGTCATTGCCGAGGCTGCATCGCGGCACAGGAACGCGACGGCTTCGGCAACTTCCTCGGGCGCGACCAGCCGTCCTTGCGGATTGTAGCGCGTCGAGGGCCGCCCTGGCGTCGGCTTCGCTGCGGCCGGTCTGCTGCGCGATGGTCTGGCTGGCGCGGCGCACCAGGTCGGTGTCGGTGAAGCCCGGACAGACCGCGTTCACGGTCACGCCGGTCTGCGCCAGTTCGATCGCCAGGGCACGCGTCAGACCGATCACGCCATGCTTCGCGGCGCTGTAAGCAGCGGTGTAGGCGTAGCCCTTCAGCCCCGCGGTGCTGGCGATATTGACGATGCGCCCCCAGCCGCGCGCCAGCATGTGCGGCAGGACCGCGTGGCACGCCGCGAAGGTCGATGTCAGATTGACTGCGATCATCGCCGACCAGATCCTGCGGCGTGCTCTTCAGGAAAGGCTGCGAGGACGCGGCACCGGCGTTGTTCACCAGGATGTCGAACGGCCCAAGCTGCGCGATCGCATTGGCGAGCATCTCCGGCTGCGTCACGTCCGCCACTTCATAGGGGGCGTCAAGCTCGCGCGATGCGGCCTCCAGTGCGGCACGATCGCGACCAAGCAGCGCCAATACTGACGCCGTCCTGTGCCAGCCGCCGCGCAATCGCCAGGCCGATGCCCTTCGCGCCACCGGTGACGAGGGCACGCCGCGGCGGCGTCATATGATGATCGCCATGTCGCTGTCCCGCTTGAGCGTGCGCTCGAACTGCGCCTTGCCGGCGAGATACTGCTTCGGCCACGCCTGTTCGCTGTAGCCAAGTTCCGCCGCGGCATGCAGCGCGAAATGCGGGTTGGACAAATGCGGCCTGGCCAGTGCGCAGAGATCGGCCCGGCCCGCGGCAATGATTGAATTCACATGGTCGGGCTCGGTGATGTTGCCGACCGCCATCGTGGCAATGCCGACCTCGTTGCGGATGCGGTCGGCGAATGGCGTCTGGAACATCCTGCCGTAGACCGGCTTCGCCTCGATCGAGGTCTGCCCGGCCGATACATCCATCAGATCCACGCCGGCCTGCTTGAACGCATGCGCGATCATCACCGCATCGTCGGCGTCGATGCCGCCGTCCACCCAGTCGGTGGCAGAGATGCGCACCGACATCGGCTTGTGCGCCGGCCATGCCGCACGCATGGCTCGGAACACTTCGAGCGGATAGCGCAGCCGGTTCGCCAGGCTGCCGCCATATTCATCGGTGCGGCGGTTTGTCAGCGGCGAGATGAACGACGACA
>CAWCDM010000093.1:0-63204 GCA_963794185.1 uncultured Alphaproteobacteria bacterium | reverse complement strand
AGGGGCAGGAAGGCGAGATCTCCGCTATCAGAGTCCATTCTGTGCTTTCGTCAGTCCTGCTCGATCAGGCGTGTGTCTTCTCTGGACGTAATGTGGGAGCGGGATTGCGCTCCGCCAACATGCGCAGGCCGTCCAATGTGAGGTCGGGCTCGATCTGTTCGATCACCATCGTGCCCTCGGCGAACAACGACGCCAGACCGCCGGTGGCCACAACCTTCATCGGACCGCCGTATTCCGCCTTGATGCGCGCGACCAGCCCCTCGACCAGCGCAACGTAGCCCCAGTAGACGCCGGACTGCATGGCCGGCACCGTCTGACGGCCGATCACCGCCTGCGGCCTGGCGATGCCGATGCGCGGCAACTGCGCGGCCGCCTGATGCAGCGCCTCGAGCGAGAGGTTGACGCCGGGGCAGATGACGCCGCCGAGATAGGCGCCATCCTTGTCGACCACATCGAAGGTGGTGGCGGTACCGAAGTCGACGACGATCAGCGGGCCGCCGAAGCGCTGGTGACCGGCGAGCGCGTTCAGCAACCGGTCGGCGCCGACCTCTGCGGGGTTGTCGACGCGGATATCGAAGCCCCAGTCGAGCGTGGAGCGCGCGATCAGCGGCTCGATGCCGAACCAGTCGCGGCAGAGGCGGCGGAGGTGATACAGCGCGGCGGGCACCACGGTGCCGAGCACGGCAGCCGAGATTTCGTCGCGCTTCAGGCCGACATGGCCGAGCAGGGTCATCAGCCAGACGCCGTACTCGTCGGAGGTGCGCTGCGCGTCGGTGCGGATGCGCCAGGTGCCGCACCATGCGCCGCCGTCGCGCACCGCGAAGACGACGTTGGTGTTGCCGCAGTCTATGACGAGCAGCATCAGAAAATCTCACTACAAAGACACGAAGACACCAAGCCGCTCAGCAGCACTTCGTGCCTTCGTGTCTTTGTGGTGAAACCTTCCTTCATCCGAACAGCACCTTCGCCGCCGCCTGGGCGGCACCGACGAACGGCGCGGGGAAGACGAAGAAGAACGTGGTGAACAACCCGGTCGCCGCGGCGACGAACGACAGCGAGGCCGGGCGCGGGTCGAACGGCTCTGCGGGCGCGTCGAAATACATCACCTTGACGATGCGGATATAGTAGTAGGCGCCGATCACGCTGGTCAGCACGCCGATGATGGCAAGACCCCACATGCCGGCCTGCACCGCCGGCAGGAACACGTAGAGCTTGCCGAAGAAGCCGGACAACGGTGGGATGCCGGCCATGCTGAACATGAAGACGGCCATCGCCAGCGCAAGCCCGGGATCGGTTCTGCCAAGTCCGCTCAGGTCAGTGATCTCCTCCAGCGCGAGGCCACGCCGGCGCATCGCGATGATGCAGGCGAACGTGCCCGCGCTCATGAACACATATACAACGAGATAGATCAGCACGCCACGAATGCCCTCCGGCGTGCCGACGGCGAGGCCGATCAACGCATAGCCCATGTGGCCGATCGACGAATACGCCATCAGCCGCTTGACGTTGTGCTGGCCGATCGCCGCCAGTGAGCCAAGGATCATCGAGGCGATCGCGACGACAACGATAAGCTGCTGCCAGGCAATCAGTTGATGCCCGAACGGCGTGGTCATGGTCCGCAGCAACAGTGCCATCGCCGCGACCTTGGGTGCCGTGGAGAAGAACACCGTGACCGAGGTCGGCGAGCCTTCGTAAACGTCGGGCGTCCACATGTGGAACGGCACCGCGGCAATCTTGAACGCGAGCCCGACCAGCACGAACACGATGCCGACGATCAGGCCGGGCGACGCGGTGGCCGGTTGCGACAGCGTCTTTGCCAGCGCGGCGAAATCCATGGTGCCGGAGAAGCCATAGACCAGCGAAATGCCGTAAAGCAGCAGGCCGGAGGCGAGCGCACCCAGGACGAAGTACTTCAACCCGGCCTCGGATGAACGCAGTTCGTCGCGGGCGAAGGCGGCGAGGACGTAGAGCGCCAGAGACTGCAGCTCGAGCCCGAGATAAAGGGTCATCAGGTTCGCGGCAGAGACCATGACCATCATGCCGGTGACCGAGAGGACCATCAGCACGGGATATTCGAAACGTGCGATCTGGTGTTTGCGGTTATAATCGAGCGAAAGGATCAGCGCGAGCGCCGCACCTGCCAGGATCAATATCTTCGCGAAGCCGGAAAACGCGTCGCTGACGAACTGGCCGTGATAGCCGACGCCACGGACGGCGGTGACAACCAGCAACGCCGCGAGCAGGAATCCGCCGAGCGCCAGCATGCTGGAAACAAAAAACGTGTCATCGCGCCGCAGCACGCCGAAGATCAGGATCGCCATGGCGACGATGGACAGCGCGATCTCCGGAAGTGCGATTGCCCAGTTCATCAGCGCACCACCCCGGCCACCTGGACCGTGGGTGCGATTGCTGCCGTGTGATGCTGCACCATCGACGCGACGCTGGCGTCCCAGAAGCCGGTGAAGCTCGACGGGTAGACGCCCATCCACAGCGTCAGCAGGATCAGCGGCGCGAACACGGCGATCTCCCGTGGCGAGAGATCGAGGATCGACCGCAGGTCCTCCTTGGTGAGACGGCCGAAGATTATCCTGCGATAGAGATACAGCATGTAGGCCGCGCCAAGGATCATGCCGGTTGCGCCGAGCAGCGCCAGCCAGAAGTTCACCTGCAGCGAGCCGACGATCACCAGGAACTCGCCGACGAATCCCGACGTGCCGGGCAAGCCGATCGAGGCCAGCGTGAAGATCATGAACGTCGTCGCGTAGAGCGGCATGCGGTCGGCGAGGCCGCCGTAGCGGGCGATGTCGCGCGTGTGGATACGATCGTAGACCACGCCGACCACGAGGAACAGCGCGGCGGAGACGATGCCGTGCGACAGCATCTGGAACAGCGCGCCCTGCACGCCCTGCACGTTGAAGGTGAAGATGCCGATCGTCACCACGCCCATGTGCGCGACGGACGAGTAGGCGATCAGCTTCTTCATGTCCTCCTGCGCGAGTGCCACCAGCGACGTATAGATCACCGCGACGACCGAGAGGGTGAACATGAACGGCGCGAAGCTCGCCGATGCCTGCGGCAGCATCGGCACCGAGAAGCGCAGGAAGCCGTAGCCGCCCATCTTCAGCAGCACGCCGGCCAGGATGACCGAGCCCGCGGTGGGCGCCTCCACGTGCGCATCGGGAAGCCAGGTGTGCACCGGCCACATCGGCATCTTCACCGCGAACGAGGCGAAGAAGGCAAGGAACAGCCAGTTCTGCATGCTCGGCGGCATCGGGGTCTTCAGCAGCACGACAATGTCGGTCGTGCCGGCCTGGAACCACATCGCGAGCAGTGCCAGCAGCAAGAGCACGGAACCGGTCAGCGTGAACAGGAAAAATTTGAACGCCGAGTAGACGCGTCGCGGACCGCCCCAGACGCCGATGATCAGGAACATCGGGATCAGCACGCCCTCGAAGAAGATGTAGAACACCACGAAGTCGAGCGCACAGAACATCCCCACCATCATCGTCTCGAGGATGAGGAAGGTGAGCATATATTCGCGGACGGATCGCGTGATCGAATCCCAGCTCGCCAGGATGCAGATCGGCGTCAGCAATGTGGAGAGCAGGACGAACAGCACGGAGATGCCGTCGACGCCCAGCTTGTAGCCGACCCCGTACTCAGGCAGCCACGGGATCTCTTCAACGAACTGGAACCCTGCCTCGCCGGTGTCGAACCTCACCCACAGGACGACGGACAGGACCAGCACGATCAGACTGGTCCACAGCGCGGTCCAGCGTGCGTTCGAGGCAACAGTCTCCTCGTCGCCGCGCACCGACATGATGATCAGCCCGCCGACCAGCGGCAGCCAGGTGACCAGCGACAGGATGGGAAAGCCCGCTGCGTTCATCTGGTTCACCGGGACACCAGGAACAGGCCGACCAGCACCACAACGCCGATCAGCATGGCAAATGCATACACGGCGAGCGAGCCGGTCTGGATCTTCACCGCCTGGCGCGAGCCGTCCACCGTGAGTTCCGCCAGCCCGTTGGGTACGCCGTCGATCAGCGTGGCATCGCCGGTCTGCCAGAAGACGCGCGCCAGCCGGAGCGTGGGCTGCACGAAGATCGCGTCATACAGTTCGTCGAAGTACCACTTGTTCAGCACGAACAGGTAAATGCCGCGGAACTGGCTGGCCAGCCGCATCGGCAGAAGCGGGAAGGCGATATACATCACGTAGGCCAGCGCGATGCCCGCCAGGCCCACGACGAGCGGCGCCATCTCTGCCCATGCCGGCACATGTTCCAGCGCCGCGAGCACATGGTTGCCCGGTGCATTGAAGATGCTGCCGTTCCAGAACGCCCGCCAGTCCTCGCCGATGAACCATGGGTCCAGCAGCTTGCCGGCGATCACGGCACCGGTGGCCAGCACGAGCAATGGCGCGATCATCACCCACGGGCTTTCGTGGACGTGCTCCAGCACGTGGCGGTCGGCGCGCGGCCTGCCGTTGAACGTCATGAACAGCAGCCGCCACGAGTAGAAGCCCGTGAGGAACGCCGCCAGCACCGTGCAGATAAAGCCATACATCCCGACGCCGGTGCCCGACGCATAGGCCGCGGAGATGATCGCGTCCTTCGAGTAGTAGCCGGCGAACGGCGGAATGCCGGCGAGTGCCAGGTTGCCGACCCACATCACCGCGCATGTCCACGGGATCAGCTTCCACAGTCCGCCCATCTTGCGCATGTCCTGTTCGTCGGACATTGCGTGGATCACCGAGCCGGCGCTCAGGAACAGCAATGCCTTGAAGAAGGCATGGGTGATCAGGTGGAAGATCGACACCTGGAACGCGCCGACGCCGGCCGCGGTGAACATGTAGCCAAGCTGCGAGCAAGTGGAATACGCGATCACGCGCTTGATGTCGTTCTGCGCGCAGCCGATGGTGGCCGCGAACAGCGCGGTCGTCGCGCCGATGAACGTGACCAGGCCGAGCGCGAACGGCGCGAATTCGTAGAGCGGCGACATGCGGGCCACCAGGAACACGCCGGCCGTCACCATCGTCGCCGCATGGATCAGCGCGGAGACCGGCGTGGGGCCTTCCATCGCATCGGGCAGCCAGACGTGCAGGCCGATCTGCGCCGATTTGCCCATCGCGCCGATGAACAGCAGCACGCCGATGACCTCGAACGCGGGGAACGTGCCGCCGAGTACCGCGTAGGTGTCGGCCTGGTGCTGCGCGACGGCGGGGAAGATGGTGCCGAACTCGACCGAGCCGAACTTCAGGAAGACCAATGCGACGCCGACAACGAAGGCGAGATCGCCGATGCGGTTGACGATGAACGCCTTGATCGCGGCGGCGTTGGCGGACGGACGGTCGTACCAGTAGCCGATCAGCAGATAGGAGCAGAGGCCGACGCCCTCCCAACCGAAAAACAACTGCACAAGATTGTCCGCCGTCACCAGCATCAGCATGGAGAAGGTGAACAGCGAGAGGTAGGCGAAGAAGCGATAGCGCGGGTAGGCATCGTGCGCCATGTAGCCGATCGAATAGACGTGGATCAGCATGGCGACGAACGTCACCATCGCGACCATCACGGCGGACAGCGGGTCGTAGCGCAGCACCCAGTCGGCATGGAAATGGCCGGCTTCGATGAAGGTGCCGAGAGATACGACGCCGGGATCGGTTTGGCCGGACACGAGTTGGAAGCACGCGATCGGCCCGAGCGCGGCCGCGACCAGCATGCACAGAATGCAGACCGCCGTGGCGGCGCGGTCGCCAATCGACCGGCCGAGCAGCCCGGCGACCAGCGCTCCAAGCAGCGGCGCGAAAACCGCGACGGCGTAGATCATGACGATGCCATTGCCAAGTTTGGCCCAACCGTCCACGACCTGGACATTTCGAGAAAAGTCGTGGATGGCCTGCCTGCGCAGGTCATGACGGCCTTCCTGAACGCCCTACTGATCACTGACCACTGATTACTGATCACTGATTCTCAGCCCTTCATCAGGTTCACGTCCTCGACCTGGATCGAGCCGCGGTTGCGGAAATAGATCACGACGATCGCAAGCCCGATGGCTGCCTCTGCTGCGGCGACGGTGAGCACGAACATCGCGAACACCTGGCCGACCAGATCGCCAAGTGCGGCGGAGAACGCCACCAGGTTCAGGTTGACGGCGAGCAGGATCAGCTCGATCGACATCAGGATGATGATGACGTTCTTGCGATTGAGGAAGATGCCGAAGATGCCAAGCACTAGAAGAATGGCGGAGACCACGAGAAAATGGCCGAGGCCCACTTCAATGCCCATGCTGGCCTCCGGCGTGCACTTCCTCCTGGGCGGTCGGTTCGACAATCTTGGGGATGAATATCCCAACGTCCTTGGTTCCTGCTCCCACCGACATCGTCACCAGCTCCAGCGTATCCGCCACGGTGCGCTCGGTCTGCGCGCGGATGCTCTGGTGGCGCGAGGTTTTGCGGTCGCGCAGGGTCAGCACGATGGCGCCGATCATCGCCACCAGCAGGATCATGCCCGCCGTCTGGAACAGGAAGATGTAGTCGGTATACAACAGACGCCCGAGTGCCGCGGTGTTGCTGACCTGCGCCGACGCCGGCGAGAGCCGCAGCGTCACGGCGTCGGGCGCGAACTTCCAGCCGCCGAGCACCAGGGCGAGTTCGATGAACAGCACCGCGCCGACCGTCGCGCCGACCGGCAGATAGCGCTGAAATCCGCCGCGCAGCTCGGCGAAGTCCACGTCCAGCATCATCACCACGAACAGGAACAGCACGGCGACAGCGCCGACATAGACGATGAGCAGGATCATCGCCAGAAACTCGGCGCCCGCGATCAGGAACAGCGCCGCGGCGTTGAAGAACGACAGGATCAGGAACAACACCGAGTGCACCGGATTGCGCGCGCTGACCACCATCGCGGCGGACGCGAGCAGGATAATGGCGAACAGATAGAAGAACAGGTTCACTATCATCGATAGGGCGCGTCCAGTTCAAGACGGCGCGCGAGCTCCGGTTCCCAGCGGTCGCCATTCTCCAGCAGCTTGTCCTTGTTGAACATCAGCTCTTCGCGCGTCTCGGTGGCGAATTCGAAGTTCGGGCCTTCGACGATGGCATCGACCGGGCAGGCCTCCTCGCAGAGGCCGCAGTAGATGCACTTCGTCATGTCGATGTCGTAGCGCGTGGTCCGGCGGGAACCGTCTTCGCGCGGCTCGGCCTCGATGGTGATCGCCTGCGCCGGGCAGATCGCCTCGCACAACTTGCAGGCGATGCAGCGTTCCTCGCCGTTAGGATAGCGGCGCAGCGCGTGCTCGCCTTTGAAGCGCGGGCTGATCGGGCCTTTCTCGTAGGGGTAGTTGATCGTCGCCTTGGGCTTGAAGAAGTAGCGCAATGTCAGGCCGAGCCCGGCGACAAGTTCGCCGAGCAGCATGCTGCGCGCGGTGCGGTCAAGGAACGCCATCAGCGAGACTCCAAATCGTCACGTGGCGCATTACGCATTGGGCAGCCACCCGAATGCCATCAGCGCGCCGGCGGTCAGCGTCAGCCAGATCAGCGACAACGGAAGAAAGACCTTCCAGCCGAGCCGCATCAGCTGGTCATAGCGATAGCGCGGGAACGTCGCGCGCACCCACAGGAACACGAACAGGCAGAAGCAGATCTTCAGGATGAACCAGATCGGCCCTGGTATCCAGGTGAACGGCACAACGCCGAACGGCGCGAGCCAGCCGCCCAGGAACAGGATCGTGGTCATCGCGCTCATCAGGATCATGTTGGCGTATTCGCCGAGGAAGAACAGGGCGAAGGCCATAGCGCTGTACTCGACGAAGAAGCCGGCGACGATCTCGCTTTCGCCCTCCGGCAGGTCAAAGGGCGAGCGGTTGGTCTCGGCCAGTGTCGAGATGAAGAACACGATGAACATCGGGAACAGTGGAAGGCAGAACCAGACCTTCTGCTGCGCACGCACGATATCGGTCAGGTTCAGGCTGCCGACGCAGAGCAGAACGGACACCATGACGAAGCCCATCGAGACTTCGTAGCTCACCATCTGCGCCGCGCTGCGCATCGCCCCGAGGAAGGCGTATTTCGAATTCGACGCCCAGCCCGCGATGATGACGCCGTAGACGCCGAGCGAGCTGATAGCGAACAGGTAAAGAATGCCGACATTGATGTCGGCGATCGCCCAGCCATCGTTCACCGGGATCACCGCCCAGGCGATCATCGCCAGTCCGAAGGTGAGCATCGGCGCCATCAGGAACAGCAGCCGGTTGGCGCCCGCCGGGATGATCGTCTCCTTCATGACCATCTTCAGCGCGTCGGCGAACGGCTGCAGCAGGCCGAACCAGCCCACCACGTTCGGTCCCTTGCGCAACTGCATCGCCGCCAGGACCTTGCGCTCGGCATAGGTCAGGTAGGCGACGGCGATCAGCAACGGCACCAAAAGCGCGAGCGCCTCGGCGAACGTCACGATGACAAGGCCGGCGTTGGTATCGAACAGGAAATCGTGCATCGCGCTATTCCGCCGCGGCGACCATCGGCATGGCCGCGAAGGTCGCCGTGCATGCGGCCATGGTGGGGCTCGCGCGACTGATCGGGTCGGTCTGATAGTAGTTGGCGATTGCCGGCTCGAACGCCGCATCGGACAGCGCCACCGGATCGCCGGACGGCCCGCTCTGGTCGGTGCACCCGAAGCGCGGCAGGAAGTCGATGCGGCCGAACACCGGGTTCACCTGCTCGAGCCGCGCGCGCAACTGGTCGATCGTGTCGTACGGCAGCACATGACCGATGGTCTCGCTGAACGCGCGCAGTATCGTCCAATCCTCGCGCGCCTCGCCGGGCGGATACACCGCCAGCAGCCCGCGCTGCACGCGGCCCTCGGTGCTGACATAGGTGCCGTGCTTCTCGGTGTAGGCGGCACCGGGCAGGATCACATCGGCACGCGCGGCACCGGCATCGCCATGATGGCCCTGATAGACCACAAACGTGTTGGCACCGATGCGCGCCGTATCGAACTCGTCCGCGCCGAGCAGCCACAGGAGATCGACGCCGCCGTCCAGCATCTGCGCCAGCGACTTGCCGCTGGCGCCTGGCACGAAGCCGAGATCCAGGCCGCCCACGCGCGCCGCCGCGGTGTGCAGGACATTGAAGCCGTGCCAGTCGCCGGTCAGTGCGCCCACGGACGCAGCCAGCCGCCACGAAGCAGCCAGCACCGCCGCGCCATCGGGACGCGCAAGCGCCGCCTGTCCGACAACGATCATCGGCTGCTTCGCGTCTCGCAGCAGCCTTGCGAAGTCATGCGAACCGTCGTGCAGCGCGGTCAGCACGCCGGGTGCGGACCCGAGCGGTTGCACGCGGTAGGTAAGGTCGGTCTCGGTGCCGATCAGACCGATGGGGATATTGCCCGCCAGCCAGCGCTTGCGGATGCGCGCATTCAGCACCGGCGCTTCCTTGCGTGGATTGGTGCCGATCAGCAGGATCGCGTCGGCTTCCTCGATCCCGGCGATTGTCGTGTTGAAGGTGTAGAAGTCGCGCCGGGACGCATCGAGCCTGGCGCCGTCCTGCCGGCAATCGAGGTTCGCCGAACCCAGCGCGGCCATCAGATCCTTCAGCGCCAGCATGCTTTCGGCATCGACGAGGTCGCCGGCCATCGCGCCGATGCGATCGCCCGCAACGCCGTGCAGCTTCCCCGCAATCGCGGCGAATGCTTCCGACCAGCCTGCCTCGACCAGCTTGCCCCCGAGGGACGTGATTGCCGCACCCAGGGACGATCGAGACGCCGGCGCTTCAACCCGTCGAGTGCGAAGCGCGACTTGTCGGCAAGCCACTCCTCGTTCACGTCCTCATTCAGCCGCGGCAGGATGCGCAGCACCTCGGGCCCACGTGCGTCGATGCGGATGTTGGTGCCGACAGCGTCCAGCACATCGACGCTGTCGACCTTCGACAGCTCCCACGACCGTGCGACGAACGCATAGGGCTTGGAAGTCAGAGCGCCGACCGGGCAGAGATCGATGATGTTGCCGGACAGTTCGGACGACAGCGCCTTCTCCACGTAGGTGCCGACCTCCATGTGCTCGCCGCGATTGGTCGCGCCGAGGTCCGGCACGCCGGCGACCTCGGTGATGAAGCGGATGCAGCGCGTGCAGTGGATGCAGCGCGTCATCACCGTCTTCACCAGCGGGCCGAGGTTCTTGTCCTGCACCGCGCGCTTGTTCTCGGCATAGCGCGAGTGGTCCATGCCGTAGCCCATCGCCTGGTCCTGCAGGTCGCACTCGCCGCCCTGGTCGCAGATCGGGCAGTCGAGCGGATGGTTGATCAGCAGGAACTCCATCACGCCGCGCCGGCCGTTGCGCACCATCGGGGAGTCGGTGTGCACCACCATGCCGTCGGCGACCGGATAGGTGCAGGAGGAGATCGGCTTCGGCGGTGCCTTCTCGATTTCCACCAGGCACATGCGGCAGTTGCCGGCGATCGACAGGCGCTCGTGGTAGCAGAAGCGGGGTATTTCCTTGCCGGCTGCCTCGCAGGCCTGCAGGACGGAAGAGCCGTTGGGGACTTCGACTTCGATGCCGTCGACGGTGACTTTCGGCATTATGGGTGGTTCCGGGCAGAAGATGCACCACAAAGACACGAAGTCACGAATGTCGCGCCTCGCTTTGCGTCTTCGCGTCGTTGTGTTGAAATTTGAATCACACGCTACTCCGCTGCCAAACGCGCCGGCGTGCGCGCCGCCTTGTAGGTTGCGATGCGCTCCTCCATCACAGGACGGAAATGCCGGATCAGGCCCTGGATCGGCCACGCGGCCGCGTCGCCGAGCGCACAGATCGTATGGCCCTCGATCTGGCGGGTCACCTGTTCGAGCGTATCGATCTCCGATACCTCCGCCCTGCCCGCCACCATGCGCGTCATCACCCGCCACATCCAGCCGGTGCCCTCGCGGCAGGGCGTGCACTGGCCGCAGCTCTCGTGCATGTAGAACTTCGACAGACGCGCGATCGCCTTGATGATGTCGGTGGATTTGTCCATCACGATCACCGCCGCCGTGCCAAGCCCGCTCCTCGCATCGCGGAGCGAATCAAAATCCATCAGCACGTCGTCGCAGACGCTCTTCGGGATCACCGGCACCGAGGCACCACCCGGGATCACGGCCAGCAGATTGTCCCAGCCACCGCGCACGCCGCCCGCATAGCGATCGATCAGTTCGCGCAGCGGGATGCCAAGCTCCTCCTCCACGTTGCACGGCTTGTTCACGTGACCGGAGATGCAGAACACCTTCTGCCCGGAATTCTTCGGCCGTCCGAGTGAATTGAACCACGCCGCACCGCGCCGCATGATCGTCGGCGCCACCGCGATGCTTTCGACATTGTTCACCGTGGACGGGCAGCCGTACAGCCCGACGGCCGCGGGAAACGGGGGCTTCAGACGCGGCAGGCCCTTCTTGCCTTCCAGGCTTTCCAGCAGCCCGGTCTCCTCGCCGCAGATATAGGCGCCGGCGCCGCGGTGCAGATAGACATCGAAGTCCCAGCCGGAACCGCACGCATCGCGACCGATAAGCCCGCCTCGTACGCCTCGTCGATCGCCGCCTGCAGCACGCGCGCTTCGTCGCAGAACTCGCCGCGGATGTAGATGTAGGCGGCGTGCGCGCCCATCGCGAAGGACGCAACCAGACACCCCTCGATCAGCTTGTGCGGATCGTGGCGGATGATGTCGCGATCCTTGCAGGTGCCAGGCTCGCTTTCGTCCGCATTCACCACGAGGTAGCAAGGACGCTCGGACTGCTTCGGCATGAACGACCACTTCAGGCCGGTGGGAAATCCCGCACCGCCACGCCCACGCAGGCCTGATGTCTTGATCTCCTCCACGATAGCGTCGCGGCCCTTTTCCAGGATCGCCTTGGTGCCATCCCAGTCGCCACGCGCGCGCGCTCCCTTCAGGAAGGGATCGTGCAGGCCATAGAGATTGGTGAAGATGCGGTCCTTGTCCTGCAGCATCGCATCAGCTCTCCGCACCGAAGTGCAACGTCGTCAGCGTCGTCGGGCCGCCTTCCGGCGCGGAGGTCTGTCGGCCTGTCACGGAGCCCGGCTTCGGCGGTTCGCCCCGACGCAATGCCTCCAGCAACTGCTTGGTACTTTCTGCATCCAGGTCCTCGTAGAAGTCGTCGTTCACCTGGATGACCGGCGCATTCACGCAGGCTCCGACGCATTCCACCTCGGTCATGGTGAAAACACCGTCGGCGCTTGTCTCGCCCCAGCCCTTGATGCCGGTCGCCGCGCGGCACGCCGCCACCACATCGTCCGAACCGCGCAGCCAGCACGGCGTCGTGGTGCAGACCTGCAAATGCCATGTGCCGATCGGGTGCAGGTTGAACATGAAGTAGAACGTGGCGACCTCATAGACGCGGATCGGCGCCATATCGAGCCGCCGCGCCACCTCATCCATGCCCGCGGTCGGAACCCAGGCACTGCCGGTCTGCCGCTTCATCTGGTTCTGCACGAGATACAGCAGCGGGAGCACCGCGCTTGCCTGCTTGCCAGGCGGGTACTTCGCGATGATCGGCGGGATCGCAGCCTCGCTCTCCGCGTCGAAGACGAAGCTGGCCGGCTGGACGAAATCGCTATTGTCCTGTCGCGGCCATTGCTATCGGTCGATCTCGCCGAACACGACGTCGAGCGACCCGATGATCGCGACCGTGTCCGCCAGCATGTGCCGCCTCGCCATCACATCGACCGCCTGCAGGAAGGCAAATCCGGTCGGCCGGATCTTGCAGCGGTATGGCCGATTGGTTCCATCGGCGACCAGATACACGCCGAACTCGCCCTTGGGACTTTCCACCACGGTGTAGGTCGCGCCGGGCGGCACATGATAGCCCTCGGTGTACAGCTTGAAATGATGGATCAGCGCCTCCATCGAGCGCTTCATCTCGGCACGGGTCGGCGGCGAAAACTTGTGGTCCTGCACCTTCACCGGTCCGGGCTTCATCTTGCCGAGACACTGGCGGATGATCTTCACGCTCTCGCGCATCTCGGCGAGCCGCACCAGATAGCGGTCGTAGCAGTCGCCGTTGCGCCCGACCGGGACCTTGAAGTCCACCTCGGCGTACTTGTCATAGGGCTGCGAACGCCGCAGATCCCATGGCACGCCGCTCGCGCGCAGACAGGGTCCGGCAAATCCCCAGGCCAGCGCGGCCTTGGCATCGATCACGCCGATATCCACGGTGCGCTGCTTCCAGATGCGGTTGCCGGTCAGCAGCTGCTCCAGATCGTCGACGAATTTCGGAAAGCCGACCGACCATTCGGCGATGCGCTCCTCGAGCCCCACCGGCAGGTCCTTCGCCACGCCGCCTGGACGGAAGTAGTTCGCATGCAGCCGCGCACCCGACGCGGCTTCATGGAACTCCATCAGCTTCTCGCGTTCCTCGAACCCCCAAAGGCTCGGCGTGATCGCGCCGACATCCAGCGCGTAGGTGGTCAGGTTCAACAGGTGATTCAGCACGCGGGTGATCTCGGCGAACATCACGCGGATCCACTGCCCGCGCTCCGGCACCTCGATGCCCAACAGCTTCTCTGTCGCCAGTGCGAAGGCATGCTCCTCGCACATCGGCGAGACGTAATCGAGCCGATCGAAATACGGCACCGCCTGCATGTAGGTCTTGTATTCGATCAGTTTCTCGGTGCCGCGATGCAGCAAGCCGATATGCGGATCGGCGCGCTCCACCACCTCGCCGTCCATCTCCAGGATCAGCCGCAGCACGCCATGCGCCGCCGGATGCTGCGGGCCGAAATTGATCGCGTGGCTGTCGATCTCGACAGTCCTGGTCGCCGTCGACCGGGCTTCGATGTCTGGCGTCTCGCTCATCGTCCTACGCCTTTTCCGGCGCCAGCGGCGGCGTTTCCTCCGCCCGGGCGGCATGCACCTTCTCGTCGCCCGGCAGGGTGGTGATCGCCTCCCACGGCGAGAGGAAATCGAACGAACGGAAATCCTGCGTCAGCCGCACCGGCTCGTAGACCACCGCCTTGCGGTCCTCGTCGTAGCGAACTTCCACATAGCCGGTCAGCGGGAAATCCTTGCGCAGCGGATGCCCGTCGAATCCGTAGTCGGTCAGGATGCGCCGCAGATCGGGCTGGCCGGAGAATACGATGCCGAACAGGTCCCACGCCTCACGTTCCCACCATGTCGCGACCGGCCACACCGTGTGCACCGAGGGAACCGGCTTCTGCTCATCCGTCGTGACGATGACGCGCAGCCGCTGATTCAGCGACACCGACAGCAGATTGTAGACGACGTCGAAGCGCTCTTCGCGCTGCGGCCAATCGACGCCGCAGATGTCCATCACCTGCTCGAACGCGAAACGCGGATCGTCGCGCAGAGTCAACACCAACGGCAGCAGCGCGTCGCGCTCCGCGTGGGCAACCACTTCGCCCTTCTCGACGGCACTCGCGCGAACGCCCGGCAGCGTGGCGACGGCTTCGGCGAGATCAGCCACGGAGGATCGTCCCGGTGCGGCGGATCTTCTTCTGCAACTGCATGATGCCGTAGACCAGCGCCTCGGCTGTCGGCGGGCACCCAGGCACATAAATGTCCACCGGCACGACGCGATCGCAGCCGCGTACGACCGAGTAGCTGTAGTGGTAATAGCCGCCGCCGTTCGCACAGCTTCCCATGCTGATCACCCAGCGCGGTTCCGGCATCTGGTCGTAGACCTTGCGCAGCGCGGGCGCCATCTTGTTGGTCAGCGTGCCGGCGACGATCATCACGTCGGACTGCCGCGGCGAGGCGCGCGGGATAATGCCGAAGCGATCGAGATCGTAGCGCGGCATGTAGGCGTGGATCATCTCCACCGCGCAGCACGCCAGCCCGAACGTCATTGGCCACAGACTGCCGGTGCGCGCCCAGTTCACCACCTTGTCCATATTGGCGACGATGAAGCCCTTGTCGGCGATCTCGCCGGTGATGCCCTTCACGACGGCATCCTGCTCCGGCCCAGGCACCAATCCGCCGCGGTTCCAGGCTATGGCATCGCTCATGCCGCTACTCCCAATCCAGTGCGCCCTTGCACCATTCGTAGATAAAGCCAACCGTGAGCACGCCGAGGAAACCGACCATCGACAGAAACCCGAACCAGCCGATGTCCTTCAGCGCCACCGCCCACGGGAACAGAAACGCCACCTCGAGATCGAAGATGATGAACAGGATGGCGACCAGATAAAAGCGCACGTCGAAGCGGCGGCGTGCATCGTCGAATGGCTCGAAGCCACACTCGTAAGGGGAGACCTTTTCGGGATAAGGCTTCTGCCGTGCGGCGAGCAACGAACCGCCCACCATCGCCACGGCAATCACCCCGGCGATGACAATGAACACCAGGATGGGCAGGTATCCGAGAAGCACTGGCTGCATGTCAGGTCCGATCGATCAGGCGGGCATTGCGTGCCGCGAACCTCGCCCAACCCCAAGAGGCTGCGCATATCGGTCTACCGCAACGCAACACGCGGCAAACATTAGCCCCAACCGCCCCGCGCCGCCATAGGCCCACACAATCAGGCCCTGCGACATTCTGCTGGCGCGAGCGACGGGACTCGAACCCGCGACCTCCGGCGTGACAGGCCGGCGCTCTAACCAACTGAGCTACGCCCGCGCAACAGGGGGCGCGTTTAGCAGTGATCGGTGATCGGTGTCCAGCACTTGGCTCTGCGTTCCACAGGCTGATTGCTGGTGGGCGGTGACGGATTCGAACCGCCGGCCCTCTCGGTGTAAACGAGACGCTCTACCGCTGAGCTAACCGCCCGGCAGTGATCAGTGACCAGGGAAGACCGCGTCTCCTGAGCGCTGATCAGTGGCCCCTGATCACTGAACCGCGTCCTTCAACCCCTTGCCGGCCTTGAAGCGGACAGCGGTGGACGCCGCGATCGTCATGGCCTCGCCGGTGCGGGGATTGCGGCCGGTCGCGGCCTTGCGCTCGGCGGTCGCAAAGGTGCCGAAACCGACCAGCCGCACTTCCTCCTTGTTCTTAAGTGCCCCCTCGATGGCGCCGAACACAGCGTCGACCACTTCCGAGGCCTTGGCACGCGACAACTCGGTCTGGTCGGCAACAGCCGCGATAAGATCCATTTTGTTCACTGGCATTCCCTCTCGATCCGGTGATGCAGCACAATGGGGGGCGACGCCGGCGCGGGTTGCCCATGGGGGCGCGACACTAATGGCGCAGTTTCCGCCGCGTCAATGACACAGGAAAGGCCCGCCGGACCATCCCGGCGGGCCTTCTGCAAACCTAGTGATCAATGCGGCAGCGAGGCGGTGGCTTGCTCGGACGGAGGCGGCACAACCGGTTCCGGCTGGCTCCTCCCACTCGATCGCCTCGGGTCGGCGAGCCAGCGCCTGGGCGATCACCTCGTCGACATCCGCCACGGGAATCAGCTTCAGGTGCTTCTTCACGTTGTCGGGAATCTCCGCCAGGTCCTTCTCATTCTCTTTGGGAATGAACACGGTGGTGATGCCGGCCCGCAATGCCGCCAGCAGCTTCTCCTTCAACCCGCCGATCGGCAGAACCCGGCCGCGCAGCGTGATCTCGCCGGTCATCGCCACGTCGCGCCGCACCGGAATACCCGTCAGGATCGACACGATCGATGTGGCCATGGCGACGCCAGCCGACGGTCCGTCCTTCGGCGTCGCACCCTCGGGCACGTGCACGTGGATGTCGCGCTTCTCGAACAGCGTCGGCTTGATGCCGAAATGGGCCGACCGCGACCGCACATAGCTGAGTGCCGCGGACACGCTCTCCTGCATCACATCGCCCAGCTTGCCGGTCTGCTTGATGTTGCCCTTGCCCGGCAACAGCACGCTTTCGATCGTCAGGATCTCGCCGCCAACCTCCGTCCAGGCCAAGCCGGTGACGACGCCGACCATGTCCTCGGCCTCGGTCTCGCCGAAGCGGAACTTCTGCACGCCGGCGAACTTGTCGAGGTTCTTCCGGGTGATCGTGACCTTCTTGGACTTGTTGGTCACCAGCTCCTTCACCGACTTGCGTGCCAGATTGGCGATCTCGCGCTCCAGGTTCCGCACGCCGGCCTCGCGCGTGTAGTAGCGGATCATGTCGCGCAGCGCATCGTCGGAGATGTGCCACTCGTCCGTCTTCAGACCATGCGCCGTGGACTGCTTGCTGATCAGGTGACGCTTGGCGATCTCCACCTTCTCGTCCTCGGTGTAGCCGGGGATGCGGATGATCTCCATGCGGTCCATCAGCGGCTGCGGCATGCGCAGCGAATTCGCCGTGGTGACGAACATCACGTCGGACAGGTCGTAGTCCACCTCCAGATAGTGATCGTTGAAGGTGGAGTTCTGCTCCGGGTCCAGCACCTCGAGCAGCGCCGAGGACGGATCGCCCCGCCAGTCGGCGCCGAGCTTGTCGACCTCGTCGAGCAGGAACAGCGGGTTGGACGTCTTCGCCTTCTTCATACCCTGCAGCACCTTGCCGGGCATCGAGCCGATATAAGTGCGCCGGTGGCCGCGGATCTCCGCCTCGTCGCGCACGCCGCCGAGCGACATCCGCACGAAGTTGCGCCCCGTGGCGCGAGCGATCGACTTGCCGAGTGAAGTCTTGCCCACGCCGGGTGGCCCGACCAGGCACAGGATCGGGCCGCGCACCTTGGGCGAGCGCGCCTGCACCGCAAGGTACTCGATGATCCGCTCCTTGACCTTCTCCAGGCCGTAGTGGTCGTCGTTCAGCACCTTCTCCGCGGCGACCACGTCGTTGCGGATCTTGCTGCGCTTCTTCCACGGGATCGACAGCATCCAGTCGAGGTAGTTGCGCACCACCGTCGACTTCGGCGCTCATCGGGCTCATGGTCTTGAGCTTCTTGAGCTCGGCGATGGCCTTGTCGCGCGCCTCCTTCGACAGCTTGGTCTTCTTGATCTTGGCTTCGAGCTCGGCGTTCTCGTCCTTGCCGTCCTCGCCTTCGCCGAGCTCCTTCTGAATCGCCTTGAGCTGCTCGTTCAGGTAGTACTCGCGCTGTGTCTTCTCCATCTGTCGTTTCACACGGCTGCGGATGCGCTTCTCGACCTGCAGGACGCCGATCTCGGATTCCATGTGGCCGAACACGCGCTCCAGCCGCTCGCCGACCTTGGCGATCTCCAGCAGTTCCTGCTTCTCGGCGATCTTGAGGTTCAGGTGGCTCGCCACGGTGTCGGCGAGCTTGCTCGGCTCCTCGATCTGGTTCAACGAGACCAGGACCTCGGGAGCGATCTTCTTGTTGAGCTTGATGTACTGCTCGAACTGCGACACGACGGTGCGGCCAAGCGCCTCCAGCTCCTTCGCCTCGGTTGCCTGATCCGGCATTGCCTCGACGAACGCCTCGAAGTAGCTGTCGGTCTCCTTGAAGCCGACGATCTTCGCCCGCCTGCCGCCTTCGACCAGCACCTTCACGGTGCCGTCCGGCAGCTTCAGGAGTTGCAGGATCGTCGAGACGGTGCCGACGCGATAGATGTCATCGGCCGAGGGATCGTCCTGCGAGGCGTTCTTTTGCGCGACCAGGAGGATTTGCTTGTCCTCCTTCATTACCGCCTCGAGCGCGCGGACCGATTTTTCACGCCCCACGAAGAGCGGGACGATCATATGCGGAAAGACGACGATGTCACGCAGCGGCAGCACGGCGAGCTGATCGCCGGACGCGGGCGCGGCCGCCTTGTCGTCGGGGCGTTCCCGCTGTGCCTGGGGCTGCTCCGGCGGCTGTTCCGGGCCGGGCCGTTCGGATTCAGTCATGGTTGACCTCCTTATGGACAGTCGACGCCCAATCCGCCCGACTTACAGCGACACCCGCGGCACGGTAAGCGTCTCCGCGGGACAGGGACGCCCGCCGATCGGATGCCATATCGGCTGCCGGGCAATGCAGCGCAAGGCCCAGAAAATTCATGCTCGCAATTTCGCGAGCCAACGCTCCCCGGCAATCCCTCAGGCGGTATGCTCCGCCCTCTCCTTGCCGTACAGATACAGCGGGTTAGCCCGCGATTCGGCAACCTCGCGGTTGATTACCACCTCCTCGACGCCGTCGAGCCCGGGAAGCTCGAACATGGTGCCTAGCAGAATGGCCTCCATGATCGACCGCAGGCCGCGGGCGCCGGTGCGCCGTGCAATCGCCCGGATCGCCACGGAGTGTAGCGCATCTTCGGTAAAGGACAGCTTGACGCCTTCCATCTCGAACAGCCGGCCGTACTGCTTGACCAGCGCGTTCTTGGGCTTGGTCAGAATCTCCATCAGCGCGCCTTCGTCCAGGTCTTCGAGCGTGGCGACCACCGGCAGGCGGCCGATGAACTCGGGGATCAGGCCGAACTTCAGCAGGTCCTCCGGCTCGACCTCGCGCAGGATTGCGCCGGTGCGCCGTTCGTCCGGCGAGCGCACCTCCGCGCCGTAGCCCATGCCGGAGCCCTTGCCGCGGGCGGCGATGATCTTCTCGAGGCCGGAGAATGCGCCGCCGCAGATGAACAGGATATTCGTGGTGTCGACCTGCAGGAACTCCTGCTGCGGATGCTTGCGGCCGCCCTGCGGCGGCACCGAGGCGACAGTGCCCTCCATGATCTTCAGCAGCGCCTGCTGCACGCCCTCGCCCGACACGTCGCGGGTGATCGAGGGGTTGTCCGACTTGCGGGAAATCTTGTCGACCTCGTCGATGTAGACGATGCCGCGCTGGGCGCGCTCGACGTTGTAGTCGGCGGACTGCAACAGCTTCAGGATGATGTTCTCGACGTCCTCGCCGACATAGCCCGCCTCGGTCAGGGTCGTGGCGTCCGCCATGGTGAAGGGGACGTCGAGGATGCGGGCCAGCGTCTGGGCGAGCAGGGTCTTGCCCGAGCCGGTGGGGCCGACCAGCAGGATGTTCGACTTGGCGATCTCGATGTCGTTGTTCTTCTGGCCGTGGGCCAGCCGTTTGTAGTGGTTGTGCACCGCGACCGAGAGCACCTGCTTGGCGTGGTCCTGGCCGATCACGTAATCGTCCAGCACCTTGCAGATTTCCTTCGGCGTCGGCACGCCGTCGCGCGACTTCACGAGGTGGGTCTTGTGCTCCTCGCGGATGATGTCCATGCAGAGCTCGACGCATTCGTCGCAGATGAACACCGTCGGCCCGGCAATGAGCTTGCGCACCTCATGCTGGGACTTGCCGCAGAATGAGCAATACAGAGTGTTCTTCGAATCGCCAGACTTGCTCATGCGCACTCCTGCCCCGGACTCGATTGGAGCCAGGGGAAGACATTACCCTCCGTCGGCCGGAAGGAACAAGGACGACGACCGGTCATCCCCGTTTGCGTCGCCCTGGTGCAGCAACGGTCAGGTGAGCCCGGCCAGCGATTGTCCGGCCGGCAGTGTTCTCGCCGACCGACTGTAATTGAGACGCCCGCTTAGGATCGGCCCCCAAGCTCTTCCAAAGTCGCGCGATTTTCGACAACGGCGTCGACCAAGCCGAAATCCCGACTTTCCTCGGCCGACATATAGGTGTCGCGCTCCAGCTTGCGCTCGATTGCCTCGATCGGCTGACCGGTGTGGCGGACATAGATCTCGTTGAGGCGCTTGCGAAGTGTCAGGATCTCCCGCGCCTGGATCTCGATATCGGTCGCCTGGCCCTGGGCGCCGCCGGACGGCTGGTGGACCATGATCCGCGCATTCGGCAGCGCGTACCGCTTGCCCTTGGCCCCGGCGGTCAGCAGCAGGCTGCCCATGGAGGCCGCCTGACCGATGCAGACCGTGGAAACCGGGCTGCGGACGTACTGCATCGTGTCGTAGATCGCCAGGCCGGCGGACACCACGCCGCCCGGGCTGTTGATATAGAACGAGATATCCTTGTTCGGGTTCTCTGATTCGAGGAACAGGAGCTGGGCGCAGATCAGGGCGCTGACCTGGTCGAAGACCGCTCCGGTCAGGAAGATGATCCTTTCCTTCAGCAGGCGGGAATAGATGTCGTAGGCGCGCTCGCCCCGCGCGGTCTGCTCCACCACCATCGGAACGAGCGTGTTGTCGTAGATCTCGACCGGATCCCGATCCGCCATGGCAATCACCTTCAAGTCGGATATGTCCGCATAGATAAGTTGAACCGGCCCGGACTCCAACCGGTCAATCGGCCGGCGCGGCTGATTCCGCCGGCGGCTCCTTCGCCAGCTCCTCGGGGGTGACGATATTGTCCGCCACCTTGGCCAGTTCCAGCACGAAGTCGACCACCTTCTCCTCGTAGATCGGGCCGCGCAGGTGCTCGCTCGCGCGCGGGTTCTGCCGGAAGTATTCCATGATCTGCTGCTCCTGACCCGGATAGCGCATCGCCTCCATGCGCATCGCCCGTGCCATCTCATCGGCCGCCACCGTGATGCTGTTCATACGGCCGATCTCCGCCAACAGCAGGCCGAGCCGGACCCGACGCTCCGCGATGGCTCGATAGTCGGATTTCAGCGTGTCCTCGTCCTTGTCCTTGTCATCATCGTCGAGCCGGCCTTCCTTCCGATCGGTCTCCAGGCGCTGCCAGATCTGGCTGAACTCCTGTTCCACCATGCCCTCCGGCGAAGCGAAATTCGCCACCTTCGCCAGTGAATCGAGCAGCTCACGCTTCAGCCGCAGCCTGGACATCTGGTCGTACTCGTTCTGGATTCGCCGAGTGCACGGCCTCGCGCATCGCCGCCATGTCATCGAAGCCGATCTTCTTGGCCAGCTCGTCGTCCAGCTCCGGCACCACCGGCCGGCTCAGTTTCTTGGCGGTAACCTCGAACGTGGCGGGCTTCCCGGCCAGGGTCGGCACGGCGTAGTCCGGCGGGAACGTGACCTCGATCGTTCGGGTTTCGCCCGGCTTCATGCCTTCAAGCTGCTCGGTGAAGCCAGGAATGAAACCCTCCCCACCCACGTCGACCACGATGTCGTTGCCGGTGCCGCCGGGGAACACCTCGCCGTCGACCCGCCCGACATAATCGACGGTCAGCACCTCACCCTGTGCCGCGCCGCGATCGCCCAGCTCCTCCGACGTGATCTCCACCAACTCCCGGTTGCGCCGGGCGATGTCCGCCAGCGTCTTGTCCACCGTCTCCGGCGATGCCTCGACCTTCATCCGTGTCAGGCTGATCGCGCTGAAGTCGGGCAGAGCGATCTCCGGCAGCAGTTCGAGCTCGACCTTGAACTCGAGGTCCTTCGCCGCCGCACCTCCGACGTCCAGGCTGACGAGGTCCACCTTCGGCTGCTGCGCCGGCCGCAGCCCGCGCTCGCTCAGCACCTGCCTTGTGGCCTCGCTGACGGACTCCTCCAGCACCTCGGCCGTCACCGCGGTGCCGTAGCGCTGGCGGACCAGCGTCAGCGGGACCTTGCCCGGCCGGAAGCCAGGCAGCTTCAGTGTCTTGCCGAGGTTCGCGAAGCGGGCAGAGCGCTTGGTCTCGATGTCGGAGGCGGGCACCACGACGGTATAGGCGCGCTTGAGCCCCTCGGAGAGCGTTTCAGTGACCTGCATCGTTCAACCCCGTCCTTGCACGCCCACCGCTGGTGCGGGCGGAGGGATTTGAACCCCCACGGCTTGCGCCACCAGAACCTAAATCTGGCGTGTCTGCCAGTTCCACCACGCCCGCGCCGGCATGCGGGATGATCCCGGCCGTTCCAGACGCGTGGGCGGGGCTTTACCGCACGCTGTAAGGCGCGACAAGCGCCGGGCCTGTGGCCGCAAGCGTCGGCTGGCTGCGCGCTGGCGGTCCCCGTTTGCAGATCAATTTATCGGTCATCCACAGCGCATGCCGATTTCACCATCCCCCGCGATTTGACCACGGCCCGCTGCAGTGACAATATTCGCCGCAGTCTGCACCGTCTCAGGCCATGGTCTTGCACAATATTAATGCCGTTCCGACGCTCACCCCGATGGCAAACCAGACCGCCCCATGGTAGCTTTGTTTCGATCGATATCATTTCGTAGGTGTCCCCATGGCCCAGCCTAGCCGCACCAACGGCAAGGGCCGATCGCGCCCTCGCGCTGGCAACGGCTCGCACGAGCAATCCGACAACGGCACACCGGCTCGCGACTACAGCATTGCCGCGGTCGGCCGCGCCCTCGACCTGTTGGAGGCGCTCTCGCGCGTCGGACCCGCGCCTCTCGCGACCCTCGCAAGCGAGGCCCGATGTACCCGCACGGCGGGGTTCCGCCTGCTGCGGACGCTGGAGGCGCGCGGCTTCGCGATCCAGGACGAGGCGCGGGGAATGTGGCGGCTCGGAGCACGCTGGGGCGTTCTGGGACGGGCGGCGGTCGAACAGGGCGCGCTTGCCGCCACGGCCATGCCCTTCTTGGCCGCCCTCGGCAAGACCAGTGGCGAGAACGCCTACCTCCGCGTCCGCGACGGCCTGGAGAGCGAGACCGTCGCGATCTTTCAGACCGATCCGGGGCTGCGCGTCTACAGCGAGGTCGGCAAGCGCCAGCCTCTGCATGCCGGGTCCAGCCGCCTGTTGCTGGCCCATGCGCCGGAAGCGGTGCAGACCCAGGTGCTGGCCCAGCGCCTGCCGCGCTTCACCCCCGCCACCCGCACCGACGCGGCCTGGATCGCCGCCGACCTGCAGCGTATCCGCGCCCGCGGCTACCTGCTGACCACCGATGAGGTGGTCGCCGGCGCGGCCACCGTCGCCGCTCCGGTGCGGGATGCCTCCGGCCAGGTCGTGGCCGTGCTGTCCGTCAGTGCACCGACAATGCGGATGCGCCCGCCGAGGCCGCGGACGCTGCTGCCGCTCGTGCTGGACACCGCCATCAAGTTGTCCCGCGTGCTCGGAGCCCCCATCGGCGAGAGGACCGCCACACCCGCTGATCCCGCCAGAAAGGGTACAGCCGCCGGAGCGTCCGGCCAGGATGCCATGGCAGCCGCGCCGGTTCTCGCCTCCGCCGGGCCTCACTCCATCTTCCGCTGAACCGTCAGTCCGCTTCCCGGGCGACCGCCGGACGTTTACTGCGCCGCCACGGCATGCCTCGCGCGTGCGGCATCCTCCTGGCGCACCCGTGCCACCGCCGCCTCGCCGCCACTGGTGACATTGTACAGATCCAGCGTGTCGAGTTCGTCCTCACGTGGTGGTGCGATGGCAAGATCGGAGTAGGTCCAGCGGTCCGGGGCCTTCATCACCTGCTTCAGCGTGCGCATGGCGTCGCGATAGACCGACAGATAGCGCCAGGCCTTGACCGCCGTTTCGGCGAGATAGCGCGGATAGAACACGAAGCGGCTCTCGATCGGCATCCCATGGCGGCGGTCACGGCGGAATTTCAGGCGGAACGCGCCGCCTTCCAGCGGATGCACCGCCTCGAACAGGATCATCAGGTTGAACCACAGGATCGTCGTCAGTGCGGTCTTCGGCCGGCCGAGCCTATGCGCCGCGGCGCGGCGAAGGATCGTCCGCACATGCTCGGGCGTATAGTAGTTCAGCCAGGCGGCGCGGTACGCCTGCTCCCATTCCTCATCGGACATGCGTGAATGGTGCGTAACGCGATGGTTGAGGTCGTATTTGTTGAGGTCAGGATCCATCCAGGCGCCCTGCTGCCAGAGCACCTTGTGATCCTCGGAACCCGGCAACGGGGTCAGGAAGAAAAATTCCAGGATGTCGAGCGGCAACTCGCGCTTGATGATCTCGACATCCCGGAGAATCGATTCCTTGGTGTCGCCTGGGAAGCCGATGATATAGCCGGCGTAGGTGATGGCGCCGTGATCGCGCCACTGCTGCAGCATGTCGCGATATTCGGTGATGCGGTTCTGCCGTTTTTTCGCGGCGAGCAGGTTTTCCGGGTTGATGTTCTCGAGCCCGATGAACACCCGCCGCACGCCGGCCCGTCCCGCCTTCTCGATGAAGTTCGGGATGCGGTGGCACAGCGTGTCGACCTGGATGGTGAAGCCGATGTTCAACCCTTCCTCGCGCAACGCGATCATCCGGTCGAACAGCGGTTCCCAGTGACGGTTGCGCGCGAAGTTGTCGTCGGTGATGAAGAAGCGCTTGATGCCCTGCGCGCAGTTCTCGCGAATGATCCGCTCCAGATCGTCCGGCGAGCGGAACCGGCTCTTGCGGCCCTGCACGTTGATAATCGTGCAGAACGAACACTGGTAGGGACAGCCGCGACCGAGATCGACGCTGGAAAGCGAGCCGGAGGTGCGGCGCACATGCTGGCGCGGCAGGATCGGCGGCGGCTCGCCCTGCAGCGATGGTAGGTCGTCCATGTGGTTGTAGAGCGGCGCCAGCCTGCCGTCCCAGGCGTCGCGCAGCACCTCGTCGAGTCGGCCCTCTTCCGCCTCGCCGGCGAAGAACGTAATGCCGAGCGCCTGTGCCGCGACCATCTCCGGCGGCATCTCCGGCAGCATGGCGAGACAGCCCGAGATATGAAAGCCGCCGATTGCTACCGGAAGCCCGGCGGCCAGGAACGGACGGGCCAGGTCGACCGCGCGATGAAACTGGTTCGACTGCACGCCGACCAGAGCAATCAGCGCCCTGCCACCGGCGCGGCTAATGTCGCGGATGATGCGGTCCGGCCGCACGCGCCGATTCGTCTCGTCGTAGGTGTGCAGTTGGATGGTGACGCCGGCGCCGAGCACTTCGCGCCGCTGCGCGTCTTCGGCGAGCCCGTTCAGGCAGGCGAGCGTGTTGGACGGAATGGCGGAGCGAATCCATTGAATCGGATAGCCGTCATCATCGTAGTGCGACGGCTTGATCATGACGAAATGGAAGGTGTTCCCCGCATCCGCTGCGCGTTGCGCCGTCGTCGCCATTCCCGCCCCACGGCATCACATGTGCCGTGTCGACGTTAGCACGACTTCGCGCGCGCGGGCCAGCGGCGATGCCGGCGCCGCTCCGTCAATGCGAACGATGTGACGCCGCTGTCGCCGTGTGTATCACCACCCAGGTCGCGATCACGCTGGCGGCAGTCGTGAGTGCGCCATATTTCGAGTAGATCTGGCCCGCCTGCTGCTCGGCCTTGTGGATGTCGCCCGAGGGGTCGGGGATCTGCGGATCGGACGCGTTGCGGATCGCGTACCAGGCGACATGGGGAAACGCCTGCATGGCGTTGCCGACCATCGCATCGCCCATGTCGCAGGCTCGTCCGAGACCCTGCAGCTTGTAATGATTCGTGGAATCATCGAAGGCGAACAGGTCGGTGGTGACGATCGCATCGCTCGGCGAGGACCAGATCGTCGGCGTCGGATGTGCGCCCGGGATGCGCGATGCGTTCACCTGCGTGAGCGCCGGCGTTATCGCGGCGAGTGCGCCGGCGGGCAGGCCGGCGGTGTGGTATTGCGCGTTGTGAAATGGTTGCGACTTGAACTGTGTCGTGCAGTCGAACCGGACGGTGCCCGCCACGACAACGTCGCCGAGCGCCACGTCCGAACCGATCCCGCCACCGGTTCCCGTGGTGATGAAGATCTTCGGCTTGACCGTGCCTGCGAGCTCGCTCATGAGCTTGCGGACCGGCGTGGCCGGCCCGTCGTAATCCAGATGCAGCCCCGATTTGAACAGCAGCACGCGCGCATTGCCAATTCGGCAGGGGAAATAGAGCCCGAGGCTGTGAAAGTAGCGGGCCATTTCGGCCGCTTTGTCATTGAACGGCGCGCGCGGCCCTGTGACGAGCGGAATATAGCCTGCGACGCCATGCCGGTATTGGTACCATGTAGCGGTCGGGTGACCCGGCGTGAACAGCGTCGCGAGCGCCGTTGCCTCGGCTGCGGTCCAGGTCACGACGATCGCGTCATATCCTGCAAAGCGCGAGAGATCGTCGGTCTCGGCGGGTGGCGGATCCAAAGGGACGCCGGTTGGCACGGCGCCGGAAGGCCAGGGGATGGTGCTCGGCATGCGGGCCTCGGGCGCGACGAACGCGCCTTCCAGGCCAGCCGCCATGAACCGGGCGTGCGGCTCGGCCGGGTCGTAGTTCAGGATGACATCGTCGATGTCGAAATGCGTCGGCATACGATCCTCCGGAGAGCTGATTGCCCTTCCGCGGTGTTTCCCGCATTGATTGAACGGCAGGACGAACCGGACCGATGTTTTTGAGGTTAACCCGCAACTATCGGCAACCGCAAGAAAATTCGCGCGCGATATGCGCTACATCGCGGCCTTCTTGGCCTCGTCGAGCAGTGCGGGCACACCCTCGGTGATGGTATGGATGCCGAGCACGCTGGTAAGCTGCAGAACCTCCATGATCTCCGCGACCGTCGCGCCGTGGCCGAGCGCGTTGCGGATATGCGTGCGCAGGCCTGGCAGATAAAGATGCGTGGTCGCCGCGTCGATCGCGACATAGATCAACTCGCGGATCTTCGGCCCCAGGGTGCCGTGCTGCCATGGCACCGAGGAAAGCCGCGAATAGGCGTCGAAGAATTCCGGCGAATGCTGCAGGAGCTGTTCCCACACCGGGTTCCAGTAGCCGCGGTTGGCGACGAATTCGTGCTTGAGTCTTTCCTGTTCAGCAGTCAGTGGGCCCTCCTTCACCTGATCGCCGTGCCCGGACTTTCGCAACTCGTCGATCAGGATCGGCAGCCCGGTCGACATCGTATGGATGCCGAGCACCGAGACGATCTGCAGCACCTCCATTACCTCGTCGCGCGTCGCGCCCTGGTTCAGGGCGTTCGCGATGTGGATGCGCGTCCCGGGATTGTAGAGATGCGTGGTCGATGCATCGATCGCGACGTAAATGAGTTCCTTGATCTTCGGCGGCAGCGTGCCGTGCTTCCAGGGAACGGAGGAGAAGGCGCTGTATGCCTCGAAGAACTCCGGGGAGAGCTGCAGCACGCCGTCCCACAACTCGCTCCAATAGCCGCGGGCGGCGATGAAGTCGTCCTTCAGTTTCTGGCGGCGCAGATCGAGGTCGGCCATTGCTGTTTCCTCCCGTTCCATGCATCCAGCGTCGGAAAGAAGCGTCTGCGGAGTCAAGCCGCACCGGTGCCTCGCAACGGGGTACGAAGAGCGGTGGATCGAGACGAATCGCCAGGTCTCAGGGCAATAACGCGCACAATGATACGTTTGAAACGGCAAGCTTGTATCCGCGCGACACTGGCCTGCCCATGACCTTCCGGGTCAGTCCGCGAAGGCGCGCTGCAGGACGCGCGGGTCACAGTTGCCTGACACCGGGCGAGCAAATGGAGGCGCGCAGTACCGCTGTTGATGCGATCCATCCCGGGCCACGCCAGATCAGCGGGACGCTGCCTTCACGCGATTGCGATCTGGTGGCGGGCTGGACTGCTCGCAACGCATGTGCCGCCCTTCGATGACCGATCTCGCGCCGCCGGCCGCGATGGCGAAATCCCCTGCCCGCAGCGTTCTCCAGCTGTCCCGAAATGCTGCCGTTACACGACCCTGCCAGTGACATCTTTGCGCCGTGTTCCTCACGACATGGTAGAGAGCGGCAGGAGATCGCGTGGTCCATAGACGATGGTGGGCGGCCAATCAGAGAACACGATAGCGGCCACGCCATGATCAGCCCTGTGGCCCGCGGCGCGATGCCACTCGTCCTGCTGCTCGGCGGCTGCGATCTTGGCCCCGATTACCTGCGGCCGCAGTTGGAAATGCCGGTCGAGTTCCGCGCCACCTCGGCGACCGAGGCCGCCGCCTGGCCCTCCGAGGACTGGTGGCGCGGCTTCCGCTCGCCCGACCTGACCGAGCTGATCGAGCAGGCCCGCGTGCAGAATCTCGACATCGCCGCCGCCGTCGCCCGGGTCCGCCAGGCCGACGCCCAGGTGCGCATCGCCGGCGCGCCGCTGCTGCCCACGGTGAGTGCCACCGGCAGCGCGAGCTGGCAGCAGGTGGGCGCGGTCAAGGGCTTCTCCGGTGTCACCCGTGGCGGCAGCACGACCACGACGATCGACATCCACAACTACGCCCTGACGCCGCTGAACGTCGCCTATGAGGTGGATTTCTGGGGGCTGAACCGCGCCGCCCGGCAGGCCGCCGCCACCAGCGCCGTGTTCAGCCGGTTCGACCAGCAGGTGGTCGCGCTGACGGTGGTGACCAACGTCGCTAACACCTGGTTCACCGCGCTGGGGCTGGCCGATCGCCTGGTAGTCGCGAAGAACAACCTGGCGGATGCCGAGCACACGCTTGCCGTGATCCGCGGGCGGCTCGACGCCGGGACCGCCAGCGCGCTCGATGTCGCCCAGCAGGAGGCGCTGGTGGCGGGCGAACGGGCGGTGATCCCCGGCCTGCGCAACCAGCTCGAACAGGAGCTGATCGGGCTCGGCATCCTGGTGGGCCGCCCGCCGGAGGCGATCACGGTCCGGCCCGGCTCGCTCGACACCCTGTCGCTGCCGCCGGTCGCGCCGGGCCTGCCGTCCAGCCTGCTCGAGCGCCGCCCCGACGTCGCCGAGGCCGAGGCGCTGCTGATTGCGCAGAATTTCGACATCAAGGTGGCGCGCGCCGCGTTCTTCCCCTCGGTCACCCTGACCGGGTCGTACGGCTTCGCCAACGCCGCGCTGAACACGCTGTTCAGCCCGGGCGGCACGCTGGTCGCGCTCGCTGCCGGACTGACCCAGCCGCTGTTCGACGGCGGCACGCTGCGCGGCCAGCTCGAACTGACCAAGGGGCGCTACGACGAGCTGCTGGCCGACTACCGCAAGGCGGTGATCCAGGCCTTCACGGATGTGGAGAACGCGCTGACCGCCTGGCGCTTCGCCACCGAGCAGGAGGCGCTGCAGCGCCAGGCGGTGGCGACGGCGCAGCGGGCGGCCGACATCGCGCGCGCCCAGATGCTCGCGGGCACCGTCGACATCACCACCGTGCTGCAGGCCGAGACCACTCTGTTCAACGACCAGGACCTTCTGGCGCAGGACCGGCTGGCGCGGTTCCAGGCGCTGCTCGCCCTTTACAAGGCGCTGGGCGGCGGCTGGGTTCAGCCGCCCGGGCCGATCCCGGATCAGTTCCCGGGCCTGAAGCCGGGGATGCTGCCGGGCGGCGTTGCGCTGCCGGTCGGAGGCAACGTCCGATGATGCATTGCCATCGCCCCCGCCTGTCCCGATATCGCCTCGCAATGGGACGAGGATTGTCTCGAGGAACGCAATGGACTCGTTGACCCGCGAACCGGTCGAACTGCTGACCCGGCCCCGGTCCCGCCGGTGGCTCACGATGGTGCTGTGCCTGCTCGTCGTGGCGGGCATCGGCTATGCGATCTGGTTCTGGCCCGCGGGCTCGGCGAACCACGCCGCGCGCGACCGCAACGCGAACCAGCCGATCCCGGTACTGGTCGCCGCGGCGGAGCAGAAGGACGTGCCGATCTATCTTGAAGGCCTCGGCACGGTGCAGGCATTCAACACGGTCACGGTCAAGGCGATGGTGGACGGCCCACTGAACTCGGTGAATTTCGTGGAAGGCCAGGACGTGAAAAAGGGCGACCTGCTCGCCCAGATCGACCCACGCACGTATCAGGCCGCACTCGACCAGGCGGCCGGCAAGAAGGCGCAGGACGAGGCGCAGCTTGCCAATGCGCGGTTAGACCTGGGGCGCTACGCGAAGCTGGTCGCGAACAACTACAGCTCCGCCCAGCAGGCCGACACGGCGCGCGCCCAGGTGGCCCAGCTCGAGGCGCAGGTGACGCAGGACCAGGCGCAGATCGACACGGCACGCACGCAGCTTGGCTACACGACGATCATCGCCCCGCTGGAGGGGCGCACCGGCATGCGCCAGGTCGATGCCGGCAACATCGTGCACGCCGCGGATACGACGGGGATGGTGATGATCACCCAGCTGCATCCGATTTCTGTGGTCTTCACGCTGCCGCAGCAGTCGCTCGCCGCGGTCGCGAACGCGATGCGCGGCGGCGCACCCAAGGTGCTGGCCTATGCGCAGGGCGCGGCCGGGAGCCCGGCCGGCGTGCTGGATACCGGCGTGCTCGCCGTTCTGGACAACCAGGTCGATCCCACCACGGGCACGATCAAGCTGAAGGCGACCTTCCCCAATTCTGGCGACCGGCTCTGGCCCGGCGCGTTCGTCGGCGTGCAACTCCAGGTGGATACGGCGAAGGACGCCGTGGTGGTTCCATCGGCTGCTGTGCAGCGCGGCCCGCGTGGCGGCTATGTCTACGTGATTAACCAGGACAATACGGCGAGCCGCCGCAACGTAACCGTCGGACACGAGGACGCGCAGGGGTCGATCATCACCGAGGGCGTGGAGTCGGGCGACAAGGTGGTGATCGACGGCGCCTCGCGTCTGTCGGACACAAGCAAGGTGACCATTGTGCAGCCGGCCGCGGCGGGCGCCACGCCGCCGTCCGCGCAGCCCGCCGCGCCGGGAACCAGGCGTCGGCAGTCGGGCGGGGCGGGGTGATGCGCGACCCCTCCGCCCGCCCCCCTCCCCGCAAGGGGAGGGGGAGTTTCGCACTTTTCGCACGTAACAACTCCCCCTCCCCTTGCGGGCTTGGGCCGCGAAGCGGACCAAGGCTGGGGGGAGGGGTAGCCCCCGATGAACATCTCCGCGCCGTTCATCGCCCGCCCCATCGCCACCTGGCTGCTGGCGATCGCGATCCTGCTCACGGGCGTTCTCGGCTACCGGGCGCTGCCCGTCTCCGCCCTGCCCGAGGTCGACTTCCCGACCGTCCAGGTGACCACGCAACTGCCCGGAGCGAGCCCGGAAACGATCGAGACGCTGATCACCGCCTCGCTCGAACGGCAGTTCGGCCAGATCCCCGGGCTGGTCACGATGACCTCGCAGAGTTCGGAAGGCACCAGCCAGATCACGCTGCAGTTCAACCTCAACCGCAGCATGGATTCCGCCGCCCAGGACGTGCAGGCGGCGATCAACGCCGCCGCGGGAACGTTGCCGGCGAACCTTCCCTATCCGCCGGTCTACGCCAAGGTGAACCCGGCCGATGCGCCGATCCTCACCCTGGCCCTGACATCGAACTCAATGCCGATCGACATGATCAGCGACGCCGCCGACACGTTGCTGCAGCCGAAACTTTCCGAGATCGACGGCGTCGGCCGCGTCACCGTGCAGGGCCGGTTGCGGCCGGCCGTGCGCGTGCGCGTCGATCCGGCGCGGCTTGCCGCCTATGGGCTGGCGATGGAGGACGTGCGCACCGCGGTCGCCAACGCCAACGTCAACGGCGCCAAGGGTGGCTTCGACGGACCTCGGCTCGCCTTCGCGCTCGGCGCCAACGACCAGCTCGTCGACGCGGCGGCCTATCGCGACCTGGTCGTCGCCTGGCGCAACAGCGCGCCGGTGCGGCTCTCCGACATCGGCAGCGTGATCAGCGGGGTGGAGAACGACCGCGTCGCCGCCTGGTACAAGGACCAGCCCGCGGCGGTGCTCGACATCCAGCGCCAGCCCGGCGCCAACATCGTGCAGACCGTGCAGCTCGTGAAGGACGCGCTGCCGCGCCTGCAGAGCGCCATCCCGTCCGCCATCAAGCTCACCATCGTCACCGACCGCACCGAGACCATCCGCGCCTCGGTCCGCGATGTGCAGATCACGTTGATCATGTCGGTCGTGCTGGTGGTGGCGGTGATCTTCGTGTTCCTGCGCTCGCCGCGCGCCACCTTCATTCCCGCCGTCGCCCTGCCGCTGTCGCTGATCGGCACGTTCGGCGTGATGCAGCAGCTCGGCTACGCGCTCGACAATCTTTCACTGATGGCGCTGACGATCGCAACCGGCTTCGTGGTGGACGATGCGATTGTGATGATCGAGAACGTCGTGCGCTACATCGAGCAGGGCATGCGCCCGCTGGAGGCCGCGTATCGCGGCGCGGCGCAGATCGGTTTCACCATCGTGTCCCTGACCGTCTCGCTGATCGCTGTGTTCATCCCGCTGTTGTTCATGACCGGCGTGGTGGGACGGCTGTTCAAGGAGTTCGCGGTCACTCTGTCCGTCGCCGTGGTGGTCTCCGCGGTGATCTCGCTGACGCTCACGCCAATGATGTGCGGTCGCATCCTGCGGCCGGCGCGCGAGGACCGGTCAGGCCGCATCGCGCGCATCGGCGAGGCTGGCTTCGACGCGATGCTTGCCGGATATCGGACAACCCTGCTGTGGACGTTCGGCCATCATCGGCTCGTGTTGGCGATCGCCGCCGCGACGCTGGCCGGCACGATCGGGCTCTATGTCGTGGTGCCGAAGGGATTTCTGCCGCAGCAGGACACCGGCGTGGTGATCGCCGTCACCGAGGCGGCGCAGAGCGTGTCGATCCCCCGGTTGATCGACCTGCAGACACAGGTGGCCCAGATCGTCGAGCGCGACCCGGCGGTGACCGGCGTTGTGTCGTTTGTCGGCGCCGGCACGATCAACGCGACGCCAAACACCGGCCGCCTGACCATCGCGCTGAAGCCTATCGGCCAGCGCGACCCGGTCGCGGTGGTGATGGCGCGGATGCAACAGGTGATCGCCGGCATCCCGGGCATCACCGCGTTCTTCCAGCCGGTGCAGGACATCCAGATAGGCACGCGCATCAGCCGCACGCAGTTCCAGTACACGCTGATCGACACCGACCAGGCGGAGCTGGCGCAGTGGGCGCCGCGCCTGTTGCGCGCGCTGGCCGCCGCGCCCGAACTGACCAACGTCGCCAGCGATCAGCAGAACAACGGTTTCCGCACCTACATCAACGTCGATCGCGATGCTGCGATGCGCCTGGGCGTATCGATGCAGGCGGTCCAGGACACGCTGTACGACGCGTTCGGCCAGCGCCAGATCTCTACGATCTTCGGCCAGTCAAACCAGTACCGCGTGGTGCTGGAGGCGGACCAGTCCTGGCAGGCGGATCCCAATTCGCTGCGCCTGCTGCGCGTGCCGGGCGTCGGCGGCGCGCAGGTGCCGCTGTCCGGCATCGCCACCGTCACGCGCACCATCGCGCCGCTGGTGGCCACGCACCAGGCACAGTTCCCCTCGGTGACGCTGAGCTTCGATCTGGCACCGGGCTACGCGCTGGGCGACGCGGTGAAGGCGGTGGCCGCGGCCGAGCAGGCGATCGGCATGCCGGAGACCATCTCCGGCAGCTACTCGGGCGACGCCGCGGAATTCCAGCGATCGCTGACGGCGGAGCCCTGGCTGATCCTCGCCGCGGTCGTGGTGATCTACATCGTGCTGGGCGTGCTGTACGAGAGCTGGATCCATCCGGTCACGATCCTGTCGACATTGCCGTCCGCCGGCATCGGCGCGCTGCTGGCGCTGATGATCTGCGGGACGGACCTCTCGCTGGTGGCACTGGTCGGCATCGTGCTGCTGATGGGCATCGTGAAGAAGAACGCCATCATGATGGTCGATTTCGCCATCGAGGCGGAACGAACACGCGGCGTCACGCCGCAGGCGGCGATCCAGGAGGCCTGCCTGCTGCGCTTCCGCCCGATCATGATGACGACCATGGCCGCGCTGCTCGGCGCTCTGCCGCTGGTGGTGGAGCGTGGCGCGGGATCGGAGTTGCGGTGGCCGCTCGGCGTGACCATCGTCGGTGGTTTGCTGCTCAGCCAGTTCTTGACGCTCTACACCACGCCGGCGATCTATCTGGCGTTCGAGCGGCTGCGGCTGCGGTTCGCGCGGCCGGGTGCCCAACCGGCGCCGGCGGAGTAGCTCGCGTGAAGTCAATATTCACCGCAGAGACGCAGAGTGCGCGGAGTGTGCAGAGAAAAGATGGATGGGCTGCGCGCGAAGCGCATAACAAATCTTCTCAGCGCCTCTGCGTCTCTGCGGTGAATCCTTTGTTCGTCGCGGACCCATAGCAGACCATGGGTTTTTCCGCCCCCTTCATTGCCCGCCCGATCGCGACGATCCTGCTGTCGCTCGGCCTGCTGCTGGCAGGGATCGTCGCCTATCGGTTTCTGCCCATCTCGGCACTCCCCAGCGTCGACATTCCCACCATCGTGGTGATCGCCGCGCGTCCCGGCGCCGATCCCGAGATCATGGCCAACTCTGTCGCCGCCCCGCTGGAGCGCCGCCTCGGCGAGATCTCCGGCGTAACGGAAATCACCTCCACCAGTTCGATCGGCAACACCTCGGTCGTCGTGCAGTTCGACATCGACCGCGACATCAACGGTGCGGCGCGCGACGTGCAGGCGGCAATCAATGCGGCGATCACCGATTTGCCGCCGGACCTGCCCACGCGTCCCTATTATCGAAAATTCAACCCGGCCGATGCGCCGATCATGACCCTGGCGCTGTCCTCCGACACGCTCACCACCGCGCAGATCTACGACGCCGCCGACAGCATCCTGGCGCAGCGGCTGGCGCAGTCCGAGGGCGTCTCGCAGGTCACGGTGAACGGCGCGGAGAAGCCCGCCGTGCGGGTGCGGCTCGATCCGGTGCGCCTGGCCGCGGCGGGCCTCTCCGGCGAGGACGTGTTCAACGCGATCCGCGGCACCAATGTCCTGCAGCCGACCGGCGGTTTCCAGGGCCCGGATCGCGCCGAATCGATCGGCATAAACGGCCAGCTCTCACAGGCGGCGGAGTATGCGCCCCTGGTGATCAAGGCCGGCAACGGCGCGATTCTCCGCCTGTCCGACGTCGCGACCGTGGTGGACGGCGTCGCCAACACGCGGCTCGCCGCGTGGAACGGCAAGCAGCCGGCGATCCTGCTGTCCATCACCAAGGAGCAGGGCGCCAACGTCATCGAGACCACCGACCGCATCAGGGCGCTGCTGCCGCAGCTCATGGAGTGGCTGCCAGCCAACATCAAGCTGACGGTGATCGCCGACCGCACCACGACGATCCGCGCCAGCGTGGCCGATGTGCAGTACACGTTGCTGGTCACCATCGCGCTGGTGCTGCTGGTGGTGCTGATGTTCATGCGCCGGCTGATGCCGACGATCGCCGCGGCCGCCACCGTGCCGCTATCGATCTGCGGCACGCTCGCCGGCATGTGGTTCCTCGGCTATTCGCTGGACAATTTTTCGCTGATGGCGCTGACGATCTCGGTCGGCTTCGTGGTCGACGATGCCATCGTGATGATCGAGAACATCGTCCGCCACCGCGAACGCGGCGCAGACCCGCTGCGCGCCGCACTGATCGGATCGCGGCAGATCGGCTTCACGGTCATGTCGATCAGCATTTCGCTGGTCGCGGTGTTCATTCCGCTGATCTTCATGGGCGGCATCATGGGCCGGCTGTTCCATGAATTCGCCATGACCATGACCATTGCGATCGCGGTCTCGGCCGTGGTGTCACTCACGCTGACGCCGATGATCTGCGGCCGCTACATGCGCGCCGCTGCAAAGGCCCCGCCGCACGGAAGGCTCGCCGGCCGGTTGGATCGTGGGCTGGAGCGCTGCTTCACTGCCGTGCAGCGCTTCTACGCACGCACGCTCGGCTGGGCGCTGGAGCATCATGTGTTCATGCTGCTGGTGACGCTTGCCACCATCGTGCTGACCGTTCGGCTCTACACCGTGCTGCCGAAGGGATTCCTGCCGTTGCAGGACACCGGGATTCTGATCGGCTCCACGCTCGCCTCACCGGACGTGTCCTTCCAGGCGATGGAGGACCGCCAGCGCGAAGTGGTGGATGTCGTGCTGGCCGATCCCGCTGTCGCGAGTGTCGGCTCCACCGTCGGCGTGTCCAACGGCTGGAGCTCGATCAACCGCGGCAACCTCACCGTCAGCCTCAAGCCGCTGTCGGAGCGCGGCATCTCGTCCGAGGCGGTGATCGCACGGCTGCGCGCGCCGCTGGAGAAGCTGGGCGGCGTGCAGACGACGCTGTTCTCGGCGCAGGACCTGCGCGGCGGCGGCAGGCAGGGCGGCGCGCAGTACCAGTACGCGATGGTCACCCAGGACATCAACGCGCTGCGCCACTGGGCGGTCGCGCTGGAGGACAAGCTGCGTGCAACGCCGGGCATCGTGGACGTCACCTCCGATCAGGACCGCGCCGGGCCGCAGGTGAACGTGGTGATCGACCGCGACGCCGCCGCGCGGCTTGGCGTCAACACCGCGGCGATCGACGATGCGCTGAACAACGCCTATTCGCAGCGGCAGATCTCCACGATCTATGCGCAGCGCAACCAGTACAAGGTGGTGCTGGAGATCAGCCCTCGGCTGCAGGCCGATCCGTCGCTGCTCGATCGCATCTATGTCGGTGCGACGGGAGGCAAGCAGGTGCCGCTGTCCACCGTCGCGCATTTCGAGCGTGGAACGGCGCCGCTCGCGGTGCGGCATCAGGGCCAGTTCCCCGCCGCCACGCTCAGCTTCAACCTGGCGCCCGGCATGGCGCTCGGCGATGCCGAGGAGGCGGTGGCCAACGCGTCGCGCGAGCTGCGTCTGCCGGAGGATGTGCATACGGAATTCGCCGGCAACGCGAGGTATATGCAGCAATCGCTGGCGACCCAGCCGCTGCTGATCGGTGCGGCGCTGATCTCGATCTACATCGTGCTGGGCGTGCTGTACGAGAGCCTGCTGCATCCGCTGACGATCATTTCCACCCTGCCATCGGCCGGGCTTGGCGCGTTGCTGGCCCTGCTGATCACCGGCAACGATCTGTCGATCATGGGTCTGATCGGCATCATCCTGCTGATGGGCATCGTGAAGAAGAACGCGATCATGCTGGTGGATTTCGCACTCGAGGCGGAACGCCAGCGAGGGCTGTCGCCGACCCGGGCGATCCACGAGGCCTGCCTGGAACGGTTCCGTCCGATCATGATGACGACGCTGGCGGCTTTGCTCGGAGCATTGCCGCTGGCATTTGCGTTTGGCACCGGCGCCGAGTTGCGGCAGCCGCTGGGGATTTCGATCGTGGGTGGGCTGATCGTTTCGCAAATACTGACATTGTACACGACCCCGGTGGTGTATCTGGCGCTCGAGCGGCTGGCGGGGCGGCGGCGGCGGCCGATTGCACTGCCAGCAGAGTGAAACAACCGTACACCTCGCCCGCTTGCGGGAGAGGTCGCCGCGAAGCGGCGGGAGAGGGTGCTGCGGGATGCACCCTCTCCCGCGCCGCAATAGCGGCGCGACCTCTCCCGCAAGCGGGCGAGGTGTACTTCACACTGCGGCGCTTTCAGTCGCAGGGACGCGCCACGGCGCGCATTACCGCCCGACGATCAGCCGCGCGCGGATGTGTTGGGATGCAAAGTCGATTGCCGCCACCGTGATCAGGATAAGCACGATGATATAGCCGACCTGGTCCCATGCATTGATCTGGATGCGTTCGGTCAGCCGCAGTCCGATGCCGCCCGCACCGACCAATCCAAGAATGGTTGCCTCGCGCGAATTGGATTCGAGCTGGTAAAGCGCCTGGCTCATCATCACCGGCAGCACCTGCGGCAACACACCAAAGCGCAGAGCCGGCAGCCGCGCTGCACCGGTCGAACGTATCCCTTCCACCTGTCCCTTGTCGGCATTCTCGATCGCCTCCGCATACAGCTTCGCCAGCACACCGGTGTCGGACACAAAGATCGCCAGGATGCCGGCGATCGGCCCCAGCCCCATCGCGCGGACGAACACCAACGCCCAGACCAGCTGATCGAGCCCGCGGAACACATCGAAGATCCGGCGCGTGAGGAAGCGGAACACGCCGCTCGGGATGACGTTGCGGGCGCCCAGGAAACCAAGCGGCAGTGCAACCACGGATGAGAGCAGCGTGCCCAGAAAGGCCATCGTCACCGTTTCCAGCATCGACTGCAGAATCTCGACATGGTCCCAGCTCGCGAAATGCGACCAGTCGACCATGAGGCCGACGATCACCCAGAGTCGATCCAGACCCAAAAAAATCTTACCGAAGTCGAACAGCCAATGCAGGTAGCCAAGCCAGACCGCAACAGCGACGGCAAGCACCACGTGCACCGCCCGTTCCGACCAGGGTGCGCCGAATGCACGCGGCAGGCGCGCGCGGGCACGTCCAATGTCGGCATCAGTGATGCCGGCGAGCCGGATTGCCGCGCTCATCGGACCAGCAGATTGCCGATGAACCGCGCACGGATCCGTTCCGATGCGAGGTCGATCAGCATGACGATGATCAGGATCAGAATGGCGATCGCGCTCACCTCCTCGTAAATGTTGAAGCCGATCACCCGCTTGAACTCCTGGCCGATGCCGCCGGCGCCGACGAAGCCGATGATCGTCGAGGACCGTACGTTGATCTCGAAACGCAGCAGCGCGTAGCTGAGGAACCCGGGCAGCACCTGCGGGACCATGCCGTATCGCACCGCCTCCAGCCAGTTGCCGCCGGCCGCGCGCATGCCCTCCATGGCCCGCATGTCGGCATTCTCGTTCACCTCGGAAAACAGTTTGCCCAGCGCGCCTGTGGAGTGAATCCCGATGGCGAGAATGCCGGCGAGCGGGCCGATGCCGAACGGCCATACCAGAATGAATGCCAGCACCACCTGCGGGATCGAGCGCATCACCTCCAGCAGGCGGCGCGTCACCCACAGGACGGCGCGGTTGTGGACGAGATTGCGCGCAGCAGGGAACGACAGGACGAAGGCGCCGGTGAATCCCATTACGGTGGCCAGTACAGCCATCTGCACGGTCTGCCATAACAATGTCGCGTAGGTGCCGATCCGGTAGAACCAATAGGCGAGCGACTGCGGCTGCTTCACCCCGCCAAACAGGTGGGACAGAGCGAGCACCGGCACCGGATCAGCGCCGCGCTCCGGCACGACGCTGAACAGCTTGACGAAGTATTCGCCGATCTTTGGCAACCCGGCAGCGATCTGCGAAGGATAGAATTCGGTCGAGACGACGGAGACCAGAACCAGCAGGCCGAGGATGGTCAGCACCAGCAACGTTTCGGTGCGCCGGCTGCGACGCAGTGCCGCGAACCGCGCCTCGAACAGGCGGTAGGCCGGATCTTCGGTGGCGTCGCTCACGCGAGGTCGATGCGGGACGGCGTCGAGACCGCCCCGCATTCCCGTCAGGAACGGTTGGCCCGCTGCTCGGCCTGACGCAGCTCGATGATGTCGTGATACAGCTCCATCGTCGCCGGCGCATAGCCGATGCCGGAGCCGCGTTCGACGTCGTCGTAGACATCCTTGTGCGACTTCGGCAGATCGAGCATGAAATCGGTCACTTCCCGTTTCAGCTCCGCCGGCAGCGCAATGCGCACTGCCCACGGCCCGTTTGGAATCTTGCCGGACTGCCAGATGATGTTGATGTCCGACATCTTCAGCATTTGCTTGTCGACCATCGAGCGGAGATTGCCGCGCGTATAGCCCTCGGACTTTTCGCCCTGGCCCGAGGTCCACGTGACCGCCGCGTCGTACTGCCTGTTCAGCACCGCGACGACGCCCTGTTCATGGCCGCCGGAAAAGCCGGTCCGGGAGAAATAGGCACGGTCGTCGAGCTTGATGCCCTTCGCCTTCAAGGTGGCGCTCGGGATCAGGTAGCCCGACGTGGAGTTGGGATCGGCCCATGCGAGCGACCGGCCCTTCATGTCGTCGATCGATTTGATGCCCGAACCCGCCGAGGACGACCATCACCGAGTAGTAATAGGTCGATCCGTCGGACTCCTGGGGCACCACGATAGGTTCGATGCACTTGCAATCAAGCCAGGCGCCGGCGAAGCCCGAGGCGCCGAAGCCCGCCATCTCGAGCTGCCCCGCGGCGATCCCCTGCATCACCCCGGCATAGTCGGCAGCCGGAAACAGCTTTACTGGAATGCCGAGTTTCGCCTCGAGCAGTTGCTGGAACTGTCCGTAGCGCGCCAGGCGATCCTGGGTGTTCTCACCGCCCAGCAGACCAACTCGGAATTCCTTCGGCTTGTCGGAGTTCTGCGTGTGCGACCGCGAAACCCGATCCCAATGCGGCGGCGATCGCCACCATGGCCAATTTGCGAAACATGCCGAAGTTCTCCCCTGATGAAGGCTGTGCAGTTTCGGAACGCGGATCAGGCGCGGGCATAGGCCGGCAGGCCAGCCACCCCGATGCTCGTCGAGGTGATCCGTTCGTCCACGGCATGGCCATGTTCCGCGCTGCCATAGATCGCGCGCACGGCTTCGTCGGTCAGCATCTCCGGAGCGCCGTCGAACACGATGCGTCCATGCGCCATGCCGACGATCCGGTCGCAATAGGCGCGCGCGGTGTCCAGCGTGTGCAGGTTGCACAGCACGGTGATGCCGTCGCGCTGGTTGATGTCGCGCAGCGCGTCCATCACCAGCCGGGCATTCATCGGGTCGAGCGAGGCGATGGGTTCGTCGGCGAGCAGGATCCGTGGCTCCTGCATCAGCGCGCGCGCGATCGCCACGCGCTGCTGCTGGCCGCCGGACAGCGCATCGGCGCGGTTCAATGCAAGCTCGGCAATGCCCAGCCGGTCCAGCGCCCGGATCGCCAGAGCACGCTCGCGCGCGGTGAACAGCTTGAGCAGAGCACGGACAGTCGGGATCCGGTTCAGCCGACCGGCCATCACATTGGTGAGCACATCGAGGCGCGGCACCAGGTTGAACTGCTGGAAGATCATCGCGGCACTGGCGCGCCAAGCGTGCACGGCGCTGCCGGTGAGACCGGTTATGTCGCGGCCCTTGAACAGTATGCGACCGGCGCTCGGGTCGATAAGCCGGTTCACCATCCGAAGCAGCGTGGATTTTCCTGCACCGGAGCGGCCGATGATGCCGACCATCTGGCCGGTGGGGATGCTCAGTGTCGCGTCTGCTACGGCGACGCATTCACCGAACCTGCGCGTGACGTTGTCAAGCTGCAGCATGGCTTCCCCAACCTGCCCGAGAAGGCCATAGCGCGCGGTCGATGACAGAGGGATGTCACTTCGGTGAACAAGCCGTGTCGCGAGCCGTGCGCGATCGGCCGCGCTCTCACACCGTCATGACCGGGCTGGACCCGGCGATCCCAACCGCCAACGGTGCCGCAACGGGTGGCCGGGACTGATCCCCGGAACAAGGGTCCGGGGACGATCATGACGCAAGAACCGGGCGGCGTCCAAAGACATTTGGTTCCGGCGGCCGGCATTACGAACTCGGGTTCGCGCGCCCTCGCTGGCGCCGCTTCTGCGCGGGACCGTGGTTCTCCAGATTCAGCGCCGAGTTGATCAGCGCCAGATGCGAAAAGGCCTGCGGGAAATTGCCGAGCTGGCGACGGTTGCGCGGATCGTACTCCTCGGCCAGCAGGCCGACATCGTTGCACAGACCGAGCAGGCGCTCGAACAGCGCGCAGGCCTCGTCCCGTCGTCCCAGCAGCACGAGATTGTCGACCAGCCAGAAGCTGCACGCGAGGAACACCCCCTCGCCAGGCGGCAGGCCGTCCACACTGTCATGCGTCCGGTAGCGCATCACCAGGCCATCGACCGTCAGCTCCCGCTGGATCGCCTCGACGGTACCGCCGATGCGCGGATCGTCGGGCGGCAGGAACCCGACGATGGGCAGCAGCAGCAGGCTCGCATCGAGCGCCGTGCCGCCGTAGTACTGCACGAAGCTGCGCTTCTCCGCACTGAACCCTTCGCGGCAGACCGAGTCATGAATCCGCTCGCGCAGCGCACGCCACTCGTCGAGCCGCGCCGGCAGATGGAACTCCTCCGCGCCGCGGATCGCCCGATCCATCGCCACCCAGGCCATCGCCTTCGAGAAGGTGAAATGCTGCGGACCGCCCCGCACCTCCCAGATGCTCTCGTCCGGCTGCTCCCAGGTTTCCACCAGATGGCCGATCAGCGCGCGCTGGATGTTCCAGCTCGTCGCCGGACGAGCGAGGCCATAGTGCATCTCCTGATACATGGCATCCATCAGCTCGCCGTACACGTCGAGCTGCAACTGCGCACTGGCGGCGTTGCCGATCCGCACCGGACGCGCGCCGCCGTAGCCGGCAAGCCACGGCACTTCCCACTCCATCAGCCAGCGTTCGCCGGCCAGGCCATACAGCGTCTGCACCTGCGAGGGCGTGCCGGCCACGCTGCGGCGCAACCAGGCGCCCCAGGCCCGCGCCTCGTCGGTGTAGCCGGCGTGCGCCAGGGCCAGCAGCGTGAGCGTCGCGTCGCGCAACCAGCAATAGCGGTAGTCCCAGTTGCGCTCGCCGCCAGGCAGCTCAGGCAGCGAGGTGGTCGGCGCGGCGACGATGCCGCCGGTCGGCTGGTAGGTCAGCGCCTTCAGCGTCAGCAGCGAACGCTGCACCTGCTCGCGCCATGCGCCGTGATAGCTGCACTTGTCCGACCACGCGGCCCACTCCGCCTCGGCCTCTGCCAACGCCGTGTCGGCGTTGGGAACCGTGGGATCAGGCGCGTGCGACGGTCCGTGTGAGAGCACGAAGGGCACCCGCTGGCCGGCCGCGACGCTGAACTCGGCGATCGTAGTGAAGTGGCGCCCATGCAGGGGAACCGGGCTGGCCAGCAGCACAAGATCGGGGCCGGCGATGGCGCGCAGCCCGGTGCGGTGCTGCAACTGCGTGACCCATGGCACAGCCGAGCCGTAGTCGAACCGCAGCGCGAGATCGAGCCGCATCGCGACCTGGCCGCTCCGTCCCTCGACGATGCGCACCACCGAGGAGTTGCCGGAGGTGGCGGTCATGAAGTCGATCAGCGCGACGCTGCCGTCCGCCGTGTCGAACACCGTCTCCAGCACCATCGTGCCGCGTCGGTATTGCCGGCTGACACGGACTGCAGGCTCGTGGGGGGCGATCTGCCAGCGCCCGTTGTCCGGCGTGCCGACGAGTGCGGCGAAGCAGGCAGGACTGTCGAAGCGCGGCCAGCACAGCCAGTCGATCGAGCCGTCGCTGCTGACCAGCGCGGCGCTGCGGCAATCGCCGATCAGCGCGTAATCCTCGATCGGCGCTGTTTGCTGGCTGGATTGCGGCGCCGCCGCCTGTTCCCGCGGGTTGTGCCGGCTCTGCTCGAGCGGCGCTGTGCCTGGCGGGCTCGCCATCAGCTCGCGCGTCCCCAGACCCTGCCCTGGGCGGTCGTGCAGTAGCACGAAGACCCGGGCCCGACCGGGCGCTCCATCGGGCAGACTGTTCCTCCGGCGTAGCAGGCCTGGCCGGACGGGACGGCGGGCCTGGGCGCATAGGACGCAGGTGGCGGATAGTAGCGGTGGCGGATAGTAGTAGGGCGGGGGCGGGTAATAGACCGGCGGCGGATAGTAGGCTGGCGGACCGACAAAGAACGGGAAACCGAACCCGATGAAGACGCGGGCGTGCGCCGGGCCTGGTACAGCCAGGGCGCCGGCAAGCACTGTGCCACACGCTGCCAAGGCCAGCGTTCGGCCGAGAATGGTTGGAATCACGCTGATCATCCTATAGAACCTCGCATCGTATCGTATTCTGGTATATGATCCACCCCGGTCCCAGTTATATAATGCGGTGCGTCACCTAGCACAGCGGTTCGCACTCGACGACAGCCGAACTTGACTTTCCACAGGTTCCTCCTGATACCCCGGTCGTTACGCGCGGGCAGTTTCAGGCGGCCTAAGCGCGGGTACCGCGGCGCAGCGTCGCGACCAGCCAGTCGACTGGACAAGATTTGAACGATAGCACGACCGTCCCGGCGGAACCGACCGACCACACACCGATCGTGGCGGTACCGGCCGGGGAGACCACAGGCCTGGAGCCGCCGCGCCCGACATTCGCGGATCTCGGCCTGTCCGATTCGGTGCTGCGCGCGATCGCCGAGATGGGCTACCGCCACCCGACGCCGATCCAGGAGCAGGCGATCCCCACCGTGCTGATGGGACGCGACGTGCTCGGCACGGCACAGACCGGCACCGGCAAGACCGCCGGCTTCACCCTGCCGATGCTCGACATCCTGACCGGTTCGCGCGCGCGGGCACGCATGCCGCGCAGCCTGATCCTCGAGCCGACGCGCGAGCTTGCCCTGCAGGTGGCCGAGAACTTCGTGCAGTACGGGAAGTATCTGAAGCTCACGCACGCGCTGATCATCGGCGGCGAGAGCATGTCCGACCAGAAGGACGTGCTGATGCGCGGGGTCGATGTGCTGATCGCCACACCCGGCCGGCTGATCGACATGTTCGAGCGCGGCACAATCCTGCTGTCGGATGTGAAGACCCTGGTGATCGACGAAGCCGACCGCATGCTGGACATGGGCTTTATTCCCGACGTCGAGCGTATCGTCTCGCTGCTGCCGCGCAACCGCCAGACGCTGTTCTTCAGCGCGACGCTGTTCCCGGAGATCCGCCGGCTGGCCGATGCCTTCCTGCAGAACCCCAAGGAGATCGTCGTTTCGCGCCCTGCCTCGGTGGCGACCACCATCATCGAGGGCCTGGCGCTGGTGGCGGAGCATGACAAGCGCGAGGCGCTGCGCCGGCTGGTCCGCACCCAGAAGGTGCAGAACGCGCTTATATTCTGCAACCGCAAGCGCGACGTGGATATCCTGTGCAAGTCGCTGACCCGGCACAAGTTCGACGTGGGTGCACTGCACGGCGACATGGCGCAGACCGTGCGCTTCGCGACGCTGGAGAAGTTCAAGGCGAATGAACTGCGCCTGCTGGTGTGCAGCGACGTCGCCGCGCGCGGACTGGACATCGGCGGGCTGTCGCATGTGTTCAACTTCGACGTGCCGATCCATGCCGAGGACTATGTGCATCGCATCGGACGAACGGGTCGGGCGGGATTGGAGGGGCACGCGTTCACCATCGCGATGCCGGAGGACCGCGCCCACGTCGAAGCGATCGAGAAGCTGATCGGACATCCTATTCCGCCGTTCAATGTCGAGGGTCTCGATCCGATCGACTGGGCGGAGGACGATGGACGCCGGCGCCGTGGCCGCGGTCGGACGGCTCGACCGAAGACAGCGGCGCGCGAAAAGCCGCCGCCGCGCGAGAAGCCTGCCCGCGAGACACCCGCGCGGGAGAAACCCGTTCGCGAGAAGCCCGCCTACGCGAAGCCCGTGCGCGAGAAGCCGGCGCCGCAGCCGCGCGCGGCGAAACCGAAGCCGGAACCTCGGCGCGAAGCGCCACCGCCGTCCCGCGAGGCTCCTTACCGCGAGCCGAGACGGCGCGACAGCGATCTGGGTCCGGCGGTCAGGGGGTTCGGCGAGGAGATGCCGGCCTTCATGTTGTTGCGCCGGACGGCGGCGGCGGTCGCAGCCGGCCCGTCCATCGAGGAGAGTGACAGCGAGGCATGAACGACGCACCTGTTCGGCACAAGAGCCACTTCACCGAATTCAAATGGGACGATGCGCTGCGCCTCGACGAACAACTGGCCGAGGAAGAGCGCGCGATCCGCGACGCCGCGCGCGAGTACTGCCAGGAGAAGCTCTTCCCGCGCGTGATCGAGGCGAACCGCCACGAGCGGTTCCACCGCGAGATCATGAACGAGATGGGCGAGATGGGGTTCCTCGGCGCCACGCTCGAAGGCTATGGCTGCGCCGGCGTGAACTACGTCAGCTACGGGCTGATCGCGCGCGAGGTCGAACGGGTGGATTCCGGCTACCGCTCGGCATTTTCCGTGCAGTCCTCGCTGGTGATGTACCCGATCTGGGATTTCGGCTCCGAGGCGCAGAAGGACAAATACCTGCCGAAGCTGCGCAGCGGCGAATGGGTCGGCTGCTTCGGCCTGACCGAACCGGACGCCGGGTCCGACCCCGCATCGATGCGTACGCGGGCCAGGCGTGTCGACGGCGGCTATGTGCTGAACGGATCGAAGACCTGGATCACCAACGCGCCGATCGCCGATGTGTTCGTGGTGTGGGCGAAGGACGATGCCGGCGACATCCGCGGCTTCATCCTGGAGAAGGGGATGAAGGGGCTGAGCGCGCCGAAGATCGAAGGCAAATTCTCGCTGCGCGCGTCGGTCACCGGCATGATCATGATGGACGATGTGGCGGTCCCTGAGGATGCGATGCTGCCGGCGGTGAAGGGCCTGCGCGGGCCGTTCTCGTGTTTGAACAACGCGCGCTACGGCATCGCGTGGGGGGCGTTGGGCGCTGCGGAATTCTGCTGGCAGGCGGCGCGCGACTACACGCTGCAGCGCATCATGTTCGGTCGGCCGCTGGCTGCGACGCAGCTCATCCAGAAGAAGTTGGTGGACATGCAGACCGAGATCACGCTCGGCCTGCAATCGGTGCTGCGGCTGGGCCGGCTGATCGATGAGGACAACGCCGCGCCGGAGATGATCAGCCTGCTGAAGCGCAACAACTGCGGCAAGGCGCTGGCGATCGCACGCGAAGCTCGCGACATGCACGGCGGGAATGGCGTGTCGGACGAGTATCACGTGATCCGCCATGTCATGAACCTGGAGGCGGTCAACACCTACGAGGGCACGCACGACGTGCATGCGCTGATCCTGGGTCGCGCGCAGACCGGCCTTTCGGCTTTCGGCGGCTGAAGCCCGGCCCCCTCCCCCCAACCCCCTCCCGCAAGGGGAGGGGGAGTAGCTACACCGGTGGTTCTCCCCCTCCCCTTGCGGGAGGGGGTTGGGGGGAGGGGTCGGCGCCATCCCTCCCTGATCCAGGCGCAGCGTGCGTCGAGCCACCCTGTCCGCATTTCGGCGCATGCGGCGGTTGCGCCCTGCAGCACTGGCGCGATGACGCCTATCTCGCCCGAAAGACGGACCTGCTGCGAACCGCGCTGCACCGCGCTGGGTACGCCGGTGCAGTTCTCGCACCGACGGCGCGCACCGGCCCAGGCAAGCGGCGGCGCATGGACCTCGCCGCTCGCCGCGTGGGCGGCAGGATCGTGCTCGGGCTGCATCGGCTGCGCAGCGCAGAGGTGGTGGACCTCGCCGAATGCCACGTGCTGCATCCCACGCTGGTGGCACTGATCGCGCCCCTGCGCGTGCTGCTGTCGCGGCTGCGGGCGTTCCGGCGTGAGGGCTCGGTGATCGCGAACCTGCTCGACAGCGGACCCGATGTGCTGCTCCGCACCGATGCGGTGCTGAACCTCGACGACCGCGTCGCCCTGACCGAGTTCGCGCGCACGCACGCTCTGCCGCGCATCGCCTGGGCGCAGGGCAACGATGAACCGGAACCGGTCGCCATTCAGCGTCCACCGACGACAACGCTATGCGGCGTCATCCTCACCCCGCCACCCGGCACCTTCCTGCAGGCGTCGGCATCAGGCGAGGCTGCAATCATTTCCGCCGTTCTCGATGCAACACCTGCGGCAGGCCGCATCGCGGAATTGTTTGCGGGTTGCGGCACAATAACCTTCGCACTGGCGCGGCGAGCACGCGTCGCCGCCTGGGAAGGCGATCCGGCCTCGGTCTCCGCCTTACGAGCCGCGGCCAACCAGGCCGGCCTTGCAGGCCGCATCACCGTGACGCAGCGTGATCTGGCGCGCCAGCCGCTGCAGGCGAAGGAACTGGCCGGTTTCGCGGCCGTGGTGCTTAACCCGCCGTTCGCCGGCGCCGGTGCGCAGGTCGCCCAGATCGCAGCAGCGAACGTGCCGGTTGTCGCCTATGCAAGTTGCAACCCCGCCACTCTTGCGCGCGACACAATACTGTTGGCGCGGGCCGGCTATCGTTTGACAGCGGCGACGCCGATCGATCAGTTCCTGTGGTCAGAACGCCTTGAGAGCGTAAGCATCTTCAGCCGCTAAACGTGGAAGCTCTCGCCGCAGCCGCAGCGGCCTTTCTCGTTCGGGTTGGTGAAGGTGAAGCCCGACGTCAACGCCTTCATCTCGTAGTCCATCACCGTGCCGATCAGGAACAGGCTGGCCTTGCGGTCCACCAGAACAGTCAGATCCTTGTCCTTCACGACCTCGTCCGTAGGCGCAGGCGCGTCGGCCCAGGTCATGTCGTAGGACATCCCGGAGCAGCCCTTCGTCTTCACGCCTATACGCAGCAGCTTTCCTTGCTCGCCCTTGGCGTAGAGCGAACGCAGGCGCTCAGCCGCGGCATCCGTGAGCGTCATCAGCGGCGGCAATGCGCGCGGCTTGCGGGGCGTTGTGCCAGGGGACTTTACGGTCGTGCTCATGGCTCACTCGATATCGTTGTCGATCAGAACATATTCAACTGCAGGCGGGCTTCTTCCGTCATCCGGCTGGGGTCCCAGGGCGGGTCCCAGACGGTCTCCACGTCGCAGCCCGTGACGCCGGCCACCGACATGACGGCGCCGTGCACCTGCTCGGGCAGCTCCTGAGCGGACGGGCAGGCCGGCGCGGTCAGCGTCATCTCGACCTTCACCGCGCCATCGTCGCCGATATCGATCGCGTAGATCAGCCCGAGTTCGTAGATGTTCACCGGGATCTCCGGATCGTACACCTCGGCTATCGCGGCGATGATGGCATCCTCCGTCGGCTTCGGCTGCGTCTCGCCGTTCGGTGTCCAGGCCGCATGAGTCTGGCTCAGGTCATTCACTGCTCGCCTCCCTGCCCCCGTCCATTGCGGCGACCAATGCGTGCCACGCCAGCGTCGCACACTTCACCCGCGAGGGATATTCGTGCACGCCTGCCAATGGTTCCAGGCGTTCCATCGGTTCGGCCAACGCGGCGTCACAATGCGGGCATTTGCCGGTGCGCGCCAGTTCGCGGAATGCATCGAACAGTGCATGCGTGTCGGCCTTGCTGCGGCCGATGACGGTCTCGGCCATCAGGTCGGCGGAAGCAACACTGATGGCACAGCCGCGCGCCTGGAAGCCGGTATCCGCGATCGTGCCGTCGGGGGCGTATTTCACCCACACCTCGATACGGTCGCCGCACATCGGGTTGTCGCCCTTCGCGGTGGCATCGAAGCTTTCCAAACGCCGCGCGTGGCGCGGGCGACGGCCGTGATCGAGGATCACTTCCTGATAGAGATCGCGCAGATCGTCGAACGTGTCGGAAGTCATATCGGCCCCTTTTTGTCGCAGTCCCCTCCCCCAACCCCCTCCCGCAAGGCCCTGCGGGAGGGGGTTGGGGGGAGGGGGACTGCGTCACTTGAAGAACTCCCTAACGCGCTCAAGCGTGTCGGCCAGCAAGTCGATCTCTCCCGGCGTCGTGTAGATCGCAAAGCTGGCGCGCGCCGTGCTCTCGAGCCCGAAGCGGTGCATCAGCGGTTCGGCGCAGTGATGCCCGGCGCGCACCGCGATCCCCTGGCGATCGAGCAGCGTCGCCACGTCGTGCGCATGCGCGCGGTCGAGCGCGAACGACACCACGCCGCCGCGGTCCTGCGCGCGGCCGAGGATGCGGATGCCCTCGATCGCGTCGAGCCGCGCCAGGGCGTGATCGATCAGCGCCGTCTCGTGCGCCGCGATCGCGTCGTAGCCGATCGACTGCACGTAATCGATCGCCGCCTTCAGGCCGATGCCTTCGAGGATCGGCGGCGTGCCGGCCTCGAACTTGTGCGGCACCTGCGCCCAGGTGGAGCGCTCATAGGAAACCGAGGAAATCATTTCCCCGCCGCCAAGGAACGGCGGCATCGCATCCAAAAGTTCGCGACGGCCCCACAACACGCCGATACCGGTCGGCCCGTACAGCTTGTGGCCGGTGAACGCATAGAAATCGCAGCCCAGCGCCTGCACGTCGACGCGCCGGTGCACCACCGCCTGCGCGCCATCGAACAGCACCTTGGCGCCGTGCGCGTGCGCGATCCGCACGATGCGCTCCGCCGGCGTGTAGGTGCCCAGCACGTTGGACATGTGGGTCATCGATACGAGACCCACCTTGCCATCCGCCAGCAGCGCCTCGAATGCGTCCATGTCGAGCTCGCCAGCATCGGTGATCGGCGCCACGCGCAGCTCGATCCCGCGGTCGTCGCGCAGCATCTGCCATGGGACGATGTTGGAATGATGCTCCATCCCCGAGATCAGCACCGCCTGGGCCGGCTTCAAAATGCCACGGCCGTAGCTGTGCGCCATCAGGTTGAGCGATTCGGTGATGTTGCGCGTGAAGACGATCTCGTGCCGGTCCGGCGCGTTCAGCAATGCGGCGACGGCATCGCGCGCAGCCTCATAGGCATCGGTGGTGCGCTCGCTCATCCAGTGCAGGCCGCGGTGCACGTTGGCGTATTGCGTCTCCATCGCCTCGCACATGGCATCGATCACCACGCGCGGCTTCTGCGCCGAGGCGGCACTGTCGAGGAAGACCAGGTCCTTGCCGCGTACCTTCTGGCGCAGGATCGGGAAGTCCTCGCGGATGCGGGCGACGTCCAGAACGGCGGGGCGGCTCAAATGAATGTTCAACTCGACGTTCATGCAGCCTGTCGCTCCCACCAGTTCTCCACGGCGTGTTCCAGAACTTCGCGGACGCCGTCATGCGTCACCGCGTCCAGCGATTCCGCCAGGAATGCGTGCACCAGCATCGAACGCGCCTCCGCATCGGGAATGCCACGGCTTCGCAGGTAGAACAGCTGATCGGCATCCAGCTCGCCCACCGTCGCGCCGTGGCTGCACTTCACATCGTCGGCGAAGATCTCCAGCTCCGGCTTGGTGTCGATCTCGGCATCGGGCGACAGCAGCAGCGCCTGGTTCATCTGGTAGCCGTCGGTCTTCTGCGCAGCACGCGCGACCTCGATACGCCCCTGGAACACGCCGCTGCGAGCGTCCCGCCAGCACATTCTTTACCGTCTGCCGCGAGATGCAGGACGGTGCGTCGTGCTTCACCACGGTGGTGAAGTCGGCATGCTGCACGCCGCCGAGCAACTGCGCGCCGTTGAGATGCGTGCTGCCCTTCGCGCCGATCAGCCGCGCGTGCACCTCGGTGCGGGCGACGTGTGCGCCGAGGTTCAGCGCGAAGCTGTCATAGGTTCCGCGGGCCGCGATCTCCACGTACACGGTCGAAAGGTGGAAGGCCGCTCGGCGATTCATTCTGCAGCCGCACATGCGTCAGCGTCGCGTCCTCGCCGACATGCACTTCGGTGACCGGATTGTGCAGATAGGCGCCATCGCCCAGCGACATTTCGAGCAGCGTGAGCTTCGCGCCGGCGGCCAAGCCGGATCGCATGGCGCGGATGGAACGCGATGGGCGCGCCTGGCGTGTCTGTCGCCAGGCTGACCAGGAGCAGCAGGCCGGCATCCATGCCTTCGGGAACCGAAATCGATGCGCCGTCTTCGGCAAGCATGGTGTTCAGAGCCACCATCGGTTCGCTGTCCGGGCGGGCGAGCGTGCCGAATGCGGCATCATCGGCGAAGCGGGTGAATTGCAGCGCCGCCGGCAGCGCCGACAGCTCCGGCCGGAAGCGGCCATCGACGAAAACGATGCGCGGCGCTTCGATTTGCGGCAGGCGCGCGAGCAAGGCGCTGTCGCCGGCGAGCAAGGTCGTCGGCTCGTGGAACGATGCCTCGGCGACCGGCCGCAGGCTGGTGTATTTCCACGCCTCTTCACGCCGGCCGGAGGTTCCGCCCGGCAGCCCGGCGCGGCGGAATGCCTCCGCCGCTGCCAGTCGTTGCCGCGGATCGCCGGGCAGGTGCTCGCGCAACCTTCGAAGCGGGCGAGGAGCGCGACACCGGCGCACGGCGCGCATCGTAGCGCGCCGCCGCGCTTTCGCGCGGCGACCTCTCCGCGTTGCGGGCGACGTGTCATCGACGGCCTCCGCGACCATGCCGGCGTAGCCCTTGGCTTCCAGCTCGTGCGCCAGTTCCGGACCGCCGGAGCGCACGATCCGCCCGCCGGCCAGGACATGAACGCGGTCCGGCACGATGTGTTCGAGCAGGCGCTGATAGTGGGTGATCACCAGCGTCGGAAAATTCCGGCCCGCGCAGCGCGTTCACGCCGTCCGCGACGATCTTCAGCGCGTCGATGTCGAGCCCGCTGTCGGTCTCGTCGAGGATCGCCAGCCGCGGCCGCAGGATCGCCATCTGCAGCACCTCGTTGCGCTTCTTCTCGCCGCCGGAAAAGCCGACATTGACGTTCCGCCGCAGCATGTCGTCCGGCATCGCCAGCCGCTTGGTCTCGGCGCGCGCCATCTTCAGGAACTGCACCGCGTCCAGTTCGCTCTCGCCGCGCGAGCGGCGCAGCGCATTCAGCGCGGTGCGCAGGAAGTTGGCATTGCCCACGCCGGGCAGTTCGACCGGATACTGGAACGCCAGGAACACGCCGGCGGCGGCACGCTCCTCCGGCGCCATCGCCAGCAGGTCGCGGCCGTCGAACGTCACCGACCCGCCGGTGACCACATAGTCCTCGCGCCCCGACAGCACATAGGCGAGCGTCGACTTGCCGGAGCCGTTCGGCCCCATGATCGCGTGCACCTCGCCCTGCGGCACCGTCAGGTCGATGCCATGCAGGATCGGTTTGTCGTCGATGGCGGCGGTAAGGCCGCGAATTTCCAGCATGACTGCGTCCCTTAACCCACGGAGCCTTCCAGACTCACCGCCAGCAGTTTCTGCGCCTCGACGGCGAACTCCATCGGCAGCTCCTTCAGGACCTCCTTGCAGAACCCGTTGACGATCAGGTTCACCGCATCCTCTTCCGACAGCCCGCGCTGGCGGCAATAGAACAGCTGGTCGTCGGCGATCTTCGATGTGGTCGCCTCGTGCTCCACCTTCGCCGTCGGATTGCGGCTTTCGATGTAGGGCACGGTGTGCGCGCCGCAGCTAATCGCCGATCAGCAGCGAATCGCACTGCGTGTGAGTTGCGCGCGCCCGACGCCTGCGGCAGCACGCGCACCAGACCCGCGGTAGGTGTTGTTGGAGCGGCCGGCGCTGATCCCCTTGGAGACGATCGTGCTCTTGGTCCGCTTGCCGATATGGATCATCTTGGTGCCGGTATCGGCCTGCTGGCAGTTGTTGGTCACCGCCACCGAGTAGAACTCGCCCACGCTGTCGTCGCCCAGCAGCACGCAGGACGGATACTTCCAGGTGATCGCCGAGCCGGTCTCCACCTGCGTCCAGGAGATCTTGCTCCGCGCGCCGCGACAGGCGCCGCGCTTGGTGACGAAGTTGTAGATGCCGCCGCGGCCTTCCGCGTCGCCCGGGATACCAGTTCTGCACGGTGCGTATACTTGATCTGCGCATCGTCGTGCGCGACCAGTTCCACCACCGCGGCATGCAGCTGGTTCTCGTCGCGCATCGGCGCGGTGCAGCCTTCCAGATAGCTTACATAGCTGCCGGCCTCGGCGATGATCAGCGTGCGCTCGAACTGGCCGGTGCTGCGCGCATTGATGCGGAAATAGGTGGACAGCTCCATCGGGCAGCGCACGCCCTTCGGGATGTAGACGAAGCTGCCGTCGGTGAACACGGCCGAGTTCAGCGCGGCGAAGAAATTGTCCGACACCGGCACGACGGAGCCGAGATACTGCTGCACCAGTTCGGGATGATCGCGCACCGCCTCGGAGATCGGGCAGAAGATCACGCCCGCCTTCTTCAGCGTCTCGCGGAATGTGGTCGCCACCGAGACGCTGTCGAACACCGCGTCCACCGCGACCTGGGCGCCCTCGACCGTACGCCGGATCGACGCCGGCCAGGATCGCCCGCTCCTTCAGCGGGATGCCCAGCTTCTCGTAGGTCCTCAGCAGTTCCGGATCGACCTCGTCCAGGCTCTTCGGCCCCGGCTTCTTCTTCGGCGCCGCATAGTAGTGCAGGTCCTGGTAGTCGATCGGCGCATGCTCGACGCGCGCCCAGTGCGGCTCCTCCATCTGCAGCCAGGCGGCATACGCCTTCAGCCGCCATGCCAGCAGCCACTCCGGCTCCTGCTTGCGCGCGGAGATCAGCCGGATGGTGTCCTCGTTCAACCCCTTGGGCGCGAGGTCCATCTCGATGTCCGTCTCCCAGCCCCACTTGTAGCCGGACTGCGTGAGGGACTGGACGGTGTCGAGTGTTTCGGTCGCAGCAGACATCAATGCGTCCTATTCGGCGGCGGAGGGATCGACGGCAGGCAGCGAGCGGTGTCCGCACCGGGAAACGGAAGGCGCGCGGGATGGCGGCCTCCTGCATGTCGGCCAGCGTGATGGTCGACAACGCCTGATGGATCGCCTCGTTCACCGGGTCCCACCGCCCGCGCATCGGGCACAGCCCCTGGGATTCGCATTCCACGGCGGAACCTTCGACGCAGGCGGTCAGCGCGATCGGGCCATCCACCGCGGCGATCACATCGGCGATCGGGATGGCGGACAGCGGACGCAGCAGCCGATAGCCGCCCCGCGCGCCGCGCTGCGAGGCGACCAGACCGCCGGCGGCCAGCGTCTTCAGCACCTTGGCCACGGTGGGCTCAGGGATGCCGGTGGTGGCGGCGATGCCGGGCGAGGTCTGCACGCCCATGTCCCGGGACAGGCGGACCAGCACGACGACCGCATAGTCGGTCAGCTTCGACAGCCTGAGCATGGTCTGCGAAACCCCTTGAAGGTATGGCATTCAGCTAATCGGACCATCATGGTCCTGATTGACGGGAGATGGCGTACAGGGTGCGGCCCGTCAAGGGGTTGTGGTGATGGGTTGGGCACTTGGCCGCCGCGGCGGATTGGCTTACTGCCGAAGTGACACCTCAGCCGTCCAGACTGAGTTGACAGCTCAGTTTGGTCAGATCTACCGTCACTGTCATTGGTCAAGAGGTGAATTTCAGTGTCCGACGTATGGCAAGCAGGAGCGGCCCGCCACCGCTTTTCGGAACTCGTCGACGCGGCGGTCGACGGGCGGCCGCAGGTCATTCGCCGCAGAGATGGTCGTGAGGTAGTTGTCGTATCAAAAGAATATTATGAACAGACCAAGCCAAATCTGAAATCAGTTCTGCTCTCTCACCGCTTTGGTGAGAGGGGTGATGTGTTCGATACAGTATTGGAAGAAGCCCGAGCTACGCTCGGTACAAGTTTAGCGCCTGATAACTTCAGCCCGGAGAACAAAGGTGAGGACCGTTCTGGACACAGACGTATTGAGTGAGCTTCGACTGCCGAACCCCGATCCGAACGTGACCGCGTGGCTCGCGGCTCAGCCTCAGGCGGATCTGGCGATCGCCTCATTCTCGGTGGCGGAGATCGAGTACGGCATCGCCGAGGCTTCCGCAGAGCAACTCGCTGGCGACGCAACTCACGGCATGGCTGAACTCGATCGTTGCGACGCAGCTTGTATTGCCGCTGGACGCCGATGCCGGGCGCATTTTCGGCCGTTTGCTTGCCGTGCCGGCACTGCGCAACCTCATTGCCTCGCCGCCGCAGGCGAGAAAGCCACGCTTCGCCGGAGACCTGGCCATCGCCGCCACCGCCGTCGCCCATCAGGCGAGCGTCGCGACGCGCAATCTTGGACGACTTTCAGCTCATTGCGCACCACTGTCCCGGCCTCGGCTGGCATCAATCCGTGGACTGGCCAGACGTTCTGACCGTTCGGCAGCATCGGGTTCACAATCCGCCGCAGCCGGCCTAATACCGGTCGGTAGCAAAAGCGCAACGGAGAGTCAGGGAATGGCGGGCATGATGGAAGGCAAGGTCGTGGCGGTGACCGGCTCGGGCGGCGGCATCGGGCGCGAGATCGCGCTGGCCATGGCGGCGGCCGGCGCCAAGGTGATCATCAACGACGTCGGCGCCTCGCTGTCCGGCGAGGGCCAGTCCGCCACGCCGGCCCAGCAGACCAAGCAGCTGATCGAGCAGCGCGGCGGGGCGGCCGAGATCAGCACCGAATTCGGTCGCCGAATGGGGCTCGGCGCAGAAGATCATCCAGGCGGCGCTCGACCACTACGGCCGGATCGACGGCGTGGTGAACAACGCCGGCATCCTGCGCGACGTGATCTTCCACAGGATGTCGCCGGAGGACTGGCTGTCGGTGATCGCCGTCCACCTGAACGGCAGCTTCTTCGTCAGCCGCGCGGCCGCCGAGCACTACCGCAAGCAGGAGAGCGGCACGTTCGTGCACATCTCCTCCACCTCCGGGCTGATCGGCAATTTCGGCCAGGCGAACTACTCGGCGGCCAAGCTGGGCATCACCGCGCTGTCGAAGTCGATCGCGCTCGACATGAAGCGCTACAACGTGCGCTCGAACTGCATCGCGCCGTTCGCCTGGAGCCGCATGACCAGCTCGATCCCGGCCACCACGCCGGAGCAGCAGGCGCGGCTGGCGAAGATCCAGCAGATGACGCCGGACAAGAACGCGCCGATGGCGGTGTTCCTGTCGTCCGACGCGGCGAAGGACGTGACCGGCCAGGTGTTCGGCACGCGGATGAACGAGGTCATCCTGTTCAGCTCGCCGCGGCCGATCCGCATCGTGCACCGCGCCGAGGGCTGGACGCCGGAGAGCATCGCCGCAGCACGCGGCGCCGGCGCTGAAGGCGGCGTTCATGCCGCTGGATCGCTCGGGCGAGGTGTTCGACTGGGATCCGCTCTGACGAGCACCGTCTTCGCGGCATTCCGGGACGCCGCTCATGCCTGGCATGACCGGCCGTTCCTGCATGTCACCGACGAGACAGCGCAGCGCTACGGCATCGCGGCCGGCGACCCTGACCTACGGCCAGGCCGCGGCGGCGGTCGAGGCGATTGCCCACCGCTACCGGGCGGCCGGCTACGGCGTTGGTCATCGGGTCGGCCTGATGCTGGAGAACCGGCCGGCCGCGTTCCTGCACTGGTTCGCGCTGAACGGACTGGGCGCGAGCGTCGTGCCGCTCAATCCGGACCTTCGCCCGGCGGAACTCGATTACCTGATGCGGCACAGCGGCATCTGCCTCGCGGTTGCCGCGCCGGTTCATGCCCGCACGCTGCGTGATGCGGTCAACCGCCAAGCCGGCGCGTGCGCGGTCACGACGGATGACGGCGAGTTCGCAGCCGCCCCTGCCCCGGCGCAGTGACCAGACGCCGCGATGCAGGCACCGAGTGTGCCCTGCTCTACACCTCCGGCACGACCGGCAAGCCAAAAGGCTGCGTGCTGTCCAACGCGTATTTCCTGCGTTGCGGGCGCTGGTACACCGAGATCGGCGGCCTGTGCGCGCTTCAGCCCGGCGAGGAGCGGCTGATCACGCCGTTGCCGATGACCCACGTGAACGCCATGGCGTATTCGACGCTCGCCATGGTGCTGACCGGCGGATGCATCATCCCGCTCGACCGGTTCCATCCGCGAAGCTGGTGGCAGACGGTGCGCGACAGCAAGGCGACGATCCTGCACAGCCTCGGCGTGATGCCGACGATGCTGCTGGGCTTCGATCCTTCGCCGGACGACCGGGCGCATAACGTGCGGTTCGGCTTCGCGCCGGGCGTCGATCCGCGCCACCACGCCGCGTTCGAGGCGCGGTTCGGCATTCCGATGATCGACGCATGGGCAATGACCGAGACCGGCGCCGGCGCCGTGGTGATCGCCAGCCACGAACCGCGCCATATCGGCCGGTCATGCTTCGGGCGGCCGCAGCCCTTCATGCAATACCGCATCGTCGATCAGTCGGGCGCCGATATCGCCGATGGCACGCCGGGCGAATTGCTGGTGCGCGCCGCCGGCCCCGACCCGCGCGCCGGCTTCTTCACCGAATACCTGGGCGATCCGCAGGCGACCGAAGCGGCATGGGAAGGCGGCTGGTTCCACACCGGCGACGTGGTGCGGCGGGACGCGGACGAAAATCTGTTCTTCGTCGATCGCTGGAAGAACGTGATCCGCCGCAGCGGCGAAAACATCGCCGCCGCCGAGGTGGAGAGCGTGCTGCGGCAGCATCCGCTGGTCCGCGAGGTGGCGTGCGCCGCGGTGCCCGACGACCTGCGCGGCGAGGAAGTGCTGGCCTGCATCGTTCCGCGTGAGCCGGTCGGCGACACGGCGCGCGAGGCGGCGGATATCGTGGCGCATGCGCTCGGCGAACTCGCCTACTTCAAGGCACCCGGCTACGTCGCGTTCGTCGATGCGCTGCCGCTGACGGCGACCAACAAGATCCAGCGCGGCGAGTTGAAGGCCTGGGCACGCGAGCTTCCCGGCACGCCAGCCTGCATCGACACGCGCCACCTGAAGCAGCGCCGAACCGCGCCGGCATGATGGACTACGGCGACGTCGTCGTCTGCGCGCCGGTCACCGTGCCTTACGTGCGCCGCTCGGAGAAAGCCGCGGCATGGTGGTTGGGCACTGCGCTGCGCCAACTTCTGGAGGTGAGCGGGCTTGCGAAGCAGGCAGGTCGATGGGCTGTGCCTGTCCAGCTTCACGCTGGCGCCGGACGGACCCGCGCCGTTCGTGCAATATGTCGGCCTGTCGCCGCGCTTCCTGGAATTCCTGCCGACCGGTGGCGCATGCGGCATCATGGCGCTGCGCCGCGCCGCCAGGGCCGTGCAGTGCGGCGACGCCGAGGTGGTGGCGTGCATCGCGGGCGACACCAATGGGCCCGACAGTTTTCACGAACTGGTAGCGCAGTTCAGCAGCTTTTCGCGCGACTGCGTCTGGCCGTATGGCGCGGGCGGGCCGAATGAGAGCTTCGCGCTGCTGACCGAGCATGCCATGCGCCGCACCGGCGCGACACGCGAGGATTTCGGCAAGCTGTGCGTGGCGCAGCGGCAATGGGCACAGCGCAATCCGCTGGCACTGCTGCGCGGCGAGCTCACGCTGCAGGCCTATCTTGCGGCCCGCCCGGTCGCGCTGCCGCTGCATCTGTTCGACTGCGTGATGCCCTGTGCCGGCGCGGACGGCTTTCTGGTGATGCGCCGTGCCAGGGCCGCATCGCTCGGTCTGCCTTGCGTGCGCATCCTCGCCACGATCGAGCGGCACAACGCATTTCCGGACGATCCGATACAGTGGCGCGGCGGCTGGGCAATGGATGCCGACGCGCTTTGGCAACAGGCGGCGGTCGGGCCTGATGCCATCGACGTGGTGCAGACCTACGACGACTATCCGGTGATCTCGATGCTGCAATTCGAGGACCTTGGGTTCTGCGCCAAGGACGCCGGCGCGGACTTCATCCGGCGCAATGACTTCGCCCCCGGCGGCAACCTGCCGCACAACACCGGTGGCGGGCAGCTCTCCGGCGGCCAGGCCGGCGCGGCGGGCGGGTTTCTGGGGCTGGTGGAGGCCGTGCGCCAGCTCACCGGCCAGGCGCGAGGAACGCAACGTGCCGGGCGCGCGCCATGCATTGGTCGGCGGCTTCGGCATGATCAACTACGATCGCGGCCTCTGCACCGCCGCCGCGGTGCTGGCCGCATGACGCCGATGCAGCAGCATGGCTGAACAGCGCGGCCTGCGGGAAGCTGGCGCTGCAGCGCTGTATCACATGCGGAGCGGTTCAATATCCGCCTCGCGAACTTTGTTCCGCGTGCCTGGCCGACCAGTTGGAATGGCGGGTGACCGACGCGGAAGGCGGCGAAGTACTGGCGCGCACTGAGTTGCACCACAGCCACGACGCGGCGTTCCGCGGAAGTTCTGCCGCTGCGCCTCGGCCTGGTCCGGCTCGATCCGGGACCGACCGTCGTCTGCTTTCTCACCGACGGCTGCGACGCTGGAACGCGTGTTCGGATCATGGCACGCAACGACGACTGCCGGACGCGCGGTGCTGATGGCGGCGCCGATCCGGTAGCTTCTCGCAGGGAGAAGGCTGATACACCTCGCCCGCTTGCGGGAGAGGTCGACGCGCCGAGGCGCGGCGGGAGAGGGTGTCACGGGCGGGACCCTCTCCCGCGTCGCTGGCGCGCCGCGACCTGCTATGAAAATAGCAACTGTCACCAAGATCGCCGCGCCACGCAGAATTTTCATCCCTGGTGGCGCATCGGCGCGATGCGGGGCGTCTCTTCCGCAAGCGGGCGAGGTGTACTCTTTATTGCACCCAACTTAAAATTCTCGCTACGCCTGCCGCAGCCCCGCCTCGCGCAGCAGAGGCAGCACCGTCTCGATGAAATACGGCAGCTCACTCTTGAAATTCACGAACGAGACCGTGGTGCCGGCGAAGCCGACTTCGCTCATCCGCACCATCTCCTCGGCAATCCGGCGCGGCGTGCCGATCAGCGGATAGGTGCCGGCGCCGCCGACGAACCGCTTGCGGTGCAAGCGATACGCCTCCGGGTCATGCGACGACGAAAACTGCTCCTTGGCACCCATGTAGAAATCCACACTCGCTGTATCCTCCATGCGCACAGCGTAATGCTCGTAGTAATCCTCAGCCTCGGCCTGCGTCGGCCGGCACACGACATGGCATGTCGTGTAAACTCCGACCTCGCGGCCGACCGCATGCGCGCGTGCCGCCATGTCGGCGATATGCGGCCGCCCGCCCTCGATATCGACAAATGTCGTGAACAGGAAATCCGCCGTCTTCGCCGCGAAATCGCGCCCCACCGGCGAGAACGCGGCATTCAGCGTCACCGGGCGTGGCCGCTGCAGCGGCGCCGGCTGACCCGAGACATTCTTTAACCGATAGAACCCGCCCTCGTAATCGAACGGCGGCCCGCCCGCGTAAGATGCGCTCCACGATCTCGGCCCATTCCAGGCCCTTGCGCATAGCGGTCCTCGATCATCGTCAGGCCGAACAGCTCGAACTCCTGCGGACTCCAGCCGCACACGATATTCAGCCCGGCCCGGCCGCCCGACGCATGATCGACCGTCGCCAACGCCTTGGCCGCGAACACCGGATGCACCATCGGCACATGCACGGTGGAGAACAGCGCAATGCGCCGCGTGAAGCCCGCAAGCGCCGCGGCATAGGTGAGCGTCTCGAAACTCCATTCCCGGCTGTTCACCTCGCCGCCGAACCCCTTCCAGCGCGCGATCGGCAGGAAGAACTCGATGCCCGCGCGGTCGGCCATCTGCGCGACCTCCACCACCTCGTTCCAGCGCGCCGGCCAGCGTTCCGGCACGCGCGTCAGCGTCAGGCCACCATCGGCATTGGCCGAGAAGATCCCCAGCTTGAAGCGATTGGGACCGTGCATCGGATGGACCATCATCGCCTCCTTGCCGCGCGCCGGATAATGCAGGTATGAACGAACTTCCCGTCAAGCACGGAGACGCGATGAAGATCGTTTGCATCGGCGGCGGCCCGGCCGGTCTCTACTTCGCGATACTGATGAAGCTGCGCGACCCCGCGCATCGCATCAGCGTGATCGAGCGGAACCGCGCCGACGACACGTTCGGCTGGGGTGTGGTGTTCTCCGACGAGACGCTGCGCAACCTCAAGGGCGGCGACCCGCGGACCGAACAACGCATCAGCGACAGCTTCGCCCACTGGGACGACATCGACATCCACTTCAAGGGCCGCGTCATCCGCTCCGGCGGCCACGGCTTCTGCGGCATCGAGCGCAAGCGCCTGCTCAACATCCTGCAGGAACGCGCGGCGGATCTTGGCGTGGAGCTGATCTTCAAGCGCGAGGTGCACGACGTCGCCGAATTCGCCGATGCCGACCTGATCGTTGCCGCCGACGGCATCAACAGCACGATCCGCACACGCTATGCGGATCACTTCGCGCCCTCCATCGACGTGCGCACCAACCGGTTCGCCTGGCTCGGCACGCACAAGCTGTTCGACGCCTTCACCTTCATCTTCGTCGAGACCGAATGGGGCTGGTTCCAGGCCCACGCCTATCGCTTCAACGCCGATACCTCGACATTCATCGTCGAGACGCGCGAGGCGACCTGGCGGGCGGCGGGCCTCGACCAAATGGATGTGCCGGAATCGGTCGCCTTCTGCGAGCGCCTGTTCGCGCCCTGGCTCGACGGCAATCCGCTGCTGACCAACATGCGCCACCTGCGCGGCTCGCAGTTCATCAATTTCCACCGAATCTCCAACGCGACCTGGTCAAAGGACCGGATCGTGCTGATGGGCGACGCCGCGCACACCGCGCATTTCTCCATCGGCTCCGGCACCAAGCTCGCGCTGGAGGACGCGATCGGGCTGGCGCAATCCATCGACCGATCCGGCGCGGACATCGAGGCCGCACTCGCCGCCTACGAAACGGAACGGCGCATCGAGGTGCTGAAACTTCAGTCCGCCGCACGCAATTCCACCGAATGGTTCGAGAACGTCGCGCGCTACACCCATCTGGAGCCGGAGCAGTTCGCCTACAGCCTGCTGACCCGCAGCCAGCGGATCAGCCACGAGAACCTGCGTCTGCGCGACCGCGGCCTGGCTGGAGGGGATGGAGGGCTGGCTTGCCGAGCGTGCCGGCAGCAGCACTGACCAACCGGCCGATCCCGCCGATGTTCCTGCCGTTCAAACTGCGGGACATGACGCTTGCCAACCGCGTCGTGGTCTCGCCGATGGCGACCTACAGCGCGCGGGACGGCATGCCGAACGATTTTCATCTCGTGCATCTCGGCGCCCGTGCATTGGGTGGCGCCGGTCTGGTATTCACCGAGATGACCTGCGTCACGCCGGAGGGCCGCATCACGCCGGGCTGCGCCGGCATGTACAGCGAAGCACAGATGCTAGCCTGGAAGCGCATCGTCCATTTCGTGCACGGCGCACACCGACGCGAAGGATCTGCCTGCAACTTGGCCATTCCGGTCTCAAGGGCTCAACGAAGCTTGGCTGGGAGGGCATGGACGAGCCGCTGGATGCCGACAACTGGGACGTCATTGCACCGAGCCCAGTGCCGTGGAGCCCGCGCAACCAGGTCCCACGCGCGATGACCCGCACGGACATGGATGCGGTGCGCGACGCCTTTGCGCAGGCGACAGATTACGCCGAGCAGGCGGGCTTCGACATGGTCGAGCTGCACGCCGCGCACGGGTATCTGCT
>CAWCDM010000092.1:0-36319 GCA_963794185.1 uncultured Alphaproteobacteria bacterium | reverse complement strand
AGATTGGCTGCATCGCCACAGCTACAGACCAATCACGATCGATACGACGCTCCGTTCACTTGCGGGTTGGACGGATTGGATGCGAGCGGCCGGGTTCACCGCACAAGACCTGCTCGCGGGCTTCACGTCCTGTGCGGCGGAGCTTCGGTCCCGCCGCCGGGTGCGACACTGCCGCGGCCCCAATGGCCACTCGTTGACTTCCGCTGCTCTGCTCATCCGGTTTCTCCGAGAACAAGGGGAACTCCCGCCGCTTGCCGTTCCGCCGTCTCCAGCCGATCGCTGGCCAGTCATCGGGGAATTCCGTTCATGGATGCACCAGCACCGGGGACTGACCGAGACGACTTTGGACGTATCAAGCGATCATCGTCGAGCTTCTCGCTGCCCACGGCAGCGATCCACGCTTCTACACGGCTGAGGTTCTTCGCGACTTTGCCCTAGTGCACGCGCGTCGCCACGGGCTCTGGCGTGCCAAGACCATTATCGTCTCTGTTCGGGCGTTCGTGAGGTTTTTGGGTGCCACGGGACGGTGTCCGCCAGGAATGCAGCACGCCATTCCCGGCTTTGCATCCTGGCAGCTCTCGACGGTTCCCCGGTTTCTGGCCACGGAGGATGGGGAACGGGTGATCGCTTCATGCCCTGCGAATGGCAACGGGCCGCGGGACAAGGCAGTCCTTCTGCTTCTGGCCCGGCTCGGGCTCCGTGCGAGCGAAGTCGCCCGGCTCCGGTTTAACGACATTGACTGGCTCCAGGGGCAGCTCAACGTGAGCGGCAAAGCGCGGCGCCAGGAGAAGCTGCCTCTACCGCAGGAAGTCGGCGACGCGCTCTTGCATTACCTGCGCCAGAGCAGGCCGCCGTTGCGAACGCTGGAGGTATTTACCTCGGTGCTGGCTCCTGTCCGGCCGCTGACCCGCGCTGCCGTGACACATGTCGTGCGTGCCGCGCTGCGCCGGGCCGGGATCAAGGCTCCGATCAATGGCGCCCACGTTCTCAGACACTCCGTCGCCGCCACAATGCTCCGCCAGGGCGCGTCTCTGGCGGGCATCGGCGCGGTCCTGCGCCATCGCTCTCCCAGAACGACAGCTCTCTACGCCAAGGTCGATTTTGGTCTCCTCTCGGTGATCGCCCAGCCGTGGCCGGCGGTGCCGTCATGCTGACCGCTCACGTTGACCGCTATGTCGCGCTACGCCAGGCCCTTGGTTTTAAGCTCCACGACACCGCGCGACATCTGCATGCTTTTGCCCGGTTCGCCGCTGCCAAGAGTGACACGCATATCCGCACCGCAACCGCGGTGGCCTGGGCGACGGAAGCTCCCTCGCCGAGCGCCCGACACACTCGGCTGCGCGACGTCGTGCACCTCGCCCGCTTCCTGCACGCCGAGGATTCCAGTCACGAGGTGCCGCCATCAACTTTGTTTCCCGCTTCAAAGGTCCGCCCTCTCCCTACATCTACGCGCTCGAGGAGGTGGCGCAGATCGTCGCAGCCGCCGGGCGACTGCGACGGACATACCCACTCCGACGTGAGGTGTACACGACGCTCTTCGGACTGATCGCCGCGACCGGCCTGCGCGTCTCGGAGGTGCTCGATCTGCGGTTCGATGACCTGCAGCCCAATGGTGTCCTGCTGGTCCGGCGGACAAAGTTCGGGAAGAGCCGGCTCATCCCCCTGCATCCTACGCTAGCGAACGCGCTCGACCGCTAGCTCGATCAGCGCCGCAAGTTGGCCGTGACGGACGACCATGTGTTCCCTTCGGCGGGGAACCGAAGGATCTCCGCCAGCATGGTGAACTACACATTCCGCCGTGTGGTTCGGCTCGCGGGCGTCGCCACACAACGGGAACCACCCTGCCGGATTCATGACCTTCGTCATACCTTCGCAACGAGGCCGCTACAGCAGTGTTCGACACGTCGCGAGTCAGTCTCCCGTCACGTCGTCTCCCTGGCGACGTACATGGGGCACACGGACATCATTCATACCTACTGGTACCTTGAGGCGACGCCGGAGCTGATGACGGATATTGCCACCGCAGCCGAGGCGCTGGTCGCCAAGGGGGGCGCATGACACCGATCGCCCCCCTGATCACAGCCTTTATGCGCGAACATATGCCGATCGAGCGGGGTCACAGCCCGCACACTTGCGAGACGTATGCGTACGCCTTTCGGCTGTTGTTCATCTTTGCCAGCGAGCGTCTGGGTCAACGACCCTCTCAACTCAGCCTTGAGCAGATCGACGCCTCCCTGGTGCTCAACTTCCTGGCCCACATCGAGCAACGGCGTCGTAATCACCCAACGACCCGCAATTCCCGACTGGCGGCGATCAAGGCGTTCATGCGGTACGTCGAGTTCCGCGTTCCCTCCGCCTTGGAACAGATCAGGCAGATCTACGCCATCCCGACAAAGCGACATGACCAAACCCTGGTGCGGCACCTCGCGGTCGACGAGGTGCGGACGATCCTCGATGCTCCAGACCTGACGACGCGCCTCGGTATTCGGGACCGCGCCATGCTACACCTCTGTTTCGCCTGCGGGCTGCGCGCCTCCGAACTGGTGGGGCTCCCGCTGGCGCAGGTCTCTCTGCACTGCACCGGACACCGAGCATCCGTGTCTTTGGCAAGGGCCGTAAGGAGCGGTCTCTGCCCCTTTGGAAAGAGACCGCAACCGACCTTCGAGCCTGGCTGGCAGTACGCGGATCCATGCGTATCCCAGAGCTCTTCGCCAATGCCGAAGGCGCTGCGATCACGCGGGCCGGGTTCGAATACATTCTCGCCAAGCATTCGCGCGCCGCCGCCAACAGATGTCCCGGATTGGTTGGCCGCTCCGTATCACCCCATCAGCTTCGGCATAGTTGTGCTGTGCTGATGCTTCAGGCCACCCGCGACATCCGCAAGGTGGCCCTGTGGCTTGGTCATGCCGACGCGCGCACGACCGAGATCTATCTGCGACTGGATCCATCGGAGAAGCTGGAGGCCATGGAGGCGGTTCTGCCGCCCGCCTTACGTCAGGGAAGGTTCAAGCCACCCGACGCACTGATCGCCTCTCTCCTCGACCCTGGAACCCCAGCACAGGCCGCACGGGCGCAGCCGTAGCGCCCGCAAGCCAGAAGACCCGCTCTCTGCCGCCCGGGATTATGCGGAGTGCCGCGCCGTCAGAAGCCAGCTCACTCCATGGTTCCGGCGGCATGACTCCGCATAATCGCCGACTCCGCATCATCGGCGAAGGCACCGACCATCTGCATGACCATGCGTCCGGCCGGAGTGGTGGTATCGATGTTCTCGGTGATCGAGCGAAAGCCCGCGCCAGCGTTGGCGATCCGCTCCATGATATGCAGCACATCTTTCAGAGAGCGCGACAGGCGATCGAGCTTCCAGACGACGACGGTGTTGCCCTCGCGCAGGTGGTCCAGCATTCCGGTGCAACTCGGGACGATCCCAGCGGCCACCAGAGGCAGCCTCCTCGAACAAGCGTCCACAACCGGCCGCTTTGAGTGCTTTCGTTTGCAGGACGTTGTTCTGCTCGTCGCCCTTCGAGACTCGCGCGTAACCGAGCAGCAAGCCGCCATTGGTTCGCTTGGCGTCTCTCACAAACGAGCATTTGCGAATGGATTTGCAAAATGACAATTCCTCGCGGATCTGCTTTCAATATCCTGTTGCAGAATTGCGTTGAAATGCAAGCAGTTTATGAACGGCCTCCCTCGCCAACACGAAACCGACATGCCCCCTCGCATCCTGTTGTCTTCCGGGCAGCGAACCCGACTGTTCTCCGTTCCAACTGATCGGGCCGGCGGAAGCTCTGGTTTTCAAAGGTGCGATCTCGAATTTCTCCTTGCCGGTGAAAGAACACCGCGCACCAGCCGCGCGTCGTGCAGCTTGCTGCCAAGAACGCTGTGAGCGACCACCAGACGCTTCCACTCTGTGTGCTTGGCCGCCGAGCGAGGTAGCAGCGTAAGCACCCGCTCGATCTTGGCCACCTTGCCCAATGTGAAGTCAACGGAGAAACCCATCCCGTTGCTTGCCACGGCGCAGGTTAGAGATTATGTGAAGGGCGGCGGCATGGACCGCGCGATGCGGCCGGACGGCGCAGGCGGAGAATTGGCCGCGGGGATCGGAGGGCTCGCTCCGCAAGCTCGTATGGAGCCAGGGACGTGCCGGACAGCGTGGCGCCTTGCTTCGCATCTCGCCGCAAGGTGTAATCTGGGTGGACGTGGTGACAGCCGCCAGCAAGACGGTGATCGCAAGCCAGAGACGGTGAGCAGCGCGCTCCCGCGCCGAGGAGGTCGCAATGGCATATGCAGGCACGGCTTCGGCAAGCCCTGACATCCGCATGCCGTATGTGGCGGTGCCGAAGTTTCGATGGCCTCGTTCGTCGCGGCGAGCCCGCGCGTTTCTGATGATGGGCGTCATGATCAGTCCAATGTTCCTCGCCGATGACATCGGCTGGTGCATCAAGCGGCTGTTCCTGACCGCCGACCAGATCGCCGCGAAGCAAGCGCCGGACGATGCGATGCCCACGCAGGTCTTCGTCTTTCACGTCGCCTGCATTGATGCGGATACGCCGGCGGCGCAGCAAAGTCGTTGGGCCGAATATGCCGCGCAGCATGGCTGGCCGTTATATCCGCAGGCCGGCGCGGGATGCTTCAAGTCGGACCGGGCTTTGTTCGGTGTCGTTGGGCTGAAGATGTTCAATGTCGCGTGCCCGACGATGGTTCTCTCGATGGCGGATCAGCGGCGGTGGGTTGCGTATGCCGCTAATCATGGCTGGACCGAGTACGCGCAGGCTGGTGTGGGATGCGTTGATCCGTGAGTTGGCGTGGATCGTCGCCTGATTCGCCGAGCTGGAGGTCGTGATCGGGACCACGAGACCGTGCGGGAGATCGCACGTAGCTTTAGCCTAAACGCCAGCACGATTTCGCGGTTGTAGTAGCATGTCCTTACAGGGCAATGGATCGCGAGATATTCTGGCGGTAACTCGCGCGGCGGAGATGTGGTGCCAAGGCTTCGCCGTTGGCCATAACACGCTTGGATTATAATAATATATCAGGAGGCACTGTTGACGTTTGGTTCGGCGACACAGGCGAGGGTGAATGCCAGCGGAAGCTGCCTGCTGATGGACCCTCTCCCGTCGCGCTGCGCGCTCCGACCTCTCCCGCAAGCGGGCGAGGTGTACAATTTGGTGGTCAATTGGGACTTGCTGAAAGCGTGAAGTGGACAGCGGCTAAAAAGGCGCGTCGCCCCGCACCATGATCCGATACAGGTACCGCGTCTGTCGCATGTCATAGTCGCCGTTCGCCTTGTGCAGCAGGCAGCGATTGTCCCACATCACCAGATCACCGGGCCGCCAGCAGTGGCGGTACTGGTACTGCGGCTGCGTCGCGTGTGCCAGCAGTTCGTCCAACAATATGAGCGCCTCGCTCTCCGTCACCCCGATAATGCCCTCGATGCGGATCGGATTGAGATAAATCGCCCTGCGGCGGCTTTCGGGGTGCGTGCGCACCAGTGGATGCAACACGGCATCGGGCACCGCCTCGCGGCTTTCCTCGCTGAGCGCCAGCAGCTTTCGCTCGCTGTGCCGGCTCTGATAGACGTGCACAGCTTTCAATCCATCGATCCGCTGCTTCGTGGCATCCGGTAGATCCTCATAGGCTCGGTGCATATTGACGAACTGCGTGTCGCCGCCGCGATCCGGCAGTTGCACCGCGTGCAGAACCGTCGCCTTCGGTGGTTCGGCGGCATTTGAGTGATCGGTGTGGTAACCGTCTCCCGGAATGTAGCGCTTCCCGTCCGGATAGAAGTCCTCGTTGGAGATGTAGTGGATCAGCGGACACTCGGGCAGCGCGAAGCGCGAATTGTGCTGTGGGAAAACCTCGCCAAACAACTGCGCCGCTTCCAGCAATTGCCCTGGCGACAGATGCTGGTCCCGAAAGACCAGGACGGAATGCGCGACGAAGGTGCGGTTCAGTTGCTCTCGCAGCCCCGTGCTGACCGGCTGCGTCAGATCAACCCCGCGGACCTCCGCGCCGGTATGCGCTGAAAGCGGGGAGATCGTGCAGTCCTCGATGACTGCCATGAATGCTGCTCCTTCCACGCCAAGTGTCGGCAGTTTGCGCGGTATGCCTCACGCGTGCAACCTGCCCGATCATGCACTTCGGCATCACTCTTTCAAACCGCGGTGTGCTGCTTGGCCTTACCGCAGTGCAGCAATTGCTGGCGCTGGCCGATGCAGTCGAGGCGTCGCCGCTGTTCGATTCCGTCTGGGTGGGCGATGCGCTGTTCGTCAACCAGCGGCTCGACGCCTTCACGCTGCTCGCCGCGATTGCCGGCCGTACCCGGCGCATCCTGCTTGGCCCGGCGTGCATGGGCTCGTTCGCCCTGCGCGACCCGCGCGTGTTCGCCTACGAATGGGCCTCGCTCGACGTGCTGTCGAACGGCCGCACGCGGCTCGCCGTGTGTTCCGGCGGCGGCGCCGGCCCGGCGTGGAATGCCGAGACGGAGGCAATGGGTTTTCCCCCCGCCGAACGCCATCGCCGAATGATCGAGAACATCCGCGTGTTGCGGCATCTCTGGACGTGCGACGATGCGCCGTTCGAGGGAAGGTTCATCCGCTTCAGCGGTATCACTCTGCAGCCGAAGCCGCTGCAGTCGCCGTGCCCGATCTGGCTCACGACGAACGCAGGACGGCTGTCAAACGCGCAGACGGATATGGGAGGCACCGAGTTCGCGCTGGCCTGCGTGGCGCGCATCGCCGACGGTTGGATGACGCATTCGGTCAGTCCGGAGGGCTTCCGCCGCTCATGGGACTTCATTCAGCGCACCGGCGTTCAGGCCGGCCGTGACATGTCGGGCTTCGACAACACGCTCTGTCACCACGTCAACATCGCCGAGGACAGCGACGCCGCGCTCGCCGACGCCAAGTGCTTCCTGGATCGCTACTATGGTGCAAATTACAGCAAGCAACGCCTGGCGGCATGGCTCGCCTATGGCCCCCCGCATCAGGTCGTTGCGCAGCTTCGCCGATATTTGAACTCCGGCTGCAATCGCATCACATTGCGCCTTGCCACGATGGGCGATGGCGCGACCCAGTTCCGCCGCCTGACCGAGGAGGTGTTGCCCTTCGTGAACGGCGGCCGGGTGGCCTCCGCGGGGGCGACGGGCGTAAGGTGACCGGCGTCACCCCAGGAAAAGGAGCCGGCCATGGCCAGCGGTCCACAATCCAAGTCGGGCGGCCCGATGTTTACACCCGACATGGACTTCACGAAGTTCTTCGCCGACATGAAGCTTCCCGCGCTGCCGGACATGGAGGCGTTCCTGTCGGCGAACCGCAAAAACCTCGAGACACTGACTGCCGCCAACCGCGTGGCTCTGGAAGGTGCCCAGGTAGTCGCGCGGCGACATATGGAGATGATGCAGAGCAGCATGTCCGAACTGACCGAGGCGATGCAGGCGCTCGCGTCAACTGAAGCGCCGCAGGTGAAGGCCGCCAGGCAGGCTGAGCTGCTGAAGCAGGCCTACCAGCATGCTGTGGCGCACATGAAGGAGCTGAGCGACCTGATCCAGCAGTCCAACGCGGAAGCCCTGGCGCTGCTGAACACGCGCTTCGCCGAGGCGATGGACGAAGTAAAGGCACTGGCGCAGAAGGCGAAATAGAAACAGCGTACACCTCTCCCGCTTGCGGGAGAGGTCGGAGCGCGTAGCGCGCCGGGAGAGCAACTGTGTTGTTTGTTTCGCCATCGGCACTCCCGGACCTGACCGAGCATGCCGCCGTGCTCGGGGCCGTCAATGACGCTGCGCGCCACCTGCGGGGTGGCCTGCGGCCATCATTGACCGCCCTGCGCGCGACGGCCTGGAGGATGCCAGGTCGGGACGAAGGAATGGCCGTTGTCCAGTCGAACCAAGGAATCCACGTTTGGCTCACGCGGCGCTGGCCCGCCAGTCGTGGCATCGCGGACCATGGCATTGCGCATGACCAGCAGCTTGCGCATGCAGGCGACAATGATGACCTTGGGCTTTTTGCCGGCCAGGCGTTTGGCGAAGGCGGCGATCACCGGGTTGCAGCGTTTGGCGCTGAGCGTGGCCATGTCGAGGATCTCGCGCACCGCCTTGCGGCCGCCTTTGATGTGGCGCTCGCCGGCATGCCTGCCACTGCTGTCATCGAACGGCGCCACGCCGACCAGGCAGGCGATGGCGTGACGCGACAACTGGCCGAGTTCGGGCAACAGCGCGATCAGGGTCTGAGCCAGTACCGGGCCGACACCGGGCACGCTGCGCAGCCGCACCTCCAAGCCACGCCAGTCGTCGTGTGCGCCAACGAGCTTGGCCAGCTTCCGCTCGATCGCCGCCAGCTCGGCCTCAAAGCCGCGCCGCCGCAGTTCGGTCTTCCGCCGCAGGGCCTTGTCCTGCAGGTGTTCCAGCTGGTTGTCGCAGTCGACGATCCATTCGCGCAACCGGTGACGGAACGTCAGATGCTCGACCAACGGATCGAGCGCGCGCCGGCGCGCCGGCTGCGGTGCTTCGAGCAGCACCGCGGTGAAATGCGCCACGGTTCGCGCATCCACGCGATCATTCTTCGCCAGTCGCCCCTTGGCCTGGGCAAATCGCCGCACCCGCAGCGGATTGAGCAGAGCGAGCTCGAAGCCCGCCGCCTCCAACGCGTCGATCACCATGCGCTCATAACCACCGGAGGCTTCCAGGCCGATGCGGCAGACCTGGTGCTCAGACAACCAGGCGGCCAGCGTGGCCAGGCCGGCATCGTCGCGCGTGACATGCGACATCGATCCCGGCATTGACTACCTTCTGTGCCATCTTCCGATCCCTTCCTTGCATATCCGGTCTCGATGACCATGCAACTGTTCGGGCTTGCGAAGATGGCGAGGCGGCAGCTTGCTCTCCCACGGACTTGCACCAGGGGTGCTGCGGGCTCTCCCCTCCAGGGCCGGCGTGGCTGCTACCTCGCCGGCCCACGCCATTCTTGGCACAATTCGGAGATACAAGGGTGCTCCTCGGTGGTACTTGAATGCCGCGGCACCCTCTCCCGCCGTTTCACGGCGACCTCTCCCACGTAGTGGGAGAGGTGTGCTTTCGGTGCGGTGCTGACAATTTTCGCAAACATGCTGTCGCGCCCGTCTGCACTATCGGTGCGCCCTTCACGCCGCTGCAATCCGCACCGGCAGGGCGACAATCCCGCGCAGGATGTTGGAGTACATCCGTTTCGGCTCGTCCAACACCTCGATCATCGGGAAGCGCCGCAGAATCTCCTCCCACAGTATCGCAAGCTGCATCTCGGCCAAGCGGTTGCCGACGCAGCGATGGATGCCGAAACCGAACGACAGATGCTGGCGCGGCCTGGCGCGATCGATGATGAACTCGTTCGCCCTCTCGATCGCCTCGTCGTCGCGGTTGCCGGAGATGTACCACATCGCGACCTTGTCGCCCTTGCGGATCCGTTTGCCGCCGAGTTCGGCATCTTCCAGCGCGGTGCGCCGCATGTGAATCACCGGTGTCTGCCAGCGGATGATCTCAGGCACCATACTGGCGACGAGACCGGGGTCAGCAATCAGCCTGCGGTACTGGTCCGGGTATTTGTTGAGCGCCAACAAACCGCCCGACATCGAATTCCGCGTCGTGTCGTTGCCGCCGACCAGCAGCAGCAGCAGATTGCCCAGGAACTCGGCGGGGCGTGAGGGCAGATCGCGCGTCGCCTCGCCATGCGCCAGCATCGAGATCAGGTCGGCCCGCGGCGGCTGTCCAGCGCGCTCGTGCCAGAGCGCGGTGAAGTATTCCAGCGCCTGCTGCAGCACCGCGTCGCGCTTCTCCTCCGTGTCGATCTCGGTGCCGGCACGCGTGTTCACCGTCGCGACATTCGACCAGTAGGTGAGCATGCGCCGTTCCTCGAACGGGAAGTCGAACAGTGTGGCGAGCATCTGCGTGGTCAGTTCGATCGACACGCGCTCCACCCAGTCAAACGTTTCCCCGCGCGGCAGCGCATCGAGCACGCGGCAAGTGCGCGCACGGATTGTCGCAGACAGGCGCTGCAGATTGGAGGGCGCCACGATCGGCGACACCACCTTGCGCTGCTCGTCGTGCTTCGGCTGGTCCATCGAGATGAAGCTCGGCCGGCGATAGTCCATGGCCACATCGCGCAGCACGACACCGCCGAACATGGCGTCGGACGAGTAGATCTTCTGGCTGGTGTCCGCCTGCATGATGTCGCGGTACCTGGTCACCGACCAGTACGAGCCGTACATGCCGGCCTCGCACCAGTGCACCGGATCCTCGCGGCGCAGACGCGCGAAATACGGTTCCCAGACGTCGTCCTGGTACAGGCTGGGCTGGCTCACGTCGATCGCATCGAGCGGGATCGACCAGGCGTCTTCGCGCGGTTCGAGACTGACGGGCGCGTTCATCTATTATCCCCCTTGAGTCCTTACATCCCCCAATTCGGGCTTCATGCACCGCAGCATTAGCCGGCGCGACACCGCACTACGTGTGGCCTGCCTCACATGTTGTCCACTTCGTCCGGCACTTCGTAGAACGTCGGATGGCGGTAGATTTTCGAGCCCGTCGGCTCGAACAGCATCGCCTTGTCGGCCGGATCGGACGCGGTGATCGCGTTCGAGGGAACCACCCAGACGGACAATCCCTCGCCGCGACGCGTGTAGACATCGCGCGCGGCCTGCAACGCGAGCGTCGCGTCCGCCGCATGCACGGATCCCACATGCTTGTGCGCAAGTCCGGTGCGTGCCCGGATGAAGACCTCCCAGAGGGGTGTGAGCTGCGGCGTCGCCTGCTCGGTCATCGCTACGCGGCCTCGCGGTGCGGTTCGGCCTTTTGCTTCGCTGCATAGGCAAGCGCGGCCTCGCGCACCCAGGCGCCGTCCTCGTGCGCCTGGCGCCGCGCGGCGAGCCGCTCGCGGTTGCATGGTCCGTCGCCGGCGAGCACGCGGCGGAACTCGTCCCAGTCGATCGCGCCGAACTCCCAATGGCCTGTCGTGTCGTTGTAGCGAAGCTCCGGGTCGGGAAACGTCAGGCCGAGAAAGTGGCCCTGCGGCACCGTGGCATCGATGAATTTCTGTCGCAGCGAGTCGTTGGTAAAGCGCTTGATCTTCCACCGCATGGAGGCGTCGGAGTGCTGCGACTGCGTATCGGGCGGGCCGAACATCATCAGGCTCGGCCACCACCAGCGGTTCAGCGCGTCCTGCGCCATCGCAAGCTGCTCGGGTGAGCCCCGTGCCAGCGTGGTCATGATCTCGAAGCCCTGGCGCTGGTGGAAGCTCTCCTCCTTGCAGATGCGGATCATCGCCCGCGCGTACGGGCCGTAGGAGCAGCGGCACAGCGGAATCTGGTTCATGATCGCCGCGCCGTCCACCAGCCAGCCGATGGCGCCGATGTCCGCCCAGCTCAGCGTCGGATAGTTGAAGATCGACGAGTATTTCGCCCGCCCGGTCAGCAGTTGCTCCACCAGTTCCTCGCGGGTCACGTCCAGCGTCTCGGCCGCGGCGTAGAGATACAGCCCGTGGCCGCCCTCGTCCTGCACCTTGGCCAGCAGCGCCGCCTTGCGCCGCAGCGTCGGTGCACGCGTGAGCCAGTTCCCCTCCGGCAGCATGCCGACGATCTCCGAGTGCGCGTGCTGGCTGATCTGGCGGATCAGCGTGCGGCGATACGCCTCGGGCATCCAGTCGTTCGGCTCGATCCGTTCCTCGGCATCGATGCGGGCCTGGAAGTGTTGGGCGTGCTCGCCGTCGTCGGTCGATGCCTCTTGGGTATTCAGCGCCTGGCTGTACATGAGACCATCCTACATTCAGTCCGGCCAGAAGTCGGCGCTGGCTATCTTCCCGAACGAATAAGGACACTGCGGCGGGAAGATGTTGCGAGCAAGTCCGGTTTCCCGCTCGGCTTCGACCAACGCCAGCCTGTACGCGCCGCGTATCGCCTTGTCCAGCCGGGACGTGAGGCTCAGATTATCATTCAGGTGGTCTTCCAGCCGGTAACGCTGCTCCTCAATCCTGAGGCGCCGGCTATTGCCTCGCAATCCCTGCAGGAACTGCCATTTCAGCAGATGCACCAGAATGACTGTGACGCGGTTGACCTGCTCGCACCATTCGGCTCCGCCCCCATTCTCTCGATCTCTTCCGCGATGTTCGCGATGTCGGCCTCGGCAAACCGCCCGTTACGCAGGAGTGCCGCCTGCTCATTGGCCCAGGCGTAGAAATCCTGATCATATGAGTTCGTGCCCACTGCTACCGTCCGGGCAATCGCCCCTCCTTCTCCTCACACCGCTGCTGCATGGTACAAGCCGCATTCGCCTCATGCGGCGCGGGCCGCCTTCAACGGCAGTGCGATCGTTCCCAGCGTGGACAAGTCGAGCCGTGTGGGTGCCTGATCGATATCGAAGCCGACTACATTGCCAGACGGCATCGATATCGACATTCAGCCCCTCGGCTACTTCCCTCACTTCGGCGCCCGGCTCCGCTTTCAACTCGATGTAGAGGCTGTCCGTCTCAGGATAGTAGTGCAGCTTCACGGCGTGTCCTCCCGGTATCCTCGATCAAAGAACGCATTGTGGACTGTCTCGCCATCGTCCATCGTCACAATCCGCAGCACGCGCCGCTGGCCGTCGCGCGGGTCGGTCACCTGTCCTCAGTGGCGAATGCGGCCATCGGACCGAACAGACCGGCGCAGCGGCGCAGCCAGAATGGCGGCGAACTGCTCCGTCTGCAGATAGGGTCGCTTATGTAGCACTTGTTCCATAAAATACCGCGTGGCTCTCATCCGGCCGCCGTCGGAGATCTCGAGGTGTTCAATGCCGGCTGTTGCGCGGGACAATATGGTTCGGCGGACGCGGCCTCAGAAAGGGTCCGCCCGCATGGACTTCGCCCTGACTGGTGTCGGGCGCCCGGCGAGCGACGAAGCGCGTCTTTAATGAGACACATCATTGCTGCGGCGCGCTGGTCCGCCTCCGCGACTTTGATCCAGGCAAGGACTTCCTGCCAAAGATCGGCTGGATCAGGTCCGTTCGTCGACAACGACACATCCAGTGTGGCGGCCCGGGACAAGGTCCCGGCGATCTTCGACTTGCGTCGGAAGGTCTGTTCTCGCACCGGGTCACGTCGGCCGACGCGTGGTCGGAACGTCTGGATTCATTTCCAGCCTTCGTTGTGACCTTCTCTGCCGTGACGTGTCGTCGTCGACGATTGACCCCTTGGCGATCGATGTCGCTGTCCGGTCCAGCCTCTCCACGCGCTGCGGAACCAAATCAGGCTGACCTCGGCTTGGGTTGATTTAGGCGACCACCGATATTCAGCAGTTCCGGGGGAACGTGTTGTCTGGTCATTCATGGCCCTGGCTTTCGACGGCGTCTATCATAGCACTATCTGACGCACCAAGTGCTGCCACCGTCCGCCCCAAATCTTTACGCCGTCGCCCCTGCGGTGCAGCGCCCGGCCGAACATGGGACAAATATGGCCCAGCCAGCAGCGTCTGAAAGGCCCGCCATGGACTTCGCCCTGACCGACGAACAGCAGCAGATCCGCGACGAGGTGCTGAAGATCTGCGCGCGCTTCGACGACGGCTACTGGCTGGAGCGCGACCGGACTGCGACCTTCCCGGACGCCTTCTTCGCCGCCATGGCGGACGGCAACTGGCTCGGCATCGCCATGCCCGAGGCATATGGCGGCGCTGGCCTCGGCATCACCGAAGCCACGATCCTGATGCAGGCGGTGGCGGAGTCGGGCGCCTGCATGTCCGGCGCATCGGCCATCCACCTCAACATTTTCGGCCTTAATCCGGTGGTGGTGTTCGGCACCGAGGCGCAGAAGCAGCGCATGCTCCCCCCGGTCATCGCCGGCCGCGACAAGGCCTGCTTCGGCGTCACCGAGCCCAATGCCGGCCTCAACACCACCCAGATCACCACCCGCGCCGACCGTCGCGGCGACCGCTACGTGATCAGCGGCACCAAGATCTGGACCTCCACCGCGCAGGTCGCATCCAAGATACTGCTGCTCGCGCGCACCACCCCGCTCAATCAGGTGAAGCGCCACAGCCATGGGCTGACGCTGTTCTACACCACGCTCGACCGCGCGCATGCGGAGGTGCGGCTGATCCACAAGATGGGCCGGCACGCGGTGGACTTCGAACATGGTGTTCTTCGACGGCATGGAGGTGCCGGAGGAGGACCGCATCGGCGAGGAAGGCGAGGGGTTCCGCACCCTGCTGCACGGCCTCAACCCCGAGCGTGTGCTGGTGGCGGCCGAGGCGATCGGTATCGGCCGTGCGGCGCTTGCCAAGGCCGCGCGCTATGCCCGCGAGCGCGTGGTATTCGGCCGGCCGATCGGCCAGAACCAGGCGATCCAGCACCCGCTGGCGAAATGCTGGGCCGAACTGGAGGCCGCCAACCTGATGGTGATGAAGGCCGCGTGGTTGTACGACCAGGGCCGGCCGTGCGGCAACGAGGCCAACGCCGCGAAGTATCTCGCTGGCGAGGCCGGCTACCGCGCATGCGAGCAGGCGGTGATGACGCACGGCGGAATGGGCTACGCGCAGGAGTACCATGTCGAGCGCTACCTGCGCGAGTTGCTGATCCCGCGTATCGCCCCGGTCAGCCCGCAGCTTATTTTGAGCTACCTCGCCGAACGCGTGCTGGACCTGCCGAAGTCGGTACTGAAGGGCAGCGGCTATTTGAGCTGATCGCGGATCTTGTCGAGGCCGGCCTTGGCGCAGGCGTCGTCCAGATTGGCGCCCGGTGCGCCGGCGGCACCTATGGCGCCGACGACCTCGTCGCCCACCTTGATCACCAACCCGCCGCCGAGCAGAATCAGATGCGGCAGTTGCGTGAACAGGTTGGAAAATCCGGGCGCCGTCTTCGACCGCTCGAACAGCGCGCTGGTGTCGGTCTTGAACGAGGCGGCCGTGTAGGCCTTGTCGTACGCACTGTCGAGCGTGTGGCTGCCGGCCCGATCGCCGCGCAGCACCGCCTGCCGCACGCCATCTGCGTCGACCAGAACAACAGTCTCGGCGTAGCCCTGTTTCGTGCAGCTCGCGACGGCCTCGGCAACAGCCTGGCTGGCGAGTTCGGCGGGGATGCGGTGCGTTGGGAGCAGGCCTTGGGCGTGGCCGGAAACCGGAAGCACGACAGCGGCAAGCGTAACGGCGAGGATCGGACGGACTGCAGCGTGGCGGGCCATCGGCATTGCTCCTGGGTTGGCGGGATTCGCGCGTGGAATGGAGCGTAGCGCGAGTGTCGGGCCTCGCGCGATTCCGTGCGGGCTTGTTTCGTGCGAAGCGCCGTTTGTTCACGATCCTTGGAGCGGCGATCCTCTCGGCCTGCACCCCTTGATCCTCAATCTGTAGCCCCAAGCTTCCGTCCGCCGAAGCGGCCATACGATGTGGCGCGCGACGACCCGTCATCGGCAACGATGCGGCGCCGGCTGTATTGCTTTCGCTGCCGGATCAGAAACGCGAAAGGAGAAATCCATGGCCAAGACCAACGCACAACGCCGAGACAGCGCCTCGCAACCGGAGGCGATTCCTGATCAGATGGTATCGCAGGTTGGCAAGGCGGTCGCGCAGATCATGAAGCTGCGCCAATCCCTTGAGAAGAAAATGGCAACCGCGGACTCCGAGGAGGCACGGCAGAATATTGCCGGTCAGATCGAAGTTGCGGCGGTCCGCGCCATCAATGACCAGGGCCTGTCCGTGGATGCAGTACAATCAGGTCATCGCGGCGACGCAGGCCGATGCCGATCTTGAAGAGCGGGTGATGGTCGCCTATCGGACTGCTGCCTGATTGCAAATCACGATTTCGCAGCCGCGGCGTCCTCGGTCGGGAGCGTCGCGGCTCGGTCCCGGGAGAAAAGCCATGACAGATTTACGAGCCGCTGTCGTTGCGGCAGCGATCGCGGCGGCCGTCGCCGTGCCGGCACTTGCGCAGCAGAACGGGAGCGACGCCCAGACGCCGGGTGCAACGATCCAGCAAGGCGATCTGTCCGACGCGATGGTCCAAAAGGTCGGCACGGTGTTGCGTCAGACGGTAACGATCCGCCAGAAGTACGCCGAGCGTGCGCAGGCGACAAAGTCGTCGCAGGAGCAGCAGGCACTGGCAACCGAGGCGCAAACCGAAATGGTACAGGCGATCAGCGATCAGGGATTGACTGTGCAGCAGTACAATCAGGTGATCCAGATGGCGCAGGCTGATCCGACGCTGAAGCAGCGCCTGCTGGCAGCCGCGCAATCGGGCGGATAGTACACCTCTCCCGCGCTGCGGGAGAGGTCCAGCGCGTAACGCGAGCGGGAGAGCAACTGTGTTGTTTGTTTCGCCATCGGCACTCCCGGGCCTGACCGAGCATGCCGCCGTGCTCGCCGTGCTCGGGGCCGTCAATAACGCTGCGCGCCACCTGCGGCGGTGGCCTGCGGCCATCATTGACCGCCCCTGCGCGCGACGGCCTGGAGGATGCCAGGTCGGGACGAAGGAATGGCCGTTGTCCAGTCGAACCAAGGAATCCACGTTTGGCTCACGCGGCGCTGGCCCGCCAGTCGGTGGCATCGCGGACCATGGCATTGAGCATGACCAGCAGCTTGCGCATGCAGGCGACAATGATGACCTTGGGCTTCTTGCCGACCAGGCAGGCGATGGCGTGACGCGACAACTGGCCGAGTTCGGGCAACAGCGCGATCAGGGTCTGAGCCAGGTACCGGGCCGACACCGGGCACGCTGCGCAGCCGCACCTCCAAGCCACGCCAGTCGTCGTGTGCGCCAACGAGCTTGGCCAGCTTCCGCTCGATCGCCGCCAGCTCGGCCTCAAAGCCGCGCCGCCGCAGTTCGGTCTTCCGCCGCAGGGCCTTGTCCTGCAGGTGTTCCAGCTGGTTGTCGCAGTCGACGATCCATTCGCGCAACCGGTGACGGAACGTCAGATGCTCGACCAACGGATCGAGCGCGCGCCGGCGCGCCGGCTGCGGTGCTTCGAGCAGCACCGCGGTGAAATGCGCCACGGTTCGCGCATCCACGCGATCATTCTTCGCCAGTCGCCCCTTGGCCTGGGCAAATCGCCGCACCCGCAGCGGATTGAGCAGAGCGAGCTCGAAGCCCGCCGCCTCCAACGCGTCGATCACCATGCGCTCATAACCACCGGAGGCTTCCAGGCCGATGCGGCAGACCTGGTGCTCAGACAACCAGGCGGCCAGCGTGGCCAGGCCGGCATCGTCGCGCGTGACATGCAGAGACCCTTGATCCGGCCAGAGTGCGATATCCAGCCAATCTTTGCTGACATCGATCCCGGCATTGACTACCTTCTGTGCCATCTTCCGATCCCTTCCTTGCATATCCGGTCTCGATGACCATGCAACTGTTCGGGCTTGCGAAGATGGCGAGGAGGCAGCTTGCTCTCCCACGGACTTGCACCAGGGGTGCTGCGGGCTCTCCCCTCCAGGGCCGGCGTGGCTGCTACCTCGCCGGCCCACGCCATTCTTGGCACAAATCGGAGATACAAGGGTGCATCGGCAATGGAGCGCGGTGCCGTTGCACCCTCTCCCGCGTCGCCGAGGCGCCCCTCTCCCCAAGCGGGCGAGGTGTACTTTGGAGCGCGCGTCTCTACTCGCAGTGAACATGCCTATGCCGTGCCCGGCACCGGCCCGGCGTACTCCGATTGTGGACGGATCAGCCGCCCACCCGCCTGCTGTTCCAGTGCGTGCGCGATCCATCCCACCACGCGCGCGATAGCAAAGACGCCGGTGAACGCGTCGCGGGGAATTCCGAGCCCCTCCAGCAGCAGCGCAGTGTAGAATTCGAGATTGGTCTGCAGCGAACGGTTCGGCTTGCGCTTCGCCAGCACGGCAAGCGCCGCCGCCTCCACCGCCTCGGCATAACGCAGCCTGCCGATGTCGCGATTCAACCGCGACACCACCGCCTTCACCACATCGCTGCGCGGATCCTGCACCCGATACACGCGATGGCCGAAGCCCATCAGCCGGTCGCCGCGCATCACCGCCGCATCGAGCCACGCCTCGGCGTTTTCCGCCGGCCCGATCGCATCCAGCATATCCAGCACCGGCCCCGGCGCGCCGCCATGCAGCGGTCCCTTCAGCGCACACAGCGCCGCAGTCACCGCATCCGTCAGGCTCGCCCGGGTGGACGCCGCCACGCGTGCGGTGAACGTCGATGCGTTCAGCCCGTGGTCGGCAGCGCTGACCAGATACGCGTCAAGCGCGGCGGCCTCGTCCGCAGTCGGCGCGTCACCCCGCAGCATGCGCAGGAAATCGGCGGCGTGACCGGCGCGCGGGTCGGGTGCGACCGGGGCATTGCCGTCACGGATGCGGACCACCGCCGGCAGACCCACCGCAACAGTCGCCGTCAGCAACAGCGGCGCACGGTCCGCGTCGTCCGGCACACTTGCCAGCAGCATGCGCAGCGCCGCCAGCGGCGGCAGGCGGCTCGCAATCGGCAGCGTATCGCGCAGGCTGGCGAAGGCACGTTCGCGTGCCCGCCCCAGGTCGCGCCGCACCGCTTCCTCGGAGAGCGGACGATCCACGAAATCCTGCCACAGCACGCCAGTCAGCCACTCGAAGCTGCAACGGCCCGCGATGTCCTGCAAATAGTGGCCGCGCAGGATCAGCACGCCAGCCTCGCCATCGACCTTGCTCAGCACCGTCTCCGCCGCGACCACATTCTCGAGGCCATCGGCCACATTGCTTGTCTCGCCACGCGGCATCACTGTCCTCCTTTGCCGATTGACGGCGCAGTGGCATACAGGTGCAGCAGACTGCGTCAATCTTGATCAAGTGAATCAATATGCCGACCGATGCCGCACTTCCGCCCTCCCGCTGGCTGACCGCCGAAGAGGCCACAACGCAGCTCGGCGTCTCGCGCCAGACGCTCTACGCCTATGTCAGCCGAAGCCGGATCGGTGCCGTTGCAGCGCCGGACGATCCCAGGCGCAGCCTCTACGATGCGGCGGATGTGCGACGTCTGAGCGAACGCAACCGGAGCGGACGCAGCCGTCGCGCCGTCGCTGCCTCGACCATAAGCTGGGCGAGCCGATCCTCGCCTCCGCCATCACCCGCATCGAGGGAGGCCGTCTCGAATACCGCGGCCAGGATGCGATCGCGCTCTCTGCCACCGCCACGCTGGAGCAGGTCGCCGCGCTGCTCTGGCAGGTGGATGCCCTGCCGCAGTCTCGATCACGCCCGGCGGGAAGGGCCTGGCCGCAGGCGCGTGCCTCCGCGGGCGTGGCGGAACGCTGCATCGCCGCGGTGGCAGAACTCGCGATGGCCGGCCGCTGGGCGGGAAGGGTGCAGAGCGTGCTGCCGGATGCCGTTCGCGTCCTCGATCGGGTGGCCTGGGCGGCGGCCGGTGCACCCGGCTCCTCGGTCCAGCCATCGTCGCTGCCACTGCATGAGCGGCTGGCAGCGGTCTGGGGCGCCGGGCCGAAAGGCGCCGACCTGATCCGCCGTGCGCTGGTGCTGACGGCGGATCACGAGTTGAACGCCTCCACCTACGCCATGCGCGTCGTCGCATCGACCCGCGCGCCGCTTGGCGCCTGCGTTCTGGCCGGGCTTGCCGCCCTGGTCGGTCCGCTGCACGGCGGCATGACCAACGAGGTGCGCGCGCTTCTCGCCGATCCAGCGGTGGCCGCCGATCCGGCGAGCGCCATCGCGATCAGGCTGGCGCGCGGCGAGCGCATTCCGGGGTTCGGCCATCCGCTCTATCCGGACGGCGATCCGCGGGCGGCGGCCTTGCTGTCCCGGCTGGGGCCGCGTCCGCATGGCCAGCGCGTGATCGAGGCCATGCAGGCGGCGACAGGCACCGCGCCGAACATCGACTTCGCCCTGCTGGCACTGGAACAGCGGCTCCACCTGCCGCGCGGCGCGGCCTTCGCCCTGTTCGCCGTGGGTCGGACCGTCGGCTGGATCGCCCACGCGCTCGAACAATGGCGCGACGGCACCCTGATCCGTCCGCGCGCGGTCTATCCGCGAATGGAGGCGACGGAGCCTGGAACGCCTGCTGCCTGAACCATCAAGAAAACTCCCCTCCCCTTGCGGGAGGGGGTCAGGGCGGGAGGGGGTCGGGGGAGGGGGCTCAACGGGAAGTCCCGCCTCTCTTTCCTGATCGGTGCGACCCCTCCCGCAAGGGGAGGGGAAGAATTCGCTCCGGCCAGGCTCATCCGTCTCCGCCGCCCGCCGCCGCCAGTTCGCCCGGCGCCAGCTCGCCGGACTTCCCCTCCTCGCGGCGGAACACCAGACGACGCTCGTGGAAGCCGGCGACCGATGGGCGATGGGCGATGGAAACCAGCGTCGTGTTCGGCAGCCGCGCCTTCAGCGTGCGGTACAGGGCGCCCTCCGCCTCCGGATCGAGGCTGGCGGTCGCCTCGTCCAGGAACAGCCAGTCCGGCTTCGCCAGGAGGGCGCGCGCCAGCGCGACGCGCTGCTGCTCGCCGCCGGACAGTTGCTGGGCCCAGTTCTCGTCATCGTCTAGCCGTGCCGCGAATTGCGGCAGGCCGGCATCCTGGAGCGCGCGCACGATCTCCTCGCGGCGGTGCATGTCGTGAGGATGCGGGTAGGTGACCACGTGCCGCAGAGATCCGAGCGGAATGTAGGGCCGCTGAGGCAGGAACAGACAGCGCTCGAGCGGCCGCTGCACACGCCCGGTGCCGAACGGCCAGATGCCGGCGATGGCGCGGAACAGCGTCGACTTGCCGGAGCCTGAGCGGCCGGTGACCACGACGGAATGGCCCGGCTCCAGCGTCAGGTCCATGTCGGACAGCAGCTTCGCGCCGTTCGGCAGCTCGAGCGTGAGGTCGTGCAGCTGCACCGATCCGTCCGGCGCATCGGCCAGCGCAAGCCCGGTGCCGAACGCGGCCCGCGCTGCGACGACGGCACGATGGAACGTGGTGAGCCGCGAGACGATGGCGTACCATTGGGCCAGTTCGGGATAGCGGGTGATGAACCAGGACAGCGCGTCCTGCACCCGTCCGAAGGCGCCCGCGGTCTGGGTAAGCCCGCCCAGCGGGATCTGGCCCGAGAAATAGCGCGGCGCGGCAACGATGAAGGGGAAGATCACCGCCACCTGCTCGTAGCCGGCGGTCAGCGCGTTCACCATCTTGGTGCGCTGCATGATCCCCCACCAGTTGCCGATCACGCTGGCGAACCGATGGCCCAGCGTGGCCTTTTCCTCGGTCTCGCCGGAATATAGCGCGATCCCTTCCACGTTCTCGCGCACCCGCACCAGGCTGTAGCGGAAGTCCGCCTCCACCCGCTGCTGGCGGAAGCGCAGCGCGGCCAGCGGGCGGCCCACGAGATGGGTGAGCCAGGTGCCGATGACCGCGTAAGCCACTGCCACCCAGACCATGTAGCCGGGGATGCTGATGCCGAGCAGCGTGATCGTGCCGGACAGCGACCAGAGGATGCCGAGGAAGCTCACCAGCGTGACCACGTTCGCAATAATGCTGATGCCCAGGGTCAGCGTGTTGTCCACGAAATCCCGAATGTCCTCGGCGATGCGCTGGTCGGGGTTGTCGGTGCCGATCGCCGCGCGATCTGTCGTCAGGCTGATGCGGTAATAGGCGCGATCGGCGAGCCACTCGTCCAGGAAACGCACGGTCAGCCAGCGGCGCCAGCGGATCTGCAGCCATTGCGAGAGATAGGTGAAGTAGACCGCGACCAGGATGTAGACCGCGGCGATCTCGCAGAACCCGGGCATGAAGCCGCTCGGCGTCTGGCGCCAGACGAACAGCAGCTCGAAGAAGGCAGTGAAATCCTTGTCCTGCAGGGAGTTGAAGAATTCCCGGTTCCAGAAGCTCAGCACGACCGTCATGCCGACGAGCAGCAGCCGAAGCGCCAGGACCGAGCCGAGCAGCCCCCAGGCGGACCACTTCTCCTCCGAGCGGTAGTAGGGTCGCGCCAGATGCCAGACGTCCCGCAGGAATGGTCTCAGTCCGCGCATGGAGATCTATCTTTCGCCAGGTTGGTTGATCTTGGTCTGCAGGGCGGCAAGCCAGTCTATCAGGCGCTGGCGGTTCACGCCGAAATCGGAGCGGCCATACACGCTGCGGGAATACAGCACGAGCGTGCTGCTGTCCGCGCCGGCATCCGCGATCTGCGCGGTGACCAGGTCGGGGAAGTTGAAGACCGCGCTGCGCACCACCCAATGGGTCTGCCGCCGCGCCGGATAATCGGCGGCCAGAAAGGTGCGTGGCTGGGCGGCCGCGACGGCACGCACGGCCCCCTGCAGCCGGTCGGCCGGCATCGGGTAGGCCGGCGTCACCACATCCGGCGGCGGCACAGATCCGGCCGGTCCGGCCAGGGCAGTGTTGGGACTGGCCGGCCGCTCGATCCGTTGCATGTCGATCGGCTGCGGCGGTGGCAGCCCCTGTGCGCCGCGCACGCCACAGGCGGGCAGCACGAAGCCGATCAGCCAGGCGAGCGGCGTCATTCGGCCGCGCTTGGAGGCGTCTGCATCGGCCGGTCATGGCGCGGATCGGCTCCCGCGGCAAGTTACCGCGGCGTTAGAGCATGCCCTTTGCGACTGGTCACGCCATGCTGGACGGAGAGGAACGTGTCCTCCCTCCGTCATGGCTGGGCTTGTCCCGGCCATCTGACGGTTACGCTCTGTTCACCGGCAAAGCTGATACTGCCCGCGCCAACGACGCCCGGTGCCCCCATGGAAATCGCGACGACGTCATCCTCTCAGGAGACCTGCTGCCTGACGCACCGCGTCTTCGCGATGTTCGGCGATCCGCTGTTCCGGCGGGCCGAAAGCGACGGCGCGCCGGTCATGGTCATGCATCTGGGCGAGAAGGAGGCGGCGATCCCGCTGGGCGCACTGCGCCGGGAGTTCGGCATCGCGGACGACTCCGATGACGGGCGGATGCTCGAGCTGGTCGCGCAGTCGCTCGACTTCGTCGCCGGGCTGCGCATCGGCGACCCCCTGCCGCCCGAGATTCTGAGCGGCGAGGCAAGCTGGGAGCCGGATGCGGTGCATCTGCAGATCGCCAATGCGCGGCTGCAATGGCAGCTGGTGACGTGGCTGAACTCCGGCACCGGCGCCGATGCGGAACATCTCGACGCGGAATCGCTGCTGCAGGTGGCGGATGACCCGGCGCGGCGGCAGCAGGTTCAGCAGGCATTCGCGAAGGCCGCGGAGGCGCTCGGACTGCCCGACCGTGCGGCCGTGATCGGACTGGTGGAGGAACTGGCGCGGGAACTCGCCTATATCGAGGCGCTGCGCGATCGGCTGCTGCGCCGTGCCAAGGTGATGGCGGAGAAGCTGAACCGCATTGCCAAGGCGTTTCGCGGCGATGCCTCGCATCTCGAAACACTGACGCAGGTGCGCCGCCTGGCTGCGACGGCACTGAAGCAGATCAGCGCCCGTTTCGACGAGCTGGACGCGCAGACCGGTGAAGTGATGTCAGCCCTGCGCAACGCCGAGAGCCAGCGCGCGTTCATCCGGTCCGGCCGTGACTGGCTGTATCGCACGCAGCGTGGCTGGCACTCGTTGCTCATGGCATGGGAAAGGGCCGGCATCGGCTTCGACGAGGGTATCCTGCGGTTGCTGAACCGCACCTACCAGTTCCTCGCGGTGCGCTTCATGCCGGTGACCGAGTGGGCTGCGGCCTCCAGCCCAAAGCGCAAAAAAGCCACGGAACGGCGGATGGTGTGGTGAGCCGGGGGGCTCTGCGGCGGAGCGATCGGCCATGGCGTCCGGGCAGGTCGTTCCATGGTTCGTCCGTAAATTCTCTTGGCAGAATATCAGTCTTTTATTTTAGCACTGCCCATTGCCAAGGCGCGGTCGTTCCGTTTTGATGCTGCCGGTAACGTGCCGCTACCCGCCTCACAGTCCCGTGAGGCTTGGTGTCATTGGATAACAGGGCGGACGCGATGCCCCACTACAAGGCGTACACGACGACGGTCGTCGGCGCGCATAGCGTTCCACGGTGGTATGAGGCGCTGGATCGGCTGGTGACGCTGGGGCAGCTTTCTTCCGCCGATTTCGCGGATGCGCAATTCCGTGCGACGCAGGCCGCCATCCTGGAGCAGGAAGCCGCCGGCATCGACGTGATAACCGGCGGCGAGATGCATCGCCGGACCCACAATCGTCACGCGCCGCCAAACGCCATGCTGAACCACTTCTGGCAGAAAATCCCCGCATTCGACAACGTCAACCGGCCCAGGCCGATCAGCCTCCATGATCCGAATGTGTTCCATCCGGCCGCCGTCTGTCGTGGCCCGATCGACGACACGACCGACCTCGGCCTGGTTGACGAGTTCAGGATGGTCGCCGGGTTCGCGCGCAAGCCGGTCAAGATCACGATGACCGGACCGCATCTGCTGGCAGCGGTTGCATATGACGAGTACTACAACGACATGCCGCGGATGATGGCTGACCTCGGCAAGCTGCTGCATCAGAACTTCCGACGGCTGGCGGCAGCCGGATGCAAGCATATCCAGATCGACGAGCCGTATTACACCGTCGCCGGCGATGCGGAGGTCGGGGCCGGCGTCGACGCCATCAACATGGCCATCGAGGACCTGCCGGCCGATGTGCACGTCACGATGCACATCTGTCAGGGCAACTACGCGGTCGGCGCCGACTACGACGGGCAGATCGGTCATCGCTATTTCGATATCGGCCGCTACAAGGCGGACCTGATCTGCGGGATCGAATGCGATGCGTTCCTGATCGAGCACGACATGACGCCGCACTATGAGGGACTGCTCGGCAACCGGCAGCTTGGCGTCGGGGCGGTCGACGTGCAGGCGCCGAATATCGAGACCGGCCAGCAGGTCGCCGAGCGCATCGCGGTTCACAAGTGGCTTGCGCCCGAGCAGACGATCATTACCAGCTCATGCGGCTTCAATCACCTGCCGCGGCACATCGTCCTGGGCAAGCTCCGGGCCATGACCGAAGCCAAGTCCATTCTGGGCGGCCGAACGGAATAGCCGGCACGCCGATGATCGACGAACAGAACGGCCACGAACATTCCGGCGCACGGCTGCACCTGTCCGAGGAGCAGCAGCGTCTTCTGGCGGCCATTGTCGGGACTGGCGCATTCGAATTCGATCTGATGTCCCATGGATTGCTGGCGACCCAACAGGTCGCGGTGCTCTTCGGCTTCGATCCCGCCACCCCGAGGCCGTCGCTTGCGGACTGGGAAGCTGCGATCTTCACTGACGATTTGCCGAAGCTGCGCGCGGAGCTGGAAAGCGCCAGGACGAATGGCGTCTTCAACGCGGAGTTCCGGGTCCGCCATCCCGACGGCAGCATCCACTGGCTTTCGGAACGGGGGGAGATCGTTCGCGACGGGCAGGGTCGTGCTCGCTGGCTGCGTGGGACGTGCTCCGATATCACCGAGCGGAAGGCGCTCGAGGCCCGCTTGCTGGCGCTCAACGCGACGCTGGAGGCGCGCGTCGCCGAAGTGCGCGAGGAAGCGCGAACTTTGGAGATCCTGAACCGTACCGGCATTGCGCTCAGCGCGGAACTCGACCTGGAGCGCCTGGTGCAGACCGTCACCGACGCCGGCGTCGAAATCGCGGGAGCGGAATTCGGCGCATTTGTCTCCAATGCGCCGAATGAAAACGAGGGCTTCGCGCTCCACGCCGTTTCGGGGATAGCGCGCGAGACAACCGCCGCTTCTTCGATGCCAGGCGTTGCCGAGGCGTTCGAAACGACGTTTCGCGGATCGGATCCCGTTCGCTCCAACGATATCAGCACGGATCGCCGCTATGCGACGAACCTGCCGTTCGTGGGCATCCCCGAGGGCCATCCGCCCGTGCGCAGCTACCTCGCGGTTCCGGTTCTCTCGCGTTCCGGCGACGTGCTCGGCGGTCTGTTCTTTGGCCACTCGGAGCCTGGCGCATTCACCGAACGAGACGAGCGCCTCATCATGGGGATGGCCGCGCAGGCGGCCGTAGCCATCGACAATGCGCGGCTTTACCGGGCGAGCCAGCGCGACATCGAAGCACGAAAACAAACGGAACAGGCGCTGCAGACGCTGAACGACACGCTGGAAAGGCGCGTCGGCGAACGCACGCAGCAATTGGAGGCAAGCTTCGCGCAGCTCAGCGAGAGCGAGCGCCGCTTCCGCCTTCTCGTCGAGGCCGTGACCGATTATGCCATCTTCATGCTCGATACCGACGGCAATGTCGTCAAATGGAACCCGGGCGCCGAGCGTATCAAGGGTTACATGGCCGACGAGATCGTCGGCCAGCACATATCGCGGTTCTATACCGAGGAAGACCGGCAAAACGGCGTTCCGGAGCAGGTGATCGCCCGTGCGGCGCTCGCCGGCAAATACGAGGGCGAGGGCTGGCGCGTCCGCAAGGACGGTACACGCTTTTGGGCGAGCGTTGTCCTCAACGCAATCCATGATGAGCGCGGTGACCTGGTCGGTTTTGCCAAGGTGACCCGTGATCTGACGGAACGGCGGGCGGCCGAAGAACAGCTGCGGCAGGCGCAGAAGATGGAGGCTATCGGCCAGTTGACCGGCGGCGTCGCCCATGACTTCAACAACCTTCTGACGGTGATCTCCGGGAATATGGAGACGCTGCAGCGTCGCCTGTCCGAGCACGACGACCCTCGCCTGCGCCGGCTGGTGAATTCGGCCTTGCTGGCGTCGTCGCGCGCGGCAGTCCTCACGCACCAGCTCCTGGCATTCTCACGACGCCAGCCGCTCCAGCCGAAGGCGGTTTCGGTCAATGCACTGATAACCGGCATGTCCGACCTGATCCGACGCAGCCTGCCGGAGAGCATATCGATCGAGACCGTTCAGGCGGGCGGTGTCTGGTCGACGTTCGTTGACGCCAATCAACTGGAGAATTGCCTGCTCAATCTGGCGGTCAACGCGCGCGACGCGATGCCCGACGGCGGAAAGCTGACGATCGAGGCCGCCAATGTTTTCCTCGACGAGAAATACGCCGCCGGCGCGGACGTGCCCCCTGGACAGTACGTCGGGGTTTTCGTGAGTGATTCTGGCGTGGGGATGACGCCGGAGGTTCTGTCGAAGGCATTCGACCCGTTCTTCACGACCAAGGGCGAGGGTCAAGGTACCGGCCTCGGTTTGTCGCAGGTCTATGGCTTTGTGAAGCAGTCGGGCGGTCATGTGAAGATTTACAGCGAGGTCGGAGCCGGGACGACAATCAGGATCTATCTGCCGCGCCTCGTCGCATCGGACGGCGTGATCGATGATCAATCGACTGCCGTCAGCATCCCGAAAGGGAACGGCGAGACCATTCTTGTCGTCGAAGATGAACCTGACGTTCGCAACTTTGCCGTCGAGGCATTGGGAGAGCTGGGGTACCGCGTGCTCGATGCGCAGGACGGATCGCAGGCCCTGCGCATTCTCGACGCGCATCGCGAGGTTGCATTGCTTCTCACCGATGTCGGGTTGCCGGGCGGGATGAATGGTCGGCAGCTTGCGGACGAAGCGCGTCGACGAAGAGCTGATCTGAAGGTAATGTTCACCAGCGGCTACGCCCGAAATGCAATCGTGCACCATGGCCGTCTTGATGCCGGCGTCGGTCTGATTACAAAACCATTTGCCTACGCCGAACTGGCGGCAAAGGTTCGGCACGTTCTTGATGCACGTTAGAGGCACGCTGGCGAAAACAAGGGGGAGACGGCAATCGCAACCGCCAGAAAGCCCGCAGAGAACAGCCCGGTCGAGGCCTGCCTGGCCGAGTTCCTCAACCATCTCGGGATCGAGAGCGCACATTTCGCCGCACGCAGTGTGGCCGATCTTCAGGGCTTTGCGTCCGAATATCCGAAGCGCATCGCGTCGCTGACCCTGCTGTGCCCCGCGGTGCTGGACACGCCAACCCTGGTGCCACTGGCAGCGCGGCTGCTGGTCGTGACCGGCGACCACGGACCGGGCGCGCGCCGGGTACAGGCGGGGCTGCGCGATCTGCCGCAGTCCGCTGTGGTGGTGCTCGGCGACTATGCCGGGGCGACCTGGGCGGACCTCGCCGCGGAACGAGGCGACAGCATCGGCGCGGTGATGCAGAACTTCCTCGCGCGCCGCGATACGCTGCCGCCGGCAGGCCAACCGGAACAGGAAGGCGAAATTGCCGGCATTTCGTATCGCGTGCGCGGTGCGGGTCCGCCGCTGGTGCTGCTGCCGCTCGATCTGTCGCCGGGGCAATGGGAGCCGCTGATCCCGGCTTTGTCCGCGCGTTATTGCACGATCACCCTTGGCGGGGCGCTGCTCGGCAGTGTGGCCACCCTGGAGGAGCGCGGCCGCTCGGGCTACATGGGCGTCGTGCGCGCGCTGCTCGACGCGCTGGAGATCGCGCCAGGCGACAGCGTGCTCGAAGTCGGCTGCGGTTCCGGCGTGATCATGCGCGAACTGGCACGGCGCACCGCCGGCGCCAATCGTCTGATCGGCCGCGACATGAGCCCCTATCTGCTGCGCGAGGCGCGCGCGCTGGCCCGGCGCGAAGGACTGCTCGACCGCATCGATTTCGGCGAAGGCCGCGCCGAGGCGCTGCCGCTGGCGGATGGCGAGGTCGATGTCGCGTTGTCCTCGACGGTGTTCGAGGAGAGCGACGCCGACCTTATGCTGTCGGAGATTGTGCGGGTGACCAGGCCCGGCGGGCGGGTCGGCGTCGTCGTTCGCGCGATCGACGTGCCGTTCCTGGTCAACCTGCCGCTCGATCCGGCGCTGAAGGCGAAGGTCGAGGCGCCCGGCATCATCGGCGGCGGGATGGCCCCGCAAGGCTGCGCGGATGCGAGCCTTTACCGGCGCTTCCACGCGCTTGGGCTAACCGGGCTGAAGTGTTTTCCGCAGCTTGTGTCGGTCGTGCCGGGGCAGCCACGCCTGGAGCGCTATCAGCAGCAGATCCTCGCCGCATTGAACCCGGCAGAGGCCGAGACGTGGCGGCTGGCTGTCGCCACAGCCGAGAGCGACGGCACGTTCTTCATCGCCCAGGCCTATCACTGCGCGGTCGGCACCAGGCCGGGCTGACCGGGTTCGGCGCGCCGGCGCCGCGGGACGTGGGCGGGAATGACAGCAACTCCCATCCGCGTTAGCCTGCCTGAAAGCCGCGCGTCGAACTCCCCGACGGCTCCGTCGGATTCCTGACGAGACGCGCTGCGGAACCCGGGCACGGCCCGGGCCGATCGGCAGAACACGACGACCGGGCTCATCCGGCCGCGACAGGGAGACTGCGCCATGCTTCCGACAAGCGCGATAACACGCCGTTCCGTGCTGGCAGGCACCGCCGGCCTGCTTGCGGCACCCGTCATCACCGGACGGGCCGCCGCCGCCACGCGCGGCGTGTCCGACACCGAGATCATCATCGGCATGATGACGGACCTGTCCGGCGTCACGGCGGTGCAGGGCAGCAACGCCGCCAAGTCGATCCGCATGGCGTTCGACGACATCAACGAAAAAGGCGGCATCAACGGCCGCAAGGTCCGCCTCATCATCGAGGACATGGAGTATCTGGTCCCCAAGGCGGTGCAGGCGATGAACAAGCTGGTGAACCGCGACGACATCTTCCTCGCGATCAGCAGCGGCGGCACGCCGCAGATGGACGCGGTGCTGCCGATGATGATGGAAAAGGGCGTGCCGAGCGTGTTTCCACTGACCTGCGCGCGGTCGATGTACGAGCCGCTCAGCAAATACAAGTATGGCCAGTTTTCGTCGTACTACGACCAGATGCGCGCCTGCGTGAAGTATTTCGCCGAGACGAAAGGCCGGAAGATCATCGGTTCGATGTACCAGGACACCGATTTCGGCAGGGATGTTCACGCCGGCGTCGTGGCCCAGGTGGAGGCGATGAAGCTGAAACTCGGCGGCATTTCAGCGTCCAGGCCAACCGATGTGGACTTCAACGCCCAGGTGACCCGGCTGAAGGAGGCGGGGTGCGATCTGGTCTGCATGGGCACCATCGTGAAGGACACGGTCATCATCCTGCAGACGGCTCACAAGATGGGTTGGGACGTGGATTTCTGCGGTCAGTTTGCAACCTATTCCACCGCCGTCGCCGAGGCGCCGGGCGAGCCGGCGGAAGGGTTCTATTCGATGTCGCCTGGGCTGTACGCCTATTCGGACGATCCGCGTCCGGCGGTACGCGACGTCACGACCCGCTTCAAACAGAAGTTCGGCATCGAGATCAATTACCTGGGCGAGGCAGGCTATGCGGCGGCGTCCTGCGTGATCGAGGTTCTGCAGCGGGCGGGGCGCGAGCTGAATTTGGATACGTTCCAGAAGTCGATGGAAAGCATCAAAGACTGGCGCGACATGTTCGGCGGCCCGCCGCTGACGATCACACCGACCGACCACCACGCCTCGACGCAGTCGTTCCTGTCGGTGGTGAAGAAGACGCGTTGGACGCCGGTGGTGGCCGAGCCGCTGGGGTACTGATCGGGGCCTGCGAGCGCCGCGCCGCTTCTGGCGCGGTGCTTGGAAGGCAAACGGCCCCGGATTGGAAATCTGTGCCTGCGGCGAGCGCGGAATTTTAACGCGGAGGCAGAACGGAGGGCCACGGAGGGCCACGGAGGCCACGGAGTCGGAACGGCTCCACGGTCAGCGGCCGCACGACGGGCGTCGGATTCCTCCGGGTAAAAGATGCGTGCCGAAAATCAGGACAGAGGCGTTGCTCATGCACCAACTCAAGCCCATTCCGGCACACCCGGCAGCGTCACATTATAGCACGGCGGCGACGACACACCGGACATGTCGGAGAAGCGGCGGATCACGTGGTAGATGCTTGACGTGACTGGACCTCCCATGGCGGGAGCGATGTAAACTGCGCACTTGTTTACAGCGGCGTCGGCATCGGTGGCCCGGGCTGTGGACGGGGGTCGGGCCGCGGGGGCACTTCGATCGGCGGCGGTGCGGGATTCGGGTCGGGCTGCGGGGCAGCGGGAATATCGGCTGGGATGTCAGGCTGTTGCTGTGCGTGCATCTTCTGTCTCTCGAATGTAGACGCCAGAACGATTGCCAAACTCCGCGGTTCCTGCACTGCGAACGCGGATGCGTGATCTGGCCGCATTACCAAACATTCAGGTGATAACAAGCTTTCGCCGCGATCTCGCCGTCATGCGGACGCTCGCTGCTTCCACCTTCCGCGCACTGGGAAAAAGGAGGAAAACACCGTGCGCAGGACAATTATAGCCCTCACAGCCGCCACCGGACTTCTGGGCTTCGGAACAATCGGCGCATCGGCCCTCACGCTTGGACCGGCGACCGGCTCGGATCAGGCCAGGACGGTCGAGAGTTCGGTGATCCAGAAAGCCGACTGGTACTGCGGCCCGCGCTGCGAATACTCGCGCCATCGCCGTTGGGAAGAGCATCGTCGCTGGGACGAAGGCCGGCAGTGGCGGAACGGCTATTACGGCTACAACCGCTATGGCTACAACGGTGCCTACGGGTACTATCGTTGACGCTTGAACGGAACGGCGCCCTGGGTTCGAACGCCAGGGCGCCGGATCCTGCCTCAATTTGAACCTGCGGCACCGCATGCATTGCGGATGCCGCCGAGTGGCAATAGCCTCCCCGGCAACGGGCGCCGAGAGAATCGCGCGCCGGCCTTGAGCCGTAGGGAGACTATCCATGACGGTCGTCACACGCCGCACTCTCGTCACCACTGCCCTCGCCGCTGCCGCACTGCCGCTTCGCGCATATGCCGCCGACGCCATCAAGATCGGCATGCCTCTCGCCCTGACCGGCCCGCTCGGTTCGGTCGGGCAGGAGATGAGGAACGGCGCCGAACTCTGGGCGAAGGTCGAGAACGCCAAGGGCGGACTGCTCGGCCGGCCGATCCAGTTGTTCATCACCGATACCGCGGGCGACCCTGCGACCTGCGTGCGCAAGGCGCAGGAACTGGTGGAGCGCGAGAACTGTCACGTCTTCTTCGGCATGACCTTGTCGTCCGAGGCGCTCGCGGTCGTGCCGAAGCTTGCCGAGTGGAACGCGATCTTCGTCTCCTCCGACAACGGCGACGGACGGCTGACCGGTTCGTCGCTCGTGCCGAATTTCTTCCGCGCGAACATCTCGGGTCCGATGGGAACCCGCGCGGTCTCGCTCTACCTGCGTGACGCGCCGTTCAAAAGCTTCTACGCGATCGGCATGGACTACGCCTGGGGCCGCAACAGCGTGGGCGTGTTCGAGGACGAGCTGAAGAAGGCGGGGCGTCCGCTGATCGGGGCGGTGTTCTCGCCGACGGGGACCAAGGATTTTGCAACGTATATCAGCAAGATCCGCCAGTCCGGCGCGGACGCGCTGTACATGGTGCTGGCGGGTGACGACTATAATGCGTTCCTGACCCAGGCGAAGCAGTACCGGCTTTCGGACAAGGTCCAACTGCTTACCGAGGTCGTCGATCTGACATCGATCCGCGCCGTGGGCGATGCGGCCGTCGGGCTGATCGGTTCGACGCGCTATACGTATACGCTCGACAATCCGGCCAACAAGGAATTCGTGGCACTCTGGCTGAAGGAATACGGCCAGGTTCCCAACAACAACGAAGGCGAGCAGTGGCAGGCGTGCCAGATCCTCGCCGCCGGCATCACGAAGGCGGGCGGCATCGAGACCGACAAGCTGCGCGCGGCGCTTGGAGACGGTGGCGATCGACAGCATCAAGGGACACGTCGCCATCCGTGCCTGCGACCACCAGGCGGTGCAGCAGGGTTACATCGTCAAGGTGGTGAAGCAGGAGGACCCGATGCCGGTGCCGCAGGTGATCGCCACCTATCCCGGTGACCGGACCACGCCGGCTTGCAATAGGATGACCTATGATGATTGATACGGCCGCAACCAAACAAGGAGCGTAATACGTGGCAACGATCCCGAAGACCCTGCAGCCGCATATCGACACCGCATTCCCTGATTTCGTGTGCCTGGTCGCATCTGCATTGCCGAACGGCTACGCGCAGGTCAGCCCGCGCGGCAGCACGATGGTCTATGACGATGAACACCTCGCGCTGTGGGAACGCGGCAAGGGATCGACCAATGAGAACCTGAAGGACGGGACCAAGCTCACGGTCTATTTCCGCAAGCCCGCGCTGCGCGCCGACGGCACGCTGCCGAAGGGCGGCATCGCCCGGTTCTACGGCACCGCGACCGTGCACAAATCCGGGTCGGCCTATGACGAGGTGTGGCGCAAGCTGGTCCAGCCGGAGAAGGATCGCGACCCTGACAAGAAGGGCTTTGCGGTGCTGATCAAGGTGGAGCGGGCCGAGGATCTGGAAGGGCTGCCGCTTAAGCTCGATTGAAGGAAAGATTCAACGCGGACGCCGCAGAGACGTCGGCTGCAGCGGCGCTCCCGGACCTGCTCGCGATGCAGTGTGCGGTAATGGATGGGCGGCCGACGGGTGGCGCGCCGGAGCCGCGAAAGTGTGGTCCGACGGTCGTCTTGCTACGTTCTGACGGATGACACCGTCCGCTGCCGCAGCGCTCGCCGCATGGATCAGCCGGGCCGGACTTGTGGCGGCCGACGGGGCGAGCTTCCTCGGCGAGTTCTGCATTCGCGCCCGCGACGCGGGCCTCCCGCTCAGCCACGCGCTTATGTTCGGCGATACCCTGCATCCGATCTATGAGGGTCGCGCGCTGCGCTGGCAGGCCGAGGCTGGCGCGGCCACGGCGTTCGATTACGAGCCTACCGAAGGCGAACGGCTCGAGCGCTGGCAAATGAGCCCCTTCTATCGTCTGCTCGAGACCGGCAGGACCTTGCTGCGCGTGCCGATAGACGCCGAGTTGGCTGCGCGCTTCCTGTGGCCGCACGACCTGCTCGCCGATGGCGCGACCGAGTACCTCGCCTGCGTCACTCGCTTCAGCGCCGACGGCGTGATCGGCGGGCTCGAATGCTTCTATTCGGGCTGGGTGACGCGGGCTGCCGGCGGCTTCACGGAAGCGCAAGCGGCCGCGGTGGAGGCCCTTTTGCCGCCGCTTTCGATGGTGATGAAGTCGTTCGCGCTGACGCGCATCGCGCGGACGCTGGTGGAAACCTACCTCGGCCGCGACGCCGGGCAGCGGGTACTCGGCGGACGCATCGCTCGCGGCGCGGTGGAGCGTATATCGACCGCGCTCTGGTTCAGCGACCTGCGCGACTTCACCCGCATTGCCGAGGCCTCGCCGCCCGACCAGCTTATCCCCTTCCTGGGTGAGCACGCCGAGGTGGTGATCGACGCGATCCATGACGCGGGCGGCGACGTGCTGAAGCTCATGGGCGACGGCACGCTCGCGATCTTTGCAGCGTCCGATCCAGCGGAGGCGTGCCGCGCCGCGCTGGCGGCGGCCGAGCGGGCTATCGCCGCTGTTGCCACTCTCGGCCGCCGCCGCGCCGCTTCCGGGCTTACCGCGACCGCGCTCTACCTCGGTCTGCACTTTGGCGACGTCTTCTTCGGCAATATCGGCAGTCGCGAACGCCTCGACTTTACTGTGGTCGGGCCCGCGGTGAACGAGGTGAGCCGGATCGCCGCGATGTGTCGCTCACTGGACCAGCCGGCGCTATTCTCAACGCCGTTCGTGTCCGCGCTCGGCGACGACGCCAGCAGGCTGGTCTCGGTCGGCCGCTATGCTCTGCGCGGCGTCGGCGACGCGCAGCACCTGTTCACGTTTGAGCCAGGAGCACACTGACGCTGAAACGCGGTGACCATGCGGGGCCGATGGTTGGTGCGCTTCAGCATGCCGATGCACGCCTCCATGGCGAACGCATCGCTACGGACATCGGCAATACCTGACCGAGCCAGACAACATGCGCCTTCGGGGAGCCGCTGGAGGGCGCGCATCACGGCGTTTCGCTTCAGCATGGTCATCTGATACCAACCGCCTCGTCCAGTGACTGCTTCGTGTGGTAAGCGGACACCCAGGATCGCCGCGCAGCAAAGATATCTGCATCGTCACGGATTTCGGCAGCGTTGGCGTTCCCTGGTGAAATATAATCTGCCAGCGACCGTCTATCAGCTTCCAGACTGAACTTCGCAGGGCGTGCCATTCCTTGTTACTGACCGGATCGCGGAGCACAGATCGATATGTGACCAGCACGACGGTTTCAGACAGGAGCCGGGTGGTAAAGTCGCTCATGGAGCGCTCCATCAGCGGCTCCTGCGCCAGGGCCTCTATAGTCTGTTGTCTATTCCATACGACGCCGGACCGGCCGAACTCGAAAAAATCGGTAGCCAAGAGTGCGCCCGCTTCATCCGGTGAATGTCGGACGTCCTGTCGAAGCAGCCTTTCTTCGAGATCTCGGAAAAGGTCGGGCATGGCCGTGATGATACCCGGACTCAGAGGCAGCTTCGATAGGATTTGGGCAAGCCCCGCCGCCCCGCGTTCCGTTGGTGCAAATCTAAAGATTCTCGAACAAGTAAGGATTCGAGGATGGCATCAATGGGTTCGCTGGTCACCCAAAGGACCAGTCACACAGGTGCGCTCACCGCATCGAAAGTCCACAGGAAGGGCCATGGCTGAGTAAGCGCAGGCATTCCCTTGACTTATCTTAAGAGTTGGAGAGACCGTGTCTCGCCGAAAGAGGAGGGAAACGATGCAGGGCTACGTTCTTGCGGCGACAGACGGCGAACGCATGTTTAATTCCAGCGGCGAGGTTGTTATCAAAGTCGATCCGACCAGAAGCTCGAATGACCTATCTCTTGGCACCCAACTGGTGCCGCCAGGGGTTGGGATTCCGCGCCATGTGCATACCTACTGGGATGAGGTGATTTATGTGTTGGACGGCGGTGGCATCGTCACGCTGAACGATGAACAGGTGCTGCTCCAAAAGGGCGCGACGATCTTTGTCCCGAAGGGGGTCTGGCATGGGTTTGAAAACCCTGACACGGAATTGTTCATCCTGTGGATGGCGCCCTCACCGGGGCAGGCGGAATTTTTCCGCGCGATTTCTAGCCGTCCTGGCGAACCAGCGAAGAACCTTTCGCGGGAGCAAGTGATGGCGATCCGCCAGCAGGTCGAAACCGACCACCTGAAGCGGGTTCAATCGGAGTCTTGATGTGTCGGCTGCGGTGGCCGCATTCACGCCTCCCGCCTCACCCGGTTGATCGAAGGCCCGGGATCCGCCCCGCCTCGCCGGTGGTGCGAATCTCAAGATTTTTGCAACAACCCCAGCCGCTCGCTTAGCAAGGCTTGCGCGGTGCCGAGGTTGTTCTGCGTGGTCGCCCACTGGAGCGGCACGCGCTCGCGGGTCCTTTCCTCGAGCGCGTCGCGGTAGGCCTCGACGGCTTCGAGCAGACGCTCGGTGCCGTTCTCGCGTTGCCCGAGCGTCGAGAGCGCTGTGCCGAGGTTGTTCTGGGTCGAACCTCGCTCGTCACTGTCTCGCGCTCGCAGGAGGGCCAAGCGGGCAATCTCGATGGCTACCTGCAGGTCAGCGTTTAGGCCCTTGTCTCGACCTCTTT
>CAWCDM010000091.1:0-47303 GCA_963794185.1 uncultured Alphaproteobacteria bacterium | reverse complement strand
GAGGATCGCCTGCACGCCCCAGCCCATCGGGATGAACGCCAGCCAATCGAGCCCCAACGGCATAAGCACGAGGCCGATCAGCCCGGCCGGCATCGCCCAGAGCGCCGTGAGCGGAACGGCGACCATATTGGCGACGACGAAATAGACCTGGATGTGCCCGAAGTGATACGCGCCGAATGGCGCGGACGCAGTGCCCGCAAGTGCGCTGGTCAGCGCCAATGCCGCCAGATGCAGTGCGAAACGCCGGTTCCAGGTGCCGTCGCCGCGGACCGCGTTCAGCGCCGGCCGGAGCAGTTCGTAGCCGGCGATCAGCGCCAGTACGGCGGAAAAGCTCATCTGGAAAGAAACACCGGGCACCTCCTGCGGCTCCAGCAGCATCAGCACGGTGGAGGCGAGCGCCAGGCCGCGCAGGGAAATGGCCCGCCGGCCGGCAAGCACCGCAACGGTATAGAGGCATGCCATGGAGAAGCTGCGCACAATCGGCACATGCATGCCGGTCAGCACCATGTAGCAGCCGCCGGCGGCCAGTGCGGTCAGCGCGGCAAGCTTCTTGGTGGGCCAATGCAGGCTGGCGTGCTCCGAGGCAGCGAACGCCAGGCGGGAGAAGGCCAGCACCCAGCCCATGACGATGCCGATATGGAGCCCTGCCACGGCCAACAGATGGGCGAGGCCCGACGCCCGGAACGCGTCATGGTCAGGCGGCGGGATGCCGGTCGTCACCCCGGTCAGCAGGGTGACGGAAATCGCCCCTGCCGCACCGGGCACCACCGCGGTGATGTGGTGGCCAATGATTTCCCGCAGTTGCTGGATCAGGCGCAGCGGCCCGCTGGGCGCCGTTTCGCCGAGGCGCGCCACCGGGCCCAGTGCATAGCCGGAGCCGCCGTGGCCGCTGAACCAGGCGTCGCGCTGGAGGTCCCAGGCTCCCGGGTAGGCGGGCGGCGCCGGCGGACGCACCAGGGCGCGGAGCCGAATCGTATCGCCAGCGGCAATCTCCGTGTTGTCGGTGCTGCGGAGCCGCACGCGGAGCCAGCGCGCGAGCGGCGGTCCGCCGTCAAGCTGCGCCGCGTCCAGCGTGATCCGTCTGCCCTCGGGCAGGGCTTCCACCCCGCGCACCGTGCCCGTCAGGATGATTGCATGGGTCGGCAGGGTCTCAAGCGGCGGCGCGCGCCAGGTGGCGAGTTGCGCAGAGGCAAGGCCGATTGCGGCCGCTGCCAGCGACATCATGATGGCGCGCAAGACAGGTCGCGCGCGGAGGAGCATCGTCGCGAGCACTGCGGGCACCGCGACCGCCGCCCCAAGCCATCCAGGCGGCTCGGCGCGCAGCGCGAAGTAGCAAAGGATGCCGGTTCCCATAAAGACCGGCAGCCACAGGGGCAGGCGATCCCGATCGGTCTCCACCCACGCCTGCATCCAGGCGGACGATCGCGCCTGCACCAAGCCCGCAACGGCAACCATCTGCTGCACGCACGGGAGGTTAGCGGGCGCGGCTCTACAGCCGGTGAATTCGCGTGCTAAATGGGCTCGGTATGACTGTTCGCGCCCGCTTCGCCCCCAGCCCGACGGGATTGCTGCATATCGGCAGCGCCCGGACCGCTCTGTTCAGCTACCTTTTCGCCCGCCACCACGGTGGGGAATTCCTGCTGCGGATCGAGGACACCGACCGCGAGCGCAGCACCGCCGCAGCCACGCAGGTCATCCTGGAGGGGCTGGAATGGCTCGGCGTCACGCCCGACCAGCCCCCAATCTTCCAGTCCACGCGCATGGCGCGGCACGCCGAGGTGGCGCGGCAGATGCTGGCGTCCGGCCACGCGTATCTTTGCTATTGCACGGCCGACGAACTGCGGCAGATGCGCGAGACGGCAATCGCCGCGGGCCGGTCGCCACGTTACGACGGGCGCTGGCGCGATGGCGATCCGGCCGAAGCTCCGCCGGGGGTCGCACCCGCCATCCGGCTCAAGGCGCCGCGCGACGGCGAGACCGTGGTCGAGGACCTTGTCCAGGGAGCCGTGCGCGTCGCCAATGCCGAGCTGGACGACATGATCATCCTGCGCAGCGACGGCACGCCGACCTACAATCACTCGGTTGTGGTCGACGACCATGACATGGACATCACCCATGTCATCCGCGGCGACGACCACCTCACCAATACCTTTCGTCAGGTGCCGATCTATCAGGCGATGGGATGGCAACTGCCGCGGTTTGCGCATATCCCGCTGATCCATGGGGCGGACGGCGCAAAACTCTCCAAACGGCATGGCGCGGTGTCGGTGCTGGAGTTCCGCGAGCAGGGCTATCTGCCCGAAGCGCTCTGCAACTACCTGCTGCGCCTCGGCTGGGGGCATGGCGACGTCGAAGTGCTGGATCGCGACGAGGCGATCAGGCTGTTCGATCTGGATGGCGTGGGGCGGGCGCCGAGCCGCATGGACTACGCCAAGCTGACCAACCTGAACGGCATCTATATCCGCCATGCGGATGACGACCGGCTGACCAGGGAGGCGCTCGAGCGGCTGGCGCATCGCGAGGACCTCGTCCTCGGCGACGCGGCCGCTGCGCGCATCAGGGCCTTGATGCCGGAGCTCAAGCAACGCGCGAAAACACTCGTGGAACTGGCTGATGCAGCGGGTTTTCTAGTGCGTCCTGTTCCCTTGCCGATGGAGCCGCGAGCGGCAGCGGTGCTCACCCCTGAGGCGAGGACCATCCTGCGCGAGGTGGCCGACGCACTGGCGCGGACAGACTTCACGGCGGCCTCGATCGACGTGGCGCTACGTGATTTTGCTGAGGCAACCGGACGGAAGCTCGGCCAGGTGGCGCAGCCACTGCGCGCCGCCCTGACCGGAAGCACTGCCAGCCCGGGCATCGACGCGACGTTGGCAGCGCTGGGCAAGGAGGAGGCGCTGGCCCGGCTCAAGGCCGTAATCTGAGAACTTTCGTGGTGGCCGCCCGAAAAAAGTCAGAATCGTTGATCTAGATCAATGCCTGTCGAGGCGGCTTGGCGCATTGTCCGCCTTGTGAGATCGGCGGGTTAGCCCGCCCCCTTCTCTCTCTTGGACTCCTCCCCATACCCTCGGCGGCGCCTCTGGTGCCGCCACTTTTTTTCTATCTGTGCGAGTGCCTGGGAGCGGCCCGTCATCGAGGCGGCCGGCGCCGTGGTTCAGCTGCCCGAAATTTGCCAATGCGGTCGGAAGCCTGAAGGGAACTTCAATCGCTTGATCCAGATCAATGCCTGGCGAGGCGGTTTCCTGCGCTGTCTGCCTCGTGAGATCGGCGGATTAGTCCGCTCCCTTCTCTCTCTCTTGGACTCCTCCCCATACCCTCGGCGGCGCCACTGGCGTCGCCATTTTTTTCTTTCCGCAAATGGGTTGGTGTTCGGATGGTGGTTCACTGATTTTGAACCAGTGACTGTCAAAATCGTTGATGCGGCCTGGAAGATTTGCGGGTCGGAGAGGCAGAACGGCAATGCAGGCGAATGGTGACAATTCGAGCGGTATATCCAGCGTCATTCTTGGCGTGGTCGTGCTGGGCCTCGCCGGGACAGCCGGCACCATCGGCCTGCTGCGTCAGGTTGGCGAGTTCGGTCCGAAGGTCGGCGATATCGTCTCGTTCGACCCGCGGGAGGCATTGTCGCGCGATATGCAGCCTAAAATCACCGCGACACGGGCGAGCGACCATCCCGGAGGCGCCTGTGTCCTGGATGTCACCGTGATGCACGCGGGCGGCGGGAGTGTGGTGATCGAGGCCAGGCAGCCGGAAACGAGCGGTGGCTACCGCGTGCATTGGGCCGGCGCGCGCAGCAGCGACGACCCGGCCGGCTGCGGTGCCTCCGCCGATCTGCTGTTGAACCAGGAGGACATCGAGGTCCTGGCGATGGCAGCGGGCGGCTATGGGGTGGCATCGCGGAAGCTGGCCGCCAATACACTGTGGAACACGCGGGGCTCCACGCAATAGGCGAACCGGGACAGTGGGCCGACTTGCTGGTGATGAACGCATCAAGGTGCTCCGCGGGCGCGCGCCAATAGCTGACGCTGCAATCGCCCGCGGGCTCGGACCTCGAACATCGCCTTGTCGGGCTGGCGGATGGCGAGTTCCAGCGCGGCGGCGTGGCGCTGGCGCTGGAAGGCATCGGACAGGGCCTCCAGCCAGTCGGCCGTCGCTTTCGGTGCGCCGAGGAAATAGGACGTTCCGACCGAGAAGCGCGACCGGTTGGCGGTCCACCACTGGCCGATGCGCTCGGGATCGGGCCAGGGCAGGTTCTCGTCCTCGTCGAGCGCGACGTTCTCGTCCGCCGGGTCGTCGTTTGGGCCGGACTGGAAGTCGGCCGGCGGGCGGCGATCGAGGTCGCGATAGGCGAGGTCGAGGCCGGTGATCATGCTGAACGCCTCGCCGGCGAGGCGCGCGGTGGCGGGGTCGGCCATGCGCTCGATCAGCCAGGGGATGTAGAGCGGGTCGCTGATGACGCCGGTGGCGCGGATTAGGCTGCGCTGCCGGTCGGGGAGTTTGGCGAACTCGCGCAGCCAGGCGTTGGCCTGCGGCACGTCGAGGCGGCGGACCAGCAGGTCGAGCGCGCGGTCGGCGCGGGGGAGGTTGTTTCAGGCGATCTTGGCGAGGATGTCGAGCGGTTCGGCGGGAGCAGCATTTCGTACGCATTGCTTGCTGCTGCGCCGCGGTAAGGCCTAGATATGCGTTCCTTCGACTGCAGGCGGTGGTGAGGCTGGCTTCTTCAGGCAACGCGCCTAATTCTAACTGAAGCCGGTCTGATCCATGGATGCAGGAGACCTCGATCCGGTACAGCGGCCATGGCCACAGCGCGCTTCATCCCCGAGATTGTCGATCAGCAAAACGAGAATGCGGCGAGCCTCTGGCTCATACGCGACAATGCGGTCAAGGCATCGTCATTTCGACTGACCGATCTCGGTAGGCTCGACGAGCGGGTTGAGGCAAACATCGATGGGCTGCGGATAGCTGAGATGAGCGGCTGGTCTGCCCCGCTCAACGATCTCGATCACGGAGACGCCGGCGAATTCTTCGTTGCCGGCGTTCTTGCAGCGGGAAGCGGCGATCCCGCCCGGCTCGACCGGATCATCGAACTTGCATATGCGCGAGCGGCGGCAACGGACGTTGCGCTTTACCACCCTGCCGACAATCCTTGGCGCGGGCTGGTTTCCGCACTTGCCTGGATCGATCGCGCCCACGCCGCCGACGCAATCACGCGGCTGCTCGATACGCCACGGCCGCGAACACGCTGGCTTGGCGTGGCCGCCTGCGGCGCTCGGCGCAATGTGCGTCAGCCAGGCCTCGAGACAGCGCTCGCCGATCCGGAGCCGCTGGTGCGCGCCCGTGCTGCACGCACGATGGGCGAGCTAGGCAAAGGCGACATGCGCGCACAATTGAATGCCTTGCTCGCTGATCCAGATGAGGACTGCCGCTTCTGGGCCGCCTGGTCTGCGGCGCGCCTGGGCACTGAGGAGGGGCTGCGTGCGCTAGCCCAATTTACCTGTTCAACCGGGGAACGATGCGACCGCGCCATCGATCTCATACTGCGCCGTCTGCCGGTCGATCGCGCGAACGCATTCCTGCGTCCGCTGGCGAGGGATCCGGAGTACCGGCGTGTGGTGATCCAGGCCACCAGTGTGATCGGCGATGCGCTGTATGTGCCCTGGCTGATCGGCCAGATGAGCGATCCTGGTGTGGCCCGTGCCGCGGGAGACGCCTTTGCGACGATCACAAGCGCGGACTTGTCCGAGCTTCAATGCGAGCCGCCACCCAACTTTCAGTTGGGGCCGAATGATAGTCCCGAAGACGAGAACGTTTCATTCGTTGAGGGCGAGGCACGCTCTTTACCCGATGCGGCGAAGGTCGCGCAATGGTGGGAAGCAGCGAAGGAGCAATTCAGCGTAGGCACCGCTTATTTCCTCGGCCTCCCCAAGTCTACCGTTGACTGGGTAAGCGTCCTTTTGGACGCGGCCCAGCGTCAACGACATGACGCGTCGCTCGAGCTAGCCTTTCGGCAACCAGCACAGGCCATGTTCCAAGTGCGCGCGCGTGGCCAGCTACAGTCGGTACAACTCCGGCACGCAATTGCAGTTCGCGCCGGCTCCGCTCGCTGACCCGGTACCAGCGACGAGGTCGAAACGCCGTTGCCCAGCAAGATAGACCCTGGCTGTGTACGGAAATCGGCCGAACCTGACCGATGGAACCCTGCATCTTGCCTCTATTGCTCGTCGAACCGCGCTAGCCAAGCTTCGAATTCCTCTCGGTCGAATCCTCCAGCGGTTTGGTGCACTGCTGGATGCATCGTTACGCGAACAGGTTTGAGTACTCTCGCCAATTCCCGATACCGCGGTGTATCTTTGTTACGGTTCCGATCCCCAATCTCTGGTGCATCGCCCGCGATGATCATCACTCCCCCGTGGAAGTCACGAACTTTGAAGCCCTTTCCAAGCGTTTCAAGAAGCATGTTCTTGCCTCCTAGTCGATCTACGAAGGCGTCCGCCAGCACTGTGATCCAGTTTCCGCCCTTTATCGCCTCCTCCGTCCAAAGCGCGTGTTCCTCTGGGTAGTCAACTTCAAGCCCAGGATGCCGCTTTGCTAAGGCATACACGCGTATTTCATTGATCACTGCCAGCCCATCGGATGCCGCAACTACAATGCCTGCTCCTCCATATCCATGCAGCGGTTGCAGGCGTTCGCACCAACGAAAATACAAGTCCAATGCTTCGCCGGATCGTCCTGGAATCCAGGTCAGCGGAAGCGTCGCGCTCACGTAAGACAGGGCGTCCTCGAACTCGCTTTCCGCCATCGAGGTTCCGAAGGCGTCGAAGCGAAAGTTGCTCGCATCGTCGCTATGTTCGCCACCGTGCCAAAATACGGCCCAGGCCTGCTCCGGATCGGAGTCAATTCTGTCGGACAGGAGATATGGTGACATATCGCGGTCGACCAGGCTGGCGACGGGGCTAAATCTGCTACCCTCTACAACCCACCAGTTCAAATGGTCGCCGCAAAGCTGATTATATTCGTTGAGGCACTCCAGCACTGCTTCGCGCATCTTTCTAGAGTGACCCTGAGTGAAATACACTGTGAATATCAAGCCCAACCGCAAGGCGACGCGGCCGTCGCTGTCAATCTCCATGAAATCGTTCAAAAGTTCCGTCATGATCGTACCTCTGCTCCGTACGGACTGCCCAGCGCTATCCGCCCTCGGCGGCTTGCGCGTTGCGCATTTGTTCAAGTTTTTGGCGGTTTACTGCGCGTTGCGCATTTACAAACCTTCTCGTCGATGTGCGCGAATATAGCGTTTGGATTGTTTTTCTTGGCAATACGGCGATAGTCTCGCCTTTGACCTTTTCTGTAGGTGTCATCTGGAAATTTCATCTCAACAACAGCGGTTATATTCGTGCCGCTTGCTGCACCACGACCAGCTAGAGCTACAACGTCGGGAATTCTCGTGAATCGGCCCGTTCCAGGGCTAGGTGGCGTGGTACCCATATTGAAGGGTTGCTCGGCTTGGAACATTGGATTATCTTCTAGCTCCTTTTCAACGCACTTTTGCCGTTCGATGCGGCTGGCTTGCTCATATTTGTCAAGCTCCGGGTATGCAATCCTCGAGAGCCTTCCAAGCTCAAATTTTAATCTATATGCTTTCCACTGAGCTAGACAGCCACAAAATATATCACATAGGAATTCGTGCTGCCACGCTGGAAGTCCGGTCTTTGGTGGCTGCTGATTTCCCGGCAGGGTCCCGGAGTTGGCAGAGCTTCCGCCATTGTTTGTCATGGCGTCACCGAGCAATTGTATGTTGGCGCCCTCTGCCTTGACATTCATGGACCCAGGGGCAACGAACTGCGTTTTTCCCTCCTCCGCTGCCGAAACGATGCCCCCGCCGCTGCCCTTGCTTACCATATCTCCAGAAAGTTGGCTCATGTAATATGAACCTTTTATGGCAACCTTCTTGCCCTCAATGAGCACTGTGCTTGTGCAGTCAGTCAGGTGGTCGGATGATCGCCCTAGGTTCGGCAGCGGGGTAGGAACAAATGGCGCGGGCGGTCCAGGCATTTTGCAAACATTTGGCAGAGTTGCCGGAGCCACGTCCTGGCTCCCCTCGGTTACCGGAGTCTTGGGCGGGTTCACATCAACGCTGATTGTCATACTCTGTTCCTATGACGGATTTCTGATGACCGCCGCGCTCCGGTAACCACCGTCCGAACCGGCCAAGAGCATTGACAGCGAGCCCTTTGAATAGCCGCGCTCGGCTGCCGCGATGGAGAGTGCGGCATAGAGTGGCCCCGATGCGGCTCCGACATCACCCCAGCAATCGGCTGGGCTGATATAGGCATGGGCGTCTACAAACGCCTGCTGAATCCTTAGGAGCGTATATGCCCATTCTTCGCTGCGATATCGCTCGCCGTTCAGATCGCAATAGATCGCGGCGACAGGATGATCGGCCAATTGCGCGGTAGCACTGACGGCAGCAGTCAGGCCGGCCCCAATGCACACCGCATCCATTCCGATAGTGATTTCCTCGATCCTGGTGGCCACCGAAACGACCCGAGCAAGGATCGGGAGCTCGTGCGCCTCTGCCGCTGCCTCACTTGCCAGAAGGCAAGCTCCAGCAGCCTCGCCGGGAGAAAATCCGTTGCGATTCTCCGCCGACAAAAGCCGACCACCGGCGTCAAGCCATTCCAGGGTGTCAGCGTTTAAGTAGGAATCCGCAGAAGCCACGAGACAAATGGACGCCCTGTCCTCGGCAATGAGACGGGCTCCCTCTTCGATCGCCATCAGACCAGCGGCATGGCCATTGGAGAATATCGTTGGCTCAAACCCCGAGCGAATGTGACCTGTCAGTCGTTCCGCAATATCTGTGGGTAGGCCAGGGCGCGGTTCGGGCAATCCGATCAAAAAAGGTACCGCTCCAGTCCGCATAATTGCATTCACGCCGGCAATTGCTTCAGCGACTGCCGCACTCAGAAGCAGCAGTATTCGCTCGGTTGGGGGCAACCATGGGTCCATCCCGGGGCCACTTGCGAGCCGCATCGGTTGACCTGTCTTGTCCACGTACGCCGGATGTATTTGAAGGGCTGATATGCCGCAGCGAACCGCGGCGGCCGAAGAGTGGCGATCGAAGCCGAGCGGAGTTCCTCGCCCCGATCCCGCATACGCATACAGATTGACCAACTGGTAGCGCCGCCATGGGTCATTCCAGTAATTGTAATCAAGTCGGCTTATAACCATTGCTTCTCGGTGACCGTTGTCGAATCCAGTTCGTCCACGCGCTGGTTGCACATCAAAGTGGTTTGCCAAACGAGAACAATGCGCGGATGATCGGGTTCAATCTGAACGGTACACAGTTCTCCACGGTGCTCTACACGTTCGCGGCCAAATGCGGTAATAAAGAACGGATAAATTCGTGGAAGCGTGAAGGAAAGCCGGCCATGCGGGGTCAGGTTTATGAGTACAGCCTGCTCGCCTCCGCGAAGAAATCGCTCTGTCTGTTGATCGCGAGGCGCTGCATTACTGTAACGAGTGTCAAAGTCCCGGGCCCAGAGAGGAAATCGCTCGCGGCGCCACGTTTCATCGTAGGAACCAGCAAGCTCGCGCCGCGGCGACCAGTGGCAGGCCACTGCTCCGAACCCGGCCGGCGGTGGCCGGTCTCTCCAAGACTGAAATCAAGTGGCCTGGATACTCCACGTTAGGCGCTAAGCTTCCAACGCAGTGGCTTTCGCGGATCGCGAAGCCGCGGCCGATAGGGTTGCGAGGCTCAAATCGATGTTCTTGGGGATCTTCGGAATGCTGATCCCAACCGCCAAATGCCCGCTCATATCGTATCGGCATCTGACTGAAGGGCTTCGGCGACGAGAGGCGAACCCCGTCTAGCGCACCTCGCTCCCAAATTCGTTCGCCGAATATTCTAAGCCATTTGTCGATGCCTCCCAATGTGATGCGAGCGTCGGCACTGGCGACTGTTCGACCGCCAGGAGCGTAGACGGCGCCATTGACGATAATGTCTGAGGTGCGTTTTGATCCAAGAAGATCCGCTTCCGACTGAATACTCGAGGTACCGGGGCCTTCATAGTGAAGAGGCGACCGCAAAGGAGGTAGTTGGTTATCTGCCAACCGCGTACGCCCGTCCGGCAAGATATCGAAAGTCGCCTTCATCACGACCAGCCAAAGCTTGTTAGCATCCTTGTCCTGAACCCAGGAGCCTGCAGCAGCATATGGGGTCAAGTTCTTAATCATCCACATGCCGATTGACCAATCCGTTCGTCCTCGACCAATGGCGGATCGGTCGATCTCACCATCATGCGCCCGCGAGAGCCGCGAATAGCTGCGGAACGTTCCGGGGCGGCGAATGTCGAGTGATCTCCGATCATCTCGCTATCGCGATCATATGTGTCAGCAGTCATCGTATCATTCGTCAGTTAATCTGCACGCTCCCACCCGTGATCCGATTTACTCCCGACGACCGCAGTGACACGTAGGCGCCGCGCACCAGCACCTTGCCGGCGCGCGTCAGCACAAGGCTGGCACGGCCGCATTGCAGCACGATCTCGCGCGTCGCGGTGAATGTCAGCCGTTCATCCGACCCCGGGCGTCGTCGTCGCCGGCTCGTGTTGCGCAACCACGCCGATCGCTAACGGTCGCGCGCGATCGCCGGCCAGGAACATCAGCGCCACCGCAGCACCCGCCGGCACCGCGCCATAACAGGCCGTCGCCAGCGCCGCCACCGGCCCGCCGGCAGGGTTGTCGGGAAAATCCACCAGCGGCGCGCCTTCCGCACCGATGCCCACGACGCGGCCGATTACCACCTCCGCCGGCTGCGCCGCCCGTGCCGGCACGGCCTCATTAGTTACGGCCTCATGTTATGGAGGATATTTTGTCCCTTAATGATGACATCGCCCTGACCCCTTGATGGTGATCTGTTTGCCTTCGATCGTGATTTCGCCGTTCTTCTTCATCGTGATCGTGGCGGAGCCCGTCTTCAGCACGATCTCCTCGCCGGCCGAGATCATGATCTTCTTGCCGACCTCCAGCGTCTCGTTCTCGCCGATATTGGCCGAGCGATCCTTGGCCACCGCGATCGTCTCGTTGCCGCCCACCGAGATCAATCTCGTCCGCCGCCACCGAGATCGTCTGGTTCTTGCCGACCGTGATCGACGGTTCGCCGCCACGTCGATCGATTGGACGCGCCCACCGCGTGCTCTGCGCCGCGCCCACGGTGACCATGCGCGCCGTCCCCACGGTGATCGCCTCGGCCAGACCCACGCTGTGCACGCGCGCCGCGCCCGACCGTCAGCGTCTCCACCAGCGTCGACGGTATGCGAGCGGTTCAGGTCGATGCCGACCGTCTCGTTCATGTGCACCGTCTCGGTGCGGTTCTTGTCGATGGTGATCGTCTCGTTGCCGTGCACGGTCTCGGTGCGGTTGTTGCCCACCGTCGTCGTTTCGTCGTGCCCCACCGAATGCGTCGCGTCGTGCTCGGTCTCGGTCGAGAAGTCCTTCTCCGAATGCAGCGACACCAGCTCCGAGCCCTTCTTGTCCTCGAAGCGGAACTCGTTGCAGTTCGCCGCACCGCCGCCCATCGACGACCGCGTGCGCAGCCCGCTCTGCGTGGCGTTCGCGGGCAGGGGAAACGGCACGGTCTGCTCGGCGTTGTAGACCGAGCCCACGACCAGCGGCCGGTCGGGATCGCCCTCCAGGAATGCGACCACGACCTCCTGGCCGATGCGCGGCACGTACCAAGTGCCGAAGCTGCGACCCGCCCAGCTCTGCGCCACCCGCACCCAGCACGAGCTGTGCTCGTCCTTCTTCCCTTGCCGGTCCCAGTGGAACTGCACCTTGATGCGGCCGTACTTGTCGGTGAAGATCTCGGACCCGCCCGGGCCGGTGACGACCGCGGTCTGCGTGCCGTGGATTCGCGGGCGCTCGGTCTTCATCTCCGGCCGGTACGGCACCGAGCGCAGCGCGCAGCGGAAGCGGTTCGAGTAGGTCGCCGGCTTGGCATCCTGCGTCAGCTGGCTCCAATCTTCCGCGGAATGCTCCACTGAACTCACCAAGTACTCCTTGTCCGCCTCTCGCGCGTCCGCATTTGACAGGGAAAAATACGTCCCCGCCGCAAAGCCGAGACACGCGCCCTCGCCGGAGGCCTCCTGATACGCCGCTTCCTCGTATTCGATCCGCAGCTTGGTCAGCGCATCGCCGGGGCTCTTCGTCAGGTAGCGACCCGGATAGTCGAACATTTCAAATGGCCGCTTTGCCAAGACCTGATTGACGGTCTTCTTCTCCGTCGTCAGGCTGGTGGACGGGGTTTCGAAATTATAGTCGCCCAGCGCCCACTGGCCGGAGCGGAACCGGTACGTGCTCTCCCACTGCCAGATGCCACCCGGCGCGCCCTCGTCCGGCGAGATCGCGACCCGCTCGTTGGTGCATTTCGTCAGGCCGCGATTGTTGTCGCTGAACACCACGGTATGATTTTTCTCGTCGTGCCGGAAGTAGAAGAAGATCCCTTCCTCCTCCAGCAGACGGCAGATGAAGTCATAGGCGGTCTCGCGGTACTGCACGCAGTAGTCGCGCTTCTCATGCTCGGCGCTAAGGCGCCACTCCTTGTGCCGTATGCCGTGCTCGCCAAGGATCGCATCGACGATGTCGCGGACGGTCTTTTCCTGGAAGATCCGGCAATCGCTGGTCCGCGTCAGAAACCAAAGGCTTGGGACCACGCGGACGCGGTACAGGCTGAACCCGCGCGAATCACGGCCCGTCACTGCAAAGCGCGCAACAATGCCGTTGATGGTCGTGTAGAGACCGGTGGCGTCCTCAAGCCGGACGGTGGCCGCGGTGCCGAGGATGTCGCCGGCCTTGATGGCGTGGTCCGTCGATGCAAGCTCGATGTCATAGGCATAGAACGAGGAGATGCTGTCCAGTCCTCGCAGCGTTACCGGCAGGACGTGATCCCGGCCAAGGACCGTATCGATCCGCAAGCGACGACGCTCTTGGGTGTAGGCATCCATGGCAGGAACTTTCCACCGGCTCGCTGAACACACTCTCCGTAGCTCTTGCCTGGAGCGAAATCACGATTCCGTGACGCGAGATTATTGGATCGGATTGGTCGTCCCCAGCCCTTCCGAACGTGCACTCCCCAATCATTCGTACACGCGGGGACGGTGGCACGCTGTGAAGCGGCTCACAGCGTGGCCACAGTCTGCGTTCGTCTGATGGCGGCTGCGTCGCTTATTGCACCCGGTTGTCCACCAGTTCCGTCACCACCGCCGGATCCGCCAGAGTGGACGTATCTCCCAGGGTGTCGGTCTCGTTCGCGGCGATTTTGCGCAGGATGCGACGCATGATCTTGCCGCTGCGGGTCTTCGGCAGCGCCGGCGCCCACTGGATCGCGTCCGGCGAGGCGATCGGGCCGATCTCCTTGCGCACCCAGGCAACGAGTTCCTTGCGCAGAGCCTCGGTCGGCTCCTCGCCGAGCTTCAGCGTGACGTAAGCATAGATGCCCTGACCCTTCAGTTCGTGCGGGAAGCCCACCACCGCGGCCTCGGCCACCTTCGGATGCGCCACCAGCGCGCTCTCCACCTCCGCGGTGCCCATGCGATGGCCGGAGACGTTGATCACGTCGTCGACGCGCCCGGTGATCCAGTAGTAGCCGTCGGCATCGCGCCGCGCGCCGTCGCCGGTGAAGTACAGCCCCTTGAACGTCGAGAAATAGGTCTGCACGAAGCGTTCGTGGTCGCCGAACACGGTGCGCATGATCCCCGGCCAGGCATCCGCCAGGCACAGATTGCCCTCGCACGGTCCATGCAGTTCGTGCCCGTCGCCGTCCACGATGATCGGCTTCACACCGGGCAGCGGCCACGTGGCGGAACCGGGCTTGGTGGGCGTGGCACCCGGCAGCGGGCTGATCAGGATGCCGCCGGTCTCCGTCTGCCACCACGTATCCACGATCGGGCAGCGATGCTCGCCGACCACGCGGTCGTACCACAGCCAGGCCTCGGGATTGATCGGCTCGCCGACGCTGCCGAGGATGCGCAGCGAGCGTCGGGAGGTCTTCTTCACCGGGCCGTCGCCGTCGCGCATCAGCGCGCGGATCGCGGTCGGAGCGGTGTAGAAGATGTTGACCTTGTGCTTGTCCACCACCTGCCAGAAGCGCGAGCTGTCCGGATAGTTCGGGATGCCCTCGAACATCACGGTGGTCGCGCCGTTCGCCAGCGGTCCGTAGACGATATAGGTGTGGCCGGTCACCCAGCCGACATCGGCAGTGCACCAGAAGATCTCGCCCGGGTGGTAGTCGAACACCAGCTCATGCGTGAAGCTGGCCCATACCAGATACCCGCCTGTGGTGTGCAGCACGCCCTTCGGCCGTCCCGTGCTGCCCGAGGTGTAGAGGATGAACAGCGGGTCCTCGGCGTTCATCTCGAGCGGCGGACAATCCGGGCGAGGCCTCCGCGCACAGCGCCGCATAGTCGTGGTCGCGGCCGGCCTGCATGGCGACGGTGCCGCCGGTGACCTTCACCACGATGACATTCTTCACGCCCGGACACGACTTCAGCGCCTCGTCGCCATTGGCCTTCAGCGCCACCTTGCGTCCGCCGCGGCGGCCTTCATCGGCCGTGATCAGCAGCTCCGACGAGCAGTCCTGGAGGCGGTTGGCCAGGCTGTCGGGCGAGAACCCGCCGAACACCACGGAATGGATCGCGCCGATGCGGGCGCAGGCGAGCATGGCCACCGCGGCCTCGGGCACCATCGGCAGGTAGATCGTGACCCGGTCGCCCTTCTTCACGCCCAGGCCCTTCATCGCGTTCGCCAGGCGGCACACCTGCTCGTGCAGTTCCCGGTAGGTGACGTGGCGGCTCGTCCCGGGATCGTCGCCCTCCCAGATGATCGCCGTCCGGTCGCCGCGTGCCGCCAGGTGGCGATCGAGGCAGGACGCAGAGGCGTTCAGCGTGCCGTCCTCGAACCACTTGATCGACACGTTGCCGGAGAAGCTGGTGTTCTTGATGATCGTCGGCGGCTTCATCCAGGCGACGCGGCGGGACTGTTCGGCCCAGAACCCGTTGGGGTCGCGTCCCGCGTGCTCGAACATGTCGCGATAGCGTGCGGCGCTGACATGCGCCCTTGCGGCGATCTCCGGCCTGACCGGAAAGACCATGTCCGTCTGCGGGGTGGGTGTCTGACATGAACGCGTTTCCTTCCGTTCGTCGAGTGGCGGCTCTACAGGCCGGCATCTTCGGGCACAAATATGGTGCCGTCCTTGATCTGGATCACGACTGGCTCCAGACGCTCGCCAAAACAGGGGCCCCGCAGGCACAGCCCGTCGGCGACGCGGAATTCGGCGCCATGGGTGGCGCAGACGATAAGGCTGCCATCGGCCGAGAGGAAGCGGTCCAGCGTCCATTCCAGTGGCGTGCCGAGATGCGGGCAGGCGTTCACATAGACGAAGATGGCGTCGCCCTGGCGGATGGCGACAAGGCCCGTAAAGCCGCCGGGCGCCGGGGGAAAGCCTTTGGCGGTGCCGTCAGACAGATCGTCGACCCTGCAGAGCGCACGTTGTCCCCTCCCCCCGACCCCCTCCCGCAAGGGGAGGGGGAGCGAGCGGACCGGTGTGGCTGCTCCCCCTCCCTTTGCGGGAGGGGGTCGGGGGGAGGGGAACGCGGCGGGCGGTACTTCGCTCAACGCTTCCATCCGCCCATCCGGCCGATCCGGTCCCAGTGCGGCTTGGACACCGGCACCACCGACAGCCGCGACTGTCGGACGAGGGCAAAATCGGCAAACTCCAGGTCCGCCTTGATCGCCGCGAGCGTCACCGGCTTCGGCAGCGGACGGACAGCTTTCATGTCAACCGCGACCCAATCCCCCTTCTCGGCCGTCGGGTCTGGATAGGCCTCCCGCACCACCTCCACCACGCCGACGATCTCCTTCCCCTCGTTCGAATGGTAGAAGAACGCCCGGTCGCCCTTCTTCATGGCCTTCAGGTTGAGCTTGGCTGCATGGTTGCGCACGCCTGTCCAGGGCTCCACGCCGTTGGCGACCTGCTGATCCCAGGAGAATGCTTCCGGCTCGGACTTCACCAACCAGTACCTGCATGAATTTTCCTTCAAGAACACTCCAGGGCGAGGCAGAGCGCTCCACTGTAAGCCAGCACCGTTTTCCTTCAAACGGAAGCCGACATGGAGTAGGCTAGTCGCGTGGACGCGAGTTCCTTCGTTGCCCCGCCCCCGAGCGAGCGAAATCCGGGGCGCTCTCTGCACCGTTTCGCCAATCCGGGCCGCTTCTTGCGTCTTTCCGGCGCTGCGCTCCCGTGGCTCGCCGCCGGCGGCGTAGGGCTTACCGTGCTGGGCCTGGCCTGGGGCCTGTTCTTCGCTCCCGCCGACTGGCAGCAGGGCGACGCGGTGCGGATCATGTATGTCCACGTCCCGGCTGCTTGGCTGGCCTCGGCCGGATACCTTGCGCTCGCCCTGTGTTCTGTGCTGTCGCTGGTCTGGCGTCACCCGCTGGCCGACCTCGCTGCGGCCGAGATCGGTCCGGTCGGCGCCGGGTTCACCGCACTCTGCCTGGCCACCGGCAGCATCTGGGGAAAGCCGATGTGGGGCGCATGGTGGGTGTGGGACGCGCGGCTGACCTCGGTCCTGGTGCTGTTCTTTCTTTACCTCGGCCACGTCGCGCTGGTGCGCGCCTTTGACGACCCGGTCCGCGGCTATCGCGCCGGCGCCATCCTGGCACTGATCGGCGCGGTGAACCTGCCGGTGATAAAATTCAGCGTCGACTGGTGGAACACGCTGCACCAGCCCGCGACGATCAGCTTCACCGGCGCGCCGACCATGTATGTCGGCATGCTCTGGCCGCTGCTGTTTGCCGCGCTCGGCTACACGCTGGTCTTCGCCGCAATCGTCGTGGCACGGACCCGCGCGGCCGTGATGGAGCGGCGCATCCGTGCCCTGCTGATGGCGCGGGCACACGAGGCGCCCGCATGACCCACCTGCCATACATTGTCGCGGCCTATGCGCTCGGCGTGCTGATCCCGGGCACGTTCGCGGTGGCTGCGTTCCTGCGCATGCGCACCGCACAAAGGCGGCTTGCAACGATCGGCCGCCCCCGGCGCGCGCGATGACCCGCAAGCGTCGCCGCCTTTGGATTCTGCTCGCCTGTGGCCTCGGTCTCGGTTCCGCCACGGCGCTCGCACTGTTCGCGTTCCGTGACAACCTGGTGTTTTTCCTCGCCCCAGCGGATCTCGCCAGCAAGGCCCCCTCGCCAGGCCGCAGCTTCCGCCTGGGCGGCCTCGTCGAGCAGGGCAGCGTTCAGCGGTCCACTGACGATGGCCGCCCGGCGGCAAAATTCCGCATCACAGATGGGGCTGCCACTGTCGAAGTGACCTATGTCGGCATACTGCCCGACCTGTTCCGCGAGGGTCAGGGCGTGGTAACCCTGGGCACGCTGCAGGCCGATGGCACGTTCCGCGCCTCGGAAGTGCTGGCCAAGCATGACGAGACGTATATGCCGAAGGACGTCGCAGATGCGCTGAAGAAGGCCGGACATTGGAACCCAGCCTCCGGCCCGCCGCCGCCCGCCGCCACCTGGAACACGATGCAATCGGGGAAGACCGGCGGATGAGGACTCTCCCCCGCGTCATTCCCGCGCAAGCGGGAACCCAGGGGCCACGGCTCGGTCCTGCGGCCCTGGGTGCCCGCTTGCGCGGGAATGACGGTATCGGAGATTGCCGCCTGCGCGCGACTGACGGTGATGCATGATCCCCGAACTCGGCCATTTCGCGCTCGCGCTTGCGGTGGCCCTGGCCGGCGCGCAGGCAATTCTCCCGTTATGGGGCGCACACCGGCGCGACGCACGCCTGATGGCCTCTGCGCCTTCGCTGGCGATCGGCCAGTTCATCGCGCTGGCGACCGCCTACGGCTGCCTGGTGTGGAGCGCGGTGGTCGACGACTTCTCGGTCGCCAACGTCGTGGAGAACTCGAACAGCCTGAAGCCGCTGGTCTATAAGATCACCGGAACCTGGGGGAACCACGAGGGGTCCATCCTGCTGTGGTGCCTGATTCTCGCCCTATGCGGCGGCGCGGTTGCGGGGTTCGGCCGCACGCTGCCGTCCAGCCTGCGGGCGCGCGTCATCGGTGTACTGGGCTTCACCTCGGCCGGCTTCCTGTTGTTCGCGCTGACCACGTCCAATCCGCTGGAGCGCGTGTGGCCGCCGCCGATCGACGGCCGCGACATGAACCCGCTGCTGCAGGACCCAGGGCTCGCGATCCATCCGCCGGTGCTCTACGCGGGCTATGTCGGCTTCGCCATCCCGTTCGCCTTCGCCGTCGCCGCGCTGCTGGAAGGCCGCGTGGATGCCGCCTGGGGACGCTGGGTGCGGCCCTGGACTCTGGCCGCCTGGTCGCTGCTGACCGGCGGCATCGCGCTGGGCTCCTGGTGGGCGTACTACGAGCTTGGCTGGGGCGGCTACTGGTTCTGGGACCCGGTGGAGAACGCCTCGCTGCTGCCCTGGCTCTCCGGCACCGCGCTGCTGCATTCCGCCGTCGTGGTGGAGAAGCGCGAGGCGCTGAAGATCTGGACCATCCTGCTGGCGATCGGGACCTTCTCGCTGTCGCTCTGCGGCACCTTCCTGGTGCGGTCCGGCATCCTCAACTCGGTGCACAGCTTCGCCAACGATCCCACGCGCGGGGTGTTCATACTGGCGTTGCTGGCGCTGGTGATCGGCGGGTCGCTGCTGCTGTTCGCGCTGCGCGCTCCGGTGATGGCGGCGACGGGGATCTTCGCGCCGGTATCGCGCGAAGGCGCATTGGTGCTGAACAATATCCTGCTGTGCTCGATCTGCGCGGTCGTGCTGACCGGCACCACGTATCCGCTGTTCGCCGAACTGGTGTTCGGCGCCAAGCTCAGCGTGGGCCCGCCGTATTTCCAGTCGACCGTGTTCCCGCTTGCCGTGCCGCTGTTCGCGGCGATGTCGCTGGGGCCGGTGCTGCCGTGGAAGCGCGCGCAGCTCTGGCCGGCGCTGCTCAAGCTGTGGTGGGCCGCATTGATCGCGGCTGCGGTCGGCATCGTGGCCGCGCTCGGCCTGCGCTACGGGCTGGCATCGCTGGGCTTTGCCGCCGCCGCCTGGCTGATCTGCGGTGCGTTCGCCGAGGTGGTCGAGCGCACGCGGCTGTTGCGTGCGCCGTTCGCCAGTTTCCGCGCGCGCGTGGCCGCACAGCCGCTGTCGGTGTGGGGCTCGGCGGTCGCGCATTCCGGCATGGGCGTCACCGTGGCCGGCATCGCCGGGATGTCGCTGGCGGCAAGCACGATCGTCGCGGTCACGCCGGGCCAGCGCGTACAGCTCGGCGGCTACGACTGGACATTGCTCGGTCTGCACGACGAGCTAGGGCCGAACTACACGGCGCGCGTGGCCGATATCCGGGTGAGCCGCGGCGCGACCGAGGTGGTGACATTCCATCCGTCGCGCCGGGTGTTCACCGTGCAGAAGACGTCGGTGACCGACACGGCGATCGAAACCAACCTGTTCCGCGACCTCTACGCCGTGTTGGGCGAGGAGCGCGACGGCGCGGCGGTGCTGCGCCTGCACGTCAATCCGCTGGCGCCGTGGATCTGGCTCGGCGCGCTGGTGATGGCGATCGGCGGCGCGTTGTCGCTCGCCGATCGGCGTCTGCGCGTCGGTGCGCCGTCGCGGCGTGCCGCAGGCGTGCAGGCGGGCGTGGCACCGTGATGGGATGGAACCCCTCCCCCCAGCCCCCTCCCACAAGGGGAGGGGGAGTAGGTACATCGGGACTCCCCCTCCCCTTGTGGGAGGGGGCTGGGGGGTGGGGACCCTTATGACCCCCGTCCATCGCCGCCTTTTCCTCCTTGCCCCGCTGGGCGTCGCAGCCGTCGGCGGGGCGGCATTCTGGACGCTGCTCGAACGCATGCGCGCGGGCAGCTACGATCCGCATGGTGTGCCGAGCATGCTGATCGGCAAACCCCTACCGAGCTTTTCGCTGCCCGGCCAGCAACCGAGCCCAGGGTTCGCGAGCACCGACGTCCTCGCCGCCGGACGCCCGGTGCTGATCAACTTCTTCGCCTCCTGGTGCGTACCCTGCGTGCAGGAGGCGCCAGTGCTGATGGCGCTCAAGCAGCGGGGCATGCCGATCTGGGGCATTGCCTACAAGGACAAGGCCGACGCCACGGCGGATTTCCTGCAGCAGAACGGCAATCCCTACTTGCGAGTCGCGCGCGACGAGCCTGGCCGGGCGGCGATCGATTTCGGCGTCTACGGCGTGCCCGAATCCTACCTGATCGACAAGTCCGGCGTCGTGCGCTGGCGCTGGGCCGGCGGTCTGAGCGAGGACGTCGTGCAGCAGTCACTGGCGCCGCTGTTGCAGAGCCTGGTGTGAGATTCTTCGCAGTCCTTCTGCCCGTACTGATCGCCGCCGCCTCGCCGGCGAGGGCCGTCAGCGATCCCGGCGAACTGTTGCCCGATCGCCAGCAGGAGCAGCGCGCCGAGGCGATCGGGCATCAGCTTCGCTGCCTGGTGTGCCAGAACGAGAGCGTCGAGGAATCGAACGCGGATCTGGCGCGCGACCTGCGGCAGATCATCCGCCAGCGCGTCGTCGCCGGCGACAACGACCGGCAGGTGACCGACTGGATGGTGGCGCGCTACGGCGATTTCGTCCGCCTGCGGCCGCCGTTCAATGCGGAAACCTTCGTGCTGTGGACCGCGCCGGGGCTCGCGCTGCTGGCCGGCCTCGGCGCAGTGCTGATCGCCAGGCGTCGCCGTCCCGTCCCTCCCGCGCCGTTGACCGAGGCCGAGCAGCGGCGCGTCGCCGATCTGATGAAGTCGTGACCGACCGGGCAATGACCCCCTGGGCATGATCTGGCTGGCCATTGCGCTGCTGGCGGCCGTCGCGCTCGCGCCACTGGCTCTTTCGCTGCGCCGTGCGGCGGTGGCGCGCAGCCGTCGCGAGGCAGCCATCGCGCTGCATCGCGCCCAGTTGGCCGAACTGGATCGTGACCTGGCGGACGGCAGGATCGCCGCCGCGGAGCATGCGAGCGCTGTACTGGAGGTACAGCGTCGGCTGCTGAATGCTGCCGGCGGGACCGAGGATGCGCCGCGGACAAGCTCCCCTTCGGCAATCCTGATCGCCCTGCTGCTGGTCCCGCTCGGTGCCTTTGCGCTCTATTGCGTCGGCGGCTCGCCCAACCTGCCTGCCGCGCCGCTCGCCGAGCGCATCGCCGCCGCGCAGCAGCGCGCCGCGCAGGAGGCGGCGCTGATCGCGCAGCTTCGCCGCCGGCTGGCCACGCTCGATCCGCATAGCGAACAGGCGCGACAGGGCTATGTGCTGCTCGGCAATGCCGAGGTCAGCCGCGGCAGATTGGGTGCGGCCGCCGACGCTTGGCGCGCTGCGCTGGCGACGCGCTTCGATGCGACGCTGGCGGCGGAGGCAGCCGAGGCGATGAGCGAGGCGGAAGGCCGCGTGACCGATGAGGCGGCCGGGCTGTTTCGCCGCGCGCTGGCGGAGTCGCCGGCCGATGCGCCATGGCGGCCGATGGCGCAGAAGCGGTTGTCGGAGGCGAAATGAATCCACGCCTGCCACGAAGGGCCATCCCGATGCGTTTGGTCGCGTTCGCCCTGCTCGCGCTCGTTGCGGCTGGCGGAACCCAGCCGGCGGCAGCGCAGCACTATCCGTGGGAGCAGCTTCCTGCCACGCCGTCGCTGCCAAAGGACGGACGCAGCGGCATCGCCGCGGTGAACGGCATCCGCCTTTGGTACGTGGTGTTCGGCCACGGCGATCCGGTGATTCTGGTGCATGGCGGGCTGGCCAATTCCGACTATTGGGGGCTGCAGGTCCCCGTCCTGGCCCGGCATTATCAGGTCATCGTGCTCGACAGTCGCGGACACGGCCGCAGCACCCGCACCGCGGCGCCGATCGGCTACGATGCGATGGCATCGGACGTGCTGGCGCTGATGGACACGCTGCACATCGGCAAGGCCGCGCTGGTGGGCTGGAGCGACGGCGCAATCATCGGGCTCGACATCGCGATCCGCCATCCGGAACGCCTGACGAAGCTGTTCGCCTTCGCGGCGAATTCGGATCCGTCCGGCGTGAAGGACGTGGACAAGAGCCCGGTGTTCTCCGCCTACATCGATCGCGCGGCGCACGAGTACGCGCGACTGTCGCCCACGCCAAAGGAGTTCAAGGCGTTCCTCGACAACATCAGCCACATGTGGGCGAGCGAGCCGCACTTCACCGACGCCGAGTTGCGCGGCATCAAGGCGCCCACGTGGATCGTCGATGCCGACCACGACGAGGCGATCAGGCGCGAGAACACCGACCATATGGCCTCGCTCATTCCCGGCGCCGGCGAACTGATCCTGCCGGCGGCCAGCCACTTCGCGTTCCTGCAGGATCCCGCGCTATTCAACGCGGCACTGCTGCATTTCCTGTCGCAACAGTAACGCAGAGACACGCCGATGACCGATGCGATCAACGCCTTCATCCCCGGCCCCCGCGTTACCATCGAGGGGGCGCGGAACGGACCGCTTGCGGGCGTCACCTTCGCGGCCAAGGACCTGTTCGACGTCGCGGGGTATCCGACCGGCGGCGGCAACCACGATTGGGCGCGCACCAATCCGGTGCCAACGCGGCACGCCTGGGCGGTGCAGACCCTGCTCGATGCCGGGGCGAGACTGATCGGCAAGACGATCACCGACGAGGTCTCGCTCGGCATCCTCGGCGAGAACGCCTTCGACGGCACGCCGCTGAACAGCAAGGCTCCGGACCGCGTGCCGGGCGGTTCGTCGTCCGGCTCGGCCGCCGCCGTCGCGGCAGGGCTCTGCGACACGGCGCTCGGCACCGATACCGGCGGGTCGGTGCGCGTGCCGGCGAGTTTCTGCGGACTTTATGGCATTCGTCCGACGCACGGACGGCTCGACGTCACCGGCATGTTGCCGCAGGCGCCCAGTTCGGACACGACCGGCTGGTTCGCCCGCGACGCGGCAACCTTCGCGCGCGTGTCCGGTGTGCTGCTCGGGGAGCGGCCCGCCGACGTTCTGCCCACGCGGCTAATTGTGGCGGTCGATGCGTTCGGTTTTGCCGATGGCACGGTTTCCGCCGCCTTGCAGCCTATGGTCGCGAAACTCGCTGCGCTGATCGGATCGGTGCGGGAGGAAATAATGGCGCCGCAGGGTCTCTCGGTGTGGTCGCGCGCGCAGCGGACCCTGCAGCCGCACGAGGCCTGGCAGACCTTCCGGCCATGGGTGGAGCGGGACAATCCGCGCATGGCGTTCAGCGTGGCGCGCGGCCTGTTCGCCGGCGCGGCGATCCCGGAGACCGAACGAAGCTGGGCCGCGCTGATGCGGCAGGAGGCGCGCGCCCGGATGACGTATCTGCTGCCGCCCGGGACGATCCTCTGCCTGCCGACCACGCCGTTCCCGGCGCCGAGGAAGGGGCTGCCGCTGCCGGTGCTCGGTCCGATGCGCGATCGCATCACCTGCCTGTGCGCCCATGGCGGGCTCGCCGGCGTGCCGCAGGTCAGCCTGCCCGGCGCCACGGTCGACGGACTGCCGATCGGACTGTCGATCATCGGCGGCCATGGCACCGACGCGACGCTGGTCGCCGTCGCGGCTGCGACGGCGAACGCGCGATAAGCGCGGGGGCTACCGCGTGCCGTACAACCGGTCGCCCGCATCGCCGAGACCGGGACGGATGTAGCCGTGCTCATCCAGGCAACGATCGATCGCGGCGGTGAACAGCTTCACCTCGGGATGTTCCGCAACGAAGGCCCGCAGTCCCTCCGGCGCGGCGATCAGACATGTGACGCTGATCTGCGCGACGCCGGCCTGCTTCAGGCGCGTGACGGCGGCGCTTGCCGAATGGCCGGTGGCGAGCATCGGATCGACCACCACGACCAGTCGCTCGCGCACGTCGTCCGGCAGCTTCACGTAATACTCCACCGGCATCAGCGTGATCGGATCGCGATACAACCCGATATGGCCGACGCGCGCCGACGGCACCAGGTCCAGCATGCCGTCGAGTATCCCGTTGCCGGCACGCAGTATCGACACGAAGCATAGCTTCTTGCCGACGAGACGCGGCGCGGTCATGCGCTCGAGCGGGGTTTCGATCTCCACCGCCTCGAGCGGCAGCACGCGCGTGACCTCGTAGGCCATGAGCAGGCTGATCTCGCGCGCGAGTTGACGAAACTGCGCCGTCGGCGTGCGTCGGTCGCGCAGCAGGGTCAGCTTGTGCTGCACCAGCGGATGCGCCACCACGGTGACGTTGGGAAATTCGGTCATCGTTTTCTCCCGCGCGGTCAGGCCAGTCGGCCGATGCGCCCGGCGACGGCTCGCACCTTGCGCGGCGCGGCCAGCCAGATTGCCAGCGCGGACAGCGCGCTGCAGCCGAGCGCGATCCAGAAGGCCAGGTCGTAGTTGCCGGTTTCGTCGTGCAGCACGCCGGTCAGCCATGGCCCCGCGGCGCCGCCGGTGATCGAGGCCAGCATCAGCGTGCCGAAGATCGCGCCGTAATGTCGGCCCTGAAAGACCTCCGCCGGGATGGCGCCGATGACGGATGTCACGCCGTAGCCGAGTGCGCCCTGTGCCACGACCATGAGGTAGAGCAATGCCGGCGATGGCGTTTGGCGTAGCAGAAGCAGCAGCAGACAGCACAGCACGAATCCCAGGCAGCCGATGCCCCATACGACCTCGCGTCCAATCCGATCGGACAGATGGCCGAGGCCGATCTGGCCCGGTATGCCCGCGAGGCTGACCGCGCCGAGTGCCCAGGCGGCGAGGCTCGGACTGAAGCCGACCTCCATCAGGTACTTGGTCTGATGCACCTGCACGGCGTACCAGGCGAAAAGGGCGCAAAAATATCCCAGTGCGATCCACCAGAACCGGCTTGTGCGGACGGCCCGGCGCAGCGTCCAATCGACCGCGGCCCAGACCGGGTCGACGACATTGGAGCGTCGGGCGGCGTGCGTGGCATCGTGCGCGGAGCGGTCGCCGTCCGGTTTCAGTCCGATGTCCTGCGGGCGCTGCCGCACCAGCAGGTTGAGCGGCAGCAACAGCGCAAGCACCAAAATACCCAGGGCGAAGCAGGCAGAGCGCCAGCCGGCACGCGCGATCAGGCCCTGCAGCAAGGGCAACAGGATGATCGAGCCGACGCCGACGCCGGAGAACGCGAGGCTCATGGCCAGTCCGCGCCGCCGAACGAACCAGTTCGGCAGGAACAGCGCCTGGCCGGTGTAGCCGAGACAGACGCTGCCGCCGCCCACCAGCATGCCCAGCGTGGCGTAGAGGTGCCACGGTTCGCGCACGAAGGTCGCCAGCAGCAGCCCGGCGGCGATCAGCACCACGCCGATCTCGTTCACCACGCGCGGCCCGCGGGAATCCATGAGCCTGCCGAGCGACGGGCTCAGCGCGGCGGAGACGATGAAGCCGAACGAGAACGCGCCCGCCGTCACGCCGCGGTCCCAGCCGAACTCGTCGAGGATCGGCGGGAACAGCAGCGAGAACGCGGTGCGCGCGTTGACCCCGACGCCCATGGTGACGAAGACGACGGCGACGATCACCCAGCCATAGAAGAACGGCAGCCGCGCGGACCACGTTGTGGTCATTCGCGTCTGGCCTTCTTGCGTGCGGCGCGCGCCTGACGCTCGCCGTACTTCATGCCTTCCAGCTTGAGCCCGTCGGGATCGAGAAAGAACACGGCATAGTAGTCATCGTAGTACTCGCCGGCCGGATCGACGATGGTCGCGCCGAGTTCGTGCAGGAACGCCTGCAATTCATCGACGTCCTTGCGGCTGCGCAGTTCGAACGCATAATGGTGGAAGCCGATGTCGCCGATGCGGTACTTGTGTTTTTTCCCCTCCGCGTCGGCCGGGCCGATCCAGAAGCGCGTCTTGCCGTTGGTCCAGCCGATTGCGTCGTCGTATTCATCCGATAGCTCGAAGCCGAGGAACGCGAACAGGCGGCCGTAGAAGGCTTTCGACTTCTGGTAGTCGCTGACCCTGATCACCAGGTGGTCGATCCCGACGACGCGCGCCATGTTGTCCTCCCTGCACAGACCGCTCCGCGTGAGAATTGCCGCGATGGATGATGATGGCGCACCGATGGGCACCGCAAGTCCGTAAACCGTTGTCGGGAAGACCGCGCCGCATATCTCCGAGACATGAGCGAACCGCGCGAGACAGAGAGGCCGACCGACACCGAGGCGTCGGTGCGCCGGCCGCTGAACGATTGCCTTGAAGAGTGACCGAGTGGTGAGCCAGGGTCAGCCCATTGCTCGAGGACGGCCGACTGCTCAGGGTATCTCGTAAAGCGTGAACTCCCGAGCGAGGCCGCGCAGCATCGTCGCGCGCGGTACCGGCTCGATCCCGCTGCGTTCGAGCAATCCGGCTGCCGCCGTATTGTGCACAATTGCGTCGGTGACGAGGATCGCGGTGGAGTTCGCCGCGCCCTGCACGCGAGATGCGACATTGACCGTCTGGCCGAAGAAGTCCTGACGCTCGTTGAGCAGTACGGCCAGGCATGGCCCCTCGTGGATCCCGATCTTGAGTGAGAGGTCGTTCTGCCCATGTTCGGCGTTGAACAGGCGCATCCCTTCGCGCATCCGGAGCGCGGCGCTCACCGCCTGGTTTGGCGAGAGGAACGTTGCCATGACCGCGTCGCCGATCGTCTTGATCACGGCCCCGGACTCCTCGGCGACAATGTCAAGCAGCACGCGAAAATGGCTGCGCACGAGATCGAAGGCGACCAGGTCGCCGACCCGTTCGTAGAGTTCCGTCGAGCTTCGGAGATCGGTGAACAGGAAGGTAAGACTGGTGATCTTCAGGCGTTGGTCAACGTCGAGCGTGTCGGTCTGGTAGAGGTCGCGGAAGGTCTGGTTGCTGAGCAGTCGCCGCCCGGTGAGGAACGGCTTGCGGCGACCAAGCAGGCCGTGCAGCCGGTCCGCGGCGATCAACACCGAAGGCAGCGCGCGCGTATCGCTCCGGTTGTCGAGCGAGAGCTGCAAGGGTCCAGGCTGCACGACCTGGGTTTCGGTCGCCGAGCGCGCCTTGTTGAAGACCATCGAGATGTGCCGGACCTCGCGGGTCGGCTCGCCCTTGACGTCGAGGAAAAGGGCGCTGTGGGTGACCGGCTCGAAGACGATGATGAACTCCGACGGAAGCTCCAGCGACAACACCGCTGTTTCGCCGGCTGCCAGCTCCGCCGAGCCAATCGCGATCTCCGCGATGAGGTCCTCGTACCCGTCTACCGGCAGGTCGATCCCCGTGCTGAAGTGGATCTGCCGGTAGTATTCCCAGATCGGGAGGCGGTTCGGGTCGTGCGCCGCGATCCGGCGGACCCGAGGACTGACGGTGAAAACCACCTCGACCATCTCGTCCAGCGTGGGCTCGTAGCCTGCCGCGCACAGCGCACAATGGTAGTTTTCCTGCTGGACCGACTTGAGGGTCGCCGCGGCATCCAGCACGCCCGCGCAGCCCGGGCACAGCACGTTCCACGACATGTCGAGCAGGCCGATCCGCGAAGCCTGCAGCAGCACGGCGATCGCGGTCTCCTCGCGCAGACCGAACTGGGCGGCGAAATCGAGCGCATTGATGCGGCTGAGCGCCCGGTCCGGCCCTTCGCGGACAAGCTGTTCGAGAGCAGCGACCGCGAGCGCATCGGCTGAGCGGCTGAGGACCGAGAAGAGGCTTTCGGGTTCGGGCATAAGGTAAAGTCTAGCCGAGAAGTCTGCATCCGGGAACAGAGTCCGATTGCCCAGGCAGTAGCAGGCGGACTTGCTGCAGTTGGCGAGGTGTCCGGCGTTATTTTCGTCGGCGTACCGCGGCGGTCACGGTGTTCTCCAGCAGGCAGGCGATGGTCATCGGACCGACGCCTCCGGGAACCGGGGTGATCGCACCGGCCACCCCACGGGCTTCGGCGAACGCCACGTCGCCAACCAGCCTGCCGTCGGGCAGACGGTTGATCCCCACATCGACCACCACGGCGCCGGGCGCGATCCAGTCGCCCCGCACCACCTCCGGTTTGCCGATCGCCGCCACCAGCACGGCGGCCCGCCGGCATTCGGCGGCAAGGTCCCGGGTCCGCGAATGCGCGACCGTGACGGTGGCGTTGGCGCTGACCAGCAGCGCCGCCATCGGCCGGCCGACGATGGCGGAGCGGCCCAAGACCAGCGCGCGCGCGCCGGCCAGCGAGACGCCGACCTCCCCCAGCAGCTTCATCACGCCAAGTGGCGTGCATGGCACAAGGCCCGGTCTGCCGGTGGCGAGGCGGCCGGCGTTGAGCGGATGGAAGCCGTCAACGTCCTTTTCCGGGTCGACCGCCTCGATCACCGCCTGCGTGCTGATATGCACCGGCAGCGGCTGCTGCACCAGGACGCCGTCGATGGCCGGGTCGGCATTCAGCCGGGCGATTCGTGTGAGCAGCACCTGCTCGGATGTATCGGCCGGCAGGCGGATGGTATGCGCTGCAATACCGGCTGCGCAGGCCGCTCGGTCCTTGCTGCGAATGTAGACGACGCTCGCCGGATCGTCGCCAACCAGTATGACGGCCAGGCCTGGGCGGAACGGCAGCGTCGCGACGCGTTCGGCGAGCGCGGCCCGGAGCGAGGCGGCGACCGCCTTGCCGTCGATGATGCGCGCGCTCACAGAGCCGTCAGCTTGGCGGCGAGTTCGGCGGGATCGCCGGTGACGTGGAGCATCTTCTCCCGGCTGGTGGCACCGGCGGTGAGCCGGACCGCCGATTGCGCGGTGCCCAGCGCTGCCGCCAGGGCGGCGCAGGCAGCGCGATTGGCTCGGCCGGCCTCCGCCGCCTCGGTCACGCCGATGCGCAGCCGCTCGCCATCGGCTGACGGGGCGACGCCGTGCAGGCCCGGCCGGCGCGATTTCGGGTACACCTTCACCGCGACGGCGACGCCATCGGGCAATGGCCGCCAGAAACGGTTCAATAGATGCTCCGGACCAGGCTGACTTCGATCTCATCGAGCAGCATGCGGGCCGCCTGCAGCAGCAGGATCAGGATCACCGGGCTGATGTCGACCCCGCCAAGATTGGGCAGCAGCCGGCGGATCGGCCGCAGCGCCGGTTCGGTGATGCGATAGAGGAAGTCACCGATCGTCCAGACCACCCGGTTGCGGGTGTCCAGGACGCCGAAGCTGGTGAGGATGCTGAACACCGCGGACAGGATCACCGCCCACATGTAGAGGCTGAGCAGCCGGTCCACGAGCCAGAACAGGGCCATCATCAGAGGTGATCTCCCAAGGGTCGGCGGAAGCTAGCGGTGGGCGATTTGGTCCGCAACCTGCACGAAATCGGCTCGCTTGACTTCGCGATGTGCGCTGAGCATTGTCCGCGCCGCGCGCTATTGGGCGCGAAGCGGGACGGGGCTGTAGCTCAGCTGGGAGAGCGCCTCGTTCGCAATGAGGAGGCCAGGGGTTCGAGTCCCCTCAGCTCCACCACTGTCCCGTATAGACGATTGAATATTCAGCGATGTTGACACCCGGTCGGGGCGTCCCGTGGGTGCAAGCCGCCGCCGCCTGCGATTCCGGTGGCTGGTACGGATTCGCCACGACTGGAGTTGCCTCCGCGTGACCGTATGGCCGGCCTCACCTCTACAGTTCCACCGTCCCCCGCAGGACTGGCACGCAACTCCCGGCCACGGTTGCCAGCACCGGCCCTTCCGCGGTCTTGCGTGCTGTGGCGGTGATCTGGCTCGGGCGTCCCATCTCCATGCCCTGCTCGATATCGTAGGTGAGATCGACGTTCTCGCCCGGTGCCAGCGAGGTCAGCAGCGCGGCGAGCGCGGCATTGGCGCTGCCTGTCGCGGGGTCCTCCAGCGTGCCGCCGAGCGGGGCGAACATGCGGGCCCGGAGCCGCGTCGCATCGCCGTCGCGCCGTGCATAGAGATGCAGCGCGAAGTGCGCGGCGAGGCTCGGGAACTGCTCCGCGGCGGAACGGAACGCGGCAAGGTCCGGACTGGCGCGCGACAGCGCCTCCACACTTTCAACCTCGGCGATGACGAACGGAATTCCGACGGATGCAACCAGCGGCGTGTGCGCGTTGGTCGCAATCTGCTCGGGTTGCAGTCCGGCGCAGGCGGCAACCACATCGTCCGGAATGCCGATATCGATCGACAGCGCACGCGGCGCCGAAATGCGCGCACCGCCGATCGCTCCGTTCGCATCGCGCAGGAGATGCACGCGCACGATACCGGCAACTTCCTCGAACACCATGTGCTCTGGAGGGTTCTCCATCCGTCGCGCCAGCACGTAGCCGGTGCCGACATTCGGGTGACCCGCGAACGGCAGTTCGGTACGGGTGGTGAAAATGCGCACCCGTGCATGGTGCTGCGGATTGTCGGGCGGCAGCACGAATGTCGTCTCGGACAGATTGAACTCCGCAGCGAGAGCCTGCATCTGTTCCGTGGTCAACCCGCGCGCATCGGGGAATACCGCCAACGGATTGCCGCCGAAGCGCCGCTCGGTGAATACATCGACGGTGACGAACTCGTAGACCGGCATGATGGACCTCGTTGCTCAGCTTGCGGCTATTTGCAGTCGGCTCGCCGCACGCACGCGGCCAATCAACGGCAGCAGATCGTAAAGCTCCGGCCCTTCGGCCTCGCCGGTGAGCGCCAGGCGCAACGGCAGCGCAAGCAGATCCCCCTGGCGCCCGGTCGCCTGCTTCACCGCATCGGTCCATGTCGTCCACACCGCGGTGGTCCATGGCTCCTGCGGCAACGCGTCGAGCGCGGTGTGCAGGAATTCGCGTTCACCCTCGATCACCGGCGGCACAATGGTCCCGGCGACCACATCCCACCAGCCGCGCGCCTCGGTCAGGCGATCCAGATCGCCGCGCACCGCCAGCCAGAATGCCTCGGTTGCGCCGGACGGCAGGCGGTCGGCCACCGCGGCAAACGGCAAATGTCCCAATGCGCGGCGGTTCAATGCCAGGAGGCGCGTTGCATCAAATTCCGTGCCGAAATGCGCGAAGTCGAAGTTCTCCGCCAACATCGCAATCGGTGGAGGCCGATCGTTCGGCATCCCAGGCCGTACCAGATACGCTGCAATGGAAGCGGCCTCGATGCCGTCGTTGCGCAGGCTGCGCAGCGTGAGCCGATCCAGCCGTTTCGACGGCCTGGCATCGCCGGCGTCGGTCAGCATCGGCAGATGCGCCACGTCGAGGGACCGCGGATCGGCACTGAGCGCGGAAAAAATGTCGAATTGGATGGCGGTCCTGGTGACCTGGTCCTCGGTGCGGATCAGGTGAGTGATACCAGCGTCGATATCGTCCACCGCCGAGGTGAATGTATTCAGTGGCGTTCCATCGGCGCGGATCAGCACCGGATCGGAAACCGCCGGCAGCTTCACCTCGCGATGGCCGAGCACCATGTCACGCCATTCCACGACGCGGTCGGACAGCAGGAAGCGCCAATATGGGCGCTTGCCGCCGGCTTCCGCCGATGCGCGCTGCGCCGAGGTGAGACGCAGCATCGCCCGATCGTACACCGGCGGCTGCCCGCGCTTCAGACGATGATCGCGTTTCGACCGCAGCTCCTCATCAGACTCGAAACAAGGATAGAGCCGGCCCGCCTGCTTCAATCGTTCTGCGGCAGTCTCGTACAACGCAAGCCGGTCCGACTGATGGATTGCCGCGTCCCAATCGATGCCGAACCATCGCAGGTCCAACGCGATCGCGTCGGCGTAGTCCGGCTTGCAGAGCTCGCGATCGGCGTCGTCGAAGCGCAGCAGGAAATGGCCGCCGAATCGCCGTGCGAACAGGGAGTTCGCCAACGCGATGCGTGCGCTCCCGAGTTTCAGATGGCCGGTCGGGCTTGCGGCGAAACGTACCTTGATCATGCTGGACGCAGCCAAGGGCTACTCATCCTCGTCGTCAACATCAATCCGCCGCGGATCGAGCGCCCGCCAATCCCTGTCCTCGGAGCCTGCCATGTTGTCCACGAAGTCGCCGAGTTCGGTCGCGCTGCGCCAGCCGGCATCGCCGGCATCGACAACCTCGGCGTCCTCGCCGAAAGCGAACCACGCCTCCAGCACTTCCTTGGTGGTCATCCCCGGGGCGCGACATCGTTCGACCGAGTCGCGCACGTAACGGCGCGCGAATGCATTCGCCTGCATCAGCGTCTCGAAGCCGCCGATCTCCTCGACAATATTATCCTGCGCGCCGCCCGACAGATCGAGAATGCGCACGCGCCAGCCACCGTCGGGGGCGAAGAGATCGCTCATGCGGGCAAGCTAGACACGCTGCCGCGCGGAAGCAACGTATCGCCGGCTACGCCTTCACCCCGCCGGAGGTCAGTCCCGCGACGTAGTGCTCGACGAAGAAGGAATAGATGATGGCGACCGGAATCGATCCCAGCAGCGCCGCCGCCATGAGCTGGCCCCAGTAGAACACATCGCCCCGCACCAGCTCGGCGATCGCGCCCACCGGCACGGTGCGCACATCGGTCTTGGTGAGGAAGATCAGCGCATAGAGGAATTCGTTCTGTGCCAGCGTGAAGGCAAAGATGCCGGCGGAGATGAAGCCCGGAATGCACAGCGGCAGGAAAATGCGGAACATGGTCTGCAGCCGCGTCGCGCCGTCGATCCGCGCCGCATCCTCGAGCTCATGCGGCACCGATTTGAAATAGCCCATCAGCAGCCAGGCGCAGAACGGCACCAGCAGAGTGGGATATGTCAGGATCACCGACGTCAACGTATCGCCGAGACCCAGGCGATTGATGATGTCGGCCAGCGGAATGAACAGCAGCGGCTGCGGCACCAGATACGTAGCGGCGATGGCGAACGAGACGAGCGCGGCGCCAGCGAAGCGCATGCGTGCCAGCGGGTAGGCGAGCATCACGCCAAACACCAGCGAGATGGCGGTGGAGACCACCGCGACCAGCAGGGTGTTGTAGGTCCAGGTAAGGAAGTTGGTCTCGGTCAGCAGGTTCACGAAGTGCTCGAGCGTCGGATGGTAGACGATCAGCGGCATGATCTTCCGGCTGTACAGCTCGCTGTTGGGCTTCAGCGAGGTGATCGCCATCCAGTAGAACGGGAACAGCGTGAACACCAGGAAGAAGCCGAGCGGCAGCCACAGCTTGAGTCCCCGTACCCGCCAGCCGCGGCGTTCGACGATCATTGTTTCTCACCGCGCATGTACCAGGCCATGCCGGCGATCAGCAGTGCCAGCGGCGGCAGCATCGACAACGCTATCGAGGCGCCGAGACCGAACTGTCCGCCGCCCATCGCCACGTCGAACGCATAGGTGGCAAACAGGTGCGTGGCGTTGGCCGGCCCACCGCGCGTCAGCACATAGACGAGCTGGAAGTCCGAGAAGGTGAAGATCACCGAGAACATGGTGACGATGAAGATCACCGGCTTCAGCAGTGGCAACGTGACGTAGCGGAAGCGGGCGAAGGCGGTGGCGCCGTCGATGGTCGCGGCCTCATAGAGTTCCGGCGAGATCGTCTGCAGGCCGGCGAGCAGGGTGATGGCGTAGAACGGCAGGCCACGCCAGGTGTTGACCATGATGAGCGAGAACATCGCGAGTTTGGGATTGCCCAGCCACGACGGCCCCGGATTGGCAATGCCCCAGCGGATCAGGAACCAGTTCACCACGCTGAACGAGGGATCCAGGATCCACATCCAGGCGATGGTGGACAGCACCGTCGGCACGATGAACGGCAGCAGCATGATCGCGCGGATCGTGTTCTTGAACCGGAAGTCCTGGTTCATCACCAGCGCCAGGGCAAGTCCGCCGGCCATCTTCAGGGCGGTCGCGGCGAACGTATAGACGAACGTGTTCTGCGCCACCTGCCAGAACACCGGGTCGTGGAAATTGGCAATGAAGTTGCCCAGACCGATGAACACGCCGGCTTTGGCGACCGGGCGATCCTCCAGGCTGAGCCAGATGCCGTAGACGAACGGGTAGCCCACCAGCGCGATCAGGAACAGCACCGGCGGGATGACCATGAGCCAACTGAACACAGCCTCCCGCTCGGTCCAGCGGCGCAGGCTCAGCTTCGCGCGGGGACGCAGCGCCGCGGATGCAATGGCCTGGCTGTGCGCCGACATGATCAGGCCGTCTTGAAGATCTGCTTGAGCTGTGCGGCCGCGTCGGCAATCACCTCCTTGGTCGATTTGCCGGCACAGGCCTTGGCGAACATGTCCACGACAACGTATTTCGCCACGCTCTCCGACTGCGGCCGGCCGATCGGCGCCGGCCAGCCAGGCAGGTGCGAGGTCCTGAGCGAATCGCGATACGGCAGATTGCGCGGCTCCACATGCCAGAGTGGCGCGTCGTCATAGGCTTGCAGATACGGCGCATAATAACTGTCGGCCGATGCATACCAGCGCTCGACCTGCTTCGGGTCCATCAGCCAGACCAGGAAATCCTTCGACGCCTGCTGGTTGGGGGAGAAACTGTAGATCGCGTGGCTCCACGGCGCGAGGATGTGGAAGCGCCCCTTCGGTCCCTGCGGGTTCAGCGACTGCTCGGTCACCTTGGCGATGTCGGGGAACTGCTTCTTGGCGAACCACAGGATGCTCTCCGCATTGTTGGTGCAGGAGATCTGCTCGCTCATCCATGCCTTGTTGTTGCTTACATCGGTCCAGCCGAGGCAGTCCTCCAGCGTGGTCGCCAGGAAGAACTTGCGGCAGAAATCGACCGCGCGGGCGGTTTCGTCGGAATCGATCGCGATGGTCTTGCCGTCCGGTTCCACCTCGCGCGCGCCGTACGACCACAGCAGCGGATACAGCCAGCCATGGTTGTCGCCGAACCCATGCCCCAATTCGAAGCCGAACGGATGGCCGGCCTTCTTCAACTTGGTGCCGGCCTCCAGCAGCTCGTCCCAGGTATCCGGAAAATCCTTCACGCCCGACCTCGGCGAACCAGTCGGAGCGCCAGTTCATGATCTGCCCGACGTTGCCGAACGGAATCGCCTTCCACTTGCCATTGACGATCACCGCTTCCTTGGCCGAGTCGTACCAGCCGCCGTTCTTCTTGCCGATGCCCTCGGCGATGTCGCTGACATCGACCAGCTTCTCGTCGAACAGGAACGGCCAGTTGAAGAAGGTCAGCGTCATGTCGGGGCCGGAGCCGGTCTCGGCGGCGGTCGCCATGCGGGTCTGCAGGCTGCCGACGCTGATCAACTGGTAGTCCACGGCGATGCCGGTCGCCTTCTGGTATTCCGGCACCAGCGTCTTCTTGAAGAAGTCGTCGTAGGTCTGGATGAACGAGCTCTCGTGCATGAAGCTGAGGTTCGGCGCCGCGCGTCCCGGGCCGGCGCCGAGCATCGTGCCCGCGGCCGCCAGCCCGCCGATCTTCAACACGTCGCGCCGCGACGCGGAACGAATGATATTCGCCACCGCCCCTTCTCCCTGCACCTGTCTGGCCGGGCCATTGTTGTTGCCGACCGGCGTCCCGGCACGCCGTGCTTCGGACGTTATGGGGTGGCAACTGCCGAAGTCAACGGGACGCGCAGCTCAGCCCGCGCTCTTCCGCGCGCCGCTCTTCCGCAGCAGGAACTCGCGGCCGAGCTTTACCATCGGCGCCCCGTCGTATTCGACGATGTCCGCGGTGGCATAGGTCTCGTGCCAGGCTTCGGGAATGAAGCTGCCGGTGCCGACCACGTCGATCGGCGCCTTCGCATCCGCCATCACCCGGCACTTGTCGACGCCAAATCCGGACGAAGCCACGATGCGCGCGCGCGGATGACCGGCGGCGTCGAGGGCCTCGCGCATCTTCCAAATGGAAGCGGCGGAGACACCAGTACCGACCAGATAGCGCAGTTCCGTCTCGCTGCGATAACGGCGGATCGCGCCTGGCGCATGGCGCTCCAGCACCGCGTAGCTCTCCGCCGGATCCACCCCTTCCATGAAGCGGCCGCCATGCGTGTCCAGCCTGAACGACAGCCGCTCGGCACCGACAAGATCGGGAAACCGCGCACACACCGCCAGCGCGTCGGAAATCTCGCGGCCGAAGTAATCCGCCAGCACCGTCATCGGTTCGTCGGGGAACGTCTCGTGGAACATCTCGGCCGCACGCAACGTCGAGCCGGCATAGCCGATCAGCGAATGCGGCATCGTGCCGAAGCCGCGCGGTGCACCGAACCAGTGCGCCGTGCCGTCATTGGCGTTGCCGACGAAACCCTTCGCGCCTTCCCGCTTCGCCGCATCGCTGCCGACCGAGGCCGCATAGGCCATCATGTCCTGCATCTCGGCGCCGGCGCAATGGCGTGCCTCCATCGCCATGAACGCAACCGCCGGCAACGCAAGGCACATTTGGTACGCGTTGTGCGCCGCCACCGAAGCGGGGCCGATCTTCTGCAGCAGGATCGTCTCGAGATCCGACAGATGCAGCAGGCTGCCGCTGATATAGGCGAGCGGCTCGCCCGCGCCGACCCACTCACCCTCCGCATAGGGTAGGTCGATGTCGAACCTGCTGCCCCGCGCGGCGGCGACCGCCTGCAGCCATTCGGTCATCAGCCGCGGCGCGGAGATCACCGGACGGCGCATGAACACCGCATAGGTCACGCGCTTGTCGCCGAACCGCGCGACGATCTGGCGCGTGCGGTTGAAGTAGCTGTCGGTCTGTGCGGCGATGGCCGCGCCGAGCGTGTCCGGCTTATCAGTCATCGTCATGGCCGGGCTTGTCCCCAAAAGCATCAGAATTACGAGTAGCGGTGGAGCAAAGAGCTCCCCCTCCCCTTGCGGGAGGGGGTTGGGGGGAGGGGCGAGGCACCACGAAGTCGAGCCTGGTACTAGGCCGTCACTTAGCCTGGCGCCAGTGCCACCCCTCCCCACAACCCCCTCCCGCAAGGGGAGGGGAAGTATCGTGCTCCAACCAGCACTTAGTTCTTTCGCCTATGGCGCTTGGCCCGGATGGCCGGGACTGATCCCCGGATCAAGCGTCCGAGGACGGCCATGACGCCAGGTCATGATCGCCGTAGTAGACGTGCGCTTTCGGTCTGGGTTAGCCAGGCTTCTCTTCGGTGTGTGCGAGCGTGATCGCGTAGGCCAGCCAGCACTCGCTGTCGCGTTGTGCGGTGTTAGCCTCACGCGTCATTCCCGCTTCGGTATAGGAGACGGCCATCCATCGCAGGCCACGCGCAATGTCGCGGGCCTTGTCAGGCGACATCAACGGGATCTGCGACGGCGGCAGGGGTTCGTGTCCACTCATCGCTCGTCCCTCAATCTTGAGCCAGCGCCCGTTCGACTGACGAGCATAGCGCTGACCTTTGCCTCACTACTGCGCCGCCACCTGAACCTGCCCGTTCGGCGCACGCCGCTGCTTCAGTTCCTCGGCCACCAGGAATGCCAGCTCCAGCGACTGCTCCGCGTTCAGCCGCGGATCGCAGCCGGTTTCGTAGCGCTCGATCAGATTGGCCTCGGTGAGCCGGTGCGCGCCGCCGGTGCATTCGGTGACGTTCTGCCCGGTCATCTCGACATGCACGCCGCCGGCCCAGGTGCCCTCCGCGGCGTGGATGTCGAAGAAGCTGCGCACCTCCGACAGGATCTGATCGAAGTTGCGCGTCTTCAGCTTGGCCACGGTGGAGATCGTGTTGCCGTGCATCGGATCGCACAGCCACACCACCTTCGCCCCGACACGCTCCACGGCACGGATCAAAGGAGGCAGCCGCGCCGCCACCTTGTCGTGCCCCATGCGGCTGATCAGCGTGATGCGGCCTGGTTCGTTCGCCGGGTTCAGCACTTCGAGGATGCGCAGCAGATCGTCCGGTTCCTGCGTCGGGCCGATCTTCATGCCGAGCGGGTTCTTCACGCCGCGCAGGAACTCGACATGCGCGCCCTCGAGCTGGCGCGTGCGGTCGCCGATCCAGAGGAAGTGCGCCGAGCAGCCGTACCAGTCGCCGGTCGTGGAATTGATCCGGGTGAGTGCCTGTTCATAGGGCAGCAGCAGCGCCTCGTGGCTGATGTAGAAGTCGGTCTCGCGCATGTCGCGCGTCGTGGTGCTGGTCATGCCGCAGGCCGCCATGAACGACAGCGTCTCGTCGATGCGGTGCGCCAGGTCCTGGTAGCGTGCGGCCAGCGGCGAACGCGCGGCGAATTCCAGGTTCCAGCGATGCACCTCGTGCAGGTCGGCATAGCCGCCAGACGCGAACGCCCGCAGCAGGTTCAGTGTGCTGGCTGACTGGAAATAGCCGAACTCCATGCGCGCCGGATCGGGAATGCGCGCAGCCGAAGTGAACTCCGGGCCGTTGACGATGTCGCCGCGATAGGATGGCAGCGTGACGTCGCCCTGCGTCTCGTTGTCCGACGAGCGCGGCTTGGCGAACTGTCCGGCCATGCGGCCCATCTTCACCACCGGCAGGGATGCGCCGAAGGTCAGCACGACGGCCATCTGCAGCAGCACGCGGAACGTGTCGCGGATTATGTTGGCGGTAAAGTCGGAAAAACTCTCGGCGCAGTCGCCCCCCTGCAGCACGAACGCCTTGCCTTCGGCGGCGAGCGCCAGATGCGCCTTCAGCCGCCGCGCCTCGCCGGCGAACACCAGCGGCGGGTACTTGGCGATCCGCGCCTCCATCGCAGCGAGCTTTTCGGGGTCCGGATAGGCCGGCACCTGACGGATCGGGCGGTCGCGCCAGGTATCGGGCGTCCAGGGGCGGGCGGTGATGTTGGCGGGCATGGCAGTTCTCCTCGGGCGCCTTTATAGCCGACCAACTCCTGGCATTGCGAGCCGCGGAAGCGGCAATCCCGACAGAGGCGCAAACCTACGTCACGTCGAACCCCGCCTCGATCGCCATCGCACGCAGGTTGCGATGTCCGAGCCGCGCATAGGTCAGCGGATGCGCCTTGCGCGGATCCTGCTCGGCCTCGACCACCAGCCAGCCGGCATATCCCGCCGCGCGCAACCGGTGCAGCAGCGGGGTGAACGCGATGCAGCCGTCGCCGGGAACGGTGAACACACCTTCCAGCACCGCGCCCATGAAGCTCGTGTCCTCGGCCAGCGCGCGCTCGAGCACCGCGCGGCGGGCGTCCTTGCAATGCACATGCACCACCCGCGCGATGTGTCGTTGCAGCAGCGCGGCTGGATCGCCGCCGGCGAACAGGCAATGACCGGTGTCGAACAGCAGGCCGGCCGCATCGCCGGTGACTGCAATCAGCCGGTCGATGTCCGCCTCGCTCTGCACGATCGTGCCCATGTGGTGATGGAACGCCATGCGCACGCCGAACGCGGCCATGCGTTCCGCAAGTTCGGTAACCTTGCGGCCATACGGCGGCCAGTCCGCATCCGCCAACTCAGGGCGTTGCGAGATCGGCGGAAAGTTCCCTCCGTGGCGCCGGCCGGAGGTATCGGCATAGACGACGACCTTGCACCCGAGATCGCGCAGCAGCGTCAGATGCGGTTCGATGCAGGCGAATTCCGCAGCCACCTCGCGCTCGAAGATCTGTCCGTCGCACCAGCCGGAGATCAGCTTCAGCCCGTGTCGCAACAGGATCGGACCGAGCTCGGCCGCTGTTCGGGGAAACTTGCCCCCGAGTTCCGTGCCGCTGTAGCCCGCCTCGCGCGTCTCGGCGAGACATATCTCCAGCGGAATGTCGCCGCCTAGCTCCGGCATGTCGTCGTTCGACCAGGTGATCGGATTGATGCCGATTTCCACGCTGTTTCCCATCGGTATGCCCGCCTCCAATCACCGCCGCAATGCAACCGAAGCCTGTTCCGCGGCCTGAAGCGCCGCCACGGCATCGTCCGCGGTCGCGCCCTGGGCTTCGCCGCCGCGCACCCACGCCGCGAAACTCTCCGCCTGACGTCGCAGTGCCTGCATGAAGACCTGCTCGCCATCCGGTGGCCACAGGAAGCGACAGTCCTCGGCATCGCGCGTGCCGAACACCTCCACGCGGCAGACATCCCCGAGCGGGAAGCGCCGGCCAAGCGACACCAGCGCCGTGCCGCCCTCCGACAGCGTGCACAGCGCCTGAGCGCTCTCGGCGTCGCCGGACGCAGGACGATCGACGGAGACCGCTGCAACCGCCGGGGCAATGCTGGAAATCGCCTGACCGCTCAGCCAGCGGATCTGGTCGAACTCGTGCACCCCCATGTCGACAAAGATGCCGCCACTGTCGGCGTCAAACTGCGGCGGCGGCGGTTCACCGTCCCATTGGTAGCAGGCCAGGAGATACGGTGCGCCCAAGTCACCATCCGCGATGCGACGGCGCAGCCGCTGCAGCGCCGGCACGAAGCGACGCCAATAGGCAACCTGCAATCTGACCCTGCGGCGCTCGGCGATCGATGCGGCCTCGCGTGCCTGCAGGGCCGTGATGCCGCACGGCTTCTCGCAGAGGATCGGCAGCCCGGCATCGGCAATCCGGGCGACCAGTTCAAGATGCAGCGTGCTCGGCGCCGCCACCAGCACACCATCGAGTCCGCCGGCCCGCAGCATCGCGGCCACATCCGAGTGAACCGCTATGCCGTCGCATTCCACCGCGGCGCGCGCCTGTTCCGAAGGTTCCGCGATCGCGACGACGCGCACCGCCTCGCTACCGGACACGGCGCGTAAATGCGTGCGCCCCATCCGTCCGGCGCCGATCAGCCCGAGGCGGAACTCATGCATGTTGGTTCTCGGCCGTCGATCAGTGGTCGACCGTGCACGATTCATGTGTGTCGGCGACGGACCACTCCTTGACCAGCGTATAGCCAATCCCCAATAGCACCGGCCCAAGGAAGATGCCGATCAGGCCGAAGGCGATGGCTCCGCCTAGCACGCCGAGGACCGTCAGGACAAAAGGAAGCTGCGCGCCGCGGGCGATGAACCAGGGGCGGATGACCGAATCCGCGCCCGACACCGCCACCACGCCGTAAACCGCGAGGAATATGCCCCAGCCGAGGTGGCCGCTTCCCATCAGCCACAGTGCCGCGGGGATCCACACCAGCGGCGCACCGATCGGCAGTACCGCCAGGAAGCCCGCGACGGCGCCCAGCAGCACGGGGCGCGGCACGCCGGACAGCCACAGCCCGAATGCGGTGAGGATGCCCTGCACGATGGCGGTCAGCAGGATGCCGTAGACCACGCCGCGCACCGTGGCACCGGTGACGTCGATCAGTCGGTCGGCCCGTGCGCCGGCGATGCGCTGCAGGATCACCCGCAGCCGCGCGGCGATCGGGTCGCCGTACAGGTAGAAGAAGAATGCGATGAACAGCGCGAGCACGAACAGCAGCACCCCATTGGCCAGGCCGAGCAGCAGGCCGAGCCCGCCTTCCAGGACGATGCCGAAATAGGGCTGCATCGCCTCGACCATGATGCTGATATCGGCCGCCCAGCGGTTCCACAGGTTGCCGAGCGTCTGGCCGATCAGCGGGATGTCGAACAGCCAGTCCGGCGATCCGGGCAGGCCGGCGCGCAGTGCGTCCTCGACCACGCCGCGCAGATGGTTCACGTCGGTGGCGCCGCCGGGTGCTGCCAGCGCGAGCGGCAGCACCAGAACGACGGCGGTCAGCGCCACCATCACGCCGGCTGCCGGGCCACGACGCAGCCGCGCATGGGTGTGCAGCCACTCGCACACCGGCCAGGTGGTGAACACCAGGATCGCAGCCCACAGCAGCGACGAGAAGAACGGATAGAGCACAAGGATGCAGCCGACGGCGATCCCGCCAAGCAGCAACGCCAACAGCACGCGTTCCGCGGTCATGCGCTGGTCATTCCCCCCGCTCGCTTGTAGCCTCCCTCGGCGTTTCCGGGGAGATCCGCGATGCCACGCCTGGCCGCCAACCTGTCGATGATGTTCAACGAGGTGCCGTTCCTCGACCGTTTCTCAGCCGCACGCAAGGCGGGCTTCGACGGCGTGGAGTTCCTGTTTCCCTACGAGCATCCGAAGGCGGAACTGCGCAAGCGGCTGGACGGCGAGGGCCTGACCCAGGCTCTGTTCAACATGCCGCCGGGCGATTGGGCGAAAGGCGAACGCGGGCTGGCGAGCCTGCCGGGGCGGCAGGCCGAGTTCCGCGAGGGCGTCCAGCAGGCGCTGGACTATGCCGGTGCGCTCGGCTGCAAACTGGTGCACTGCATGGCGGGGATCGTGCCGGCGGGCGTGCCCCAGGTTACGGCGGCCAGCGTGTATGCCGCCAATCTGGCCTGGGCGGCGGAGCGGGCGCGGCAGGCGAGCGTGAAGCTGGTGATCGAGCCGATCAATCATCGTGACATGCCGGGCTATTTCCTGAACACCGAGGCGCAGGGGGCGGCGGTGGTCGAGGCGATCGGACGCGATCGACTCGGTCTGCAGTTCGACGTGTATCACTGCCAGACCACCGAGGGCGACATCACCAAGCGCATGGAGGCGTTCCTGCCGGTGATCGACCACATGCAGATCGCCGATGTGCCGGCGCGCAATGAACCGGGGACGGGCGAGATCGGCTGGAAGTTCGTGTTCCGGCGGATGGACGAGCTTGGCTACCGTGGCTGGGTGGGGTGCGAGTACCGGCCGGCGGGCGACACTGTCGCGGGGCTGAAGTGGCGGCAGGAATTCGGGGTGTAAGAAAGAAAGGCAAATTCACCGCAGAGGCGCAGAGACGCGGAGAAGAAGGATTATGCGCTGCGCGCGAAGCGCATTCCCGTATCCTTCTCCCCGCCTCTGCGTCTCTGCGGTGAACCTTAGCTTTCTTCTGACAAAGGGAGACACAGCATGAAGATCGGATTCATCGGCCTTGGCATCATGGGCCGCCCGATGGCGCTCAACCTGAAGAACGCGGGCCACGACCTGATCGTTCCAGAACGCAAGAGCCTGACAGCCGAGATGCGGGCCGCCGCGGAGCTTGTGGCGGACGGGAAGAGCGTCGCGGCGAAAGCCGATGTGCTGATCCTGATGGTGCCCGATACGCCGGACGTCGAGACGGTGCTGTTCGGTCCGAGCGGCGCGGCGGAGGGCCTGAAGCGCGGCACGCTGGTGATCGACATGTCCTCGATCAGCCCGCTCGCCACCAAGGAGTTCGCCAAAAAGATCAACGCGCTCGGCTGCGACTATCTGGACGCGCCGGTGTCGGGCGGCGAGGTCGGCGCCAAGCAGGCCACGCTGACCATCATGGTGGGTGGGCCAGAGGCGGCGTTTGCCCGCGCGAAGCCGCTGTTCGAGACGATGGGCAAGAACATCACCCATGTCGGCAACGAGGCAGGCGCCGGGCAGATCTGCAAGGTGGCAAACCAGATCATCGTCGCGCTGAACATCCAGGCTGTGTCGGAGGCCCTTGTCTTCGCGGCAAAGGCAGGCGCCGACCCGGCGAAGGTGCGGGCCGCGCTGATGGGCGGTTTTGCCTCCTCCCGCATCCTCGAGGTGCACGCCGAGCGCATGCTCAAGGGCACGTTCGACCCCGGCTTCCGCATCCGCTTGCACCAGAAGGACCTCAACCTCGCGCTCACCGCGGCCAAGGAGCTTGGCCTGTCGCTGCCCAACACGGCGATTGCCCAGCAGATGTTCTCCTCCTGCGCGGCGCATGGCGGCGCCGACCTCGATCACTCGGCGATGGTGCTCGCGATCGAGGGGCTGGCAGACTATTCCATCCGATCCAACAAATAATGTCTGGAGAAGTCAGGAGAAACGAGTTCGCATGGTTTGAACAGGGGTTGAATTTCGGAGCGAAGGGGTCATAAGCTTTCCCGCTCGCGTCGATCTGAGACTCCTGCCATGCACGCAGGAATTGCAGGCGCGGGCCGAGAGGATGGCTCTTTGATGTCCATGCGTTTTACGGAGATTGGCCAGCAGCTACGGGCCTACCGTCTAGAATCCGGGCTGCGCGCCGAGGAAATCGCCGCGCGGCTGGGCGTGTCTCGCGCGGCGCTCTATCGCTACGAAAAAGGCGAGGTCATCAAGCTCGACACGATCAAGCGCCTGGCGGAGCTGCTGAAGATTTCGCCATTGTCGCTGCTGGGAATCGGAGTCGAATACTACAACCGGCCGATCGGCTATTTCGAGCGGGTCCGCCAGTTGGAGGAGACCGCCGACCAGACCCTGCAACTGTTCGGACCGGTCTGCTACCCGACAACATCCGATGCCTACGACAGCGCGCTGTCCGAATCGTTCGAAGAGGCGGCGGAGCAGGCGACGGCCGAACGGGCGGCGATGCGGTCGATGGCCGGTCAGGTGCTGGGCATCCTTACGGCACGCAAGCGGATGTATGCCACGCGGCGGCCCGGGATCATCGCCATGGTGTCGATCTCCTCGGTGCAGCGGCTGCTTGAAACGGGTGTGGCAGGCGGCATCCAGGTCTCCGACCGGGTCCGGCGGATCTGCCGCGATGTCGCGGTGACCGAGGTGGAGAACATGGCCGCGCTGATGGAGACCGAGCCGATGGGCCTCCAGTTCGGCCTGCTTACCGGGGCGGAGCCGTCCTCGGCCTTCAAGATCATTCGGGCGCGCGACCGGGTGAGCCTCGCGATCAATCCGTTCCGCACGGATACGCATCCGTCGGCGCTCACGGGGGTCGCGATGATCACCGGGGCGGATGAAGCGATCGCCGCGCACCAGCGGGTCGCGGAGGCAAGCTGGCGGGAGGCGCTCAAGGGTCCCGCCGGGGCGAGCCGGTTGCGTGCGATGGTGGCAGCCGCGGCTCCGGCCTGACCCCCGGATCAAGTCCCATAGGCGCTAAAATATTCCCTTGACCGCTGGAATCGTTGACGATTTAACGGAGGCATGCACACCGATTCGCTGTTGAACCAGGACTGGTCGCGCATCGTGCTCCGTCTCGGCGGAGCGGTAGCACTCAATGCCAGCGCGCGGTTAAGCAAGGCCTTCCTGCGCCCGCGCGGAATTCGCGATGCCGTCGACCTGCTGCGTCTCATCTTGGCCTACTGCCTGGGAGGGCGGGGGTTGCGTGCGGTCGCGGCGTGGGCCGCGGCCTGCGGCCTGGCCGATATCTCCAACCCCGCCATTCTGTACCGCCTGCGCCACTGCGGCGACTGGCTGACCGTGCTGATCGGTCAATTGCTCACGGCGTCCACGCCGGCGCCGGCGCGTGGGCGGCTGATCCGTCTGATCGATGGTTCGACGGTGGCAAAACCTGGCCGGGAAGCCAAGCAGACCAACAAACTCTGGCGTGTGCACGCGGCCTTCGAGCTGCCTGCTGAACGCTTCGGGCACTTCGAGTTGACTGATGAGCACGGCGGCGAACAATTGCACAGGATCCCTGTCGTCGCGGGGGAAATTCGCATTGGCGATCGGGTTTATCTGCGGCCCGATCGCATCGCGGCAGTCCTGGATGCGGGCGGCGATGTGGTGGTCCGGGCCGGCTGGCGCAATGCGCGTTGGCTCGATGAGCAGGGCAAGGCGATCGATCTGCACGCTGAACTGTCCCGCGCGAATGATCGGATCGACCGGATGATATGGATCGGCCGCAAGAACGGCCCGCCTCTGGCGCTGCGCCTGATCGCCATCCGCAAGTCAGACGCCGCAGCCGCGGCTTCCCGCCGGCAGGTTCGCCAGCAGGGACGCAAATCCGGCTATACCCCGTCGCGGGAAACACTGGATGCCGCGAGTTGGCTCATCCTGGTCACCTCGTTGCCCGACGACGGCTTCTCCACCGACGATGTGCTGGCCCTCTATCGACTGCGCTGGCGGATCGAACTCGGCTTCAAACGGCTGAAGAGCCTGATCGGTCTGAAAAAACCTCCCGGCATCGACGACCGATCGGCCAGACCCTGGGTGCTGGCACATCTCCTGATGATCCTGCTGCTCGAGCCGTTGGTCGACGCGCTCGAGGGCTCTCCCCGCTGGGCCTGCGCCGCCTGACCAGGCCGGGCGCTTGGCGCGTCCTGCAGCAACTCGTTGCCTCCGCCCTCCAGGCCATCATGCCACAGCCCAGCCTGGAACGGCTAAGACAGGTGCACGGCACAATCAAACGACATTGGCATGAGCCCAACCGCAGGAAGCGGGAGTACCAACGAATGTCGCGGCTAGTTTAGCGCCTATGGGGTCAAGTCCGGGGGCCGGCTCCGGGGGTGGGCGCTGCGCCGCCGCTTCTCTATGCTGGGCGCATGCCGCCCCGCACCGTCCCCAGCCTTCCCGTGCACCCCGACGTCGAGATCTGTTCCGAACAGAGAGTGTGGAACGGGCGGTTTCCGCTGGACGTCGTGCGGTTTCGCCATCGTCGCTTCGACGGGGTCCGGTCGGGCGTGAAGACCTGGGAGGTCTGGCGGCGCGGCCGGGCCGCCGCGGTTCTGCCCTACGATCCGGTGGCGGATGTCGTAGTGCTGATCGAGCAGTTCCGGCTGCCGGCTTTGGCCGCCGGGCTTGACCCGGTGCTGGTCGAACTGCCGGCCGGGCTTTGCGACGATGGCGAGACGCCGGAGGCGACCGCGCGGCGGGAGACCGTCGAGGAGATGGGGCTGACGGTCGGCGCGATGCGCCATATCGGCGGTTTCCTGCTGACGGCTGGCGGATCGGACGAAGTGTGCGAGCTGTTTGCCGGCCGCGTGGTGGCGCCCTCCGTTGCGGGCGACGGCATCGCCGGTCATGCCGGGATGGTCTCGGAACAGGAGGATATTCGCATCCGCGTCTGGCCGGCAGGCGAGGCGATCGAGACGGCGCTGGCCGGCCGGATGCCGAATTCGGTGGCCGCGATCGGGCTGCTGTGGCTGGCGGCGCGGCGCGAGGCCCTGCGAAAGGAGTGGATCACCGCATGACGGAGAAGCTGTTTCTCGACGAGCCTCGGCTGCGCTCGGCGACCGGGACGGTGTTGGCGAGCGGGCCCGAGGGCATCGAACTGGACCGCACGGTGTTCTACGCGCGCTCGGGCGGACAGCCGGGGGATGTCGGCGTGCTGCGCTGGGATGGCGGCGAGACCGCGATCGCCGACACCGTGAAGGGGGAAGGGGAGATAATTCTCCATTTGCCCGCGCCGGGTGCGGCGCTGCCCGCGGTCGGCGCAGCGGTGGAGGCCGAAATCGACTGGGATCGCCGCTACCGGCTGATGCGAATGCACACGGCGATGCATCTGCTGTGCAGCCTGATCAAGGGCGCCGCGGTCACCGGCGGCTCGGTCGGGGCGGACCGCTCGCGGCTGGATTTCGACCTGCCCAATCCACCGCCCAAGGAGACGATCGAGGCCGGGCTGAATGCGCTGATCGAGGCGGATTATCCGGTGCGCATCGAATGGGTGGACGAGGCGGTGCTGGATGCCGACCCGGGCCTGGTGCGCACGATGTCGGTGGCGCCACCGCGCGGGACGGGACGGCTGCGGCTGATGCGGATCGGCGAGGGGGATGCGCTGGTCGATCTGCAGCCGTGTGGCGGGACGCATGTCGCGCGCACCGGCGAGATCGGGCGGATTGCGGTGGTGAAGATCGAGAACAAGGGCAGGCAGAACCGGCGGATCATCATCGCGCC
>CAWCDM010000090.1:0-30498 GCA_963794185.1 uncultured Alphaproteobacteria bacterium | reverse complement strand
TCGCCCCGGTCGCTTACCCCATGCCTAGACTTTTTCACTCCCCTCCCCCGCGCGCATACGTCGTTGTGTCGAAGGTCGAGTGCAACGTGCTCAGATGACGAAGCTCGGCTTGCCGGTCTACGCCCGGGTCAGCTAATACATTGGGAGTTCCCCCGGCTCTGCCGGGGAGGCAGTAGAAGTTTGACATTTCCGGGGGCGTGCCCCGGCTATCCCTTGCAGGTCATTGGCTTCATCAAGTGAAAGAGCACGATCCACCTGGAACGGGTTTACGGGGCGAACCGGCGGAATTCCGTTGGTCAGAGTTTCTGGGCGCTCGGGTATTCCGTATCGCCTGTCGGGCGTGACGAAGCGGTGATCCGAAACTACATTCGGAACCAGGAGCAGGAGGACCAGCGTTTGGAGAGGATGAACCTCTGGCGCTAGCCGGCCACTTCAGTGGCCACCTGAACCCGGGGCCGCGTCAGCGACCCCGATCGCCGCTTTGAGCGGCGCCAATCATAAAGCCCCCGGCTCTGCCGGGGGATATTTACTACACAAAGCCGGCAGGGAAAGGTCACTCGCGGCCTATTCATGCACCAAAGCGACCCTGTACACATCTCGCATACCATCACAAGCCTGTCGCCCGGCATGGGTCGATACCAAACGATGCGGCGCTCCCTCGCGCTGAGGGTATTGTTCTCACGGCGGTCGTCCATGGCAGTGGTGCTTGTGATCCGCGCGGAAAAGGCGTGGATTGATGCCACCGTCCGGGGCCGCTCTCGGGTGGAAAGTCGGAGGAGACCGGGCATGGCGCAGGCACGTCTCAAGGTCTTCGGCTGGGGCCGCGAAGGCGAGGGCATGACGGCGGAGGAGGAAGCCTTCGCACTTGGCGTCCATTGTCGCCGCTTCGGTGTCGCCGACTTTTCCAGCATCGCCACGCCGACGCTTGCCGATATCCGCCTGCGCGCACCACGCATTACCCCGCCATCCGCACTTACGCGGATCTGCTCCACCGAAACCTATGACCGCGCCGCACACGCACATGGCAAGGGCTTCACCGACGCGGTGCGGGCACTACTGAACGACTTCAGCTCCGCCCCCGACGTGGTGGCCTATCCGACGAACGAGCAGGACATCGCCGCGGTGATGGACTGGGCGGGCAACGTGGGGGCCGCAATGATCCCGTTCGGCGGCGGATCGAGCGTGGTCGGCGGCGTTACGCCGCCCACCGACGCCCGTGCAACGATCACCCTCGATCTTAACCGGCTCGACAAGGTGCTGGAAATTGACCGTACCTCACGTGCCGCAAGCATCCAGGCGGGCGTATTCGGCCCGGCGCTGGAGAACCAGTTGCGTCCGCACGGGCTGACCCTGCGGCATTTCCCGCAGAGCTTCGAGTTCTCCACCTTGGGCGGCTGGATCGCCACCCGCTCGGGCGGGCATTTTGCCACGCTCTACACGCATATCGACGATTTCGTCGAAAGCCTGCGCGTGGTGACGCCGGCCGGCACGTTGGAGAGCCGGCGCCTGCCGGGATCCGGCGCCGGGCCGAGCCCGGACCGGATGTTCATCGGCTCCGAGGGCATTCTGGGCGTGATCACCGAGGCCTGGATGCGCCTGCAGGACCGCCCGCGATTTCGCGCCGGTGGCGCGGTGCGTTTTAAGGACTTCTTCACTGCGGCCCGTGCGTTGCGTGTGCTGAGCCAGGCCGGGCTCTATCCGTCCAACTGCCGGATCCTCGATGCTGAGGAGGCATTCAACACCAGCGCCGCCGACGGTTCGGTGGCGATCATGGTATTGGCCTTCGAATCCGCCGACCATCCGCTGGATGCCTGGATGGCGCGAGCGCTGGAATGCTGTGGCGATCATGGCGGCGTGCCCGAGGCAGCGGGCCGCGCCGACGCCCACCGCGAAGGCGCGGCGGGGCAGTGGCGCAACGCCTTCATCCGCATGCCCTATGGGCGGGAGAAGATGACGCCACGCGGCATCATCTCCGACACGTTCGAGACCGCGATCACGTGGGATCGCTTCGAAACCTTCCATGACCAGGTCAAGGCAGCGGCCGTGCAGGCAATCAGGGACGCGACTGGCCGGCCGGGACAGGTGACGTGTCGCTTCACCCATGTCTATCCGGACGGCCCGGCGCCCTATTTCAGCTTCCACGCGCTCGGCCGGCACGGCGCGCTGATCGAGCAGTGGCATACGATTAAAACCGCCGCCTCCGACGCGGTGATCGCCGGCGGCGGCACGATCACGCATCACCACGCGGTGGGGCGCGACCATCGACCCTGGTACGACCGCCAACGCCCGGACTTGTTCGCCGCCGCGTTGACCGCGGCCAAGCGGACGCTCGATCCGCGAGGGATATTGAACCCGGGCGTGCTGATCGATCGGTAGCTCCGCAGGGCGGGGCCAATCCCTGTTCCCACCAAAAATCTCGTCCGGACTTGCGGAGGCTCGCGGCGACGACACAGACGATTATGACACCGCCTGAGCGGCAGGCTGTCCAACGAGCAGCGCATCGTTGACTGCACGGTGCCACAGGCTCGGCGGACCAGCACGCGGTCGACGAACTGCCCATCGGACGCGAGCCCATTTAGCTTGAATATCGATATCGAAATACGATGGGCCGCGGACGATTGTGCCATCAGGCGTCTCACGGGCTTAGGATAGCGAATGACGAGTAATCAGCTGAAGCTCCATCGGCGAGCGCTTCTTGCCTCCGTCGGCCGCGCCGGCACGGTTTTCGCAGCAGCGAGCCTCCTTCGCGGGCCCAGTATGGTTGCGCCTAGTAGAGTAACAAGCCGTACGGTAGTAAGCGGTCAGCCCACCCCTGCGACGTACATCTTCAGGCTATCGACCTCGCTCTCCTGCTCCATAATGCGGGCCTTCACCACGTCGCCGATGCTGATCAGGCCAACAAGCGCGTCGTGATCCATCACTGGCAAATGGCGCGAGCGGCCGATCGTCATCATCGTCATCGCCGCGACCACGGTCGTCTCGGGGTGCACCACCTGCATAGTGCGCGTCATCACTTGTCCCGCGGTCATCTCCAGCGCCTGCGCACCATTCGCTGCGATGGAGCGCATGATGTCGCGTTCGCCGACGATACCCAGAAGCTGATTGGCGCGGTCGGTCACCAGCACCGAGCCGATGCGAAGCTCGGTCAGCACGGCCACAACGTGCGCAATCGTTGCGGTCGGCTCGATGGTCGCGACCTGATGGCCCTTGTGTTTCAGAATTGCGGCAACCGTTTTCATAGCCTTGCTCCTTGGCTCAAGCCACGAGGGCCATGATCCGGGACATCACGAAGATCTGCCGGTCGGATCACTCACCCGTGCGGCACTTCATGGGAGGCTTATCCCGCTGACTCAGGCAGGCACTACATATAGCGCGACCTGAGAGAAGGTTATGGTCCCTGAAGACGCCACTATGGCCATTATTGCAGCTTCAACGACGCCGGCCCGCCTTCACCGCCACAATGCCCTAGTTACAACATATAGACGGTCCTGAGTGAACGGGATAAGCCTTGTCGCGTCCTGGTTGAGCGGCGGTGCAACCGTTAGTGCGGGTGTGCGTAGGAAAATGCCACCGCCGCCGCTACGATTTTCTCAAGATAACGCCTTCAGCGTCGACCTCATTCAGAGGATCGATTCCAAGCGGGCCGCCCATATTACCCGTGCCAGAGAGAAATCCCAGAACCCACTGTTCAGGGCCTAATGCCGAGTTTTCGCGTCGCCAAGCCGTCCAATTTCCACAGGACAGATTACCCTGGCCCATTGTGGCAGACATCTCACTTCCAGCGTAGGTGGGACCGGGGATCATCAGGACAACGGCCAGAGCCGCAGGCAGAAAAAACCGCATCATCTGACGATGCGCTCGATCGGCTTGCGGCAGGGTTTCGGCGGCGGGCCGCCGTTGGTGCGTTATGGTAAGTCGCCCCTGCCCTGGTGGTGGTCTCGCGTGGCCGGATGCACGGCATGGTCCGAGCCGGCCCGTAGCTGCCGCCACTTTACAGCGTGGCCCCGCCTATTCCGGCGGGCCCTTTTTCGCGGCGCTGTCCGGGTTCACGGAGGGGATGGGAGCGGTCCGCCAACCGGGTGATCGAAGCAGATCTGAGTATTCCCCTGACCCGCCTGCGTCCCGAAGGTGGTACTCGGCTCCACTGCCTTGCCGTCCAGCAATTCGCCGAGCGGGCAGTGACAGGTTGCAACCGGCACGCCCCTGATTTCCCCGCCGGGATCACAGGCGAAGCTAAAGCAATTGACCAGCTGGTTGCCCTGATTGAGGTCCGCCCCGCAAACGAGCGGCGGTGCGGAGCTCTTGCTCGGCAAACGCGACCATTTTGTGATCGCCTGCGGAATTTGTGACCGAGGTTGATAGAGTGACCAGATTTGATCATGCGGCGGTGTGCACGACCCGTCCATATTGCCTCCGTTGAGGTCGGCAATGGCCGGACCGTCAAAGATCGGGCAGGTGCAGTTATATTCCGGGAAAGTCGCTGTCCCCCCGCCTATGACGTTGACAGTGATTTTTCCGCCGGTTGGCTGGCAAGTCGAGGCTGCACATAGCGCAAAGTCCCCCTCGCAAATCCTGAAGTCATGACCCTGCTGGGCAACTGCTCGTCCTCCCAGGCAGAGGGTGAAAAAGCCTAAGGTCAGAGCGAAGACCGTCATTCTCCCTTTTGACTGCTGCATCGCTGTTTCTCCCTATGATCGTTTGTTCTTGGCGAGGCGCCTGCATCATTCACACGCGCGGCAGCTTGCACCAACGCAGGGCGCGCACAAGTGGGGGTGACGACAAGAGCTGAGCGTAGCTGTACGACATAGAAGAACGAATTGGCAACGCTATGTCGGCATCGCTCGCCTGCCTTGGGATTTCATCATCAGCAGCCGACCGGAAACCTCGGATGGGTGGGGCCGGCAGTCCGCCTCGATCTGCCGATCGGCTGCTCCGTGCTGGTGGCCCGGTGACAGCCAGGATGGATGGCCAATCTTAACTTAGCCACTTACATTAGCCTTGGCTTTCTTGGCTGCCCGTCAAGACTTGGCCAAGTTCGGTATACCCATCTTGGCCGGCGCCCATGAAAGTCGCCCGCATCTATCTTCGCGTCAGCACTGACGAACAGGACCTCACCCGCCAGGCCGAGATCGAGCACAGCGCGCGATCGGCGGGCTATTACATTGCTGGTGACTACCGCGAGAAGGCATCGGGTGCCCGAGCGGACCGCCCGGAGCTCCTCAGGATGATTGCCGATCTGCAGCCCGGTGAAGTGGTCGTCGCGGAGAAAATTGATCGCATCAGTCGGCTCCCTTTGGCGGAGGCCGAGAAACTGGTGAGCTCAATCCGAAGCAAAGGGGCAAGGCTGGCCGTGCCGGGGCTGGTCGATCTGTCCGAGTTCGCGACCGAGGCTGACGGCGTGACCAGGATCGTTCTGGAGTCGGTGCAGGAGCTGCTGCTCAAGCTGGCGCTGCAAATGGCGCGCGATGACTACGAGACACGCCGCGAGCGACAGCGTCAGGGTGTGCAACTTGCCAAGGCCGCCGGCAAATATGCCGGGCGGATACCCGATATCGCGACCCATCAACGCATCATCGCGTTGCGCGGCGCGGGTCAGTCGATCAAGCGTACCGCCGAGCTGGCCGGGTGCAGCAAAAGCCAAGTGAAGCGGATATGGGCGATCCACCTCAACCAGTGCCGGGAGATTGAGCGTGTCGCGCCGTCCCCTGCTCAAAGCCGATCAATGGTCCGCCCTTGTCGACATGCCGACAGACGAGGAGAGCCTGATCCGGCACTGCACGCTCGGCCGTGCCGAGTTGGATTTGATCCAGGCTAAGCGTACCCCGCACAACCGTCTCGGCCTGGCCATTCAGCTCTGCTTTTTGCGCCATCTCGGTCGGGCGATCCTTCCGGATGAGACACCCCCGGCACCGATGGTTGCCTTCGTCGCCCAACAGATCGGCGTCAATCCGGGTGCCTTGGCCGAGTATGGCCGGCGCGACACGAACCGGCGCGAGCACGCAGCCGAGGCGCAGCGGCATCTCGGCCTGCACCCGCCCATTCGTGAGGACAGGCGGGCGGCACTGACCGAGGCGCTCGCGGCCGCCACCGCCTCCGACAGGGGAATACCGATCGCCGAAGCGATCATCGCCGCCTTCCGGGAGCGCAAGTCGGTGCTTCCGGCTACCGATACGCTCGACCGGATCGGCCGCGCCGCACGGGTCGTCGCGCGCCGGCGGATGGAGGCGGCGCTGCTCGACGGCCTCACGCCCGGAGGGCTGGCCGCACTCGATGGGCTGCTCGCCGTCGATCCCATCATCCGGCAGACCCGCTTCGCTTGGTTGCGGGCTTTGCCCGAGGCGCCGAGCGAGAAGAATCTGCTCGCCCTGCTCGATCGGCTAAGCTTCGTCCGGTCTTTCGGCCTTGATCCGCAGCGCTGCGCGCGTATCCATCCGGACCGGTGGGCCCAGCTGGTGCGCGAGGGTGCCGTGACGCCGAGCTGGCTGGCCGAAGACTTCAACGCCGGGCGCCGGCACGCGCTGATCGCGGCGCAGTTGATCGAGCTGACCAGCAAGCTGACCGATGCCACGATCACCATGTTCTGCCGGCTGATCGCCCTCCTGTTCACCAAGTCCAAGGCCCGACAGGATCGGCGCCATCTCGACGCCCGCAAGGAAACGGCTCGGCTGCTGCGCATGTTCGGCGACACGCTACGCGCGCTCGCCGAAACCAACGAGACCGGCGAGGACACCTTCGACGTGCTTGACCGCGAGATCGGCTGGCCCCGCCTGGTTCAGGCCCGGGCGGATGTCGAAGCCTTGGCCACGACCGCCGAGGCCGATCCGCTGCTCGGCGCCGCCGAGCGCTATTCCTGGGTCCGCCGCTATGCGCCCGCGCTGCTCGAGGCCTTCACCTTCCGGTCTGCCCGGGCCCATGATCCGCTCCTGACGGCGATCGATCTCTTGCGACAGCTCAATCGGGACGATCGCCGCGGATTGCCGGCCAAGGTGCCGCTCGGCCATCTCAAGGAGAAGGTCCGGAAACTGATCGCCGCCGACTGGCAAGCGGGACCGGCGTCTCTGGGAGATCGCCACCCTCGCCGTACTGCGCGACCGCCTGCGCTCCGGGCCATGTCTGGGTCGAGGGCGGCCGGAAGCCTTTCGCCCGCTGGAAACAGCACCCAGCCTCACGCGCGCGCACACCCTTTGGCGCTTAGCCTCCGGATCAGGTCCAATTTCGCCGCCGGAGATCGTTTGAAGGTTGCCAATGGTTCCTGCCCGAAAAGACGACGCACCGGTCACACCCCCCAGCCCCGGTCCGCGGTCCGGTGCGCCGTCTCTGGCGTCGCGTGCCCATTGGGGCTGCGCGTCAGTCATCGTGCAAGCCGGCCGAGCGGCGCTGCTATGGGGCTTCCACAACAGCCGGGACGGGCGCTGCTTTCCCAGCTACGAGGCGATAGCCGACAAGGGGTCGCGACAAGAACTGTGCGTACCTGTACGACATTGTAGACATTGTAGAACATAGCAGAAACGCATAGCTGTCGTAGATCAGGCGGCGACCATGAATTTCTCCTTGGCGATGCGGAGCGATCGGAATGTGCCTTCGGGCTGGGGCTCGCGCATCCAGTCGTAGATGCCAGTAGGTTAGCGGATACATCCCGCACCACAGCAGCCAGCTTGCGCCTACGACTTCGGCGAACTTATGGATCGGCCTCGCCACAGTCTATGTTCTGGGCTGTAACTTTTCCGAGTTGGGCGAAAATTGAATCACCATGTCACAAGCCGGATTTACGTAGACGCATCACGTCCTGCAACCAAGAGTTGGCAGCGGCGTATAAGCTCTCCTCCCCTGCCCTATCCGCCAAAGCGGATCGTGGCTCCGCGATCCTCTCAGCGAAGATGCCGTGCCTGCGATAGCCGCCGCATAGGCACGCCGCAAAAGCGTCGTGCCTACGGGGGGGCTTCGCACCCCCCGAACCCCCCGCGGGATATTTTGTCCAAGGAAATGTCAGTTGTTTTTGGGATTTACATGCCACTGATTCCGCTTATGATCGTTCCCGCAGTTCAAGCAGGGATGCTCCAAACTGCCCGCTCGCTCCACCTGTAACCGGCCTTCGGCGTTTTGCTCTACAAGTTCGGGCGCCGCAGGCGATCACCACGGCGTCGACAGTGCCGCGGACCAGCACCTCGCGATGGCCATAGGCAGTCGGCACCGAGTAGTCAGTGCCGCGATAGCGCACCAGGGACAGCGAGCTGACCCGGCCCGCCTGCTTGTCGCACGCGTCATACGGCGAGCCTGGCAGGTCATTGAAGCACGCCTGGGTAGTGTCCTAATCTGACGTGCGCGCAACGAGTTCGTCCAGCGTCCATAGATGCCGGCTCACGCCAGCGGCCATAGCCGGGCTGCACCGGATGGTCTGGTGCTGCCTGACGAAGTTGTAGTGGGCGAAGTGCAGCGCAACCGCCGCCTTGTGGTTCTCGACCTTCTTGGAGAAAGCGTTGGTCAGCCGGGTAAACCGCCGGATGCTCATCCTCATCGTCAGGTTTTGCCTCTCGACCAGCGACGTTGAGATGTGCGCCTGATCCGGGCGACCCACGAACAACAGACTTCTCCTGCCGGACGACCTTGGGCGGGCTATAGCGGCCGGGGCCGATGGGGTCAGCTTCGTAAAATTTTACAGCCCTCCCGTAATCGACCGCATCGCCAAATGCCTCTTCTGTGGCTTCCACGTAGGCTGCCAGGGCGTCGGACGATAGCTGGATGCGGATTGGTCAGCCGCTCCGACAGGTCGTTCAGGAATGCCGTGGCGCTGCCCAGATCGCGCTTGCCAACGCGGAAAGCAGGGATCAGCTTGCTGTCGGGATCAAGCGCGACGAAAGTCCACTGATCGCCGACCCGGCGGCGATCGTCCTGGGGAGTCAAGCTACGCTGCTTCTTGGCCATGATACGCCCAGATTTCGTCAATCTGAATGCGCTGGCAGGTCAGGTCCCGCATCTCGATATCCATCAGCGCTTTGCAGCCTTGGCCTACCTCAACCAGCAGTCGCATGATGGTATCACGGTGCGTGTCGGTCATACGCTCCGTGGACCGGATCGAGTTGCCTTCCACGAGGCAGGAGATGATCTGGGTCCGGCGGGCGAGGTTAAGGCGGTTCATGGGATTTGCTCTTGTGATCTGACGTATATATCCTCATATACTCGGGGGCGGTTGTCAATGGGGGCATATACATGAATTTCCGGGAAGCAACCGATAGCTTGTGTGAAAAAGTGGATCATGAGGATGTTGCCGAGGCTCTAGGCGTATCAGTTCAGACAATCAGGCAAGCCCGCTTAGGCGAAGACAGCAGCGCGCGGCGCGCCCCACCAGAACAGTGGGAACACGCCGTCATCCGGTTGGCCGAAAGGCGCGTATGGCATTACAGGAAGTTGATTGAACGGCTGCGCGAGGAAGCGGTGAGGGGCAGCAGGGATGGCAAGTGAGATTGGTGAGGCTCCGGCCTCTGGGCTTGGCAAATTATTGCAGGATGAGCGATTTTGTCGTCCCGACCCACCAGCGAGACTATTCATGGTCAGTTGATGAGGTTGCGCTGCTGCTGGATGACGTGGAGGCGGCGCATAGCAGGGGGGATAAGCAGTACTTCATCGGGCTGATGGTGTTCATGGGATCGGACGGCCCGGAATACCTTGTGCTTGATGGTCAGCAGCGTCTCGCGACAGCAGTCATATATTTCTCAGCGGCCAGGAACTGGTTGGGACAATACAGTCAGTTTGGTAATGATTTCCTCCAAGGTGGATGAGTGGTTCATCGGGCGCTCCGAGCTGGGTCAAAAGGCGTCTGAACCACGCATAGTGCTGAACTCTGCCAACCATCAGACATTCCTGGACTATATAGTAAAGACGGTGCCGACAACTGACATCAAGTCACACCTTAACAAGCTAAAAAAGTATGACCGCAATAGAAAGATGCTGGAAGCCGCCATCTATTGTCACGAAAGAATTGCGGCTTACGCAAAGGACCACGTCCCGGAACAGGTGGCGAAACGGCTGTTCGATTTAGTCACGTATTTCCGGAACTTGGTTGCGGCGGGACGACTGAACGTCAAGGATGAGGAAACGGCCTTCACCATATTCGAGACCCTCAACGATCGAGGGGTAGAGCTATCGCCGCTTGATCTGGTGAAGAACTTTTTGTTTCGCCGAGCCTCCAAACAGTCTGTGCAGCGCCTTCGCGACATGGAGGACCGTTGGATCCAACTCATGTCCACCTTGTCCACAGTGAAGGCGGACTCCTTCCTCAAGGCATTCTGGACATCGCGGCATGGCCGCATCCAGGCAACAAATCTATTCGGCCAGTTTAAGCGGCATAACGACGAGGCTGACGCGGCGCTATCTGCATCAATGGACATGCTGGCGGTTGCAGAACAGGACGCCGCACTGGAGACCTCGGATGATCCAGTATGGGCGCCGTATTCTCCGATCGCGCGAGAGCATGTGAGATCATTGAAGCTGCTGGGCGCGCGGCAAACTCACCCCATTTTGCTTGCTGCGCTGACTTGTTTTGAGCCAGCCGAAATGGAACGCCTGCTGCGGCTGCTGGAAGCGGTCATTGTCCGATATCAGTTGATCGGCGGCGGCAGGACTGGGCGCCTGGAGATTGAATGCGCGCGGCTTGCCCAGTGTGTATATGCACGGGAAATTGTGGATGCAGCGGGCACAAGACCTGTGACGCGCGCCAGTGACGTTCACCGTGAATTTCGGGAAGTGTACCCATCTGATCAGGTGTTTGAAGAGTTGTTTGCGCTCGCCCGGGAGAGCAACAACCAGAAGGCCGTGTACATGCTGCGGGCGCTGGAAAGAGAGAAGCGCAAACGCGATGCGCAAGCAAGAGCGGTAGAGAATGAACCCGGTTCCCTGACGTTGGAACACATCTTCCCGAAGAACCCGAGCCAAACCTGGGCGCAGGCAATGAAGGACGATTTATCCTTAAAAGAGGATTGCACTTACCGTCTTGGCAACATGTGTCTGATGGTGGCGGCAGATAATCGAGACGCCGGCAGATTGTCCTTTGACAAGAAGAAGCAGCTCTATAAGCAAAGCACGATAGGTTGGACTTACTCTGTATCGGAATATCCGACGTGGGGCCGCGCTGAAATCGAGAGCCGGCAAGCCGCGATGGCGAAGCTGGCCATCAGTGCCTGGCGGTTCCAATGACCGACGAAGGCCAACTTCAAACCGCCGTGGAATCCCTTCACACCTGCTTCGCCAAGCTGGTGCAGACGGTGCCGGTGTGCGAGGCCTTCCGAGGCCAGCCGGTCTGGGAAGGCATCGTGCACGTCTTCGACTTAGAGGAACACCCAGAGGCCACCCGAGCTTATGCGTGGTCCTCACCGGTCGAGGGGAGCGAGCGACGACGGTTCTTTGCTGTGCTTCAGCTTGGGGCGATAAAGTCGCCCGTGGACGCGGTGCGGGCGGCGATTGTGGCGCAACATAAAGGTGCGCGAAAATGACAGATGAACCACTTCTGGCTAGGGAAAAGGTCCTTGTTCTCCTGGCTGAGTATTCTATGCTACGAGCAGAGATTTTGCAGAGAAACAGCGTTCTAAATGGGCTCCTGGCGGCAGGAGGGGCAGCGACGGTAGCTCTCATCGGGCTCGCATTCACGAAGTCATTCTGGGTGAGCTTGGTTCTGCTGATTGTTGCGTGGGCAATCGGGTTTGTCGCGTTCAGGCTGCTTGAATTTGATACGCTAGCAGCAGCGAGACACGTGCGTGATTTGGAGGCTACCATCAATTTAATCGCTGGAGAGAGGTTGCTGACATGGGAGACTGACCACGACTTACCCACCGTCGGCTATCGAGAACGTATAAAATATGTTTTCGGCCGTTAAGCTAGGTAAATTAGGACACTACCCACGCCTGATCCCGCGCCAGACGCGCGCCGATCGTCGCGTCGTGGCCGCGCAGCCGATCGCCGAGACGGCGGCGGCAATCCGCCAGCAGCTGCTCGTTCAGTGCGGCGAAGCTGACGGCGTGCGGCAGCGGCACCAGGTAGTTCCGCCGGATCAGCCCGACCAGACCTTCCACCTTGCCTTTGTCGTTACCCTTGCCGGGCCGGCCGAACCGATCGGCGAACAGGTAATGCGATTGCAGTTCGCTGAACACGCGCGTCCGCTGCCGCGTGCCATCGCCCAGGATGCGCGCCACCGCCAGCGTGGTGTTGTCGTACAGGATCGATGCGCGGCACGCCGCCGAAGAACGCGAACGCCGCAACATGCCCGGCGCAGAACGCCTCCGTCGTCTCCGCCGGATAGGCCTGCACGAAGCCGGCATCGCTGTGCGGCAGGTCCATCGCAAAGAAGTGGATCTTCCGCTCCACCCCGCCGATCACCGCCAGCGCCTCGCCGAAGTCCGCCTGCGCATGCCCGGGATCGTGCCGCAGCGGCACGAACACCTCGCGCTGCCGCTGCCGCTGCGCCAGCACGTAGTCCTTCACGATGGTCATCCCGCCGGCGTAGCCGTGCTCGTCGCGAAGCCGCTCGAAGATCCGCTTCGAGGTGTGCCGCTGCTTCTCCGGCCGGCCCTTATCCTCCGCCAGGATCCGGTCGATGATCCCGATGAACGGATCCAGCTTCGGACGCGCCGGCGGCCGGCTCCGCCGGTATCCCGGCGGCACCGAAAACGCCAGCATCTTCGCCACCGTCCGCGGGTCGATGCCAAAACGCCGCGCCGCCTCCCGCCGGCTGATCCCCTCAATCCGAACCGCGTAACGAACCTGCGCATACAGCTCCACGCCCTTCATCCCCCGGCCCCTTGCGCTCTGCGCAAAGGGCTTCTGCTGCCGGAGTTTTACTCCGGCGCAACCGGACAGCCCGGCCGCTTCAGTGAGGGATTTTCTCTCCGGCGGGTACACTTGCCCGTTCGGCCTTCGACCTGTTCGCCATCGTCAAGCAGATCGTGGACGCGGGCGGCCAATTCCGCTCACTGGCCGAGCCGTGGGTGCGCAGGTCGGGCGCGTTCTCCCAGCGTGACAGGGTGGGTTGCGAGGCCAGGTCATCACCGCTCTCCGGCAGGCGCCCGCAGGCCAGCTTGAATGCCGGGTCTTTGCGCAGATCGTCCAGATCATCGGCATCCGGATAGCCGCAGGCGATCGCGAAGATCCGCGCGCGCAGAATGTCGCTCAGCGTGTGGGTGATCTGGTTCGGATCACGGTAGTCAGGCCCGGGTTTAACAGTGTATTTCGAAATATTGTTCTACGTCAGTGTGTTATGGGCGCACGACAAGGTCTTAGCACCACATCTGTGCCGCGATGGTGGACTGATCAGGTGGCGACGGAGGGAACGGCTTCGCGGATGTTGGGTGGCAGTGCAGCCCCGACCGCCTGGAAGGCCTTTCCGGCCACGCCGGTCGCTGGCGTGCGCAGGATAAAATGTTTGCCGTCCTGCTCGACCTCGATCTCCTGTAGCCGATCGAGATCGGCGAGCAACTCGCGCCATTCCGGCTTCAGCCGTGCGGCGGTCAGGCGTTCTTCCAGTTCCTTGCGTAACACCAGAGCCAGAAAGCTGCAGAACACATGCCCGCGGATCGCCGCATCGGTCTGGTGATAGATCGGCCGTGTCGCCAAAAGGGCTTTCTCCGAACGGAACAGGTGCTCGACGACAAGCAGATCACGGTAGCGAAGCATCACGTTCAGCGGATGCAGCCGCAGATTGGTGCGCAGAACGTAGAGCCCATCGTAGCGAGCGTCCTCGGCCACGCGCGCTTCGTCGATCGTGAAGTGCTGCTGGTCGGGCGTCTTCAGGTAGCGCCGATAGGCACTGTTGCCGACCAGTGACTTGTCGCCCTGTCGCAGTTTGGCGCGCAACGTGGCCAGCACGGCTTCGCGGGTCCGCGCGGCCTGTGCCGCCTCGACCAGGTTGCGGCAGACAATGTAGCGGCGATCGCCGAGCTTGACCTCCTTGGCCTGCAGTTCGGTATCGGGCCGCCCTTTTCGCGGGATCACCAGCGGCACGCTTGGCGAGGCATCGGCCAGAATGAGTTCGCGCACTTCCTTGGAGCCGCGCTCGCGTACCCCGAGGATGTATTCCAATCCACGCTGTTCCAGAGCGGTGATGGTGGCGGCACTGATCATGCCGCGATCGGCGACGACGCAGACACGGTCGATGGCAAAGCGGCTGCGCAGACGGTCGACCACCGGGATCAGGGTGGTGACATCCGCAGTATTGCCGGGCCACATCTCCGAGCAGATGGGTCGCCCTTCCTGGTCGATGATGACGCCGACGATCATCTGGTTCAGGTGCGGCCGGTAATCCTTGGAGTGGCCGCGCTCGCCGAGCGTGGCACCGCCCTCGCCCTCGAAATACAGCGAGGTGGTGTCCATGAACACCACCGAGAGATCGGTGAACAACGAGCGCCGACGGGCGAACAGCCGCTCCTCGACAAGATCCTTGATGCAGCGCGCAACCAGGGTTCGGCCGTTCTGCTCGGCCGCGGGCAGTTCCTCGCCAAGCCAGGCCATGGCGCGGTAGAGGTGATGGAGTTGCAGGCCATCGACACCGGCGATGCGGTAGTCGCTGCGCCATTGATCGCAGGCGCGGTCGGAGCCGGAGATCATCAGCCGGTGCAGGACGGTAAGGAAGACGGCTCGCTCGACGGGAAACTCGAAGCCGCGACCAGCAAGCAGTTCCTCCACGACCTCGCGGCACCTTGTGTCGCGCCACAGACGTTCGAACAGCAGTGGCGGGCCGATGCGCCTGCAGGCGAGCGCCGGCGCGCTGCCCTCATCGGTGAGGGACAGGATCATCGAACGCTGGGCGAGGCGTGCGGCGGATCGCGCCAGGCGGTCAAGATCACCGCGACGTTCGACGTCTTCCTTGCGCCCAAGATTGCGGATGATGCGCTGCCTGGTCCTGCCATCCTCACGGACGGTCTCTACCAGGTAGACGTAGGTGTAGCGGCCAATGCGCTTTTCACGGACGAACATGGCGCTAGCATTCGGTCAGGCGCGGATTTGTCAAGCTAAAAGCGGAGATCGCCGTTCGAATTTAGCACCACGCCTTTGTGCACGGATCATCGCAGCTCAAAAAACAGAGTCTAAATCAATACCTTAAGATTCCGCCACCGGACCGACCACGAGTTTAGTGTCAAACCCGGGTCGGGCATGATCGCCGCAAGCGTATCGATCAGTCCGATTTGCTTGTCGGCGCCAGCCAGCAGCAGCACACCGCCGTCAGAACTGATCCGGCCTCCGTCGAAAGCAGCCGTAACCTTCTTCTGGCAGATACTTGGCAGCGAGAATGGCAGGAGCGTATCGTCGTGGTTGGCGGGCATGGCAGATTTTGTCCCGGCATAGAGAGTGGCGTCAGCACCCAATCTCTACGTAATTCCAGACGCTTGTACCATGCCCGCCAACGAATCCCTGCCATGCAGTGAATAAGATGGGCTAGCCCGCCTGGGCGGCGCCAAACCGCCAGCTCCACGCGCAGCGATGGCGCTCGCCAAGTCGCAGGCCTATCAGGACGCTGCGGATGCGCCAACGACGCTGCGAGCCTATGCAGCGGACCTCGCCAACTACAAGGCCTGGTGTGAGAGGCACGGTTTCGACCCGATGCCAGCAACGCCGGAGGTCGTCGGCGCGTATCTGGCCGCCGCCGGCGAAGGCTATGCTCTTCCGACATTGCGTCGCCGCGTCGCTGCAATCGCTCGAGCCTGCGGTGTGGCCGGGCATCCCTTGGACACCAAACACCCTGCGATCAGAGAGACCCTCCGCGGCATTGGCCGGAAGCACGGGGCACCAGCCCGTCGATCGGCTGCACTGACCACGGCGGAGGTCAAGAAGCTGAGCCGGGCATGCGGCACCGACCTCGCCGGGGCACGTGATCGCGCCCTGTTCCTGGTCGGCTTTGCTGGGGCATTGCGGCGATCCGAGCTGGTTGCCCTCGACGTGGAGCACGTCACCTGGACGAACGCCGGCATGAAGCTACTCATCGAGCGGTCGAAAACCGACGCCGAAGGGCCGATGATCGCCGTTGACGTGGTGACGCCGCAACTCGTGGCGGTGACTACGCGGCGGTTTCTATGAGGGCGTTGTCCGGACGCCAGTGCCACGGCAGCAGTGTGTGCAGCTCTTGGTTCTTGGTGCGACCCGAGACGATGCGTTGCAAGACGTCGGTGAGGTAGGCGAGTGGCTCGACGGCGTTGAGCTTGCAGGTCTGCATCAAGGTATTGGCAATCGCCCAATGACGGGCTCCGGCATCGGATCTGGCGAATAGTGAGTTCTTTCTCGTAATGGTTATCGGGCGAATTGCGCGCTCGACTACGTTCGAATCCATCTCCAGCCGACCATCGTCGAGATACAGGATCAGCCCATCCCAATGTCGCAAGGCATAGCGCATGGCTTTCGCCAGGTCTGACCAGCCGGGCACGCGCGGCAGATGCTCCTGTAGCCATATCTGCAGTGCGTCGACCAGTGGTCGACTTCGCAGGTGACGAACGGCTTTGCGCACATCGGGCGGTTGGCCACGGATAACATCCTGCCGACAGATTGCGGCGTTGCCACCCGACGGCATGTGTCTGAGCCCAGTGGCCCCAATGTAAGCGTCCAGGCGTTTGTCGCCGATCAGAGACGGCGCTTGCTCAATCATGCTCTGTCGTTCATCACCGGCCAGATAGAATTCATCGAGAAACTCGTTGAGCGCCACGCCGAAGTCGCGTCCGGCACGATGTTGCGCAACTGCCTCAGCCAGCAACCGCCAGGGACGCATGGAGTGATCCCAGACAAATAGCGCACAAGATCATAAACGAGCCGGTATCGCGCCGCCATCTGACGGATCGTGCCGCTATCCGAGGACCCGATAGCCTTGAAGACAAGCTTTCATCCTGTTCAATCGATGTGGCCCGTGTTGACGCTCGCATTCGCACCTCACCCGCATTTTCGAGAAAAGACGAAGATTGGCTGGTCCGATCCATTCATCGTCATCATCGTAGAATTTGTCATAATTCACATTCGATGTCGAGTGGGCCGACGTGCACGGACCAATCATCCGTCTCGTGCATCACGAAACCAAGCCCCCAGTTGTTCAGGGCAAGATCGGTGCGGATTTCCTGCTTGCCGATAACGATCCGTAGGATGGTCCAATCCCATCTCCAGTAGCTGCCGCCATCACGCTCGAACCAGAGGTGTATGAATGGAAGCGTGACGGACAAAACTGTATGGATTGCCGTCCCACCAAAGGCGCAAGACACCAGATGCCGGGGCATAGCGTGATCCCCAGCGTCCAGCCTTTCACCTTCCATTCGAAGCACTTATCCGGCAATCTCATGGCCGCCATACGGCTCCTGTCCGGTTCGCGCACGGGCCTGCTTACTTTTGCTCACCTCAACAAGGTGACGAGCAGATTGCCTTTTCCGATAGGGTTGCCGTACAGGTCCCGCGTGAAGTCGTCGTGCGAGTCGTACGACCCAAGCGGATTGCCGTACTTGTCGCACAATGTACATTTGGAGCCGTTCATCTGAATCTCACCGATTTTCTCGCCGTATTTGTCCCGCAGAATCTCATTACCAATCTTAGTGGTAGTCTCCTTGCTCCTGGTGGTCGCATGGCCACCTTCGATTTACGCAGTCGCGTGTTCTCCATCGTGCTGCGCAGCCAGCATATCGGTAGACACTGGCGCGGCCGATAGCTAGTGCTCCGAGTTGCTCAAATTGACGGGTACAACCTCTTTAGTTTCACCCGCGCATCGGCCGTGGTGAATTGCCAGTCGGCTTTGGCGTGTTTTTTGTTCCGTTGAGCCTCCCAGGCGGCGGCTTCTTCAGTCAGCATCGCCTTGTCGGGAATGCGCCGGTCGAGGCACTGAGCTGACAGCACGCTGAGTTCAGTCTCCGCCATGTTGAGCCAACTGCCGTGTTTGGGCGTGTAATGCCACTCGAACCGCTCGGCCAGGCGGCGCGCCTCGGCGGCGGGAAACGCCTCGTACAGTGACGCGGGCTTGTGGGTGCTGAGATTGTCCTGGACGAGCGCGATCTTCGGCGCATTCGGAAACCACGTGTCGGACACTTCCTTGAGCAGGTGCGCGTAGTCCACAGCGGTGTGGCGATCGGTCACCTCGACGTGGCGCCAGCCTTCCAGAGGCGCGAACAGCATGAATATGTTGGCCGTGCCATTGCGCTCATACTCGTAGTCGATCCGTGCGGGCCGTCCCGGTTTGGCCGGGATTGGCACGCGGGTTTCGGCGATCAACTGCTTCGAGGTCTCGTCCAGGCAGACGACGGGGCATTCGGATCGCGCGGCCGGTGGTAGACGTCCAGCACGTCTTCCATGTTGGCGACGAAAGCGGCGCTGGCCTCTGGCGGAATGACATACTGCTTCTTCAGATGCGGTTTGAGATCGTTTTTTTTAGCGTGCGTCCGATCGTGTTGTCGCTGGCGCGCTCAACGATGTTCAGCTCCACGACGGTGTCTTCCAGCAACCGCAAGGTCCACTTCGCCCGCCCTTTCGGCGGCGGCGAACACATCAGGGCGATCAGTTTCGCCTCGGCCGCACCGTCGAAGATGCGCGGTCGGGCCGAGTTCGGGGAATGCTTGCGCGCCAGGACGGCCTCGAAGCCTTCTTCGACCAGCCGCTGGCGGGTGCGGTAGATCGTCGCCGGGCTGACATCCAGAGCTTTCACGATGCGGCTGTCGCTCCAGCCCTCGCCCGCCTCGGAAACGTCGGCCTTGAGCAGGATCCGCGCCTTCAGGACATGGGCGGCGGGGTGCTTGCCCTTGCTGATCAGGGCTTCGAGCGTCTGTCGTTCCTCTGCGCTCAGACGCACCACATATTTTTTGACCGCGGCCTCTGACATGTCCCGATTCCCGGTAACGTTGATGACGTTGCCAGAGAATCGACAGAACCCTGTCAGGATCAAGCACGCAGGGCACTAGCTGCCTGTACAGATCCATGCTGCTGGTCAACGGAGCCGTCGCCTGGGGTCAACATACCGTTGACCTGCATTTATTCAAGCAGGTGGCGATGGAGGAGGAACCCGGGGCGGCATACGCCTGCTTCGACATTCAACGCACGTGCGGATAAGGCGCAGGCTCATGCGGTTACGGCATTCAACGACAACTCACCGGCGGGACACGAATGCGCCGTCGTCGCGCCATCGCTGATCCCGCGAAAGCCAGGCGAGCGGATCAAGACCGACCGGCGGGATGCGATCAACCTTGCCAAGCTGCACCGCGCCGGTGAACTGACCCCGGTCTGGGTTCCGGATCAGGCCCATGAGGCGATCCGTGATCTCGTTCGTGCACGTCAGGCGGCGGTGCGCACCCTGCGCCAGGCGCGACAGCAATTGTCTGGCTTCCTGCTGCGCCACGGCCGGCACTACCACCGACCGGCCTGGACGCAATTGCACCGGCGCTGGCTGGCAAGCCTCAAGTTCGACCAGGCGGTACATCATATTGTGCTGGAAGATTGTATCGCGGCCGTCGAGGCAGCGATGGCACGGCGCGACCGACTGGAGGCACATATCGAAGCCGTGTTGCCGGAGTGGTCTCTCGCACCGGTGGTTGAAGCCCTGCAAGCCTTGCGCGGCGTGCGACTGGTGGCCGCAGCCACTTTGGTGGCTGAGCTCGGCGACATCACGCGCTTCACCAATCCCCGCCAGCTCATGGCGTATCTCGGTCTGGTGCCGTCCGAGCATTCCAGCGGCCGCACGCGACGCCAGGGCGGCATTACCAAGGCCGGTAACGGAGCGGCGCGACGCATGCTGATCGAAGCCGCCTGGAGCTATCGGTTTCCTGCACGGATCGCCCGAGAGCAGCTGCTGCGGCAAGAGCGGCTGGCCAAGCCGATCCGTGACATCGCATGGAAAGCCCAGGAGCGGCTGTGCCGACGGTATCGCAAGCTCGCCCGGGCAGGAAAGCAGCCGACGGTGATCACTGCCGCGATCGCGCGTGAGCTGGCGGGCTTCATCTGGGCGATCGCCAAACAGGTACAGCCCACGGCTACCTGAACGAGTAGAGATCGATATCGGAAACTGTTTCAAGGAAAGTCGCACCACGCAACAACACATCCAATGCTGGGCAAGGCTGGAGGCACGGTCACGGCCAGGAGAACCCTCGAAGGTACTATCAGCCGGATCTCATCCGACGCTGGACACTCTCATGTTCGCCATTTCAAGCAGCAGGCACGGAAAATCTTTGCTTGTTTGTTCAAGCTGTTCAGCATGGCCGCCACTGGGCAAAGCAGGAGGCACGATCATGAAACGACGGTTGATCATGCTCTGATACGCGGGTTGGTTACCGCCGGACCGGTGATACGTCGCGGAGCTTCCTCGGTCTAGTGACCAGCGTCGGATGAGATCCGGCTGATAGTGTCTTCGAGGGTTCTCCTGCCGTGACCGTGCCCCCAGCCTTGCCCAGCATTGGATGTATTGTTGCGCGGTGCGACTCTCCTTGCGACAGTTTCCGTTATCAGTCTCCGCTGTTCAGGTAGCCGTGGGCTGTACCTGTTTGGCGATTGCCCAGATGAAGCCCGCCAGCTCGCGCGCGATCGCAGCAGTGATCACCGTCGGCAGCTTTCCGGCCCGGGCGAGCTTGCGATACCGTCGGCACAGCCGCTCCTGAGCTTTCCATGCGATGTCACGGATCGGCTTGGCCAGCCGCTCCTGCCGTAGCAGCTGCTCTCGGGCGATGCGTGCAGGAAACCGATAGCTCCAGGCGGCTTCGATCAGCATGCGCCGCGCCGCTCCGTTGCCGGCCTTGGTAATGCCGCCCTGGCGTCGCGTGCGACCGCTGGAATGCTCGGACGGCACCAGGCCGAGATACGCCATGAGCTGGCGGGGATTGGTGAAGCGCGTGATGTCGCCGAGCTCAGCCACCAAAGTGGCCGCGGCCACCAACCGCACGCCGCGCAAGGCTTGCAGGGCTTCAACCACCGGCGCGAGAGACCACTCCGGCAACACGGCTTCGATATGTGCCTCCAGTCGGTCGCGCCGTGACATCGCTGCCTCGACGGCCGCAATACAATCTTCCAGCACAATATGATGTACCGCTTGGTCGAACTTGAGGCTTGCCAGCCAGCGCCGGTGCAACTGCGTCCATGCCGGTCGGTGGTAGTGCCGGCCGTGGCGCAGCAGGAAGCCAGACAATTGCTGTCGCGCCTGGCGCAGGGTGCGCACCGCCGCCTGACGTGCACGAACGAGATCTCGGATCGCCTCATGGGCCTGATCCGGAACCCAGACCGGGGTTAGTTCACCGGCGCGGTGCAGCTTGGCAAGGTTGATCGCATCCCGCCGGTCGGTCTTGATCCGCTCGCCCGGCTTTCGTGGGATCAGCGATGGCGCGACGACGGCACATTCGTGTCCCGCTTCGGTGAGTTGTCGCTGAATGCCGTACCCGCATGGTCCGGCTTCATAACAGAACCGCAGTTCTCTTCTCGCAGGAGCCAGCTTCACGGTCAGCGCCTTCAAGGCAGCCAGTGTGTTGGGGATCTTCCCATGCTCGCGCACTTCTCCCCGCAAGCCCGCTTCGGCCAACGCGACCGCTATCGTATCCTTGTGCACGTCAAGGCCGACATATGTGATAGGCTTCGCCATGACCCGTCTCCTATGCATGAGGCTCGGTACCGGACCATCCGGCACAACCCTCGAAGCCTGCATACTGTGAGACGGGTCGCCCCTATCTCAGGCGAACATCTGGTCTAGACCGAGCAAGCTCCGCGACGTATCACCGGTCCGGCGGTAACCAACCCGCGTATCAGAGCATGATCAACCGTCGTTTCATGATCGTGCCTCCTGCTTTGCCCAGCGGCGGCCATGCTGAACAGCTTGAACAAACAAGCAAAGATTTTCCGTGCCTGCTGCTTGAAATGGCGAACATGAGAGAGTGTCCTGATTTGCAGGTCCCCCCTCATGCCAGGCGTGCCGTGAGAGTGCGCTGACAGAAGCGTTAAATTGAAGCGATGATGTGGTCGGCGCTCTTGGTCCATCGGAACGGCTGGGGGTCCGCGTGTCCCACAAGCCACGCTTCATCTCTGGCCCCATGGCCGAGATGGCGGGGTAATCACGCTAAGCCATAGCGGACGCCATGAGAACAGCTGCGGTTGGCGTGTTGGATTTAACCGAAACGGCCGAACTGGCGCTTCGGAACCATCGCGCGCCCCCCAGCTGGCTCGACCAGAACGGTGAGCCGAGGAACTGGCGGTCGGAACTAAGCGCAAGTGTTCTGGACTTTGTCGGCGCCAGACAGTCCAGCCGCCAGACCAATCCGCCGCTCGGTTTGAGGGATCACGAGCCATAGCGGAATGCGATATTGCCCGCCCAGTCAGGTGGAAGACGCGGAAACAAGGCATTGGGAATGGATACTGGTGGGCCACCTGGCTTCCACAACCAATCGCCCACATTTGCGGGCCATGCCTTGAATGGCCTGTCATGGAGTGCGTTGGCGTATGCCACCCGACGTATGTGGCAGCACCGGCGATCCAATCACTGCGAACAACCGGAGCAGATTGACGGCAAAGCCTCGCGCGTCCTACATGCTGCCCTGTGGCGGTCGCTTTTTATCACCGACCAGGGTGCCTGCGATGCAAAGTAACGGTCGCACAGTGACCAGAGTTTACGAAGGCACTCGCACGCACGTCGGAGCCGGATCGCATCGAAGTGCCCTGCACAACTGGCGACGACGGCCTCTACGGCTTGGGCTAGCTCTCCCTCCGCTTCGCCCGGCACTCCACGGTCCGGCACATGGCCGTCAAACTGAGTGGCGCAAAAAGTCAGGACGCGACTTGCCAGATTGCCGATACCGTCCGCAAGATTCGTGGCATTGCAGCCTGCTGCGAATAGGGCCGGTGTGAACCGTGTGTCAGACGTTTCTGGCGCATTTGCCGTCAGCCACCAACGCCACCAATCGGGTGGTAACTCAGCCAATGCGGCATCGAGGAAGATGCCTTGCTGACGGCTAGTGGAGAACTTGTTGTCACCCCACGTCAGCCAGGAAAAGCCCTTTATGCGATCCACCAAACGGAAATCAGCACCCGAACCCAACAATGTCGCGGGAAACGTCAGTGCATGAAATGGAATGTTGTCTTTGCCTAGGAACTGCACAAGCTTCGTTCCTGGGCTCGGGTTTCCACCAGTCACGCCAATCGCGCTCAGGTCCGCCTGACGCCCAGTCCTGGGTCAGTGCGACATAGGCGATTGGTGCGTCGAACCAAACATAGAAGACTTTGCCGTTCCAGCCCGGCTTGGGCACCGGCACACCCCATGTCAGATCGCGCGTGATGCAGCGATCACGCAGCCCCTGGTCGAGCAATCCCCGCGCCAGCGACAGCACCAACGGGTCCCAGTCATTCTTGGTATCCAGCCAGTTTCGCAGCTGACCCGCGAGTTTCGATTGCAGCAGAAACAGATGGCGACTCTCACTTGGCACCTCAAGATCCGTGGAATCAGATAATGCTGACCTTGGCTGGGGGTAATCCGACAGGATCGAGCAGCTGGCCACAGCTGTCGCACTGATCGCCTCGCGCCGAAGTATCGCCACAATGTGGACAGGTGCCCAAAATGTATCGGTCCGGCAGGAAGCGGCCATCGGTATTCGACCACACTTGGCGAAGCACGCGTTCCTCGATAAAGCCATTCGCCTCCAGACGAAGGAATAATTGCTGGGACAGTGCATGGTTGGCCAGCGACGACGAGCGGCCGAAATAGTCGAAGGAAATACCAAGGCGTCGATAGACCTCGGCCTGTATGTCGTGCTGACGTGCGCAGTATTCCGCGGCCGGTAGGCCCGCCTTCAACGCGGCAAGTTCAGCTGGCGTGCCATGTTCGTCGGTGCCGCAGACGAACAGCACATCGTGCCCGCACAGCCGTTGGAATTGCGCATACACGTCGGCGGGTAGAATTGAACCGGCGAGGTTACCGAGATGCTTGATGCCATTCACATACGGCAGCGCCGATGTGACCAGGATGCGATCGCTCATGAGGGGACTCCCGGTGTGCTGCCCAGAAGGCGCGCCACTACTGGATCGCGATATTCCGGGCGCCGAAGCTTGCGGACGACAAGGCCGGCCCCGAGGCGGCCACGGCGTCCGGTCGCATCATCAGACTGTGGTAAGTCGCACTCATCTCGTGATGTTCCTTAAAGCGGCAATACGCGAACGTCCTCACCGCACAAATACCCAATATTGCTGTCGACCTGAGCCCGCTCAGTGGCTCAGGCTAACGGAAACCGCTACGCCACATATGAAGCCTTTCACATGCCTGCACTGCGCCGACGTCGGCGTGGCGGCGATTCCACAGATTAATTGCGTGAGGCTGATGCGGAACCGTCTGAGGATCAGGACGAGATCAAGTCACCACTCCCTTGGCGAGAACCGCCGTGTCTTGCGGCGGCGAAAGGCTGCACCGCGGCCGCCCGCAATGCTGCCTCCACGGTTGTGGCGAGCAGCCGTTCCATCCCGATTGCACCGATGCGCTCGCGCCAGCCTGTCAGCGAACTCGGCTCGATCGGTAGCTTGTGCTCGAGTACTTACCGGCCCCGAGAGAGCGATTCCCGAGACAGACGGCTCCAGCATCCGGGGTCTCAACACCGCGGCTACGCTGTGGTGTTCGGCCTAGGTCGGGACCTTCGCGGGCGCAGGGCACCCGGCCGAAGCCGCAGCCGTGACCGCCTTCGGGCTGGCGGCAGCACGCTGCTGCGGCCGCTTGCAGCCGCGGGATGCCGGGGCCGTCGTCTTCCCGGCGCCGGGCACGCGCAAGCTGTGAAACCATGGTGCTCTCATGTTCGCCGTTTCAAGCAGCAGGCACAGAAATTCCTTGCTTGTCCTTCAAGCTGTTCAGCATGGCCGCCACTGGGCAAAGCAGGAGGCACGATCATGAAACGACGGTTGATCATGCTCTGATACGCGGGTTGGTTACCGCCGGACCGGTGATACGTCGCGGAGCTTCCTCGGTCTAAGTGTCCAGCGTCGGATGAGATCCGGCTGATAGTACCTTCGAGGGTTCTCCTGGCCGTGATCGTGCCTCCAGCCTTGCCCAGCTTTGGATGTGTTGTTGCGTGCGGCGCCTCTCCTTGGAACAGTTTCCGATATCAGTTTTTACTCGTTCAGGTAGCCGTGGGCTGCACCTGTTTGGCGATCGCCCAGATGAAGCCAGCCAGCTCACGCGCGATCGCGGCAGTGATCACCGTCGGCAACTTTCCAGCCCGGGCGAGCTTGCGATACCGTCGGCACAGCCGTTCCTGAGCTTTCCATGCGATGTCACGGATCGGCTTGGCTAGCCGCTCTTGCCGCAGCAGCTGCTCTCGGGCGATCCGTGCCGGAAACCGATAGCTCCAAGCGGCTTCGATCAGCATGCGTCGCGCCGCACCGTTACCGGCCTTGGTAATGCCGCCCTGGCGTCGCGTGCGGCCGCTGGAATGCTCGGACGGCACCAGGCCGAGATACGCCATGAGTTGGCGGGGATTGGTGAAGCGCGTGATGTCGCCGAGCTCAGCCACCAATGTGGCCGCGGCCACCAGTCGCACGCCGCGCAAGGCTTGCAGGGCTTCAATCACCGGTGCGAGAGACCACTCCGGCAACACGGCTTCGATATGTGTCTCCAATCGGTCGCGCCGTGCCATTGCTGCCTCGACGGCCGCGATACAATCTTCCAGCACAATATGATGTACCGCCTGGTCAAACTTGAGGCTTGCCAGCCAGCGCCGGTGCAATTGCGTCCAGGCCGGTCGGTGGTAGTGCCGCCCGTGGCGCAGCAGGAAGCCAGACAATTGCTGTCGCGCCTGGCGCAGGGTACGCACCGCCGCCTGACGTGCACGAACGAGATCACGGATCGCCTCATGGGTCTGATCCGGAACCCAGACCGGGGTCAGTTCACCGGCTCGGTGCAGCTTGGCAAGGTTGATCGCATCCCGCCGGTCGGTCTTGATCCGCTCGCCCGGCTTTCGCGGGATCAGCGATGGCGCGACGACGGCGCATTCGTGTCCCGCTTCGGTGAGTTGTCGCTGAATGCCGTAACCGCATGGTCCGGCTTCATAACAAAACCGCAGTTCTCTTCTCGCAGGAGCCAGCTTCACGGTCAGCGCTTTCAAGGCAGCCGGTGTGTTGGGGATCTTCCCATGCTCGCGCACTTCTCCCCGCAAGCCCGCTTCGGCCAACGCGACCGCTATCGTATCCTTGTGCACGTCAAGGCCGACATATGTGATAGGCTTCGCCATGACCCGTCTCCCCTATGCATGAGGCTCGGTACCGGACCATCCGGCACAACCCTCGAAGCCTGCATACTGTGAGACGGGTCGCCCCTATCTCAGGCGAACATCTGGTCTAAGGTCATGTCGGTACCAGGAGGTGGCGCGGCGGAGGCCGACGCTGCAATCAGCAGGCAGCGCTGATGGGCAGGCTTCTGACTACCATCGCCGGTGTTCCTTTGCGGACGTCGAGACTGGCCCGCGCGCAGCAGGATCCTACGCAAGGTGCGAATTAAGGTCTTTGGTTCGGACCCTGAATTGTTCTAAGGTTCGGGCCCCCGATGACCGAAGGCGCGCTCCGCTTTGGTCGGTTCTGCCTGGATTTGGCCCAGCGCCAGTTCCTGCTAGACGACCGTCCGCTGCAATTGGGCGCGCGTTGCAGGTTCTGTGCATGCTGGCCGGGGCGAAAGGCGCATTGGTTTCCAAGGACGAGCTGATGGCCCGAGTTTGGGCGGGCCAGGTGGTCGAGGAAAACAACCTGCAGGTCCAGATCTCGACCCTGCGCAAGACCCTCGATCCGGAGGGAACAGGCGAGAGTTGGATCGTCACCGTGCCGGGTCGCGGATATCGTCTGCTCGGCGCGGACACTGCGGAACGTCCCGCCCTGTCGCTGCCTGACAAGCCCTCGCTGGTCGTGCTGCCGTTTCAAAACATGAGTGGGGATCCCGAGCAGGAGTATTTCGCCGACGGCATGGTGGAGGAGATCATCACGGCGCTATCGCGCATCCGTTGGTTGTTCGTGATGGCACGGAATTCTAGCTTCTCCTACAAAGGCAGGGCGATCGATGTGAAGCAGGTGGCGCTCGACCTCAGCGTCCGTTACGTGCTCGAAGGCTCGGTACGCAAGAGCGGCAATCGCGGTACGTATTACGGGGCAGCTGATCGATACGGCCACGGGTACGATCTCTGGGCCGACCGGTTCGACGGCTCGCTGGAAGACATCTTCGATCTTCAGGACAAGGTGGCATCCAGCGTCGCCGGGGCCATCGAACCGACATTGCAGGCGGCAGAGGCTGCTCGTTCCAGGGGACGCCCGCCTGACAATTTGACCGCTTATGACCTCTATCTACGCGGCTACGCGATGGTGATGTCGTCGGCCAGGCAACTCAGTGAGGCACTCCGCCTTCTGGAGCAGTCCATTGACCGCGACCCCCGCTATGGACCCGCACTCGCCTGGGCGGCATACTGCTGTCTCCAGCTGGTCTGGGACGGCGGGAGCGAAGATCGCGAAGTCAGACCGCTTGAAGGGTGCAGACTTCGCGAGGCGGGCTCTTGATGTCGCCGGCGACGACCCGGTCATTCTGGCGACTGCGGCCCTGGCACTAGCCCATTTCGGTGAAGACATCGGCGCCATGATCGCGTTGGTCGATCGTGCGCTGGCGTTAATCCGAACTATGCGCGCGGTTGGCATATCAGCGGCATGCTCAGGAACTGGGCGGGCCAGCCTGACGTCGCGATCGCGCATGTCGAGACTTCGCAGCGCCTTAGTCCGCGTGCCCGTAACAGGGGCAGAACCCCGGGGTAGCGTTGCATTTTTTGTTTGCCCCGGCTCGGGTGAGTACCATTCGCTCATGACATGCCCCCGCTCGCCGATCCGTCCGGTCTACCACGAGCCAAGCTGGAAGCTCTGGTGGTGGAATTGCTGGGCGAGGTGGCGGATCTGAAGCGGCTCGTGGCGGCGCAGCGCGACGAGATCGCCCGGCTGAAGGGTTTGAAGGGCCGTCCCTCCATCAAGCCGAGCGGCATGGAGAAGGGGAGCGAGCCGAAGCCGGGTGGCAAGCGTTACAGACGTGACCGTCGCGGCAAGGTGACACCGCGGGTCAGGCCTGAGATCGAGGTGCTCCAGGTGGCACATCCGCCGGGTTCGCAGTTCAAAGGCTACGAGCCGTACCAGGTGCAGGACCTGGTGCTCACCGCGCGGGTGGTACGCTATCGTCGCGAGCGCTGGCTGACGCCGGACGGCGAGACGATCGTGGCGCCGCTGCCCGGCGGCATCCGTGGCCATTTTGGCCCTGAATTACGCCGCTTCGTGCTGATGCAGCACCACCAGGGCCAGGTGACAGCCGAGCGTCTGGTAACGCTGCTACAGGCGGTGGGCCTTAGCATTTCAAAGCGGCAGGTCATGCGCCTGCTCATCGATGGGCAGGACGACTTCCTGATGGAGACCCGCGAGGTACTGCGCGCCGGTCTGGAAACGGCCGACTGGATCACGGTGGACGACACCGGTGCGCGCCATCGCGGCGCCAACGGCGTCTGCACGCAGATCGGCAACGACAACTTCGCGTGGTTCGGCACGACGGGTAGCAAGAGTTGCTTGAACTTCCTCGGCCTGCTACGTGCCGGCCACACCGACTACGTGATCAACGACGCCGCCTTGGACTACATGCGCGACCATGCCCTGGCCGGAGCGCTCGTCCAGCGGCTGGCCACGCATGAGCAGCGCCAGTTTGCCGATGACAGAGCCTGGTTGGATCATCTTGAACAGCTCGGTTTGGCCGGTTTGCAGGTGACGCCCGACCCGGTGCGCGTCGCCACCGAGGGAGCGCTGTGGGGTGCGGTGAGCGCACACGGGTTCCTGTGCGACACGGTGGTGGTCAGTGACGACGCCGGGCAGTTCAACATCGGTCAGCATGCCCTGTGTTGGATCCATGCCGAGAGGCTGGTGCACAAGCTCGACACATTCACCGACGACCAACGCGCCGTCCAGCAACGCGTCCGCTCGCTCATATGGCAGATCTATGCCGATCTGAAAGACTACCGCATCAGCCCGACACCATGCCGGCGTGACCAGCTCCGTGCGCGGTTCGACTACATCTTTTGCCAACGCACCGGCTTCGTCAGTCTTGATCGCCTGCTGCGGCGGCTGCACGCCAACAAGGCCGAACTGCTTACCGTGCTCGACCACCCAGAAATCCCATTGCATACGAATGGTTCGGAAAACGACATCCGCTGCCAGGTCACCAAGCGCAAGGTCAGTGGTGGCACCCGCAGCGATGTTGGCCGCGATTGCCGCGATGCCTTCCTCGGCTTGGCCAAAACTTGCGCCAAGTTGGGGATTGCATTCTGGGATTATCTCGGCAGCCGCCTCGCAATCCCCGATCAGCCGATCGTCCCGAGCTTGGCAGACCTTATCCGCATCCGCTGCCAGCCGGCGTAATCGCCCGGGGTTTTGCCCCGGTTACGCGTGCCCGCATCGGGATGACGTTCGCTGCATTGGGCGGGGCATATTTCCTGAGCCGGCGTTTTGATGAGGCGGTGCCCAAACTGCTTCTGGCGATCCAGGACGATCCGAACTTCCCGCAAACATACGGAGTGCTGGCCTCCTGCTATGCGCATATGGGTCGGCTCAATGACGCCCGGGAAGTCATCGCACGCCTGCGCGCCATGACACCTGTCGTGAGACTTGAGGCCAGCTTCCTGCGGAACGCGGAACACCGCGAGCTGCTGTTGTCAGGGCTGCGCTTGGCGATCGGGGAAACGGAATGAGCCCGACCGCCGCGATCCTCGCCGCCACCGATGTGCGAAGGTCCGCTTCCGACGAGAGGCGTCAGCGGCGACGCAGATCGGAAATGCCGGCCCGCCACCCTACGGCTATTAGACGGCGATCCGGCGAACGGCCGGTCGCCTTCGCGGTCATTCAGCTTCGGGTGCTTTCGGTCAGGTGATCACGGTGCGTGCCTCGCCGCACGAAATGCAGCCCGGCGCGGCCGCCGCGTGAAGTCCGGCACCGGCCCGTGCCAAGCCGGCCGCGAAGGATTCGCGTGCACCATCCGCATGCCGGCGCCGGCAACCGACGGAACGTGCCCGTCGAGCACATGAAATCCGGTGTCGCGCGGACCATCCCTTTGAGCACCGCTGCTGTGACCCTGCTGGACGGCATCAAGCGGGTTCAAATCGCACCCGACATACTGATATTGGGCAGTCGGCGACGCGGCGGATCAGGACGGCAGACCGATGACGCTATGCAGATCCTTCTCCGCGAGAAGATAGGGTTCCGAAATACGGTGCATGGCTTCCGGTCCTCATTTATGGATTGGGTCGCGGAGGTTCATCCTCAGCGTATGCTGGAGGCTGAACGGCGCCTGAGCACCAGATCGGCAACCAGGTTCAGAGGGCCTATCTGAGAACTGATTTTCGGATCAGCGCCGAAAACCTGCGGAATTATGGGCGACGCATTTGGGTCGTGGAACCTGTGCGTCGTAAAGCAGCGGACGCGGTAAACCGCGCGTGCCGTCACGGTCATCAATCTCTGCATACGTAGGCCTCGATTTCCCCGCGCATTACCCGGCGCACGGGAAAC
>CAWCDM010000089.1:0-14239 GCA_963794185.1 uncultured Alphaproteobacteria bacterium | reverse complement strand
CGGGCCGACTCGGCAGCTCCAGGACCCACGCCATGCCAACCGCAGCCCAGCGGGCGAAAGCCGCATCTGCGGTATAGCCACCTCGCCCGGATGAAATCCTTCCGCCGTTTTGCACCGCATATCGCGCGGTCTTGCAGATGGGACGCGGTCATAGCAGGTCACGAATACAATGACGGGGTTTGGGTCCCATCGGGGGGGCGGGGGTCAACGAACTGGGTTACCCAGCCGAAGATGGCGTCGCCTTGAGTGGACCTGGGCTTCCGACCTGCGTAGCGGCCGTCCGAACGCGCCTTGGCGATGCCCTCTCGCTGGCGTTCCAACATCAGCTTGCGCTCGAAGCTGGCGACTGCGCCGAACACATGAAGATCAGTTCGCCCGCCGCAGTCGCCGTGTCCATCGGGGGATCGAGCACCTGGAGGCCACCCCCCTTGACACGCAGTCGCTCGGCGATCTCCAGCAGGTCACCCATGCTGCGCGCCAGCCGATCGGGCCTCGTCACCATGTGAACGTCGCCAGTGCGCAGGAAGGCGAGACACGCGGCGAGCTTTTGGCTGCGCTCGTTGAACTGCTTGCCGCAGTCCCGGCACCGGAACCGACGATAACCTCGTGCTGTCAGGTCCGGCCGCTCGGTCACCGCCCCTGAGCCACAGCCCACGCAATCCATCTCAAGCAGCCCCCGTCGTCCCGTCCAGCGGCAATCCTAGGAAAGTTGACCCCGTGCTGCCAGCCGCGCCGACATGGCGCGAGGCGTGACAGAACCTCCTGGTGGGCGACCGCGGCATGATCACCCAGGCGCGCATCACCGAGGACATCAAGTCGGCAGGCCTCGACTGGATCACTGCACTGCGCGCGCCGGCGATCAAGGCACTGCTGGAAAGCGGCACGCTGCAGCTGTCGCTGTTCGATCAGCGGGATATGGCCAGCATCACCGCACCCGACTTTCCTGGCGAGCGTCTGGTGGTCTGCCGCAACCCCGATCTCGCCGCTGAGCGCGCCCGCAAGCGTGAGGACCTACTCGTCGCAACCGAGCGCGACCTCGCGCGGATCCAGGCCGCCGTCGCCCGCAAGCGTGATCCGCTGCGCGGCACCGCAGAGATCGGCCTCGCGGTCGGCGCGGTGATCAACAAGCACAAGATGGCCAAGCATTTCGACCTCGCCATCACCGATGCCGCTTTCGGCTTCGCCCGCAAGACCGCCGAGATCGCCGCCGAGGCGGCGACCGATGGCATCTACGTGGTGCGCACCAGCCTGCCTGCGGAGACCGCCGACGATGCTGCGCAGTGCGCAGCTACAAATCCCTCGCCCTGGTGGAGCGGGCCTTCCGCTGCATCAAGACGGTCGATCTGCAAGTCCGGCCCGTGCATCACTGGCTGGCCGATCGGGTGCGCGCGCATGTGTTTCTCTGCATGCTGGCCTACTATCTCGAATGGCACATGCGTCAGCACCTGGCACCGATGCTGTACGACGACACCGATAGAGAAGCTGCCGAAGCGCTGCGCAAGAGCGTGGTGGCACAGGCACAGTGCTCACCGACGGCGGTCAAAAAGCAGACCCCGGGCCTGACCGAGGACGGCCTGCCAGTACATAGCTTCCAAACACTGCTGGCCGATCTGGCGACCGTGGCGCGCAACACCATCACCACCGCAATCACGCCGCACCATCCGATCACCGTATTCACCCGGCCGACCCAAATCCAGCAGAAGGCATTCAACCTACTGGGCGTCGGATGTAGCAGAGAAACAGCCCCTCGCGACGGATCACCTCGATACTTCAAGAGCTTGTACGTCGCGAGGTCAGGAAGATAGGATTAGTCGTTGGCGCCGCCACCCGTCTGGTTGGGCGGGAACAGCCAGGTGCCGCGGTTCGACTGGGTCACGTAAGCCCCGGCCGCCTGCCCGTTTTTCTGTGCCATCCCGATGGCGGAGGCATTCCGCGCGGGCACCGTGGTGGCGACGCCCGGGAGCTGGGTGAAGAAGGTGTTGGGAATGATGCTGCCGCCGTCGGCATCGGCGAAGCCGGGTACTGGCAAGGCTCACTGCGGCGATTGCGGAGATCCCCAATAGAATCCTTAGCTTACTCATAGCTTGGCTCCCTTGAGCGGCTGTCGGCCTCGCATGGCGCTAGCCGTATCTCGGGAAGGTATTCCCTCTGCCACAAGCTGACTGTGAGTGGAGTCACAGGTAGACTGTCGAATCCTTGGCGGTCCGAACGGGGCTTCTACGATGTGCCCTGAGCCCGTTGGGATCGGCCTGGCCCCGACGGGGGCAGGCGCAAGTAATTCCCCCACGCGCGATAACCGGCCTTATCGCGCGTAGGTCGGTCTAACCGGCTGGAACCATGTGCTGCGATTGCTGCCGCTCTGCACAAGGCAGAGGTCAGAGGGCGCCCCGCCTCCCCGCTGGACCACGGCCCGTGGCCGGACCGAGTCGCGCGATCCAAGGACAAACTCTGCTTCAGCGAGCCAGGAGTTTGGCGAGTCGCATGAACGAGAGAGCGCGACAGAGGGTGACGGCCTCGGCAATCCCCTATCCGGCGACCGCAATTCAACCCTCCCCGCCGGTCTGTCCTTGACCTCCGCCATCCGGGCGTTACCTATAACGCCATGGCCAGCTCCAGGACAGCAAGCATCCGTGCCGCGAAATTTCGCGACCGCCAACGCGCGAAGGGCCTGCGCCCGGCGACCATTTGGATTCCGGATATCCGCGATCCGGCCTATCGTGCGCGCCTGGATGCGGCCTGCCGTGAGCTGGCAGCTCTTCCAACCGCCGAAGCTGAAGCCGATGCGGCAGCGGGGCTCGCAGATGCCTTCAAGTACATGTCGGGATGGCAGTAGAGCCCAGGCGGCTGCAACGCGGCATGGTGGTCTTGGTGCGGCTTCCCGGCGACAAGGCTCGGCCGGCTGTGGTGTTACGGTCTGATGCGCTCGCGCGCCTGCCGTACGCCACTGTGGTCGCCTTTACGACGACCGTGCATGCCGAGCCGGACCTTCGTCTGCGGGTGGCGCCGACGCCTGAGAACGGCTTGCAGCAATTGTCGTTCGTGATGGTCGATTGGCCACAAACCATTCGGACCGAGCATATGGGCGAAATCATTGGCCATCTCGATCCGGTCACGCTGGAGGCGATCACGGGCCGCGTGGCCGTTGTCCTCGGCATCGGTGAGCCGCGTGCAGCGGCGGCGCCCTGACGAACCCTGCCCCTATCGCATGAGAGCATTACGATTTGGGGGTGCTTCGGGCGGGAGGCATCTGACCGGATAAAGCGACGGCTGAAGCAGCCTGCCCGGCAGGCACCCCAGAGATCCTGATGCTTTCCTATTTGCTGGTTTACCGGCCCGACACGTCACTGCCGTCGATCGCCGGTTCGTGCACGCGGCACGCGATTCGCTGGCTGCCACCCCGACCAAGGCGCCTACGGCTAAGGCGCGGTAAGCAAATAATCGGCTGCCGAGCGATGCCGGCCCCCTGGAGTTTGCCTTCTTAGGACGTCACCGGCCCCAAGCCCCTGCCCTTTCCAGTGTTGGCGCTCTGCCCGCAGTAATCTCAGGCGTTTGGCCACCCCTGCAAACGACCGTTTGTATGCATTCTGTTAGATTGTAGGAGGGTCTCCCTGATCGAACCGATGACGACAGGGATGCCACCTGCCCGCTCGTGCGAAAAGGTTCGGGTTAGGCCGGTGTCCCGCCGGCGCAGGACGGTCCAAGGGTCTGATGAGAAGACGAACCCGCTCTATTGGACGAACGACCCGATCTCCGGAAGCATACGGAGAGCGTAGGCGATAGCGGGTTGTTATCATCCCGCTATCAAGATAGCGAGTTGTTATGATTTTATTGGCTTGATTGCCCTGCTAACTTCCTGATATCGTCGTGTTATCACGATAACTCGCCGCTATCATCCAGTTCCGAACCCGAGAATCACCCATGCCAACGATCGTATTTGCCAGCCCGAAGGGCGGAGCAGGTAAATCCACATCCGCTCTGCTGCTCGCCACAGAATTCGCGCACCGCGGCGCAACTGTCGGCCTCATCGACGCCGATCCCAATCGTCCGCTCGCCAAATGGGCGGCGGCCGGCGGCCAGCATCCCAAGCTGCACATCATCGACAACGTCACCGAGAAGACCATCGTCGACACCATCGACGCCGAGGCCGAGCATGTGCAGTTTGTGGTCGTCGACCTTGAGGGCACCGCATCGAAAATGGTGCCTTTCGCCATCAGCCGAGCCGATCTGGTAATTGCGCCGACCAAAGCATCGCATCTCGACGCCGTCGAAAGCGGAGAGGCCATACTTGAGGTCCGCCGCGCGGAGCGCTTCGTCCGGCATCCGATTGCCGCTGCCATTCTGTTCACACAGATGAATCCGGCCATTCGCACGCGCGGCTTCGCCAGCATCGAAGGTCAATTCAGGAGCCACGGCGTTCCGATCATGGAATGCCGGATCATGGAACGCGAAGCCTACCGGGCAATGTTCGCCTATGGCAGGACACTGCGCGACCTCGATCCTGCCGATGTCCGCAATCTGTTAGCCGCCATAGGCAATGCAAGCGCGTTCGCTGACGAAGTCATAGCCATACTGGACCGCGCCTCAGCGGCGGCCGGGCGCGCAGCGGAGGTTGCATGATGGCAAACGCACGCATCGACATCTTTTCTCAGGCCGAAGCGGCGCGGTCGGACACCAGCCACGATCTGAGCCGGTTTACACCGAAGGGCAGGGCTGAGGAGAGGCCCCCGAGCGCCGCAGAACTCGTGGCGCGATTGCCGGACCAAGGTAAATTCATCAGCCGCGAAGCTCCGCACCGGACGAAACCGGTGCGCGTAATTTCTGACCGGCAGATGCAGTTCAACAGTCGCGTCAGCGAGGCCACCCGTCACGGGTTCGAGAAAATCTCACAGCGCCTGAACCTGCCACGTGGGGAGGTTCTGGCCCGCGCTTTGCGGGCCCTGGAACGTGAAATAGGGGAGGGGACAGGGGAGTCGTGACGGGCAGGCAGTCTTCGACGACCTGCTTGGACCTTTCGGCCCGGCGACCCGCCGATAAGAACGGCGTACGGCTCTGTCCGGGCCGCACAGGCGCGCGCGTAGCGTGCTAAATATCGTCGGGCTGCCAGTCACCGACGAAAATCCTATCAAAATCGCCATCACCTGCCGTACCGGTCGCAGGCCATCCCAACTGTGAGGTTTCCGGGGCGATATGAAAATTCGCTTTTGGATTTTTCATAGTAACGCTAGAATCCGCGTGTCATGGATTCGATCACGCGTATCCGCACCCTCAAGGTAACGTCCAGAAATCGCGAGGCGATCAAGCCGGCCGAACTGATTCAGGTCACGGGCCACCATGACCTGACGCTCAACGCGCGCCGGGCGATCACTATCCTCTGGTATCACGCCCATGCGCAGGGCGTGACGGAGGGCAAGGACTACACGATCGAGATCGACGAGCTAAAGCCCGACGGCCACAAGGGGTACGAGATGGTCGAGGAGGCCATCGAGGCCCTGATGCGCACCCTGATCATCGTCCGCCTGCCGGACGGCAGCAGGCGGCGCGTGCAGTTCCTTGGCGGCAACGACCTGGACGATCCGGGCAGGGCAGGGGGGGTGCTCACCTACAGTTTTGACAAGCGCCTGATCGAAATTCTCAAGGATTCAACGATATGGGGCAAAATCGCCCTACCGGTCGTAATGGCTCTCTCCTCGAAATACGCCATCAGCCTGTATGAGAACGTCGCCCAGCTCGTGAACCTCGACAAAAAGACCGCCCATAGCTGGGACCTCGACGAGTTCCGCGAGCTGATGGGCGTGCAGGCTGGCCGTTATAAGACCTTCGGCGAATTCAATAAGCATGTCCTGAAGCCCGCCGTGGCGGAAGTGAACGCCCTCGCGCCGTTCGGCGTCGACGTCCAACCCATGAAGCAGGGGAAGCGGGTGGCAAGGATCACCGTCGCCTGGTCGACCAAGGGGACGGATGCCATCAACGCTGCCTGGAAGGAGCTGCAAGCCAGCAAGGTGGGCCGCCGGGCACGCATCAACGGCACGGCAGAGCATGTGGCCGATCCGCTGCCATCGATACGACGGTTGCTGCGCCAAGCCCGCCTCGCAGACGCTTCCCCGGAAACTTCATAGTTGGGCCTGCCGCGGCCGGCCAGAAAGGCGGGCACCGGCTCGCTCCCCGAATTCCTCATAGTTGGCAATCCGTGAACTTATCCACAGGCCTGGCAAAAGGCACAGGCCTCCGTCCCCCGGAAACCTCACAATGCCGCCCCGGATATCTCACAATATCCCCCGGAAACTTCACCCTTGCCCGGAGTCGTGCCCCGAAAATCTCACCGGAGTCCCCGGAACCTTCACAATAAGACTACTATCTCTCTGTAGTAAAACCCAATTCCAGCCCTGAATCTTTGAATCCTAAAATCATGAATAAGACTCTGAAGCGGATATGAGGCACGTGACGTCTTCGCCAAATGGCCGGAGTTCAGCGCTCAAGGCCTCCATCCCGGTCGACGTCGTCCTCTCGGTTATCTCAGTCGTCCAGTCCCACCAGCAGGATGTCGAGGATCGACTGTGCCACCGCATACAAAACCCTTCGCGCTTGGGTCTTCGAGGATACTTCTCACGTACCAACCTGGCCGTTTCGGACATAGCTCCATCCCTCTCCTGCTCTGTCGACGATCAGAACGACAAGGGTATGTCGCTTCAACCGACACCCATCGCTGGGCCGGACGCCGAACCGAACGGTCTATCGTTAGCGATGTTCCGCGACCCTTCGACGCACGGCGAGGTCAGGGTGGCTGTTGGGGCGGCGCCCAGAACCACGGCATCAATTCGTCGATGCGTTTCTGCGGCCAGCCGTTCACGAGGCGTGTCAGAAGATCGGTGAAATACGCCTGCGGATTGACATGATTTAGTTTACAGGTCTCGCTTACGGTCTATCAGCAGAAAGGTGAATGCTTACTCCGGTTGGTCCCAGTCGACCTGCTCGGCCTAGGTTCAGGATACGTGGAAAAAGTGGTCACACGGGCATCGCGGAGCGAAAAGCCCATTTGCAACAATAGCTTGGAGCTTTGGCCCAGGGACCTCCAGAGGCCCGGCGTAAGTCACACCGCCCACAGTTCGGCCGAGTGTCCGGAAATGGCTCCGCCGATGGCTGTTAGAGAAGTGCGTATTTTCAACGGGATAGGAAACAGCCTCCCGGTGTCCAGAAAGGGGAACCTTCCCGGACGCCGCCCAACATCGGCGTCGCCGCAGCTTGTGACCACTTTTTACATGTATCCTGAACCTGGGCCTACATTGTCTGCCGCAACCTGGTCGAGGCGGCACAGGCCGCGCGGACCCGCGAAGCCGTGCTGGCCACGTTGCGCGCCAAACTGCGACAGGGCGACAAGTCACTGGTCGGCAACAGTGCCTATCGGCGCTACCTGAAGACGCCCGACCAGCAGCACTTCACGATCGACGAAGCGCGCGTGGCCGAGGACGCTCGCTACGATGGGCTCTACGTTCTGCGCACCAATCTGCGGCTGCATCCGCTGAACGTGATGCTTCGCTACCGTGATCTGCTTGTCGTCGAGCACCTGTTCCGTTCGGAGAAAGCCCTTTTGGCGACACGGCCGATCTATCACCAGACCGATGCGGCGATCCGCGGGCATGTGTTCTGCAGCTTTCTGGCTCTGGTGTTACGCAAGGAACTAGAAGAACGCCTGACCGCCGCACGGCTGAAGCCGGAATGGCGCGAGTTGCTCGCCGATCTCGATCGGCTACAGGAGATCGAGGTCGAGCAGGACGGCAAACATTTTATCCTGCGCACGCCAGCGACCGGCGTGGCCGGAAAGGCCTTCCAGGCGGTCGGGGCTGCACTGCCACCCAACATCCGCGAAGCCGTTCCCTCCGTCGCCACCTGATCAGTCCACCATCGCGGCACAGATGTGGTGCTAAGACCTTGTCGTGCGCCCATAACACACTGACGTAGAACAATATTTCGAAATACACTGTTAAACCCGGGTCTAGCAGCCTGTCGGACTCATGGCGAAAATGGGCTGTGCGCGCAAGATCATGTTGCGCCAGCACCCAGTGATGACCATACGTTACGCATAGACCGCGCCGCCGCAACGAAAATTGCGCAAGGACGCTAAGTCCGACAGGCTGCTAGGGTGAGGTCCCCTGTTGCGTCCCAAAGCGCGTTCCGGGGGACCGCTCCGCCTCAGGGCTCCTGGCGCCGGACCCGAGGCAGCCTGGGCGGTCGAGGCGGCAACGGCATCCATCCGGCAATGACGCGGGCACACTCCCGCGCCTGCCGGTTGTTCGTGATGCCGGGAAACAGCCGGCGCAACTCGATCGCAGCCGACAGCTCGCCGCTCTGCTCGAATGCAGCGCGGATCGCGGCGGCTTCCGCTTCGGTGACGACGAACATGCAGGAAGCATGGTGTCGCGAGCCGTGACCGGCAAGCGATATCGCCGCCAGATGTGCTCTGTTTATCACGCCTTAGCCACAGCCGCCCCAATCATGCCCCGCGCCATCGCTGCCCGCCGCATCGCCAGCAAGTCCGGGGCCGCTGCTGCTGCCCGGCGCGCATTCACCCATTTGCCGGCGTGCGTGCCGCCTTGGGTCCTGAGCCGGTCTTGACGATCTGGTGGGCGGGGAAGTCGGTTCAGCGGGTCGTGGCCAGGCGATTGGCCTCGTCCGCCGTGAGGTGACCGGTCGCGGCGGCCTTGATGTCACGCTGGAAGTGGCGAATTGCTGTGCGGGTCCTTCGCCCGAAGATGCCGTCCACAGGCCCTTTGTAATAGCCCAGGCCACTTAGCGCTTCCTGGATCTGCCGCCGGTTTGCTTTGGACATGCCGGCCTCAGCCGGCATCTGTGTCGGTGAGGAGGATGATGGTGTCGCTACCGTCGGCGATGCTGGTGCTGCTGTCGGTGGCGCGGGCTGTGGGACCGGGGTCGGCGGCGCGGGCTGCGGGACCGCGGCCGGCGATGCTGGTGCCGGCGTGGGCTCCGGCGCTGGTGTTGTCGGCTGCGCGGACTGTGGAGCTGCCGCCATTGGTGCTGGTAGCGGCGTGGGCTCCGGCGCTGGCGGTGTTGCTGCCGATGACGCCGGGGTTGTGACCACCGCGGGCACGTTTCTCACCGATGAGATGGAGGTTTGCGGAGCAACCGATTGTCCCCTCTCGCTGGGGAGCCAGTAGGCTGCGCCAGCAACCAACAATATCCCGACCGATAGCGCCGTCAACCGGGTCTTTGTCCTCATCGCACCCGCCTCTTCTGCCGCCCGACCAGTCATCACGCAGGTATCAGAACCGCGACGCTGCCTCGGTGTATGTCAGCCACTCGGGGTGTTGAACGCATGTTGGACTGGCGTCCATGAACAATGCCCCGATGGGTAGTCGCGGCCTACACCGCCGAATTGAGCCGTACCAAGGCAAGATTCGCGGGAGAATTGCTATTCTCGTGCCTCCGGCCCCCAGAGCGGCACACGGCGGGGTCTGACGCGGGCATTGAGGAAATCAGCCCGGTGACCAGCCAAGCCTGTAGCGCGACAATCAAAATGGCGGCGGGCGACAATCAGGATGGGTACCTGCGACACCGCTTGAACGCATAATTGTCGCCTGTGATTGCCGCTGGCAAGAGGCACGAGGTACGCCCTGATTGTCGCTGGCCAGCGACAATCAGGTCGGCAAAGATCAGTCGGGTTCGGACTGACGCTCGGACTTGATCTTGCGTGCGATGGCGGTGCGCCGCCGATAGCTTTCGACATTCATCTCGAAGATGGTGGCGTGGTGGACGAGGCGGTCGATGGCGGCGACGGTCATCGCCGGATCGGGGAACACCTTGCCCCAGTCTCCGAACGGCTGGTTTGCCGTGATCAGCAGCGAGCGGCGTTCATAGCGGGCGGCGATGAGTTCGAACAACACGCTGGTCTCGGCCTGATCCTTGCTGACGTAGGAGAGGTCATCGAGGATCAACAGATCGAAGCGGTCGAGCTTGGCGATTGCCGCCGCGAGTTGCAGCGCCTGTCGTTCTGCCTGGAGGCGCTGCACCATATCTGTGGTGCGCATGAACAGCACGCGGTAGCCGTTCTCGATCAGCGCCCGGCCGAGCGCGGCGGCAACATGGCTCTTGCCGCTGCCGGGCGGACCGAACAACAGCAGGTTGGCGCCCTTGCCGAGCCAAGTGTCACCGGAGGCAAGTGCCATGACGTGTGCCTTACTGAGTATTGGCACGGCATTGAAGTCGAAACTGTCGAGCGTCTTGCCCGTTGGCAGCCGGGATTCGGCGAGATGGCGCTCGATTCGACGCCTGGCGCGCTCGGCCACCTCGAGTTCGGCGAGCGCCGAGAGGAATCGTATGGCGGGCCAGCCCTCTTTGTCTGCCCGAGCGGCGATGTCCTGCCAGAGGCGGTTGATGGCGGGCAGCCGCAGCTCGTGCAACAGCAGCGGCAGTCGGGCCGTATCGACGGAGATCTTGCTCATGCCACGACCTCCACTGCATCACTGCTCAGCAATGCGTCGTAGGTGATCGCCGCCGGCAACGTGACGGTGACTTGCGGCGACGTCGCGCTGGCCGGGGCGAACCGTGCCTCCAGGGTGTCGAGGTCCGGCAGTTTTCCGCTGCCGAGGATCGCGTCCAGCTCTGCCGCCAATTCCGCCTCACAACAACGCTCATGTGCGAGCGCGAGCAGCCGGACCATGATCCGGCAAGCGATGCGCGGCGGCTCGGCGGCGATCAGCGCGTCCCAGGTGTTGCGGAACGCTGCGCGGGGGAAGAGCTGATCGCGGTAGACCAGATTGAGCAATGCGTGCGGCTTGCGGCGCAGCGCGTGGATGACATGCCGATAGTCGACGACATGAACCGTGCGACCGCGCATGGCGCGACCTTGCGGTGCCCGCCCGCGCCGCAACGTCAGCACCGGCTCGCTGCCCAGCAAGCACTCGATCCGGTCGTCATATATACGTACGCGCAGACGGTGGCCGATCAGCCGCGACGGCACGGTGTAAAATACGCGGCGGAGCAAGAAGCCGCCGTTGCGGGTGACAGTGACCAGGTCTTCCTCGAAGTCGGTGGTTCGGCGTGGCGGCAGCGGCTGGAGCAATGGTCGCTCGATCTCAAGCTCGCGACGCCGGTCGGCATTGGCGCGGCCAACGGTCTCGGCAACAAACCGGCGGTACAGCGGCAGATCGGCGAAGTCGCTGCTGCCGCGCAGAAGCAGTGCCTGCGCCAAGGCCTGCTTGAGATGGCCATGGCTGGCCTCAATGACACCATTCTCGTGCGCAACACCGAGGTTGTTGCGCGTAGCGATCATGCCGTAATGCGCACAAAGCGCTTCGTAGCGCTCGGTCTGATCTTTGGCGGCATCACGGTCGAGATTGCGGAACGCCGCTGAGAGGCTGTCGCTGCGGTGCTCGCGCGGCGCACCTCCCAACGCCCACAGGGCATTCTGTAGTCCCCCGGCCAGTGCCACGAAGCTTTCGCCGCCCAGCACCACATCGGCATGCTGCCAGCCGGAGAACGCCAGCCGGAAGTGATAGAGCCGGTGGGCGAGCCGGATGCCGGCGATGGTGACGCCGAGTGGATTGGCATCGGTGAAGTCCGACAAGCTTTGTTGCCCCGGCGGATGCTCCTGGCGGAAGATCACGTCGCGTTCCGGCCCGTGCAGCGCCTGCCAAATGCGCACCCGGCGCTCCAGGGTGCGCCGCGCCGCGGCCGGAAAATCGCGATGCCGACGCAGCATCTCGGCCATGATGCTGATTGGGCGCAGCCCCGGCGCCGTTTCCAGTAGCGGGACGATCTCGCTGTCCCAGATTGCCGCCAGTGGGTCCGGCCTGCGGCGACCGCGCGGGGTCTGCATCTGAGAGGGCAACCGGGGATCGGCATCGATCCGAGCGCCGGTCGTGGTACTGAGGCCCGCCCTCGCGGCGGCGGCCTCGCGTGTGTGAGTTCGGCGGATGTCCATGTACAGTCTCACCTGTTGGTCCGTGATGTGATTGCCGGGCACCGGGGGTCTCTTCTGGAGAGTTGAGAACCCTCGACATTCGGCATGCGTCACGGAGTCGCAGGCAGGCCCTCACCGGGGCCACGCCGCTGCGGGGTTCAGCCTACGGTCGAGCTACCCCGACCTTCGCCCGAACCCCGCAGCGGCATCCATCCTGATTGTCGCTAACATCCATCCTGATTGTCGCCGACATCCATCCTGATTGTCGCCGGACACAAGCCGCCCCTACGCGGTCGCCACAGTGGCCAGAACACCGCATTCGGCGCAGGACCTGCCCCACCGTGATATCCCGGCCATAGAAGGTAGCCAGCTCCGCTAGCCCTGTACCCCCGACGGCGCCTGGTTGGAGCCTGTCGTAGGCTGACCAGGCGGGCCGACCCGCCGGGAGCGACCAAGCTTATACCCCGTGCTTGAAGCACCGCGAGACGGACATGTGCCCCGGCGGGTTGGCCACGACGGATGCCCAGTAGGAAGTTGCGCCATCGAGCGCCAGTACAGGGATGGCAGGCGTCGTGACGGCCCGTGTGTAAGCAGGGGGAAGATGCGATGGCAGAAGAGACCTTTAGCGTGGTTTGCCGGCGTCGACTGGGGCTCGGAAAAGCACCAGGCCTGTGTTCTCGATGCGTCAAGGCACCATCGTTGGAGAGCGAGTATTCCCGCATAGCGGTGCGGGTCTGGCGGAGCTGGGTGACTGGCTGCTCTCGATGGCCGGAGCGGCCAGTGCCGTCGCCGTGGCGATCGAAGTGCCGCACGGACCGGTTGTCGATAGCTTGATCGATCGGGGCTTTGTCGTGCACGCGATCAACCCCAAACAACTCGACCGCTTACGCGACCGGTTCAGTGTCGCCGGCGCGAAGGACGATCGCCGAGACGCCTATGTCTTGGCTGATGGTGTACGCACCGACCGGCGTCTGTTCCGCCGCCTGCATGTTGCTGATCCACGGCTGATCGAATTGCGCGCGTGGTCGCGCCTTGCCGAGGAACTGCAGGAGGAACGGGTTCGGCTGAGCAACCGCGTCCATCAGCAGCTCTGGCGGTATTATCCGCAGATGCAGAAGCTCACCGATGACCTCGCCGCGCCGTGGTTTCTCGAGCTTTGGGCCATCGCACCCGACACCGGCCAAAGCACGCCAGCTACGCAAGTCGACGATCGAGCGGTTGCTCAAGCAGCATCGCATCCGTCGCGTGGATGCCGAGACCGTTCTTCGCACATTGCGAGAACCCGCCATCAAAGTTGCAGACGGCGTTGCTGAAGCGGCCAGCATCCATATGCGCTCGCTCGTCGCTCGCCTGCGCGTTGTCAATCGCGAGCTGCGGGAGGCCGAGCGTAAGCTCGATGAGCTCTGCACTGGCGATTGGCGAGACCGAGGCGACATCGGGAGAAGGCCTTCAACGACAGGACGTCATGATCCTCAAATCCATGCCTGGGATCGGCAGGATCAACCTCGCTACACTGCTCTCCGAAGGCTTCTGGGCCTCTCAGCCGCCGTGATTATCAAGGGCTCAGGACATTGTGTGGTGCCGCGCCGGTGACCAAGCGCAGCGGCAAGTCACACATCGTCGTCATGCGCTACGCTGCACACGTCCGATTGCGTAACACGGTCTATCACTGGGCACGTGTCGCCACCCAGCACGATCCCAAGTGTCGCGCCGCTATGCCGCGCTACGCAAACGCGGCCACTCGCATGGACGCGCCCTGCGCGGTGTCGCAGACAGGCTGCTTGGCCTGGCATGCGTCCTTCTGCAGCGACAGACGCTGTTTGATCCGCACTTTGCTCAACCGGCCGCGTAGAACAGGAGCACGTTCGACGCATCGCCGTGATCTCACTCGGCGATGTTTCTCGGTTCGGCTTGAGCGCCGTTTCTCCGTCCCGGCCTGCGGATCGACCACCGCGCCGCGCGCAGCGGCGGTCAAGACTGGCCGAAGGCCACCGCCGAGGCGGCGCGCAGCGGTCTTGACGGCCGCGATCTGCCGGTCGTGGCGCAAACGCGCCATAGCCTTCGCCGCTGTCGCGCCGAACGATCGTGCGCAACGCCGCCGACGGCCGAGGACCTGGTCCGCCTGTGCTGCTGCTAACCAGCCGAAGGCTCGGCCAAACGACATCTGCAATGGGAGCCGCCCATTGGATTGGGCTTTTCCGTTGCACAAGTCTGATGCCGAAACCCCCGCCGTGGTCGCGGTCACTCGTGGTTCGACAGCACCTATGTCCGATGGCCGCCCCGTCCCGACAGGTCAATCCTGTGCAAAATCCTTCTCTTCGTTGC
>CAWCDM010000088.1:0-75690 GCA_963794185.1 uncultured Alphaproteobacteria bacterium | reverse complement strand
CCGCTCTATCGCCCGCTACTGGCCCGCCCGCCGCGGCCGATGGCTGCCACGTGGTCGGCCGGCTGGCGCAGTCGCTGGATGGGCGCATCGCGACGATCAGCGGCGCCTCGCAATGGATCGGCGGGCGGGAGGACATCCTCCACACGCACCGGCTGCGCGCGCTGTTCGATGCCGTCGTGGTCGGCGCCGGCACGGTGCGCGCCGACGATCCGCAACTGACCACGCGCGAAGTCGCAGGCCCCCTCCCCGGTGCGGGTGGTGCTGGACACCGACCGCCGGCTGGACGCGCATTACCGCGTGTTCCGCGAAGGCCCGGCGACGCTGCTGCTCTGCGCCGCCGATGCCCCGGCGACGATCACATCGGCGAGGCGCCGGTGCTGCGTCTGCCGCGTGCGCGGCGAGGGGCTGGACATCGCCGCCGTGCTCGCGCGCTGGCCGGCCGCGGCCTGACGCGCATCTTCGTCGAGGGCGGCGGCATCACCGTCTCCCGCTTCCTCGCCGCCGGCGCCTCGACCGGCTGCACGTGACGGTCGCGCCGTTGCTGATCGGCTCGGGCATTCCGGCCTTCACCCTGCCGGAGGCGACGCGCATCACCGAGGGCTGCGCTTCGACTGGTCGGTGCATCAGGCTCGGCGCGGATCTGCTGCTCGACATCCCGCTCGCCCGCGATGCGGCCCGGCGCGCCGACGTGACCGAGGCGCGCGCGTTCTGGACCGTGGCGCCCGGGCACGGCGAAATCCGCGACGAGACATTGCCGGCGACTTGTGCCGGGACAGCTGCTGGTGCGCACCCTGGCAAGCGGCGTCTCGCGCGGCACCGAATCGCTGGTGTTCGCCGGTCGCGTGCCGGCGAGCCAGTACCAGGCGATGCGCGCGCCGCTGATGGGCGGGCGAGTTCCCGTTCCCGGTGAAATACGGCTACAGCGCGGTCGGCCGCATCGCCGACGGCGCGGCGGGTCTTCGCACTGCATCCGCATCAGGACGTCTTCCTGGCGCCCGACGGCGATGTGCATTCCGGTGCCCGACGCGGTGCCGACGCCGCGCGCGGTGCTCGCGGCCAACATGGAGACGGCGCTGAACGTGCTGTGGGATGCGGCGCCGCTTGCCGGCGAGCGCATGCTCGTCATCGGCGCCGGCGTGGTCGGTCTGCTGACTGCGCCGCCTTGCTGGCGCGCATCCCCGGCCGCGCAGGTGACCGTGGTGGACACCGACCCTGCGCGCGCGGACGCTGGCACGACGGCTCGGCTGCGCCTTCGCGCTGCCGGACGCGGCGCCGCCGGAGCAGGAGCTGGTGGTGCATGCATCGGCGAGCGAAGCAGGGCTTCGCCTGGCGCTCGCATGCGCCGCCTTCGAGGCGCGCATCATCGAGGCGAGCTGGTTCGGCGATCGCGCGCCCGCGCTGCCGCTCGGCGAGGCATTCCATGCGCGGCGGCTGCGGCTGATCGCCAGTCAGGTCGGCGCCGTCGCGCCGGCGATGCGCGGCCGGCGCAGCCATGGCGAGCGGCTGGCGACTGGCGCTCGCGCTGCTGGCCGATCCCGCCTACGACGCGCTATTGGACGGGCCGACGCGGTTCGAGGACATGCCGCGCAGCGATGCCGCGCATCCTCGCGCCGGGCGGCCTGTGTCACGTCATCACCTATGGGACCGAGTGAATGTTCAGCCTGACCGTCTGCGACCACATCATGATCGCCCATAGTTTCCACGGCGAGGAATTCGGCCCGGCGCAGCGGCTGCACGGCGCCACCTTCGCGGTGGAGGCGGAATTCCGCGCGCCGAAGCTCGACCATCTGCAGCTGCTGGTCGATATCGGCCTGGCGAAGACCGAGCTGCGCCGCGTGCTCGACGCGCTCGACTACAGCAACCTGGACGAGAACCCGACATTCAAGGGCATCAACACGACCACCGAACACGTGGCGTTCCACATCCATGGCCTGCTCGCCGCCGCCTGCCGCGACGGACGGCTCGGCGATGGCGGCCGCGCGGTGACGGGGCTGAAGATCCTGCTGCGCGAAAGCCCGAATGCCTGGGCGGCCTTCGAGGGACCCATCGCCTGATGCATCTGTCGCTGATCGTGCCGGCGCCGTTCGATGCCGTCTCCGGCGGCTACGCCTACGATCGCCGCATCGTCGCCGGCCTGCGCGAGGCAGGCCATACGGTGCAGGTCGTCGAACTTGCCGGCGCACATCCGCTGGCCGACGCAGCCGCGCGCGATGCCGCCCGCGCCGCCTGGGATGGCCTGCCGCGATACTACGCGGCCCATCATCGACGGCCTCGGCCTTGCCCGCCTTCGCCGGCATGGAAGACGCGCTGGCCGCGCGCAATGCTGTCGGCGTCATCCACCATCCGACCGCCCTGGAGACCGGCCTGAGCAAGGCCGACCGCGCCGCGACTGCTCGCCATCGAGAAGCGCCTGCTGCCGCTGCTCGCGCGGGTCATCGTCACCAGCGACACGACCGCCGAGCGGCTCGCCGCGGATTTCGGCGTCGAGCACGCGACGCATCAGGGTCGTGGTCCCCGGCACCGACGATGCGCCGCGCAGCCTCGGCTCCGGCGGGCCGGACCTGCAACATCATCTCGGTCGGCACGCTGGTGCCGCGCAAGGGCCATGACGTGCTGCTGCGCGCGCTCGCACGGCTGTTCGACCTCGATTGGCACCTCACCATTGTCGGTTCGCCCGAACGCGATCCGGTGCATGCCCGGACGCTGGCGGCGCTCGCCGAGGAACTCGGCATCGCCAGCCGCGTGCGTCTTCGCCGGCGAAGTGACCGACGCGGCGCTGGAAGCGCTGTGGCGCGCGGCCGACATGTTCGCGCTGGCCACGCACTGGGAAGGCTACGGCATGGCGGTCGCGGAAGCGCTGAAGCGCGGCCTGCCGGTCGCCGTCAGCGGCGGCGGCGCGGCAGGGCCATCTGGTGACGCCGGAGGCGGGCGTGGTCTGCCCGCCCGGCGATCACGTCAATCTGTCGAAGGCGCTGCGCCGGCTCATCTTCGATGCGACCCTGCGGCGCGACGATGGCGGAAGCCGCGTGGCAGGTCGGCCAGGCCCTGCCGAGCTGGCAGACGCAGGTGGGAATGTTCGCGCAGGCCCTGGCCGGGTGACGGAGCGGTTCGACGCGGACTGGCTCACGCTGCGCGAACCGTTCGACCACGCCGCACGCAGCGTGGCGCTGGCGCGGCGGTTGGCCGACCGGCTTCCAGGCGGCCGCGCCTGCTCGATCTCGGCGCCGGAACCGGCAGTCTGTTCCGCTTCCTGGCGCCGATCATCGGCCGCGGGCAGGACTGGATCCTGGTCGACTGCCGATGCCGCGTTGCTGGACGAGGCGTTCGGCCGCACCGCCGCCTGGGCGCGACGGCAGGGCTTCGCCGCGACCGCACCGGGTGATGCGTTGCTCGTGTCCACGCCGCACGGGCTGTGGCGCATGCAGGCGGTGCAGCGCGATCTGACGTCATCATCGTCATGGCCGGGCTTGGCCCCGCCATCCACGTCTTCGCCAGGCGCGGTCAAGCAAGGCGTGGATGGCCGCGCCAAGCCCGGCCATGACGACGGTGAACCATCGCAATGCGGATGCAGTGGTGTGCAGCGCGCTGCTCGATCTGGTTTCCGCCGCGTGGCTCGGTCGGCTGTTCGACACGCTGCATGTCCCGTTCCTCGCCTGCCTGACGGCGGACGGACGCGATGTCTGGCAGCCCGCTCATCCCAACGACGCGCTCGTGCGTTCGGCGTTCCGGCGCGACCAGCGGCGCGACAAGGGCTTTGGACCGGCACTCGGCACCGCCGCGCCGTCCGTCGCGCTGCAGGCACTTGCCGCGCGCGGCTTCGCGACGGCGTCGGCTGCGACCGATTGGCGCGTGCCGCGCGCCGCCCTGCGGCATGCAGCGCGCGCTGATCGACGGCGCCGCCGACGCCGCGCGCGACGCGAACCCTGCGCACAGCCGCGCCATCGCCGATTGGCAGGAAGCGCGACTGCGCCAGGCGATGCGCGGGAGGCTTGCCATACGCATCGGCCACCGCGACATACTGGCGTTGCCGCAGGGAATCCCATCGGGAGGATGACGCCATGCTGCTGGGTGCAATCGCCGACGACTTCACCGGGGCGACCGATCTCGCCTCCATGCTGGTCCGCGGCGGCATGCGCACGGTGCAGCTTATCGGCGTGCCGCGCCCGGGAGAGCCTGCACCCGACGCCGATGCCGTCGTCGTCGCACTGAAGTCGCGCACCGCGCCGGTGCGCAGGCAGTCGAGGAAAGCCTCGCGGCGCTCGCCTGGCTGCGCGACGCCGGCTGCCGGCAGTTCTTCTTCAAGTACTGCTCGACCTTCGACAGCACCGACGCGGGCAATATCGGCCCGGTGGCCGACGCGCTGATCGCGGCACTCGGCTGCGGCTTCGCACTTGCCTGCCCGGCGTTTCCGGCCAACGCGCGCAGCGTCTATCAAGGCCATCTGTTCGTCGGCGGCACGCTGCTGAACGAGAGCGGCATGGAACACCATCCGCTGACGCCGATGACCGATGCCAACCTGGTGCGCGTGCTGTCGCGACAGACCGACGGCACGGTCGGGCTGGTTCCGTACGCGACGGTCGAGCAGGGAGCGATGGCGATCCGCCAGGCGATGACGGCGCTGAAGGAGCAGGGCCGCCGCTACGCCATCGTCGATGCGGTGAGCGATTCGCATCTGCTCGCGATCGGCGAGGCGGCGGAACACCACGCGCTGATCACCGGCGGATCCGGCGTCGCGATGGGCCTGCCGGCGAATTTCCGTCGCGCGGGCAAGCTGCCGGAGCGGAGCGATGCCGCGCTGCTGCCGAATGTCGCCGGCCATGCCGCCGTGCTGGCGGGCTCCTGCTCGCGTGCGACGCTCGGGCAGCTTGGTTTCGCGCGCGAGCATGCGCCCGTGCTGCAACTCGATCCGCTTGCCACGCCGGATGCCGCGCAGATGGTCGCAGCCGCGCGCGACTGGATCGCTGACAAGCTGGGCGCCACGCCCATCGTCATCGCGGCCTCGGCGCCGCCGGACAAGGTGGCGGAGCTGCAGCAGCGTCTCGGACGCGACGCGGCGGGTGCACTGATCGAACAGACGCTGGCGCGCATCGCCGAGGACCTCGTCGCGCGCGGCGTGCGGCGGCTGGTCGTTGCCGGCGGCGAGACCGCCGGTGCGGTGGTGTCGCGGCTCGGCGTGCGCAGCCTGCGCATCGGCGAGGAGATCGATCCCGGGCGTGCCCTGGACCTATGCCGAAGGCGGCGCCGCGCCGCTGCTGCTGGCGCTGAAGTCGGGCAACTTCGGCGCGCGCGACTTCTTTCTCAAGGCGTTCGAGGTGCTGGATCGGCATGACCGAAGACGAAACCCGCCATCTGCTGGTGGAACTCGCCGCGTCGCTGTTCGCCCGCGGCTTTTCTGTCGGCAGCGCCGGCAACATCAGCGTGCGCCTGGCCGACGGCTATCTGATCACGCCGACCAACTCGTCCCTCGGACGGCTCGATCCGGCGCGCCTGTCGCGGCTGGATGGCGAGTTCCGCCATGTCGGCGGCGACAAGCCGTCGAAGGAGGTGTTCATGCACCGCGCCGTTCTATCGCGCGCGGGAGGATGCCGGCGCCGTGGTGCATCTGCATTCCACGATGGCGACCGCGGTCGCCTGCCTGCCGGATGTCGATGCCGCGAATCCGATTCCGCCGCTGACGCCCTATTTCGTCATGCGCGTCGGACGGAGCATGCCGATCGTGGAGTACTACCGGCCAGGCGATCCGGCGATGGAGCCGGCGATCCACGCCGCGGCACGCGATGCGCGCGCGGTGCTGCTGGCGAATCATGGCCCGGTGGTGTCGGGCAAGACGCTGACCGATGCGGTCTATGCGGCGGAGGAGTTGGAGGAAGCCGCGAAGCTCTATCTGCTGCTGCGCGGCGCGGCGCCGCGTCTGCTGACGCCACGGCAGGTCGACGATCTGCTTTCGACGTTTGGCTGATAGGTGGCGCAGCGGCTCAAAAAGAAGGGCGCCGGTTGGCGCCCTCTTGCGTCGGGCCCGGCTCAGCGCGGGACCGGCGTCGCTTCAGTCCATCAGATTCCGAGCCGTTCGACGGCATCGACTCCGATGCCGGAGCCGCGGCCGCAGCAGCCTTCCGGCGTCCGCCGGTCTTGCGGGTAGCCGCCTTCTTGCGACCGGCTGCCTTCTTGCGGCCGGCCGCCTTCTTCGCAGCCGGCCTTCTTCGCGCCAGCCTTGCGCCCGACGGTCTTGCGGGCGGCGGCCTTCTTCGGTGCGGCCTTGCGCCCTGCGGCCTTCTTGCGGCCGACGGTCTTGCGAGCCGCAGCCTTCTTCGGCGCAGCCTTCTTCTTGCGGCCGGGCGCCTTCTTCGCCGCCGCCTTCTTGCGGCCGCCGGCACGCATGGCCAGCGCCTGTGCGCGCGGCTGTTCGGTGGGGGTGGTTTCTTCGTTGCTCACCTGTTGGAAACTCCTTCTGGTGTCGTCGGTTGCTGTCGCGCGGTTGATCAACGGCCGCCCATGCAGCCGGGTCCGCACCAGGCCTGCCGCAGCGATCGAAGCGTGCAGGCAGGCCAGCTTCATCGGGCCGGCGATCCAGCGTGGGTCTTCGTCTTCCACGCGCGCCAGTGCCGCACGACGTCCGGAAGCGCGACAAACTCGGCTGTGCTTCATCCGGACGAGGCTGCGGTCAATGGACCGTCCTTCTGTTGTCGCGTGCACGCCGACTCTCAGCGAATGTTCTGCGAATCGGACTCGCGCACACCGAATCCGCTATTCCGCGTCTCGCGCATGCATGTCAACAAAAAGCAACCGTTTCGTCGCGGGTTTGACGAAAAAACTGCGTGCGCGATGAAAAGCGATGCATCGATGTCACAGAAAACCGCCGCGACATCGCTGCCGCGGCGGTGTGTTCAGCGTCCGGCGAATCGCTCAGACGCGCTGATCGATCGGCACGAACGGCACGTTTTCGGGGCCGGTGTAGTTGGCGGTGGGACGGATCAGCTTGTTGTCGACGCGCTGTTCCATGACATGCGCGCCCCAGCCGGAGGTGCGCGCGATCACGAACAGTGGCGTGAACATCGACGTCGGCACGCCGAGCATGTGGTAGGAGATCGCGCTGAACCAATCGAGGTTGGCGAACATCTTCTTGGCGTCGGACATCGTCGCCTCGATGCGATCGGCAACCTCGAACAGCTTCATCGAGCCGGCGGCCTGCGACAGCCGACGCGCCACGTCCTTGATCACCTTGTTGCGCGGATCGGCGATCGTATAGACGGCATGGCCGAAGCCGATGATCACCTCGCGATTGGCGACGCGCCGGCGAATGTCGGCCTCCGCCTCGTCCGGATCGTCGTAGCGGCTCTGGATTTCGAACGAGACCTCGTTGGCGCCGCCATGCTTCGGCCCGCGCAGTGCGCCGATGCCGGCCGTGATCGCCGAGTACATGTCGGCGCCGGTGCCGGCGACCACCCGACAGGTGAAGGTCGAGGCGTTGAACTCATGTTCGGCGTAGAGAATCAGCGAGGTGTGCATGGCGCGGACGAACATCTCGCTGGGCGGCCTGCCGTGCAGCAGATGCAGGAAATGCCCGCCGATGCTGTCGTCGTCGGTCTCGACGTCGATCCGCTTGCCGTTGTGCGCGTAGTGGTACCAGTAGAGCAGCGCCGAACCGAGGCACGCCATGAGCCGGTCGGTGATGTCGCGCGCGCCTGGCGGGTTCTGGTCGTCCTTCTCCGGCAGCACGCAGCCGAGCGCGGAGACGGCAGTGCGCATCACGTCCATCGGATGCGCCGCCGGCGGCAGCGCTTCCAGCGTTTGCTTCACCGATGCCGGCAGGCCGCGCCAGGCGACGCAGCCGCGCCTTGTAGCCCACCAGTTCGGCGCGCGTCGGCAGTTTGCCGTGCACCAGCAGATAGGCGATCTCCTCGAACTCGCACTGCTCCGCGACGTCGAGGATGTCGTAGCCGCGGTAGTGCAGGTCGTTGCCGGTGCGCCCGACGGTGCACAGCGCGGTGTTGCCGGCGGTGACGCCGGACAGGCCGACGCCCTTCTTCGCCCGGTTCGGAAGTGCGGCGGTGTCGCTCATGGTTGAATGCTCCTCTTTGTCCTGTCGTCATGGCGGGCCTGTGCCCGGCCATCCGCGCCTGCGGGAGGGTCGCCGCGAGCGCCGGTGAGGGTGTTGATGCCAGGACCCTCACCCGCCCGCTGCCCGTCGACCTCTCCCGCAGCGGGCGAGGTGAAGTCGCGCTGTGTCGTCAGAAAATCCCTGGCTTGCCGACAGCCAGCGTGCCGGCGGGCAGGGCAACGTTCAATCGGTGCAGTTCGTCCGCCTTCAGGCGCGGCAGCTCCTGCGCCGCTTCCAGGAAGCGGTTCGCCTCGCGCGTCGAGATGATGCCGTCGGTCAGCGTGGTGAACTTGCCGATGTAGTCGTCGCGGCCGAACGGCTTGGCGCCGAGCGTATGGGCATTCGCCACCGCCAGTTCATCGACGATGCGGCTGCCGTCCTGCATCAGTACCTCCACGCGCCCGCCATACGCCAGCTCGTTCGGATCGGTGGAGAGATAGCGGCGCTCCCACTCCGGATCCTCGCGCGTCTCGATCTTGTGCCAGAGCCGCACGGTGTCGGCGCGCGCGGCACGGCGCGGGGTGTAGCTGTCGACGTGATGCCAGCGCCCGTCCTGCAGGGCGACCGCGAAGATGTACATGATCGAGTGGTCGAGCGTCTCGCGGCTCGCCTTCGGGTCCATCTTCTGCGGGTCGTTGGCGCCGGTGCCGATCACGGCATGCGTGTGGTGGCTGGTGTGGATGGTGATCCTGTCGATGTTCTCCAGATCGGGGATCTGTTCGCGCATGCGGAACGCGAGATCGATCAGCGCCTGCGACTGGTACTCGGCGCTGTGCTCCTTGGTGAAGCTGTCCAGGATGGCGCGCTTCGCCTCACCGGGCGCAGGCAACGGCACATGGTAATCGCGCCTCGGGCCCGTCGAGCAGCCAGGCGATCACGCCGTCCTCGCCTTCGTAGATCGGACTTGGCGCGCCTTCGCCGCGCATGACGCGATCGACCGCCTCCACCGCGAGCTTGCCGGCATGCGCGGGCGCGTACGCCTTCCACGAGCTGATCTCGCCCTTGCGCGACTGGCGCGTGGTGCAGCTCACATGCACCGCCTGCTGCACCGCCTGGTAGATCACCTCCTGCTTCAGCCCGAGCAGCGTGCCGATGCCGGCGGCCTGCCCAGGGCAGAGATGGGTGATGTGGTCGATCTTGTGCTTATGCAGACTGATCGCGCGCACGAGGTCGATGTGGATCTCGTAGCCGGTGGCGATGCCGCGGATCAGGTCGCGCCCCGACTTGCCCATGGTCTGCGCCACCGCGAGGATCGGCGGAATGTTGTCGCCCGGATGCGAGTAGTCCTCGGCCAGAAACGTGTCGTGCATGTCGAGCTCGCGGATCGCGGTGCCGTTCGCCCAGGCAGCCCATTCGGGGCTGACGCGCTTGCCGGACGCGACGCCGAACACCGTGGCGGCATCCCTGCGCGGATGCCCCAGCGCCATGTCGCGCGCCGATACGACCGGATGGCGGTTGATGGCGGCGATCGCCACGGCGGCGTTGTCGATGATGCGGTTGACGATCATCGCCGCGACATCGCGCTCGACCGGCACCTTGTCGGCGGCGACCGCGGCGATCTTCCAGGCGAGCTGATCCTCGCGCTGCAGGTTTGCCTTGGACGGGTGAACCTTCACGTCGTGCAGGATCATGCGTTTCCTCCGTTCGATCGCTGATGGGGCGCTGAACGGCAGGCTTGGCTGGCGTTCGTGCGCGGTCTAGCCTTCGTGCGATCCTTCGTAAGGTGGCGGCACCGCAACGGCAAGCGTGCGGCGTCGCAACTCGAGGCGCCGGATCCATATATCGGGATACATATATATAGTGTCAGCACCATTCGATCGGGTGATCGTCGGCGAGCGTGGTCACCAGTGATGCCATCATCCCGCACGGCTATGTCGCGATCCGCGGCGAGACGATCGCCGCGATCGGCGAAGGCGTGCCGCCGCCTGCGGGCGAGACTGTCGATCACGGCGGCAGGCTGATTCTGCCCGGCCTGGTGGACGGGCACATGCACACGTCGTCTTCGACGGGCTGGCCAGGCATCGAGACCGCGACGCGGAGCGCGGCGGCGGGCGGCGTCACCACGTGCGTGGACATGCCGTACGACGTGCCGCGTCCGGTGACCGATGCCGCGATCCTCGCCGACAAGATCGGCTGGCTGGAGCGTTCGGCGCATGTCGACATGGCGCTGTACGGCACCATCACGAAGACCGGCGGCGTCGATGCCATCCCTGGTCTGGCTGCAGGCGGCATCTCGGCCTTCAAGCTGTCCACCTACGAGTACGACGCGGTGCGCTTTCCGCGCATCGACCATCCGACGATGCTCGCCGCATTTCGGGAAATCGCGAAGACCGGTCTGCCGGTCGCGATCCACAACGAGGATCAGGAACTGGTCGAGAAGCTGACCGCGCAGGCCCGCGCCGAAGGCCGCACCGAGCCGATCATGCATTGCCGCACGCGTCCGCCGCTGGCCGAAACGATGGCGGATCTCGAGATCTTCGAGATGGCGCTGGAGACCGGCGCGCACGTCCACATCGCGCATTCGTCGCTGGCGCGCGGCTTCGAGATTGCCGAGACATTCCGCAGCATGGGCGCGCACGACCACCGGCGAGGCCTGCATCCAGTATCTCTGCATGACCGAGGACGACATCGTTCGGCTGGGCGGCAAGGGGAAGTGCAACCCGCCGTTCCGCACCGCGGGCGAGGTGGAGCGCATGTGGCAGTGCCTGCACGGCGGACAAGATCGCCTATGTTTCGACCGACCACGCGCCATGGCCGATCGAGCGCAAGACGCTGCCCGACATTTTCGCCAACGGCGCCGGGCTCACCGGGCTGCAAAGTTTTGCGCCGCTGATGTTCACGCTGCTGGACGAGCGCGGGCTGTCGCCGACGCTGATGGCGACCTATTGCGCCGAGCGAAGCGCAAGGATGCACGGGCTCTGGCCGAAGAAGGGCGCGATCCGCGTCGGCTCGGATGCCGATCTGTGCGTGCTGGAGCGCGGCGACTTCATCTTCGACGAGGCCAGCATCCAGGACCGGCCGGAGATGCGCTGGTCGCCCTATCACGGGCGCAGGATGCGCGCGCGCGTCGCGGCGACCTGGCTGCGCGGCGTGCCGATCTGGGACGGCGCGACGGTCCTTGCCAAGCCGGGTGACGGCCAATTCGTGCGCCGACAGACGCGCTGAGCGAACTGCATCGCCCGCGCAAGCGGCCGGTGCTGCGACGCGTGCTGGGGTTTGCCGCATTTGCCGTGCTGGTGTTCGCGGCCTCATGCGTGATCTGGCTGCGCACTCATATCGTGCCGCCGGATTGCGACGATCCTGACACGCTGGCCCTGGTGCGGCAGAGCCTGACCGGCCGCTTCAAGCTTCCATCGAGCGTCACGATCGAGAACATCCGCACGCTCGCCGGCGGCTATGTCGCGTTCCGCTTCGTCTGCGAGGCCGGTCTCGGCGGGATCGATCGGAATGCCCTGCCTGACGGCAGCACGATTCCCGGCTCGGTGCACTACGTCAGCCAGTTGACGGCGGACCGGCGGAGCCATGAAGTGACCGTCAGCATCCAACCTGTGCTGATATGGGAGCGCGTGCAGTGACCAATCGCAGCATCGTCGTCGCAGCCGCGCAGCTGGGACCGATCCAGACAGGCCGAACCGCGATCGATCGCCGTGGAGCGCATGGTCCGGTTGATGGAACGCGCACACCGGCGCGGCGTGGAGCTGGTGGTGTTTCCCGAACTGGCTCTGACCACGTTCTTCCCGCGTCACTACCACGCGGACATCGCCGAGGCGGACCACTGGTTCGAGACCGCGATGCCGTCCAACGAAACGGCGCCGCTGTTTGCGGCGGCACGCAGGTTCGGCATCGGGTTCCATCTCGGCTATGCCGAGATCGCCGAGGAGCCGGACGAGAGCGGCGCTCTGCGCAAGCGGCGATTCAATACGTCGATCCTGGTGAACCCAGACGGCGACATCGTGTTGAAGTATCGCAAGGTGCATCTTCCCGGCCACGCAGATTCGATCCGCGGCGCACAACGCAGCATCTGGAGAAGCGCTATTTCGAGGTGGGGAACCTGGGCTTTCCGGTGATCCGTGCGCCGATGGGTGGGGTTTCAGGCGTCAACATGGGCATGCTGATCTGCAACGACAGGCGCTGGCCGGAGGCCTGGCGCGTGCTTGGGTTGCAGAGCGTCGAGCTGGTCCTGCTTGGTTACAACACGCCGAGCCTCAACATCGAGGCGGGCGGCTTCGAGGCGCACCATCTGCGCGTGTTCCATTCGCATCTGTCGATCCAGGCGGGCTGCTATCAGAACGCCTGCTTCGCGGTTGCCACGGCGAAGGCGGGCACGGAGGACGGCTGCGAGCTGTTCGGCCATTCGATCATCGTCAATCCGCAGGGCGAGATCATCGCCATGGCGACAAGCTGGGACGACGAACTGATCACCGCCGACTGCAACCTGGACATGTGCCGGCTCGGCCGCACGACGATCTTCGCCTTCGACAAACATCGCAGGCCGGAGACGTACGCGCGGATCACCGCACAGGTGGGCTCGGTGGAGCCGGCGACCTGGACGAAACAGGCTGCGGAGTGAGGATCTGTGTGTACACCTCTCCCACTGCGTGGGAGATGTCGCAGTCGCGACAGCGACGCGAGAGAGGGTGCACCCAGTTGCGCGCGCACCCTCTCCCGGCGCTGCGCGCCGACCCCGGTTCAAGCCCGGGGCAGGCTCTCTCCCACAAAGTGGGAGAGGTGTACCCGTTGTTAACCTGCTGGTAAGCCGCACACCGCAGTATTCCGCGCGAAGGAGCCTCAGCATGAGCGGAGTCCGTGCCGTGCGTGGCAGTGCCGAACCCCATCTTCCTCCGGAATCGCATCCGGCGCCGAAGCGCGACGAAGACGACAAATCCCCTCCGCGGAAGCGCAAGCCATCCGACGCCAAGACGGCCGAACCTGAGTCACACCAACTGGACGTCGAAGCGTAGCGCCGAGCGCCGTCAGACGGCGATCTGCTCCGATGTCCAAGCACCGACCGAAGGCTGAATCGCCGCCAGCACGATCCCGGCCGCGGCCTGGCACGGCTCGATCACCGGCACACCCACCGCGACCTCGACCGCAGCCCGGTGGTGCGCCATTCCTGTGCAGCCGAGAATGAGCGTCCCGGCGCCCGCTGCAGCGCACTCCCGTGCGGCGGCGATCAGCCGGGCGCGGGCCGACTGCGGCTCCAGCAGCGTCTCCATGGTCACGTTCAGCGCGACCTCCGCGGCAAGCCGGCGCTCCAGACCCATCGCCCGCAGCGCCGCAAGATGGCGCGCCTTCGACGCATCGACGATGGCAATCACGCCGAACCGCTCCGCGCGCGCCACCGCAACCGCCACCGCCGCACGGAAGACCCCGAACACCGGCCGCTGCGTTGCCGCCCGGGCAGCCTCGATGCCGGGATCCGAGGCGCAGGCGATCACATAGGCGTCCGCCGGCTCGCGTTCGATCAGACGGCAGAGCGGCTCGACCACGCCATGCCAGTCCCGCCAGTCGTAGATCGCCGCCGGCCCTTCCGCGAGCGTCGCCAACTCAAACGTGGGACCACCGGGCAGGCGGAACGGCGCCAGCGCGGCGGAGATGCCGGCGGAACAGGCGATCGACGAGTTGGGGTTGACCACCAGAATACGTGCCATGCGGATAGTCTCGGTCCCCTGGCGGGCGCGATCAAGAAGGCCGATATGGGGCGGCACACAATCGCGCGTCGCAAGGACCCGACCCATGGCTCCGACCCGCTGGCAGCCGGACCGCACGACACCGCCGCCGCTCTGGCCGGTGCCACCGCTGCTCACCGCGATGGGCCGCGGCCTGATGGGGCACTGCCCGGCCTGCGGCAAGACGCGGCTGTTCGACGGCTTCCTGCGCGTGGTGCAGCAGTGCACGAACTGCGGCGCTCCGCTGGGGCTGGCGCGCGCAGACGATGCGCCGCCCTACTTCACCATTCTGATCGTCGGCCATATCGTGATCCCCGCAATGCTGATCATGCAGAAGATGGACGATCCGCCCATCTGGCTGCTGTCGGTAATCTTTGTGCCGCTGACGATCGTCCTGGCGGTGGGGCTGCTGCGGCCGGTCAAGGGCGCCACGGTCGGGCTGATGCTGACCTTCAACATGCTGAAATCCGACCCCGAAATCGGATGACCAGGCAGCCGTCCGGCATTATTCGCGGACGCCTGTCCCGTGTGGTGCTGGACGGGGAGATCCCTTCCACCTTGCCGGCTGCGCTGGAGGCCGATCGCGCCCAGGCAATTGCCGATCTGGTTGCCGAGAACCAATTCGTGCCGCTGACCGCAAAACCTGGCACGCCGGCACGGGGGCCGTTCGCGCTGCATCTCACGCTGCAGGACGGCAGGCTGGTGTTCGACATCCGCCACGGCGACGGGTCGCGCCTCGCCGTGGTCGGCCTCGCCCTCGGCCCGTTCCGCCGCCTGGTGAAGGATTATCACCTGTTGGTGGACAGCCACGTCAAGGCGGTGGAAGAAGGCCACGCGGAGCGCATCCAGGCGATCGACATGGGCCGCCGCGGACTGCACAACGAGGGCGCCACGCTGATGCGCGAACGGCTCGACGGCAAGATCGCCATCGATTTTCCCACCGCGCGGCGGCTGTTCACGCTGGTCTGCGTGCTGCACCAGAGAGTTCTGAGGATCATGCACATCGACGGGGTTCCGTACCGTTCAATCTGGGTCGATCCGGACGATGGCTGGTCGGTCCGCATCATCGACCAGACGAAGCTGCCCTGGGCGCTCGATGTCGTGCGGCTGACCGACGTGGCGCAGGCGGCGCACGCCATCCGCTCGATGCAGGTGCGCGGCGCGCCGCTGATCGGTGCCGCCGCCGCCTACGGGCTGTGCCTCGGCTTGCGCCAGGATCCTTCGTTGGACGCATTGGAGCGCGACGCGGCGCTGCTGGCGGCCACGCGGCCTACCGCGGTGAACCTGCGCTGGGCGCTCGAGCGGATGCTGACGCGGCTGCGCAACACGCCGACGGCGGAGCGGCAGGCTGTGGCGTATGCGGAAGCCGCCGCGATCGCCGATGAGGACGTGGCGCAGAACGAGGCGATCGGCCGTCACGGGCTGCCGCTGATCGAGCGGGCTGCGGCAGGCAAGCCTGGGCAGCGGGTGAATGTCCTGACCCATTGCAACGCCGGCTGGCTGGCGACGGTGGACTGGGGCACCGCCCTCGCGCCGATCTACATGGCGTTCAACGCCGGGATCGACCTGCACGTCTGGGTGGACGAGACGCGGCCGCGCAACCAGGGCGCCGCGCTGACCGCGTGGGAGTTGGGGAAGCACGGGGTCGCGCATACCGTGGTTGCGGACAATGCCGGCGGGCATCTGATGCAGCACGGCGAGGTCGATCTGGTGATCGTCGGCACCGACCGCGTGACGCGGCGCGGCGATGTCGCCAACAAGATCGGCACCTACCTGAAGGCGCTCGCGGCGCACGACAACGCGGTGCCGTTCTGGGTCGCGCTGCCCTCGACCACGATCGACTGGACGGTGTCGGACGGGCTTGCCGAAATCCCGATCGAGCAGCGCGGCGGGGCCGAGGTGACCGATGTCACCGGGCGCACCGCGGACGGCACGATCGCCACGGTGCGCGTCGTGCCGATGGACAGTGCGGCGGCCAATCCCGCGTTCGACGTGACGCCGGCGCGCCTGGTGACCGGCCTGATCACCGATCGCGGCCGCTGCGCGGCGAGCGCCGAGGGGCTGCTGTCGCTGTTCCCGGAGCGGCGGTAGCGCGCGCGGAGCAGTTCAATGGGCGGTCGCAGACTCCGCCAATGATGCCAGCAGCGCACGCGCCTTCGCCAGATCGGGCGTGTCGAGCCCTTCAGTGAACCAGGCATAGACCGGCGCGAGCAGGTTGCGGGCATCCTCGTGCCGCCCTTGGTCGGACCAGAGGCGCGCCAGGCTAGTGGCGGCGCGCAGTTCCCAGAACCTGGCTCCCTGTTCGCGGGCTATCGCAAGAGCCCGCTGAAACTCGACTTCCACGTCGGCAATCGACGGCTCGGATGCACCCAGCAATACCTCGCCCCTGAGCCGATGCAATTCGGCTTCGAACCAGCGCTCCCCGGTCCGTTCCACCCGATCCAGTGCGTCCGCGAACAGTAGCATGGCTTCCGTCTTCGCGGTTTCGCCCAACAAGGCGGCCATAATGCCGAGATAGTATGGCACCTTCAGTTCAGCTCCGGTCGCCTGCTTGGCCGCCAATCCCCTGCGCATTTCCGCCAAGCCCGTCTCACGCTCGCCGCTGACTGCGATACACCAGCCTTGGAATATCGTGCCGGTAGCGAGCCAATGTGCATAACCTTGCTCCTGTGTAAGCGCAATCAATTCCGCGCACGACTCCTCTACTTTGTGTAAGTCTGCGAGTAGCTGATAGAATACGCAGCTTTGATGCAGGGCGCTGGCGAGGCCATGGAGATTGTTCGAATCCCGTGCCTCGGCCAACGCCGCGCGGCGCTCCACAAGCGCTTGTCCAAAGCGGCCCTGCAACAGCAATGCCCAGGAATACAGACTTCGTGCGGTGTTGCCCGTGGACCAGCTATATGCGGATCGTTGGTTGGCTAAGTCACGAGGCATACCTCCCTGTAGGGCAAGCGACTGCGCGAAGTGCCTGCTTGAATCGGAGAGCTTTGCTTGGAATAGCATGCTGGTAGCGATGGCCCGGTGGCCAGTCAGTTCAGCGATGACATTGCCTTCGCCCTTTCCGTAATGGAGTAACTCCTGAGCGTTCTCCGCGGACTCTGCCAACTCGGCGCGATTATTATGAAACAGCCAAAGTCCCCAAGATACCTCGCCGAGGCGCGACATCTTCCCTGCCTGCTGACATAGCGCTCGGACCTGGCCAAAGGCATCTCCCGCTTCGGGTGAGGCCTGACCTTTCGCCATCATAATCGCGACGGCTATCGCGAGCTTTAGGTCGATTTCTTTGCGGCGACGTGTCGTATCGTCTGCCAATTTGTCGAGCGAATGCACCCCTTTTTGTAGCTGCGTTATCGCCTCCGCAGTTGCTGAGCGGGCTAGGGCCAACTCCCCCGCCTTTAGCCAGTGATCGATCGCCTGCTCGATCAACCCCGCCTCGGAGCAGTGATACCCGAGAAGATCGGCCTGGGTCTCTGCGGCATCTGGGCTTTGGTCCAGCAGCGCTTCGACAGCCCGTCCGTGCAGCGCGGCGCGGCGGCCACGCAACAGACTCTCATAGGCGGCGTCACGCACCAGCGAGTGCTTGAATGTGTAGCTAGCCTCGGGTGGTGCGCCACGCTCAAAAGCCAGTCCTGATCCGATGAGCTGTTCCAGACCCTCTCGCAACCGCGGCTCCGGCAGACCAGCCACTGCGGCGATCAGCTCGTAGGAAAACGTGCGACCGATGACCGCGCCGATCTGCGCTACAGCCTTTGCCGCCGGCAACCGGTCGAGCCGCGCCAGCAGCGAGGCCTGCAATGTGTCCGGCACCGCAAGCCGCGCTGCTGCACCTGAGGCGGGGATACCGGCCTCGACCACGGAGCGGGTAAGCTCCTCGATGAACAGCGGGACACCGTCAGTCTGCGTTGCAATACGCTCGATCAGCTCCGCCGGTATCGCCTGCGAGGCGACCTGAGCCGCCATCGAGGCGATGTTCCGTCGATCGAGCCGGCTCAATGTCAGCAGGGTCACGCCGGCGCGGCCGATCCATGGGGCTTGGAATTCCGGGCGAAACGTCATCACCAGCAGTATCGGGAAACCCGCAAGGCGCTCGATCGTCAGATCGAACAGCTCGCGCGAGCTGGGATCGGCCCAATGCATGTCCTCCACCAGCATCAGCACCGGTCGTTCCGTCGGCCAACGTCTCAAGCCGTCGGATCAGCGCCTCAAAGGTCCGCTCCTTGCGTCGTTGTGGCGAGAGGTTGAGAACTCGGCAGCATGTCATCCGTCGGGATCGACAGCAGGTCGGCAAGCAGCGAGGTGTCCTCGTCCGACGTGACCCCGCTCGCGAGCAGCGCCTGCAATTTGCCGAGCTTGTCCGAGGCCGTGTCGTTGCGAGTAAAACCTGCCGTGCGTTCCAGGTGCGCGATGATCGGATAGAGCGGGCTTTCCTGATGATAGGGCGAGCAGAAATACCGGAGCCGCGTGCATGGCTCGTCCTGCAACCGCTCCTCCAATGCGGCGAGCAGGCGTGACTTGCCGATGCCAGGCTCGCCGGAGATCAGCACCACCCTGAACTCGCCGCCCGCCACCTCGCGCCAGCGACGCAGCAGCAGATCGAGTTCCTCGCTACGGCCGATCAACGGTGTAAGCCGGGTCGCGCGCAGTGCCTCGAAGCGGCTTTCCACCGCGCTCTCGCCCTGCACGCTCCAGGCCTGCACCGGCCCCGGCAGACCCTTCAGCTGGACGGCGCCGAGGTCGCGGCACTCGAACAATCGACCGATCTGCTGGCGTGTCGCCGCGTCGATCACCACGCTGTTCGGCCCGGCAAGCCCCTGCAGCCGCGCCGCGCGATTTGGCGTTTCGCCGATGACCGTCTGCTGGCGTGCAATCGCCGATCCCGATAGGCTCGCCGACCACGACGAGGCCGGTGGCGACGCCGATGCGAACCTGGAGCGTCTCGCCCTCGACCGGGGTGTCGCCGACCGCCGAGGCGACGGCCAGAGCGGCCCGCACGGCCCGCTCCGCCTCCGCCTCGCGGGCTTCCGGCCAGCCGAAATAGATCAACACGCCGTCGCCCATGTAGAGCGCTATAAAGCCGCCGAACCGTGCCATCGTCTGCCGGACGCGGTCCTGATAGGCGCGGATCACCTGACCCAGGTCCTCGGGATCCAGCCGCGAAGAGAGCTCGGTCGATCCGACCAGATCGCAGAACATCACGCTGAGCTGGCGGCGTTCCGCAGCCGATCCCGTTATGCGAGTTTCCTCGGCAGCAGGTTTCCGGGCTAACGCCGGCATCCGGAATTACCATCGCCGCGCAACGCCAGCGATCGCCTGCAGCAAGCCGACGGCGATGGCCAACCGCAGTGACGCCGATATCCTTCAGATCTTGCGGGCTCAGATCGGGCAGGAGATCAGCAGTGACAGCATTCTCGCGAAATGCCGCCGCATATTGCTCAAGACCCAGGTCTCGCAGCCAGTCCACGACGTCCATCGCCGCCCTCTGACCCAGTTCGGCGTTGACAATCATCGCCTAACCGGGTCGGCATTGTCCAGGAATCACGACCTGGCCGACAGCGATCAGCAGAAACCTGCGATTCCGCAATTTGCTGGATCACCGCGCGTGATTGCTTGAGGGTTATGAAACGGTAGAGTCAGGCGTTGTTGCCGGCAATGATCTGCCAAGCAAATGATTGCCAGTTCTGCAGAAGTGGAGCGCAATGTTCGTGTGGAATGCTCCAGGTTGGCAGAAGGCAGGAGGACAGTAAGAACGCCGGACCAGCGGACGGTCGTGCCCTGCGTGCGTAGCGGCTGGGGACACGCCCTGGCACAAAGCGCACTCGGGAAGTCGCGCGTTGACGCATCGATTCGGCCGGCGCGGTACATGACCTCGATGCCTCTGGCATGGCTGCCGGCTTTGGCGCTCTTGTCCGCCTGTGCCCCGCCACGCGCCCCGGCCGACGCACACGTGCCGCCGTTCGCACGCATCCCCTACGAGCCGATCTCGCGCGATGCGGTGGCGGCGATCGCGCTGCGCGAATGGCGGCTGTTCGGCTCGCAGGTGGACGATGATCCGCCAGGCACCTACCGGCCCACCTCGCCGGAGGACAAGCCGGAACGCCAGCAAGGACTGTGGCAGCGCGTGGGCGAATACTGGTGGCTGGCGATGAATGCCGGTGCACCGGAAGCCGCCTGGACAGGCAGGCACGATGCGAACGGCATCGTGTTTCCCGCAAGCGCCGACGCCCAGTATGCCTGGTCGGCGGCATTCGTCTCCTATGTGATGCGCATCGCTGGCGCCGGCGTGCAGTTTCCCTACTCCGCCAGCCATTCGGACTACATCGACATCGCGAAGCAGATGACGCTGGGCCAGACCACCGGCTGGCTGATCAGCGCCGAACGCCCCGAGGCCTACGCTCCGCTGCAAGGCGACCTGATCTGCATGGGACGCGGCAGCGCGCGCGATCTGCGCTACGACGATCTGCCGGCCGGACATTTCCCGGGGCATTGCGACATCGTGGTGGACAACGCGGTTCCGGGACAGATCGCTGTGGTCGGCGGCAACGTCGACGATGCGGTGACGATGAAGCATGTGCCGGTGACACAAGACGGCAGGCTGGCTACGCCGGACGGGCAGATCCTCGATCCGCGCTACAAATGGATGGTGGTGTTGCGTCTGCTGTCCGGCACCGTCGTGTCATAGCAACCGTTGCTGTTGAGTTGTCCATGTCGCATTTTCGCCGTCATGGCCGGAGCAACCGTCTCCCCCTCCCCTTGTGGGAGGGGGTCGGGGGAGGGGTCGCATCCGGTGGAAAGCAAGGTGACGGAGCGATTACCAAATTTGAATGCGTACCGCTTGTCCCCTCCCCCCAACCCCCTCCCGCAAGGGGAGGGGGAGGATTTTTCTACAGTGTCCCCCTTATCCCGATGCGTCTCGGGACAGGCCCGGCCATGACGTAAGAATTCAGCTGTGACCGAAGGAAATAGGCTCGGGCCGTTGGTATCATGGCGCCATGGCGTCAGGGCCGACCGGTGGCGGGCCGGCGGCGTCCAGCGCATCCATCTCGGCATCGGAGAACACGCGCGAGCGGGTGATGAACCGCACGCCCTCCGCCGCCTCGAGCGAGAAGCTGTCGCCGCCGTCCGGCACCACGTCGATGGTGAGCTGGCTGTTCGCCCAATAGGGGAACTGCGCGGCGCTGACGTAGAACGGGCTGCCCTCGATCACGCCGAGCAGCACGTCGCGCGCGCGCGACGCGGAAGCCGCTGCGCCGAAAGCACATCGGCGCACTGCCCTCGCAGCAGCCACCCGACTGGTGGAGCAGCACGGGGCCGTATTGGTCCCGCAACTGCCGCACCAGCGTGGCGGCCGCCTCCGTGCTCAACACCCGTTCGGGCACAGTGTCGTGCTCAGAAGAAACCCATCGCGTTCGGGCTGTAGCTCACCAGCAGGTTCTTGGTCTGCTGGTAATGGTCCATGATCATCCTGTGCGTCTCGCGGCCGTAGCCCGAGTGCTTGTAGCCGCCGAACGCCGCATGCGCCGGGTAAAGGTGGAAGCAGTTGGTCCAAACGCGGCCGGCCTGGATCTCGCGGCCGACGCGATACGCCACCGTGCCGTTGCGCGACCACACGCCGGCGCCCAGGCCATAGATGGTGTCGTTGCCGATGGCGATCGCCTCCTCCACCGTTTTGAACGTCGTGACCGACAGCACCGGTCCGAAGATCTCCTCCTGGAAGATGCGCATCTTGTTGTGGCCGACGAACACCGTCGGGCGCATGTAGTTGCCGCCCTCCAGTTCGCCGCCGAGATGCGCCCGTTCGCCGCCGGTCACCAGCTTGCGCGCCCTCCTGCTTGCCGACATCGACGTAGCCCAGGATCTTCTCCAAGCTGACCGCGCGATGCCTGCGCGCCCATCATTGTGTTGGGATCGAGCGGATCGCCCATCTTGATCCTGGCGACGCGCGCGACCGCCTTCTCCATGAACTTGTCGAAGATCGATTCCTGCACCAGCGCGCGCGACGGGCAGGTGCACACCTCGCCCTTGTTGAAGGCGAACAGCGCGAACCCTTCCAGCGCCTTGTCGAAGAACGCATCGTCTGCGTCCATCACGTCCGCCATGAAGATGTTCGGCGATTTGCCGCCCAGTTCCATGGTGCTCGGGATCAGGTTCTCGGCGGCATATTGCATGATCTGCCGGCCGGTCGTGGTCTCGCCGGTGAAGCTGATCTTGGCGATGCGCGGGTTGGACGCGAGCGGCGCGCCGACCTCGGAGCCATGGCCGTTGACCACGTTCAGCACGCCCGGCGGCAGGATGTCGCCGACCAGGTCCATCAGCACGGCGAGGCTCAGCGGCGTGTCGGAGGCGGGCTTGATCACCACGCAATTCCCGGTGGCGAGCGCCGGCGCCATTTTCCATGCCGCCATCAACAGCGGAAAGTTCCACGGAATGATCTGTCCGACCACGCCCATCGGCTCATGGAAATGATACGCGACAGTGTCGTTGTCGAGTTCCGCCAGCGTGCCTTCCTCAGCGCGGATGCAAGCAGCGAAATAGCGGAAATGATCGGCTGCCAGCGGCACATCGGCGTTGGTCGTCTCACGGATCGGCTTGCCGTTGTCCACTGTCTCGGCATAGGCGAGCAGTTCGAGATTCTCCTCGATCCGATCGGCGATCTTGTTCAGCATACGCGCGCGCTCGGCCGGCGCGGTGCGGCCCCATGCGTCCTTCGCCGCGTGCGCGGCATCCAGCGCCCGCTCGACATCCTCGGCGTCCGAGCGCGCAACGTCGCACAGCTTCATGCCGTCGATCGGGCTTGAATCGACGAAGTATCGCCCCTTCGCAGGGGCCTGCCATTTGCCACCGATGAAATTGTCGTAGCGAGCGCGCAACCGGGCTGCGCTGTGACATCATGGCCTGCGTCTGATCGGGCATTGTTCGATTGTCTCCTGGGTTCTGTCGGCGCGGATGATGCGTGCGGAATTGCGCGCGACGTTAATGACGCTGCTCACTGCCACCTTGCGAAATGGCGGTCATTGATCTGCATCAATGCAGATTGATCCATCTCAATGACTCGCCCTGTGATGCGACTAAGGTCCCGGCCTCGCTGACAGGAGAGAACAGTCATGGCACGGATGATGAAAGCCGCTGTGGTCCACACATTCGGCCGAAAGCTGACGATCGAGGACGTGCCGATCCCCACGCCCGGCCCAGGCGAGGTCCTGGTACACATTGTCGCGACCGGTGTATGCCATACCGATCTGCATGCCGCCGATGGCGACTGGCCAGTGAAGCCGACACCACCATTCATTCCCGGCCATGAAGGTGCCGGCGTCGTCGCGGCGGTGGGCGCGGGTGTGACCAGCCTGAAGGAAGGCGATCCGGTGGGCATCGCCTGGCTGCATGACGCCTGCGGCGCGTGCGAGCACTGCATGACGGGCTGGGAGACGCTGTGCGAAAAGCAGAACGACAGCGGCTACAGCGTCAACGGCACCTTCGCCGAATATGCCATCGGTTCGGCGGCCTATGTCGCACGCCTGCCCGAACGGCCCGACTTCGCCGCGCTCGCACCGATCCTGTGCGCGGGCGTCACCACCTACAAAGGTCTGAAGGAGACCGAGGCGCGGCCCGGCGAATGGGTGGCGATCTCCGGCATTGGCGGCCTGGGCCATGTGGCGATCCAGTACGCCAAGGCGATGGGCCTGCATGTCGTGGCGCTCGACGTGACGGAGGACAAGCTGGCGCTGGCGCGCTCGCTCGGCGCCGATTTCGCAGTCAACGCGAAGTCGCCCGACGCGGTGGAGCAGGTGGTGAAGGCGACCAGCGGCGGCGCGCATGGCGTGCTCGTCACCGCGGTGTCGCCGCCGGCATTCTCCCAGGCGCTGCACCTGGTGCGGCGCCGGGGCACGGTGGCGCTGTGCGGCCTGCCGCCCGGGGAGTTCCCGACGCCGATCTTCGATGTGGTGCTGAAGCGCATCACCATCCGCGGCTCGATCGTCGGCACGCGCATGGACCTTGCCGAGGCGCTGGCGTTCGCAGCCGAGGGCAAGGTGCGCGCGCACATCCACCAGGCACGGTTGGACGACGTCAACACGATCTTCGCCGACCTGAAGGAAGGCAGCGTCGACGGCCGTATGGTTATGACGATGTAGTGGCGGCCGTTCACGATGGCTCCGCGCCGCTTCATGCGGCGCGGCGCGGGCCAGGGGCACGACGTTCCGGCAGGCTGCAACGGCTGCTGGCACTGACAGAATGGCGCGACGCGGCGCAATGCGGCTATGAACTGCGGAAGAGTCCCTCGACGGGCGAAACAAGGGGATCACCGCATGGCACAGGTCGAGTTCGGATTGTTCGACTGGATCGACCGCGGCGTCGCACCACTGCATCAGCTCTATGAGGAGCGGTTGCAGCTGCTCGAGGCGGCGGATGCGGCCGGATTCTTCTGCTACCACCTCGCGGAGCATCACGCGACGCCGCTCGGCATGGCGCCTTCACCCGCGCTGTTTCTCGCCGCCGCGGCGCAGCGCACGCGACGCATCCGCCTCGGGCCACTCGTCTACCTGCTACCGCTCTACAATCCGCTGCGCCTCATCGAGGAGGTCTGCATGCTGGACCAGCTCTCCGGCGGCAGGCTGGAACTGGGCATCGGCCGCGGCGTCACGCCGTATGAGCTGCGCTATTTCGGCGTCGATCCCGCCGACACGCGCGCGATCTTCAGCGAGGCCTTGGCGGTGCTCATCGCCGGGTTGACCAAAAGCCGGCTGACATTCGAGGGTGCGCATTTCCGGTACAACGACGTGCCCATGGAATTGGTGCCGTTTCAAACGCCCTACCCGCCGCTGTGGTACCCGACGCACAACCCGGAGAGCGTCCAGTACGCGGCCCGCCATGGCTTCAATTTCGTGGGCCTCGGCCCAGCTGCGGCGGTGCGCCAGCACGTCGATGCGTATTGGCCGACCTGGAAATTGCACGGGTACGATCCGGGCCGGCTCAACGCCGGCGTCGCGACGCCCAAGGTCGGCATCCTGCGCCACGTGGTCGTGGCGGAAACCGACGCCGAAGCCTTGGCGATCACGCGAGCGGCCCATGGGGACTGGTACCGCTCCATCACCAAGCTGTGGCACGACCATGATGACCACAGTGTGGACGGGCTGTTCGCGTGGGAGACCGCCACGCAGCATGAGACCATGATCTTCGGCTCCCCGGCGCGCGTGCGCGAGCAGATGCGCCGGCTGGTGGAGGCGAGCGGGTGCAACTACGTGATCTGTGCGTTCGCCTGGGGCACCCTGCCCCACCAGCAGACCCTGCGGTCACTGCGGCTGTTTGCGCAGGAGGTGATGCCCGAATTTGCCGGCGGCGCTGTGCTGACCGACACGCGGTGACGGCAATCTCACCCGGAGCCGCGGCCGGCGATAACTGATTTTCCGGTCGCCGGAAAAATGCCCTCAGCGCTGCCGCCAGGGCAGGCCTGCCGCCTTCCAGCCGGCTGCAATGCCGCGATGGCCGTGCGCGTCCACCGCGCCCTCGAAGCCGTCCGCGACGTTGTAGGCATGCGGGAAGCCGGCGGCCTGCGCCGCCTGTGCCGCAGCAAAGCTGCGCTGACCGCTGCGGCAGATGAAGTAGATGTGGTGCTCGGGCGTGAACCCGGCCTCCTTCAATTGGTCGGTAAACGCCGTGTTGTGCTGCATGCTCGGATAGACCTGCCAGGACACCAGCACCGCCTGCTTGCCGGCTGACGCCAGATCCGGCACACCGATGAAGTTCCACTCGGCATCGGTCCGCACGTCCACCAATTGCGCCTTCGGGTTCCGCTGCAGGGCTTCCCAGACCCGCGTTGGGGGCACATTCTCGACCATGACAGGCACTCCGGCTGCATGAGGTTCGCGATGACGCAACTCTATCATGGTACGCGCTGGCAGGAGGACATGGCAGCCTCGATCGGCTCCACGCCCCTGATCAGGCTTCGCGGGGCCTCCGAGGCGACCGGCTGCACCATTCTCGGCAAGGCGGAGTTCCTGAACCCGGGCGGCTCGGTGAAGGACCGCACCGGGCTCTACATCATCGCCGACGCGGAGAAGCGGGGCGCGCTGAAGCCGGGCGGCACCATCGTCGAGGGCACCGCCGGCAACACTGGCATCGGTCTCACGCTGGTCGGCAATGCGCGCGGCTACCGGTGCGTGATCGTGATGCCGGAGACGCAGAGCCAGGAGAAGATCGACTTCCTGCGCATGATCGGTGCCGATCTGCGGCTGGTGCCGGCGAAGCCCTACCGCGATCCCGGCAACTACGTTCACGTCTCGCGCCGGATGGCCGAGGAGACCGGCGCGGTGTGGGCCAACCAGTTCGACAATCTGGCGAACCGCGAGGGCCACCGGCTCGGCACGGGGGTCGAGATCTGGGAGCAGACCGACGGCAGGGTGGATGCGTTCACCTGCGCCTGCGGCACCGGTGGCACGCTGGCCGGCGTCGGCATGGCATTGAAGCAGCGGAACCCGAAGGTACGGATCGTGCTGGCCGATTGCGAGGGCAGCGGGCTGGCCGGGTGGGTGAAGAGCCAGGACCTGAGCATCGCGGGCAGTTCGATCACCGAGGGGATCGGCAATTCACGCGTGACGGCCAACCTAGAGGGCGCGCCGATCGACGATGCGGAGCGCATCCCGGACGGCGAGGCGCTGCGGCATATCTTCGAGGTGCTGATCCATGAGGGGCTGTCGGTCGGCACGTCCTCGGGGATCAACATTGCCGCGGCCGTGCGGGTGGCAAAGCAGCTTGGCGCGGGCCACACCGTGGTGACGATCCTCGCCGATGGCGGCTCGCGCTATCAGTCGAAACTGTTCAATCCGGAGTTCCTCCGCTCGAAGAACCTGCCGGTGCCGGACTGGCTCGAATGAATGCGGCGGACGGCCCGCTATGATCGGCAGCTAGGCAAATCGCACGCCCTTGGGACGGGCAGGGCCTCCGGCGGGGCGAGAAGCCGAGCCAGGAAAAGGCCTCCCACCACATAGCTGGCCTCATCCAGGTGGCCGACGATGGGGATCCGGTTTGGGATGAGATCGAACGGCAAGAACGGGAGTGCGGCGCCGCCGATCACGCATAGCTTCGCGGCGAAGGCTCTGCGCCAGTCAGACAGGACGATGCCGAGGATGCGCAGCTCTTCCATGATGCTGCGCGCATCGCGAATGGAGCGCCAGCGCCGCCAGACGCGATTGCCGAGCGCCATCGCCTTGATCTCGCACCACCAGCGCCAATCGTCCTGCGTCCACGTTCTGGCCATGGCAAACCACGTGCGCACCCAGCCTGCGCTGAAGCGCCTGCTTGCGGCGGAGAAGATGACCCTCGGCTCAGTTACGTCTCGCCCGACGGACGCTGCGCACGCCGCGGCAGCCTCGGCCTCGAAGCGATCCCTTGCCCAGGCGACCAGTGCGTCATCCATGGCGCAGTGTGGTTCGATGTCCTGCAGCAGACCGGCGTCGGAGAATGGCAGCGAATCTTCCGTTGCAGCACCATAACGGCTGTATTCGATCGTATCCCAGCCAAATCGGATGGCGACGCGTCGCAGCGAATCTTCAAAGCATTCAGTAATGCCGACGACGTCCATGGCAGCAAGGTTGCGCCTTGCCGCTTCCAGATCGGAGCGATCCAGCTCTCCCGCAGGTTTGTTGACGGCGAATCTGACCTGAAAATTGTCCCACCTGATCCCGGTCAGCTCAGCGCAGCGGGACAGAAAGAGCCCGACCGCCCGCGGCGTGTTCCTCGCAATGCCGCGAGACGGCAGATCGACATCGAAGAAGCGCGTGGCAGGTCGCCAGATATGACGGTGCTGCAAGCAGTGCTGGTACAGCGAGAGCGTTAGTTGGATCGGGTCGCGCACGAATGTAATGAATTGTAACCCCTCTGCACCCGCTGCATCGGCCTGGTCAGCGTAATCTCCGTACCAGACATGGCCGGCGACGAATGTGACACCGCGCGCGGAAGCGCCGCAACGCTGGGACGTTCGCGCTTTATGAGATAGCTGTGCTGTGGGCCGTGGATCGTGCTGATTGCGCGGAACAGGCTGGTTCCGGCCGTCTTGGGACAATGACAGAAGACCAGCATGGTTCACCGATCCACGCGTCGATTTGGACCTATGAAAACAGTGAACTCTTGCTATCGAGATTCGGCACGCCTCGCCAGACAGGTACACCTCCTTCGAAGAAAAGAGTGCGTGAGAGTATGCCGCGGATCACAATGATCTGTTATCATCGCGCTGTACTTTGCGTTATCTCTGCTCACGTGAAGAAGATGGCGATGGCGCCTCCGGCTGGATTCGGCCACTCAGGCATCCGGGCTGCCCACACGTCTCGGCGTGATGGCACGCCGCCGCGCAACTATGCTGCGAAGATGCCGCATTGACGCCCCTCGCTATAGCAGAGCGTGTCCCGGCCATCGCCACCAGCACCGTGCCACGATCCAAGCCCCGTTGGATTCAGCCTGCTCTACCAACGGCGGGTCTTGGACACGACGCGCCGCCGGGGCCACAATGGCCCGGACAGAACGAACGAGGCCGCATGCATTTCGATCTGAGACTGTGGCGCATGACAGCCGGTCTGCGCGGACGCATCGCGTTGGCGATTCTGCTCGGCCTGCTGGCGCTGGCGATCGGCATCGCCCGGTTCGCCTTCCTCGGCCAGTTCCTCGCCCGGCTGTTCCGCGCCGCGCCGACGGCCGAGCTGGTGATCCCACTGGCGGGCGCGCTGGCCGCCATCCTGCTGCGCCCCTGGCTCGATCACGTGCGCACCATGGTCGCGCATCGCACCGCGACGCGTGTGCAGGAGGCGCTGCGTGGCCGCCTCTACGACAAGATCGTAGCCCTTGGCCCCGCATGGTTCGGCGCCGAGCGCACCGGCGGCGTCATGCTGTCGATCATCGATGGCGTCGAGCAGCTTCAAACGTTCTTCGGCCAGTACCTGCCGCAGGTGACGATCGCCGCCTGCGCACCGGTGGCGATCTTCGCCTTCATGGCGTTCTGGGATGTTCCGGTTGCCGCCGTGATGCTGGGCGCCGCGCTGTTCACCCTGATGGCGCCCGCTGTGGTGCACGTGCGGACCAACCGGGCGTCGCGGACGCGGCAGGACGCGTTCAAGGCGTTCGGCGAGGAATTCCTCGACGCGATGCAGGGTCTTCCGACGCTGAAGGCGTTCGGCCAGAGCGGCAGCTACGGCCGGATGCTGGCCGACAAGGCGCGCGCACTGTCGGACAGCACGTTCCTGGTGCTCGGCACCAGCATTCTGACACGCGGCATCACCGACCTCGGCTGCGCGTTCGGTGCGGCCGCGGCACTGGTGCTGGGCGCGTATCGCGTCCGCCATGGCGAGATGAGCATCGAGGCGCTGCTGATCGTGCTGATGGCCGGCACGGAAATCTTTCGTCCGTTGCGCGAGCTGCGCACGGTGCTGCATCAGGGCCTGACCGGCCAGGCGGCGGCGGCCGGCATCAATGCGCTGCTCGACACGCCGATCACGGCGCCGGGCACCCCCTCCCCAACCCTCCCCCGCTGCGCGGGAGAGGGGGCGCTCTACTCCCTCTCCCGCGCAGCGGGGGAGGGTTGGGGAGGGGGTGTCGCCCTATCGCCCAGCATCGCATTCGAAGCGGTAAGCTTCGCCTATCCCGGCGGCCGAAGCGCCGCGCATCGGGACCTCACCTTCGCCATCGCCTCCGGTGAACGCGTCGGCATCGTTGGCCCCAGCGGGTCTGGCAAGTCCACGATCGTCCGCCTGCTCCTGCGTCTGCACGATCCGCAGAGCGGCGCGGTCCGCATCGGCGGTCAGGATCTGCGCGCGCTCGATCCGCAGGCGGTGCGCCGGATGATCGCGGTGGTGGCGCAGGACACCTATCTGTTTCACGGGACGATCGAGGAAAACCTGCGCCTCGGCTGCCCCGACGCCAGCGAGGCCGACATCGTCGCCGCCGCGCGCGCCGCCAATGCGCATGACTTCATCGAAGCTCTGCCGCACGACTACCAGACGGTGATCGGGGAACGCGGCGCGCGCCTGTCGGGCGGCCAGCGCCAACGTATCGCCATCGCCCGCGCACTGCTGCGCGACGCGCCGATCCTGGTGCTGGACGAGGCGCTGTCGTCGGTCGATGCGGAGAACGAGGCAGTCATCCAGCAGGCGCTGGATCGCCTGATGGCCGGCCGCACCACGCTGATCCTGGCGCACCGCCTGTCGAGCGTGATCAACGCCGACCGCATCCTGGTGCTGCAGGACGGCGCGGTGGCGCAGAGCGGTCGCCACGCGGAGCTGATCGCGCATGAAGGACCGTACCGTCGGCTGATGGGACCGCAGCTTGCCGAACGCAGCGATGCGGTGACGCCGCTGGCGCTGCTCGAGCTGCCGGCGACCGCTGCCCCGGCGGAAGCGACCGACGTGGTGGTGCGCGATCTCGCGCAGGATGCCGCCACGGTGGGCTGGCCCGAAACGATCCTGTACGCTGCTTGGATTCATCCGGCCCTGGCGGCGGCAGCTCGCGGTGACGGTGACCTGCGGCATCGGCCGCGTCATCGCTTTCATCGGCGTGGGTGTGCTCGGCGCGCTGATCATTGCCGCGGTGCGGGCGAACGTGCCGTCCCTGCTGCTGGTAATATTGCTGCTTGCGGCGGCACCTGTCACCGGATTGCTGCACTGGCTCGAATTGTTCCTGGCGCACGACATGGCTTACCGCCTGCTGGCCGTGATGCGCGTCGATCTGTATCGCAAGCTGGATTTGCTGGCGCCGGCGTATCTGCTGAAGCGCCGTTCCGGCGATCTGGTCGCTTTGGCGACCCAGGATGTAGAGACAGTCGAATATTTCTACGCCCATACGGTCGCGCCGGCATTCGTCGCCGTGCTGATCCCCGGCGCCGTGCTGGTGGCGCTGGCAGTGATCGCCTGGCCGCTCGCGCTCGCCCTGCTGCCGTTCCTCGCCTATGCCGCGGGCTCGCCAGTGCTGGGGCGACGACGCATCGACGGGCTGGCCTCGGCCGCGCGGGGAGCCTTGGGCGAGCTTGGCGCGCATGCGACCGAGACGATCCAGGGCCTCGCCGAATTGCTCGCGTTCGAGGCCACGACGCGGCGGCGCGACGAATTCATGGCGTATGCGCGGCGCTACCAGGCGATGCGGCTTGCCCTGCTGCACGACCTCACGCAGAAGACCGCCGGCCTGGAGGTGGCGACCGGCCTGGGCGGATTGGCGGTCGCCGCAGTCGGTGCGCCGCTCGTGATGCACGGCTGGATCGCGCCGACATTGCTGCCGCTGCTTGTGCTGATCTCGATCGCCGCGTTCCTGCCGGTATCCGAGATCGCCCAGGTCGGGCGGCAGCTTGCCGATACAATTGCATCGACACGGCGGCTGCATGTGGTGCATTCGGAACCGGTGCTGATCACCGACGGGACGCGCATTCCGGCCGCGCCGCGCGGCGGCTCGACCGTGCACTTCCAGCATGTGCGCTTCACCTATCCCGGCCGGCAGCATCCCGCTCTGGCGGACGTCGACTTTGCTGTACCTGCCGGCGCAACTGTCGCGCTGGTGGGGCCGTCGGGTGCCGGCAAGACCACCATCGCCAATCTGCTGCTGCGATTCTGGGACCCGGAGCAAGGCGCGATCCGATTGGACGGCGTCGATCTGCGCGAGCTGACGCTGGACGGGCTGCGCGGCCGGATCGCCCTGGTGGCGCAGGATACATACCTGTTCAACGACACGCTGGAGGCGAATGTCCGCCTCGCCAAACCTGACGCCACACGCGAGGAGATCGCGACGGCGCTGCGCCAGGCCGCACTGGCCGAGTTCGTCGCCGGACTGCCGGAGGGCTTGCAGACCCGTGTGGGCGAGCGTGGCGTGCAGCTTTCCGGCGGCCAGCGCCAGCGCATCGCCATCGCGCGCGCGTTCCTCAAGGATGCGCCGATTCTGGTGCTGGACGAGGCGACCTCGCATCTCGACACGATCAGCGAGCAGCTTGTGCGGTCGGCGCTCGATGCGCTGATGGTGAACCGCACCACGATCGTGGTGGCGCACCGGCTGTCCACCATCCAGGCCGCCGATGTGATCCTGGTGCTGAACGCCGGCCGTGTGATCGAGGCCGGCACGCACGCCGAACTCTCAGCGCGCCGCGGTTTCTATGCCCGTCTGGTCGAACATCAGATGGCCGGCGTGGCAGAGCGGCAGGCGGCGAACTAGAGCAATGCACACCTCGCCCGCTTGCCGGAGAGGTCGGAGCGCGGAGCGCGACGGGAGAGGGTGCCGCCCGGACACACCCTCTCCCGCGTCGCTGACGCGACTTGACCTCTCCCGCAAGCGGGCGAGGTGTACTGGGCGGCTCGACGTTCGCAGTCACAATGAACATGCTTCAGGAGTGCACACATGCAGACGGTTCAAATTACCCGCCGACTGTCGCTCACTGGCACCGCTGCGGCGATGACCACTGTCCTTGCACACGGCACGTCCGCGGCCACGGGAACAATCTGGTCCGGCGAGTACCTGGGCCACCAAGCAGCGCAACGGCAACGACATTCGCCTCGCGATGTGCCGCAAGCGCCTTGGCGCACCGCAGCCTGGCGAAGCGCCACGCCCCGTGCTGTTCCTTGTGCACGGCTCGTCCATGTCGGCGCGATCGAGCTTTGACCTCGTGGTTCCGGGCCGAGGGGAATACTCGTCGATGAATGTGTTTGCCCAGTGCGGCTTCGATGTCTGGACGATGGATCACGAGGGCTATGGCAAATCCACGCGCACCGACGGCAATTCGGACATCGCCAGCGGCGTCGAAGACCTGAAGGCAGCAACAGGTGTCGTCGCGCAGGAAACCGGCCAGACGCGCTGCCATTTCCTGGGTAAGTCATCCGGTGCCCTGCGCACGGCGGCGTTCGCTGTCGCCGCACCCGAGCGCGCCGGTCGCCTGGTGCTCGCCGCTCACACCTATACGGGGAAAAACTCTCCCACGCTCGGCAAGCGTGCCGAGCAGGTCGAGTATTACCGCACGCACAACACGCGGCTGCGCGATCGGGCGATGATCGAGAGTATCTTCACGCGCGACAAGCCGGGCACCACCGACGCCGAAGTGCCCAAGGCGCTGGCGGACGCGGAACTGGTGTACGGCGACACGGTTCCGACCGGCACGTATCTCGACATGACTGCGCATCTGCCGGTGGTCGATCCCACGAAGATCGCCTCACCGGTTGCGGTGATTCGCGGCGAGTTCGACGGCATCGCGACGATGGACGATCTGTGGGACTTCTATCGACAGTTGCCGAACGGCGACAAGCAGTTCTCGGTCATCGCCGGCGCGGCACACGCGCTGGCGACGTGCCGCAACCGCCAAGCATTTTGGCACGTCACACAGGCCTTCCTGACCATGCCGGCAACGCCGGCCACTTGAGGCTGCAGTTGCCGCGAGCGTTATTCGCCGCCGGCGGGCACACCCTCCCCCGCGGTCAACAGATTGACGGTGTCTGGGCCGGCGACGTAGGTCAGAAACAGCACCTCGGCACCAGTCATCGCGATCAGCAGAGCAGCAGCCAGCAGAATTCCGGATCTTTGTCGATTGGCTACGACCTTCTGCCTGCTCTGCAGGTCCAGCCACACAGTGCGTGCTTCACTCATCACTTGATTCCCCAACTGCGCGCGGCGCATTCTGCCGCTGCATTCGAGGACGCTTATCTAGGACCGCTGCGGCACGGACTGTGAAACAGCCCACACCGCACGTAATTGTTATCAAAGGCCGGCGACTTCCCGCCACTCCGCCTCGGTGACGGTCCGCACGCCCAGCTCGGTCGCCTTGCGCGCTTTTGATCCGGCATCCGCACCGACCACCACAAGATCGGTCTTCTTCGAGACGCTGTCAGTGACTTTCGCGCCCAGCGCCTCGGCACGCGCCTTCGCCTCGGGGCGCGTCATGGTCTCCAATGTGCCGGTGAACACCACGGTCTTGCCGGCCAACTCACTGTTCGCCGCTTCAGCGCGTGCCTCATCCGCGATCGTCAGCTCGGCCGCCAGCTCATCCAGCAGCTTGACGTTGCGCTCCTCGGCGACGAAGTCGGCAAGCTCCTCGGCAATCGCGCGTCCTATGCCGACGATGCTGTCGAGTTCCGCGCGCGCCTCGGACCCCGGTTCGGTCGCTGCCAGCATCTCGCCGCGCCAGTTCGCGAAACTGCCGAAGTGGCGGGCGAGCAGCCTCGCGTTCGATTCGCCGATCCGGCGGATGCCGAGTGCGTAGATGAAACGGGCGAGCGGGATGTGCCTGCGTGCCTCGATGGCGCGCGCGAGATTGCGCGCCGACACCTTGCCCCAGCCCTCACGGACGGCAATCTCCGCCTCGCGCTCGGGTAGATGGAACAGATCCGCCGGACTGTGCAGCCAGCCTTCCTCGTAGAATTCGCGGATGGTTTTTTCCCCGAGTCCGTCGATGTCGAAGGCCGGCCGCGAGACGAAATGGATCAGCCGTTCGACGCGCTGCGCCTCGCAGATCAATCCGCCGGTGCAGCGCCGCACCGCCTCCCCTGGTGGGCGCACCGCATGGCTGCCGCACACCGGACAGACATCGGGAAACACGAACGGCTTCGCGTTCTTCGGCCGCCGCTCGAGCACCACCGACACGATCTGCGGGATCACGTCGCCGGCGCGCTGCAGCACCACGGTGTCGCCGATGCGGATGTCCTTGCGCGCGATCTCGTCCTCGTTGTGCAGCGTCGCATTCTGCACCAGCACGCCGCCGACATTCACCGGCTCGAGCCGTGCGACCGGCGTCAGCGCACCGGTGCGGCCGACCTGGATGTCGATACCGCGCAGCACGGTCATCGCCTGTTCGGCGGGGAATTTCCAGGCGACTGCCCAGCGCGGAGCGCGACCGACGAAGCCCAGCCGGCGCTGCAGCGCCAGGTCGTCGAACTTATAAACCACGCCGTCGATGTCGTAGCCGAGACCTGACCGTTCGGCGGCGATCCCCGCCTGGAAGTCGGCGGCCTCGGATTCGCTCTCCAGGTGGCGCGACAGCGGATTCACCTGAAAGCCCCAGCCGCGCAGGCGCTGCAGATAGTGCCAATGGGTATCTGCGACCGGCTCGCTCGATTCGCCCTGGGCATAGGCGAACAGCGAGAGTGGCCGTCCAGCGGTGATGCGCGCATCGAGCTGGCGCAGGCTGCCAGCCGCGGCATTACGCGGGTTGGCAAATATCTTCTGACCCGCGTTCGCCTGCGCCTCGTTCAGCTTCAGGAAATCCGCCTTGGTCATGAACACTTCGCCGCGGATCTCGATCAGTGCCGGCGCGCGGCCCCTCAGCCTGTCGGGAACCGAGTCCATGGTGCGCAGATTGGCCGTGACGTCCTCGCCTTCGGTGCCGTCGCCGCGCGTTGCGCCGCGCACGAAGCGGCCGTGCTCGTAGGTCAGATTGATCGACAGCCCATCGATCTTCGGTTCGGCGACGAATGCGAGCGGCGCGTCCGCGGCAAGCCCGACGAAGCGGCGGGCGCGCGCGCAGAATTCGGCGAATTCCTCAGCGCTCATTGCATTGTCGAGCGACAGCATCGGCACGCGGTGGCGGACCTTGGCGAAGCCGCTTTCCGGTGCCCCGCCAATGCGGTTGGAGGGCGAATCGGCGCGGATCAGTTCCGGGAAGCGCGCCTCGATCGCAGCATTGCGTCGGCGCAGCGCATCGTACTCGGCGTCGGTGATCGCCGGTGCGTCCTGCTCGTGGTAGAGGCGGTCGTGATGCGCAATCTCGCTTGCCAGGGCGGCGAGTTCTGCCGCCGCGTCCTGTTCCGTCAGCGCCTCGAGCGCGGCCGGCGCAACCGCCGCGAGCTTGCGCGGCGCCCTGCTCACCGTACACCTCGCCCGCTTGCGGGAGAGAGCCTGCCCCGGACGTGATCCGGGGTCGGCGCGCAACGCGCTACGGGAGAGGGTGCCGGAGCAGGCGCGTGCCGCTGGATGCACCCTCTCCCGCGTCGCTGGCGCTCCTCGACCTCTCCCGCAAGCGGGCGAGGTGTACGGGTATGGTTGATCATGCCGTCGCTCCCAGCAGATCATCGGCCGCGGCGCGCGCCGCTTCGGTGACCGTCTCGCCGGCCAGCATGCGGGCGATCTCCTCGCGGCGTTCGCGCGCGTCGAGCCGGTCCACCATCGTTGCGGCACGCCCCCGCGTTGCCTGCTTTGAGACCCGAAGATGCGCACCGCCGCGCGCCGCCACCTGCGGACTGTGAGTCACCACCAGCACCTGAACCCGCTCTGCCACCCTGGTGAGCCGTTCGCCGACCGCCGCCGCAGTGGCCCCGCCGACATCGGCATCCACCTCGTCGAACACCAGTGTCGGCACCGGCGAGCCGGATGACAGCACGACCTTCAGCGCAAGCATAAGGCGGGAAAGTTCGCCGCCCGAGGCGATCCGACCCAGCAGAGCGAACTCCTGCCCCGGATTGGTGGCAATCAGGAAGCGCACGAGGTCCGCGCCGCCCGGCCCCCAGTCGGCCTCCTCCAGCGCCACCACGTCGGCGTGAAAGCGCGCCTTGCCCAGCCGAAGCGGCGGCAGTTCCCTGGCCACCGCCCGATCCAGCCTGGTCGCAGCGATCCGGCGCGTCCTCCCCAGCAAGGCAGCACTTTCCTGATACGCCTCGCGCGCACGGCCGACCGCCTGCTCCAATGCAGCCACTTCGGCGGCACCGGTATCCAGTGCTGCCAGCCGCGTGCACAGCGTATCGAGCAGCGCCGGCAGATCCGGCACCGTGACGGCATGCTTTCGCGCTACCGCACGCAGCGCGAACAGGCGTTCCTCAGCCTGCTCCAACAGACGCGGATCGGCATCGGCATCGGCTGACATCCTGGTCAGCAGGCTCTCCGCCTCGGCCAGCGCCTCCTCGGCACGCTCCAGCGCAGCGACGGCAGGCGCGGCCGGATTGACGGCATCGGGCTGGTTCGGCGCAACCAGTCGCTGCAACGCGCGTGACGCGGCACGCAACGAGCCGGCCGGGCCGGAACTGCGCCGGTCGCGCGGCGTCAGCTCAGCCAGTGCAGCCGCGATCGCCTCGGCCCGTCGCTCGCCCTGCTGCAACCGCTGGCGCTCGTTCGCCAGCCGCTCCTCCTCGCCTTCCTGCGGCGCCAGGCCAGCCAGTTCCTCCACCGCGTGACGCAGCCATGCCTCGTCGCGCTCGGCCTCGGCGATCGCCGCGCGCGCTGCCTGCAACTCCGCCAGCGCATTGCGCCAGTCGCGCCACGCAGCCGTGGTCGCATCGCGCAGCGGCCGCGGCGCGCCGAACGCATCGAGCATGGCGACATGGCTCGCCGGATCGGCCAGGCCGATCTGCTCGTGCTGGCCTTGCACCTCCACCAGCAGCGCCCCCGCGCGCCGCAACAGCGCGACGCCGACCGGCTGGTCGTTGATGAAGGCGCGCGACCGCCCGTCCTTGGTCAGCACGCGCCGCAGCACGACCTCGTCTTCCGCATCCAACCCCTGCTCGGCCAGCAAACCGCAGATCGGATGCCCCTCCGGCGGTGCGAACGAGGCGGTCACGCTGGCATGCTCGGCGCCCGGACGCACCAATCCGGTTTCCGCGCGGGCCCCAAGCGCAAGGCCGAGGCTATCCAGCAGGATCGACTTTCCCGCCCCGGTCTCCCCGGTGAGCACGGTCAGGCCGGCGCCGAACGACAGGTCCAGCCGCTCGATCAGCACCACGTCGCGGATGGACAGCGCACTAAGCATGCGGCGGCGCCGGCTGCCGCATTCGATCAGAAGATCGAGTGCCAGGCGCGGGCGAAGAAGCCGCGATCATCCGGTGGGCGCTGCGGCCCGGCCTGCTGCACCAGCCCATCGTCGAACAGGTTGTTGTAGCTGTCCTCGTACCATTGGCTGCCGGGATAGTTGTACCCCAGCACCGAGGCGGTCTTCTTCGCCTGGTCGCGCAGGCCGAGGATCAGATAGATCTCGGTCAGCCGGTGCAGGGCCTCCGGCACGTGGTTGGTGGTCTGGTAGTCATCCACCACCCGCTGGAACCGCCCGATTGCCGCTTCGTAGAGGTGCTGGCTCTCGTACCAGCGGCCGATTTCCATCTCCTTGCCGGCAAGATGGTCGCGGCACAGGTCGATCTTCAGCCGCGCATCGCGTGCATAGGCGCTGTCCGGGAAGCGGTTCACCACCTCCTGGAGCGCGTTCATCGCCAGATCGGTGCCCCGCTGGTCACGCTGGATGTCGGCGATCTGCTCGTAATACGACAGCGCGCGCAGGTAATACGCATAGGCCACGTCGCGATGCGTCGGATGCAGCTGGATGAAGCGGTCCAGCGTGCCGATCGCATCGGTGTAATGGTTCTGCAGATATTGCGTGTAGCCCTGCATGAGCTGGGCATTCACTGCCCAGGACGAATACGGATAGTTCTGCTCCACCAGGTTGAACTGATCGGTGGCGGACGAGAAGCGGCGAGCGTTCAGCGCATCGACGCCGTTGTTGTACAGGTCCTCGACCGGCGCCGGGGGCGCGTTGTCGCTGGTCTTGGCCTCGTCCTCCTTGGAACTGCCGCAGCCGGCAAGCACGGGAAGCAGCACGGCCACGCCCAGCGCGAAGCGACGCCACCCACGAAGGGACATCATGCGATTCTGTTCCATCACGGCGTTTATACCATGTCGAACCGCGGTGCGAAGCGGCCGGACCGGCAGCGGCACGCCCACTCAGCCGCGGCAGCGCTCAGGCAGCTTCGGCCGCCAGCGGTTCCGCCGGGATCTCCTGAAGCGCCGAAACCTCGCTGAACAGCGCATGCAGCAGCCGGTTGTTCAGCGCATGGCCAGAGCGATGCGCGATGAACCGGCCGCAGATCTGTGCGCCGGCCAGTGCCAGGTCGCCCACGGCGTCCAGCATCTTGTGCCGGGCGAACTCGTCCGGCATGCGCAGCCCGGCCGGATTCAGCACGCGCGCCTCATCGACTACGACCGCATTGTCCAGGCTGCCGCCCAGGGCAAAGCCCGCGGCGCGCATCTGGTCGATTTCCTGGACGAGCGTGAATGTGCGGGCGCGCGCGAGTTCGCGGCGGAAGCTCTCGGGCGTGAGGTCCAGCGAAAGCGCCTGGCGGCCGATCGCGGCCGCACTGAAATCGATCGACATCGCCATATCGAGGCCCGGGCTGCCCGGCGCCGGCGGACGCAGTTCCGCGAAGGCGTCGCCGTCGCTGACGCGGACCCGGCGATGCACCAGGATCATCGGCCGCGGCGCCTCCTGTTCGACGCTCCCGGCGCAATCCAGCAGGAACAAGAACGGGGCGGCGGACCCGTCGAGAATCGGCAGCTCCGGTCCATCGACCTCGATCACCGCATTGTCGATGTGGCTGCCGGCAAGCGCCGCCATCAGGTGCTCGACCGTGCCGATCCGGGCAGTCCCGTCGTCGAGGCCCAGCACGGTGGCCAGCCGCGTGTCCACCACATGATCGAAGCGCGCCGGGATATCGACCCCAAGATCGGTGCGGTGGAAGACGATGCCGTGACGCGCTGGCGCCGGCCGCAGGGTCATGTTGACGCGCAGTCCGGAGTGCAGACCCACGCCGACGCAGCCGATCGGCGCCTTCAGCGTCCGTTGGCGCCACGTGGCGAGCTCAGAGCCCAGGTTCAGCGGCAGAGCGTCCATACGCCTCGTCTCGTTTCGCCTCGTTTCGTCCATCCCGGGCGTCGCGAATCGGGCGGCACCAGAGGAACCCAGGCTAGTTGTCCGCCGCCGAGCTTGGCCAGTCAATGTTTGTTTCTGAGTGTTTCGGTATAACCCATTGATGCTGTGGATTTCTTTGCCGCCCAGGATGCGGCCGGCCTACGACGACTGGCGTCGCAGGAACGCGGGAATATCGAGCCCCGTCACCTCGTCTCCAGCGGTCTGCTGGACCGAGGCCCGCGGCTGTTCGGGGCGAGGCTCGTGGACCACCGGCTCCGCCCTGGCCGGCGCCGGTCCGGACGGCGCGGCCAACGGGTTGGTTGCGCCGGCGGAAGGCCCCGGTCACCGTGCTGAACAGGCTCGGGCGGGATGCCTCGGCCGCGGGCTGGCCCGGCGCGGCGGCGGACACCGGACGCGATGGATCGGCGAACAGGCTCGCCCCGGATGACGCCGCATGGGGCGCGGCCTGGTGCGCCGACGCGGACCGACCGCCCAGGGCCTGCAAGGTCGCCGACATGGCCTGCACCGGCGTGACTGCAGCGGCAACCGCCGCGCAGTGCCTCCGCCATCGGGCTGCCTGCCTGTGCACCGCCCGATGCCGCGATCCTGCTGCGCGGCCTGCCGCAGGGCGTGGGCCGTCATCGGTGCATGACCGGACCCGCCGCCCGCCGACATCGCCGCGGCCAGACCCGGCCCGCCCGTCGCATGCATGGGCAGCGGGATCGGCGCCGGCGCCGGCATCGCCCCGCCGTTGACCGCGACCAGCCGCGGACGCTCTCGCTCGGCCTGGATCGGCGTATCGATGCCGGTCGCGACGACCGAGACGCGGATGCGCCCCTGCAGTTCCGGATCGATCGCCGAGCCGAAGATGATGTTGGCCTCCTCGTCGACCTCCTCGCGGATGCGGTTCGCCGCCTGATCCACCTCGAACAGCGTCAGGTCGTCGCCGCCGGTGATGTTGATCAGCAGGCCGCGCGCGCCCGACATCGAGGTGTCTTCCAGCAGCGGATTGCTGATCGCCGCCTCGGCGGCGCGGATGGCGCGGTTCTCGCCGTCGGCCTCGCCGGTGCCCATCATCGCCTTGCCCATCTCCGCCATCACCGTGCGGATATCGGCGAAGTCGAGGTTCACCAGGCCGGGCGCCATCATCAGGTCGGTGACGCCGCGCACGCCCATGTAGAGCACCTGGTCGGCCATCTTGAACGCGTCCTTCCAGGTGGTGCGCTCATTGGCCATCCGGAAGAGATTCTGGTTCGGTATCACGATCAGCGTGTCGACGAACTTCTGCAGCTCGTCGATGCCCTGATCGGCACAGCGCGCGCGGCGCACGCCCTCGAAGCCGAACGGCTTGGTCACCACGCCGACGGTCAGGATGTTGCGCTCGCGCGCCATGCGGGCGATCACCGGTCCCGCGCCGGTGCCGGTGCCGCCGCCCATGCCGGCGGTGATGAACACCATGTGCGCGCCGTCGAGGTGGCGGTACAGCTCGTCCGCCGCTTCCTCCGCCGCGGCCTTGCCGATCTCGGGCTTCGCGCCGGCGCCGAGACCCTGCGTGATGTGCGGGCCGAGCTGGATGCGACGGTCCGCGCGACTGTGCATGAGCTGCTGTGCATCGGTGTTCGCGACGACGAACTCCACACCCTGCAGGTTCGCGGCGATCATGTTGTCGACCGCGTTGGTGCCGCCGCCGCCGACACCGATCACGGTGATGCGCGGGCTGAAGTCGGTATGCGAAGACTGTGGAATGGTCAGATTCAGGGTCATAGCGACTTCTCTCCCAGCCGTGCCGATTGGTTGAATCGGCTGTTACGACAATTGCCTCGATTCGCGCCGTGCATCAGACGCGCTCTTTCAAAAAATTCACGACGCGCCGGATGAATCCCGAAGGCCGCTCGGTATCCAGATCGACGTCGTGCATGATGCGGCCCTCGCCGGCCGCCCAGGCGAGCAGGCCGGCGGCGGTGGCGAAGGCGGGCCCGGATGCCGAGTCGGGCAGGCCGCGCAGTGCAATCGGCCGCCCCAGACGCACCTGCTTGTTGATGATCCGGCCCGCCATCTCGCGGACGCCGCCAAGCTGGCAGGCGCCGCCGGTCAGCACCACGCGCTGTCCGGCCGCGCGCGTAAGGCCGGAGCTGTCCAGCCGCTCCTTCACCATCTCGAAGGTTTCTTCCAGCCGCGGGCGAATGATGTTCACCACCATGCTGCGCGGCACCTTGGCGATCTGGTGCTCTTCCTCGCCGACCAGCGGCACCGGCAGCATTTCGCGTTCATCGTCGGGGCTGGACTGGGCGCTGCCGTACAGGGTCTTCAAACGTTCCGCATGCGCGACCGGCGTTGACAGCAGACGGGCGAGATCGTTGGTGACATGCACGCCGCCGACCGGAAGCTGCGCGGTGTGCAGCAACTGGCCTTCGGCGAACACCGCCATCCCCGTGGTGCCGCCGCCCATGTCGATGACGGTCGCGCCGAGTTCGCGTTCATCGGCGACCAGCGTTGCGAGGCCCGCGGCCATCGGCGCGGACACCAGTTCGCCGATATCGAGATCGCAGCGCGCGATGCAGGCGCCGAGCGAACGCAGCGCCGTCGTGGCCGCGTCGATTATATGCAGCCGCGCACTCAGCTCGTCGCAGAACAGCCCGCGCGGATCCGCCACCCGATCGGTCTGGTCCACCGAGAATGCCAAAGGCATGGCGTGGATCGGCTCGCGCCCTTCGGCGGCGGCGCGTGCCCGGCCCTCGTTCACCACGCGGCGGATGTCATGCTCTTCCACCGCGCGCCCGCCGACCGGCCATTGCACGTTGAACAGACGCGATTCCGGCTGGCCGCACGTCAGGTTGAGTGTGACCGCGCGAAGCCGCGTGTCCGCCATGTCCTCGGCCTGGCCGACCGACGCCCGAATCGCGCGCTCGGCTTCGTCGAGATCGACGATGGCGCCGCCGCGCACGCCGCGGCCCTTCTGCCAGCCGAAGCCGAGCACGCGCAGCGTTCCGTCGCTTTCGACGCGCCCGATCAGGCAGGCGATCTTGGTTGTGCCGATGTCCAGCACGCCGAACGGTCCGGTGCGCCCATGGCGCGGACGCGCGGTATCCTCCGGCCCGGCCGGCGGAGGCGGCAGCACGCGACGCGACATGTCATTCAAGGCACGCTCCGGTCTGGTGGGCTGAGGAAAGCGGAAGGCCAGGGCTCCGCCCTGGACCCGCTGGGACCTGAGGCCCCAGACCCCCATCACTGAAAGTAAGTGGTTCCAAGGACTTGTCCTTGGCGGGGTGCAGGGGCAGAGCCCCTGGCCTTGCGGCCATTCTTCCGCAGCCTGCTAGAGGGTTCATCGTGTCGGCTCCGGTCACGTGGGCTGCTTCGGCGGCGGCGGGGCGGCGGCGGCATCGGTATGCGGCTCGGGTTTCGGACGCAGCACGAGCCGGTCGGCAAGGCGCATGTCGATGGCGGCGAGCGGCCGGTCGAGCAGGGCGTGCTCCTGCTGGAGCTTTGCCAGCCGATCGAGTGCGGCGACCTCGTGTCCCTCCGGCAGCAGCACGTCGGCGCCGTTGTCGAGGTGCAGGTTCCAGCGCCGCTCGGCGATGCGCACCGCGGCGACGACACGCTTCTGCAGGTCGGGCCGATCGCTCAGCGCATCGATCAGCGTCGCCGCGGCGGCGGCGGCCCCGGGTCCGACAACGAGCGGGAATTTCTGGAATTCCGCGACATTCTGGTTCGCGACCTGCTGGCCGGTCCGGTCGATCAGCACGAATTTGCCCTGGTTCTGCCAAATGGCGAACGGGCGGCGTTCCTGCAGATAGACGACGACGGTGCCGGGAAGCCGCCGCTCCACCGTGGCGTGCTCCACCCAGTTCAGCGTCGCCAGGCGCTGGCGCGCCAGTTCCACCGAAAAGCCGAGAATGGGATCGCCCAGGCTCACGCCGAGCGCCGCGCGAAGCAGCGGTTCTGGCGTATTTTCGCGCCCTTCGATCACGATGTCGGTGACGCGCAGGCCGGCGAACGCGGTGGCGCCGCCGAAGCGTTCGCGCAGCGTGGCGAGCGAACCGCCGGGCGCCGTCGAACGCAGCGCGATTTCACCGAGCAGAATCACGGCGAGCGCAAGGCCAACCCAGCCGGCGGGGCGCAGCAGGTGCTTCTGCCGGCGCAGCAGCAGCTTCAGGCGGCCGGGGCGGTCGCTGATCGTATGGCGCGGACCGCGGACTACACGCGACATGCCGCGTTCTCCACCATCCAGGCGCAAAGCTGGGGAAAACTCATGCCGCGATGCGCCGCCTGCTCGGGCAGCAGCGACGTGGGCGTGAGGCCGGGCTGCGTGTTGATCTCGAGCAGCACGAGGCGGCCCGGCTCGCCTGACGTGTCGTCGTAGCGGAAGTCGGCGCGCGTCGCGCCGCGGCAGCCCAGCGCGCGGTGCGCGGCAAGTGCGACATTGAGTGCGCGGTCGTACATGTCCGGATGCACGCGGGCGGGGATGATGTGGCGCGAGCCGCCATCGGCGTATTTTGAACTCGTAGTCGTAGAAGACGCCGGCTTCGGCGAAGATCTCGGTTACCGCGAGCGCGCGGTCGCCCATCACGCCGACGGTGAGTTCGCGGCCGGGGATGTACTCCTCGACCAGCGCGGCGTTGCCGAAGCGCCAGGCGCGGGCGATCTCGGCGCGCCGGTTGTCGCCCTTCTTGACGATCTCCACGCCGACCGATGAGCCCTCGTTCATCGGCTTCACCACGTAGGGCAGCGGCAACGGATCGGCGGCCTCCAGTTCGTCGGTCCGCACGACGCGCCCGCGCGCGATCGGCAGGCCGGCGGCGGCGAACACCGCCTTGGCGGCAACCTTGTCCATGGCGAGCGCCGAAGCGCGGACGCCGGAATGCGTGTAGGGGATGGCGAGCCAGTCGAGCACGCCCTGGATCGCGCCATCCTCGCCGAACCGGCCGTGCAGCGCGTTGAAGGCGGCGTCCGGCGGCGGGCTGAGTGCTGCGAGGACGGCGGTGAGGTCTTCGCCCACCTCGATCGCGGTCACCTCGAACCCCGCCTCGCGAAGGGCGATGATCACCTGCGCGCCGGTCGACAGGCTGACCTCGCGCTCGGCGGAGATGCCACCGTAGAGCACTGCGACGCGGGTCATCAGTAGTACACCTCTCCCGCTTCGCGGGAGAGGTCGCCGCAGAGCGGCGGGAGAGGGTGCCACACGGCGGCGCCCTCTCCCGGCTCGCGGTGCTCGCCGACCTCTCCCGCAAGCGGGAGAGGTGTACGGGTGCGACGCCTCATGTCACGACCTCAGGTTTGCCGGCGGGGATGCCGATGCGGTGGATTTCCCACTCGAGCGTCACCCCCGTTGCAGCGTGCACGCGCCGACGCACTTCCTCGCCGAGACCTTCCAGGTCGGCGGCGTTCGCCGTGCCGGTGTTAATCAGGAAGTTGCAGTGCTTCTCCGAGACCTGCGCGCCGCCGCGGCTCAGGCCGCGACAGCCGGCGGCGTCGATCAGCTCCCATGCCTTCATGTCGGGCGGGTTGCGGAACGTCGAACCACCGGTGCGCGCCCGCACGGGCTGCGAGGCTTCCCGCGTCGCGCGGATCTCCGCCATGCGCGCGGCGATCGCCGCTGGCTCGCCACGCCGCGCACGCAGCCGGGCGCGAACCACCACTGCGCCATGCGGCAGACGCGAATGCCGATAGGCGAACGCGAGATCGGCGGCCGACAGGCGGCGTCGCTCGCCGGTACGCGTGACGATCTCCGCCCAGTCAAGGCATTCAGCGACGTCGTTGCCGTAGGCGCCGCCGTTCATCACCACCGCGCCGCCGATGCTGCCGGGAATGCCCGACAAAAATTCCAACCCGCTGAGCCCGGCAGCCGCGGCATGCTCGGCCACGGTGACATCGAGCGCGGCGGCGCCGGCGACGATGCCATCCGCCTCGACCGGATCGCGCCAAAGCCACGGGCGAGCCGGATCACCACGCCCGGCAGCCCGCCGTCGCGCACGATCAGGTTCGAGCATGCGCCGATCGCGTGCACCGGAATCTCGGGCGGCAATGCGTGCAGGAATTGCGCGAGGTCCTCCTCGTCCGCGGGCCGCACCAGCGCCTCAGCGGGACCACCCACGCGGAACCAGGTGAACGGTGCGAGCGGCGCATTCGCCTGCACGCGTCCGCGCAGCTTCGGCAGCGTGTCCGCGAATCCGGGCATGTGCGCCGCGGCCATCATGCCGCACTGCCCGCGACGCGGCGCTGCTGCAGCGCGGCCAGTTCCTCCGGCAACGCAGCGGCCCATACCGTGATGTTGCCGGCACCGAGACACACGACGAAATCGCCGGGCTTGGCGATGGCGAACACCATCTCCGCCAGTCGCGCGGGCGACGGCAGCGGCACGACGCTGCGATGCCCGCGCGCGCGCAACCCGTCCACCAGCGCATCGCGCGTCATGCCATCGATCGGCGCTTCGCCGGCCGGGTAGACATCGGCGACGATGACCGTGCCCGCATCGTTCATGCAGGTGCAGAACTCGTTGAACAGGGAAGCGAGCCGCGTGTAGCGATGCGGCTGCACCACCGCGATCACGTCGCGCGCGCCGGCCTGACGCGCCGCCTTGAGCACCGCCGCGATCTCCACCGGATGGTGGCCGTAGTCGTCGATGATGGTGATGCCGCCCGCCTCGCCGGTCTTGGTAAATCGCCGCTTCACGCCGCGGAATCCGGCGAACGCGCTGCGCAGCGTGTCGTCGTCGATCTCCATCTCGACGCCGACCGCCACCGCCGCCAGCGCGTTCTGCACGTTGTGGCTGCCGAGCATCGGCAGGCGATACGGTCCCATCTTGCGCGAACGGCTGCGGGCGCGATCCGTGACGCTGACGTCGAAGGTGGACCCCAGCTTGTCGGGCACCACGCGATCGGCGCGCACATCGGCCTGCGGCGAGAACCCGTAGGTGATGATGCGCCGATCCGAAAGGCGGGGGATCATCTGCTGCACCGCCGGATGGTCGATGCACAGCACGGCAAACCCGTAAAAGGGCACGTTGCCGACGAACTGGTCGTAGCCGGCGACCATGGCCTCTGCCGTTCCCCAGTGGTCCAGATGCTCCGGGTCCATGTTGGTGACGACGGCGATGATCGCCGGCAGCCGCAGGAAGCTCCCGTCGCTTTCATCGGCCTCCACCACCATCCACTCGCCGGCGCCGAGCCGGGTGTTGGTGCCGTAGGCGTTGACGATGCCGCCGTTGATCACGGTCGGATCGAGGTGCGCTGCCTCCAGCACAGCGGCGATCAGACTGGTGGTGGTGGTCTTGCCATGCGTGCCGCCGATCGCGACGGACCATTTCAGCCGCATGAGTTCGGCGAGCATCTCGGCGCGGCGCACCACCGGGATCAGACGCGCGCGCGCCGCGGCGACCTCGGGGTTGTCCGGCTTCACCGCCGAGGACACGACCACGACCTGGGCGCCGCCGAGATTTCCCGCCTCATGGCCGATCGACACCGCGATGCCGGCCTCGCGCAGGCGCCCGACATTCGCCGACTCTGCGATGTCGCTGCCCTGCACCGCGTAGCCAAGGTTATGCAGCACCTCGGCGATGCCGGACATGCCGATGCCGCCGATGCCGACGAAGTGGATGGTGCCGATCGAGAGCGGCAGCGCCCTCATGGCCTGGCCTCCTGGCGCATGAGGTCCTCGACGAGATCGGCAAGCCGCGCGGTCGCGTCGGGGCAGGCGATGTCGTGCGCCGCCCGCGCCGCATGGGCCAGCATGTCCGGCGCGTCGAGCAGCGCAGCGAGGCGCTCGGCCAGGACATCGGGCGTAGCAGACGCGCTGTGCGATCACCGATGCGGCGCGTGCCTCGGTCAGCGCGCGCGCGTTGGCCTTCTGGTGATCGTCGATCGCGCCAGGCAGCGGCACCAGAATCGCCGGCCGCCCGGCGACCGCCAGCTCGGCCACGGTGGAGGCGCCGGCGCGCGCGATCACCAGATGCGCCGTCGGCGAGGCTGGCCGGCCACGTCGGGGAAGAACGCGGCAAGCTCGGCATCGATGCCGGCCGTCTCGTAGGCTTCGGCCGACCCGGTCGAGGTCCTCGGCACGGCATTGCTGCACGACGGAGAGCCGCGCGCGCAGTCGATCGGGCAATCCGGCCAGTGCCGGCGGCACGATATCGCTGAACACGCGCGCGCCGAGCGAGCCGCCCAGCACCAGCAGGCGCAGCGTGTCGGTTGGCGGCGCATAGGGGAGTGCCGCGAGGGCGGTGATCGCCGGGCGCACCGGATTGCCGGTGACGACGGTTGCGGCGGACTCGGGCACACGCTCGGTTGCGGCGAAGCTCAGCGCCAGCATGTCGGCATGGCGCGCGAGGACAGCGGTTGGCGCGGCCGAGCACGGCGTTCTGCTCGTGCAGGATCACCGTCGGGCGGTGGCGCATCAGGCGTGCCGCCAGCACCGGCGCCACACAGGGATAGCCGCCGAAGCCGACCACTGCATCGGCATGAATGCGCGACAGAATGCCGCGCGCCTGGAACACGCCGGCCGCCAGCGCGACCGCCGCCTTGCCGGCACGCACCACGCCGCGGCCCGCGATGCCGGCGCCGCTGATGACGAACTGTTCCAGACCGGCGAACACCGGGCTCTGCAGGCCGCCCGACCGCGCATCGGTCATCAGCGCAACCCGCCGCCCCCGCGCGATCAGCTCCGTCGCCAGCGCCTCGGCGGGGAAGAAGTGCCCGCCCGTGCCGCCGGCCGCGATCACGATGGGATGCACCGCGGGCGCCCTCATGGCACGTCCGCCATGATGGCGGCGGCGGGTCAGCGCCAGCAGCATGCCCATGCCGAGCGCAACCGCCAACGCCGAAGAACCGCCGTAGGAGATCAGCGGCAGTGTCATCCCCTTGGTCGGGATGAGCTGCAGCGACGAGGCCATGTTGATGAACGCCTGCAGGCCGAAGCCGGTGACCAGGCCGGTGCAGGACAGCACGACGAACATGTCGTGCTCCTGCAGCAGCCGCAGCATGCCGCGCAGCACGATGAACGCGAACACGCCGACGATGATCAGGCAGACCAGCATGCCGAATTCCTCGCCGGCGACGGCAAACACGAAGTCGGCATGCGCGTCGGGCAGCACGTCCTTGACGCGTCCCTCGCCGGGGCCGCGGCCGAGCAGCCCGCCGTTGCCGAACGCCTCCAGCGCGGTGCGCGGCTGGTAGTCGCGCGCTGATGCCGTTGCCGGGGTGCAGGAAGTTCTCCACGCGCTTCTGCACGTGCGGGAAGAACGTGTAGGCGGCGACGCCGGCGCCGCCGATGCCGAGCACGCCGATGCCGACCAGCACCAGGTTCAGCCCGGCGACGTAAAGCTGGGCGAAGAACACCGCGGTGATCACCGCCAGCATGCCAACGTCGGGCTGCGACTTCAGCAGCAGCGCGATCACCAGGAAGACGCCGATCGCCAGCACTCTGCCGGGGAAGCGCGGCGTGCGGCGGCCCTCGCTGATCAGCCAGGCCGCGACGACGGCGAAGCAGGGTTTCAGGAACTCCGACGGCTGCACGGACAGGCCCGGCAGCGAGATCCAGCGCCGCGCACCCTTGATCTCGACGCCGACCAGCATGGTCGCCGCGGTGAGCGCGAGCGCGATGATGCACCCGATGATCGCCAGCCGCCGGATGCTGCGCGGCGAGAGCAGCGACACGGCCACCACGCACGCACCGGCGGCGGCAAGGAAGAACACCTGCTTGAGGATGAACAGGTCCCGCGAGGAGCCGATGCGTTCGGCGACGGCGGGACTTGCCGCCAGCATCATGATGTAGCCGAAGCCGATCAGCATGCCGACGGCGCCCAGGGTCCAGCGGTCCACCGACCACCACCAGCGGCCCAGCATGGAGTTGTCGGCGCGGGAGAAATTGGCCATCAGGCCGCCCTCCCGCGTGCAAGCTGTGAGACCAGTGCGGCGAAGCGATCGCCGCGTGCATCGAAGCCGCTGAACTGATCGAAGCTGGCGCAGGCGGGCGACAGCAGCACGACCGGCGCGCCGCAGGCGCGCGCGGCAGCGAAGGCGGCGGGCACCGCGGCATCCAGCGTGCCGGCGATCTCGTGCTTCACGCAGCGCGCGGCGAGCGTGGCGGCAAGCGCCGGCGCGTCGCGGCCGATCAGGAACGCGCGTGCGATGCGCGGGAACAGCGGCGCTCAGCGATTCGATGCCGCCTTCCTTGGCGATCCCGCCGGCGATCCACACCAACCGGTCGTAGCAGCCCAGCGCGCGGGAGGCGGCGTCCGCATTGGTCGCCTTGCTGTCGTTGACGAAGGCAATCCCGCCGATCGTGGCGACGCGCTGCTGGCGGTGCGGCAGGCCGGGAAAGCTTCGCAGGCCGCGTGCGATGTCGTCGCGCGACACGCCGAGCGCGCTCGCGATCGCGGCGGCGGCGGCGGCATTCTGCGCATTGTGCGCTCCGGGCAGCGCGGGCGCTTCCGCCATCGGCAGGATCACGCCGTCCGCGTCGCGCAGCACGCCTCTGTCGCACCACACATCGGCGCGCTGTTGGCCCGACACGGCGACCACGCGCGCCGCCCGTGCGCGCAGCCATTCCGCCATCGCGCGCGAGCCATCGTCGTCGATGCCCACCAGGGCAAGATCGTCCGCCGCCTGCCGATCGAAGATCGGCGCGCTTCGCCGCGACGTATCCCGCCATGTCGCCGTGGCGATCGAGGTGATCCGCGCTGAGATTGAGCATCGCCGCAGCATCGAAGCGGAGCGTGGCGATTCGCTCCAACATGTAGGACGACATCTCAAGCACATATGTCCCGCTGTCCGGCAGCAGCTTCAGCGCCAGCGACGCCGGGGCCGAGATTGCCGCCGGCGGCGACCTTCCGTCCGCTGCGCGCCAGGATATGCGCGAGCAGCGCGGTGGTGGTGGACTTGCCGTTGGTGCCGGTGATGCCGACGAAGCGTGCGCGCGACCCCGCCAGACGCACCGCGCGGAACAGCAGTTCGGCGTCCGACAGGATCGGCACGCGCCAGGCGCGGCGCACGCGCGGCCACCGGATGCGGCGCCGGCAGCAGATGCGGAATGCCGGGCGACAGCACCAGCGCGTCGAACGCGAAGTCGTCGGTCCGCAGGTCGCGCAGCGTGACGTCGGTCGGCATCGACGCGGGCTGCGACGTTGTCGTCCCACGCCACCACATCGGCGCCCATCGCCGCGAGCGCGCGCGCGGCAGGCAGGCCGTTGCGGCCCAGCCCCAGCACGGCGAAGCGCTTGCCCGCGAACAGGTTGTTGGGAAATGCGCTCATCGGATCTTCAACGTCGCCAGGCCGACAAGCGCCAGGATCATCGAGATGATCCAGAAGCGGATCACGATGGTGGGTTCCGCCCAGCCCTTCTTCTCGAAGTGATGGTGCAGCGGCGCCATCAGGAAGACGCGGTTGCCGGTGCGCTTGTACCAGAACACCTGGATGATGACCGAGACGGTCTCGACCACGAACAGGCCGCCGACGATCAGCAGCACGATCTCCTGCTTGGTCGCCACCGCGATGGCGCCGAGCGCGCCGCCCAGCGCCAGCGATCCGGTGTCGCCCATGAACACCGCCGCCGGCGGGGCGTTGAACCACAGGAACCCCAGTCCCGCGCCGATCAGCGCGGAGCAGAACACCGCCAGTTCGCCGACGCCGGGGATCGGCGTGAGCTGCAGGTAGTCGGCGAAGATGCGGTTGCCGACCAGATAGGCGATGATCGAGAACACGCCGGCGCAGATGATGGTCGGCACGATGGCGAGGCCGTCCAGCCCGTCGGTCAGGTTCACGGCGTTGGACGCGCCGAGCATCACGAGCATGCCAAAGATGGGAAAGGCGTAGCCGAGCGGGATCATCACGTCCTTGAACACCGGAACGGTGAGCGCAGTGCCGAGAACGCCGCGCGTGAGCATCACGATCCAGATCGCGGCAGCGAGGCCGATCACCATCTGCGCGGTCAGCTTGACGCGCGCCGACACGCCCTTGTGGTTGCGCCGCGACAGTTTCCGGTAGTCGTCAGCGAAACCGAGCGCACCGTAGCCCAGGGTGACGAACAGCACCGACCAGACATAGGCGTTGCGCAGATCGACCCAGAGCAGCGTGGAAATCGTCAGCGCCGACAGGATCAGCACGCCGCCCATCGTGGGCGTGCCCTTCTTCTCGATCAGATGCCGCTCCGGACCGTCGAGGCGGATCGGCTGCCCGTGGCGCTGCACCGATTTCAGCCAGCGGATCAGCGGCGGGCCCAGGATGAAGCTGACGATCAGCGCGGTCAGGCAGGCCGCACCCGAGCGGAAGGTGATGTAGCGGAACAGGTTGAACAGGATGAACTGGTTGGCGAGCGGCCGTGCAAGGTCATACAGCATCAGGCGGCCTCCGCGCGCTGCTCGAGTGCGTTGACCACCAGCTTCATGCGGCTGCCGAGGCTGCCCTTGACCAGTATGGCGTCACCTGGCGCCAGGGCGCGCGCGAGGATCGGCGCCAGCGATGCGGAGTCCTTCGCGTGGCGCCGCGCATCGGCTCCGGCACGGCGGCGAACAGTCCGCCCATCAGCGGGCCGCAGGCGAACAGGCGATCGGCAGCGGCGGCGACATCGGCGGCGAGGGCGCGGTGTTCGGCGGGACCGTGCTCGCCGAGTTCGAGCATGTCGCCGAGCACGGCGATCCGGCGTTGCGCGGGTTGCAGACGCAGCACCGCCAGCGCCGCGCGCATCGAGGCGGGGTTGCCGTTGTAGCTCTCGTCGAGCAGCAGAGCCGAGCCGCCGGGGATGGCAATCCGTCGCCGCGCCCCGCGGCCGGCGATGGGGGCAAAGTTTCTGTACACCTCTCCCGCTATGCGGGAGAGGTCGCCGCAACGCGGCGGGAGAGGGTGCCGGCAGGTGGCACCCTCTCCCGCGTCGCTTCGCTCCACGACCTCTCCCGCGTAGCGGGAGAGGTGTACGGACGCGGCGAGCGCTGCCAGCGCATTCATCGCCATGTGGCGGCCGGGCGCGTTCAGGCGGAACGTGAGGCGCTGGCCGTACAGTTCCGCCACGACGTCGCTGCCGTCCGCGTCCGCGGCGATGTCGACCAGCCGCACATCGGCCCGGGGCGCCGCACCGAAGCTGACAATTGCCGCATCGCCGGCGGCGGCGCGCAGCCGCGGAAACAGCGGCGAATCGGCCGGCAGCACCGCAACACCGCCTGGCTCCAAGGCTCGCAGGATCGATGCCTTCTCGTCTGCGATCGCCTCGATCGAGCCGAGAAAGCCGATATGCGCCTTCTCCACCGCGATGATCACCGCGACATGCGGACGCGCGAGACGCGCAAGCGGCGCGATCTCGCCCGGATGGTTCATGCCGATCTCGACAACGCAGAACTCGCTGTCAGCGGCATCCGCGCCAGCGTCAGCGGCAGGCCCCAATGGTTGTTGTACGACGCGACCGCGGCATGCGTGCGGCCGAGCGCACTCAGGATCGCCCGCAGCATCTCCTTCGTCGTCGTCTTGCCGACGCTGCCGGTGACCGCGACGAGCCGACCGCCGAACCGGCCCCGCGCGATAGCCACCGAGCCGATGCAACGCCGCGCGCGTGTCGTCCACACGCAGCAGCCTGCCGTCGCCCGGCACATCCCGATGCACCATCGCGCCGGCCGCGCCCCTGGCCAGGGCATCCGCTGCGAAGTCGTGGCCGTCACCCGTTTCACTGCGCAGTGCGACGAACAGATCGCCCGGCTGCAGCGTGCGCGTGTCGATCGAGATCCCGGTCGCTGCGAACGGCGTCGCAATCGTTCCCCCGGTCGCCTCAAGCAGGTCGTGCACGGTCCAGAGCGGGGTCATGGCGTGGCCACCCCAACCGATCCGTCCCGCCAAGCCGCGACGCCGCAGCAACAGCAGTCTCCCCCTCCCCTTGCGGGAGGGGGGCGGGGGGAGGGGGCTACCCATGCGGGAAGGGAAGCGGCGAGGGGAGCAGCCAACCACAGCACCGGACGGTGCGACCCCTCCCCCCAACCCCCTCCCGCAAGGGGAGGGGGAGAATTCTTCCATCTCATGGTGCGCTTACCAATCGACGCACCACGCTCACGTCGTCAAACGGGACAACCGCATCGCCGATGATCTGGCCCTGCTCGTGACCCTTGCCCGCCACCGCCAGCACGTCGCCCGGCCCAAGGCCGTTCAGCGCATCGGCGATGGCGCGTTCGCGGTCGCCGATCTCGCGCCCGCCGGGGCAGGCCGCCAACACCGCAGCCCGGATCGCGGCGGGATCCTCGCTGCGCGGATTGTCGTCGGTGACGATGGCAACATCGGCGAAGCGCGCGCAGGCCGCCCCCATCAGCGGCCGCTTGCCGCGATCGCGGTCGCCACCGGCGCCGAACACCACATGCAGCCGGCCCGCGGTGTGCGGGCGCAGCGCCGTGAGCAGGCGCTCCAGCGCATCCGGGGTGTGGGCATAGTCGACATAGACCGCGGCGCCGTTCGGCAGGCGGGCCGCCAGCTCCAGCCGGCCGCGCACGCCGTGCAGCCCCGCCAGCCGATCCAGCGCGTCGCGCTCCGCCGAGCGCGTCGGCCAGCGCGGCGGCCAGCAGGGCATTGTCGGCCTGGAACCTGCCCGGGCAAGGGCAACGCAATCTCGCGGCGAACGCCTGCTGCCTCGACGCTCAGCACCTGACCATCCGGACGGGGGACCGTCGCCAGCAGCCGAATTACAGTCCCCGTCGCGCCGACCGTTCGGAGGTCGAGGCGTCGGCGAGCGCGCAATCCCGGTCAGCGCCGCGAGGCTCGCAGGATCCAGTTCGCTTGACGCCACCGCCAGCGCACCCTCCGGCAGCAGTTCCGAAAACAACCGCAGCTTGGCGGTGCGGTAGGCGTCGTCCGTGCCGTGATAATCGAGATGATCGCGCGTCAGATTGGTGAAGGCCGCGGCGGTGAGCCGCACGCCATCCAGGCGGAACTGATCGAGGCCGTGCGACGAGGCCTCGATCGCGGCATGCTGGATGCCGGCACGCGCGAGCAGCGCCAGGTTCTCCGCCAGGCTGACCGGATCCGGTGTGGTCAGGCCGGGGCCGGGATCGAATCCCGGCGCGATCAGGCCGAGCGTGCCCAGGCTGGCAGCCGGCTGCCCGCTCGCGGTCCAGAGCTGGCGCAGGAATTCCACCGTGCTGGTCTTGCCATTGGTGCCGGTGACCGCCACCACGATCTTGGGCTGGCGTCCCGCCAGTCCGGCGGCAAGCTGGGCGAGGCGACGGCGCGGCTCGGGGTCCTCCAGCAATGGCCGGGGCGGCACGCCCGACGGCCACCGCGTGCCCTCCGGCGCAAGCACCGCCGCGGCGCCGCGCGACACCGCTTCGGCGATGAAGGCGCGACCGTCCGCCCGCACACCGGGGAGCGCGGCAAAGAGGTACCCAGGCGCCACACGGCGGCTGTCGGCGGTGATGCCGGAGATATCCAGCGCCGCCGCGTTCCGCCACGACGGCGGAAACGGCACCGTCGTCAGCCAGGAAGTGAACCTGGCGCATGATGTCAGCGAGCCGCAAGCGGGCCGGACGCGGCGGACGCAGGCAACACGGGGGCGCCAACCACCGCGGGCGCCGGCAGGGCCGCTTCGTGACGCGGATCGCGGGCGACCGGTCGCGCCGGCGGCAGTGTGGCAGGCTCCCGGGTCAAACCCGGATTTAATCCGGGGCTGGGGGCAGGCCTGGCACGGTCGGGCGCAGAAGCCGCGATCGGACCACGCGGCCCGGTGGCCGGTCGGGCGGGCTGCAACGGGATGTACAGCGCCTGGTTGATCGCCGGCGCGTCCTGAATGTCCGGCAGCAGGCCAAGCATCGGCGCGATCCGCGCGATCACCCGTCCCGCCGCCGGCGCCGCCACCCAGCCGGCGGTCGAATACCCGAATGTGCTTTTGTTGCCGTGCGGTTCGTCCACCATCATGTAGACCGCATAGCGCGGTGCGTTCATCGGGAACACGCTGGTGAATGCCGCGACGTTGAAGTTTTCCTTGAAGCCGCGCTTGTAGCCGTGCTTGCCGACCTTCTCGGCTGTCCCGGTCTTGCCGCCGGGGTAGTAGCCGGCCACCTCGGCCTGCTTGCCGAAACCCGTCGGTGACCACCAGCCGCATCAGCTTGCGCATCGTGTCCGAGGTGGACGGCTTGCATCACCCGGACCCCGTCCGGCCGCTCGCCGGGGGGCAGAGCGAGGATGGTCGGCCGCACCAGCACTCCGGTGGCGACCGCCGCGGTGCCGCGGACCACGTGCAGCGGCGATACCGATATGCCGTGGCCGAACGCCACCGTCAGCGTCACCACCTCCTTCCAGGCGGACGCCGGCTGGATGATCGGCAGTCCCGCCTCCGGCAGTTCGATGCCGACGCGGGCGAACATGCCCATCGACTTGAGCCAGGCGCGCTGGCGTTCCCCGCCCACGGTATCCGCGATATGCGCCGCGCCGAGGTTGGAGGAATAGGCGAGCACTTCCGGAACATAGAGCCAGCGGTGCTTGCCCTCGAAGTCGGTGATGGTGAAGCGGCCGATATGGATCGGGCGCGAGGCGTCGAACTCGTCCCACAGATGCACGATGCCGGAATCCAGCGCCATCGACATGGTCTGCAGCTTGAACGTGCTGCCCGGCTCGTACATGCCGGTCACCGCGCGGTTGAAGCGGTCATCCTCCGGCGCGGTGCGGAAATCGCTGGTGTCGTAGTCGGGCAGGCTGACCATCGCCAGCACCTCGCCCGTGTTCACGTCCATCACGATGCCGCAGCCGCCGATGGCCTGGAAGAAGTCGATCGCCTTGGACAGTTCGTCGCGCACCACCGCCTGCACGCGCACGTCGATCGACAGCTTGAGCGGCGAGGCTGTCGCTGAACAGGCGCTGGTCGAAGTATTTCTCGACCCCGGCCACGCCGTGTTCGTCGATATCGGCGCCGCCGATCACCTGAGCAGCGGTCCGGCCCATCGGGTAATGCCGCTGCTCGGTCGGACGGAAGTCGATCCCCGGTATCCCGAGCGAATTGATCGCCAGCTCCTCACGCGGGGTGATCTGACGCTCGAGATACACGAACTGCCGGTTGGTATCGGACAGGCGCTCGCGCGCCGCCGCCTCGTCCAGCCGCGGCAGCACCTGCTTCATCCGATGTGCCGCATCGGCCGGGTCGATGATCTGCCGCGGATCGGCGAACAGCGCGACGGTGGGGAGCGAGATCGCGAGAATCTGACCGTTCCGGTCGGTGATCATCGCGCGCTGGGCCAGCGACGTCACATCCACCTTCGGCGCGGTGAACAGGGCCATGATCGGCCGTTCAGGACGGTGCGGCGGCAGCGGCTGCATGATGGTCGCATCGGCGAGCTTGGCAACCACGGCGAGAAACAGCAGGCCGAACCCGAACGCGGCATAGACGAGCCGCGAGCGCGTCTTCTCCAGCGCGGCGCGGTGCAGCAGGTCCGGCTCGGTGACCCGCACGTTTTCCATCCGCGGCACGGCGTCGGCGCGCGCCGCTCCGACGCGACGCCGGGGCGTTCCGGGCGGAACCGCATCGGGCGATGGCGCGTCGCTCATGCCCTAGCCTCCGCCACCGTTGGTCACCCACTGGGATGCGCTGACCGGCATCGGCTGCGGCGGCGGCAGCGATCCGCCGCGCGCCATGCCGAGCGCGGAACCGATCGTCGGTCCGGGCGGGGGCTGCGCTGGCAGGGACGCGCGGACGATCCGAGGCGCCGCCGGTCGCGGCGCCTCGGCGGCAGCGGGCGCGCGGAACACCGGCGATGCCGGTCTCGCCGGGGGAGCCTCGGCGACCACCTGGCGCGGCGGTGGCGGCCTGTGCTCGGGTGGGTGCGGCGCCGCCGGCGCGGCGGCGACGTTGACCGGTTTGGCGGGAGCAGGCGGCGGCGCGACGGCGACCGGTGGTGGCGGCTCGTCAACCGGCACCGCCAACGGGTCCTGCGGGGTGGGCTCGGGGGCGCTGACGGCAGGTAACCGGCTGTCGAGTTCCGCCATGGACGGTGAACTGGCCGGGCGCCACGTTCTTAAGGTTGAGGAACTGACCGGCCAGGATCTGCAGCCGCTGGGGATCGTTCAGCAGCGTCCACTCGGCGTGCGCCACGCGCGTCTGTTCCCGCAGTTCGTTCGTGGCGCGTACGGTCTTCTCGATGTCCCGATCGATCAGCTGCACCCGATGCTTGGACTGATAGACGTACAGGCCGGAGGCGCAGGCCAACAGGAAGCAGACGCAGGTGACGGGACGGATCATGGCGCGGTCCCCGGAATCGTTCGCTCAAGCGCGCGCAGGCGGGCGCTGCGCGCGCGCGGATTCTCCGCAGTTTCCGCCGGTCCCGGACGCAGCGGACGGGCGGTCAGCAGCCGGAAGCGCGGCGTCGGACGCGTGGCGAGCCCGCGCGGATCATGGCGCGACGGTGCGGGCGCGCGGCCTGCCGCCTCACCCATGAAGCGCTTGACGATGCGGTCCTCCAGCGAATGGAAGGACACGACGATCAGCCTTCCGCCGGGGGAAAGCAGCCGGGCCGCCTGATCGAGCGCCCGCTCGATCTCGCCCAGTTCGTCGTTCACACGGATGCGCAGCGCCTGGAAGCTGCGCGTCGCGGGATGGATGCCGGAACGGTCGGGCGGCAGCACGCTGCGGATGATCGACGCGAGGCGTCCAGTAGTCGTGATCCCCGGCTCGTGTCCGGGAACCGCCTCGGCGCGCGCGGCGACGATGGCGCGCGCGATGCGGCGCGATGCGCGTTCCTCGCCGAACTCGAACAGCAGGTCGGCGAGTTCCCGCTCCGGCAGCGTGTTGACGAGATCGGCCGCGGTCGGGCCCGAGCGTTCCATGCGCATGTCGAGCGGGCCGTCGCCGCGGAACGAAAACCCGCGCGCCGGATCGTCGAGCTGAAAGGAAGAAACACCGACATCCAGCACCACGCCGTCGAGCGCCGTGACGCCCCGCTCCGCCAGCAGATCGAGCATGTTGCCGAACCGCCCGTGGATCAGGTGCAGCCGGCCGGGGAAGCGCGCGACCAGCCCGGCGCCGCGCGCGATCGCATCGGGGTCGCGATCGATCGCCCACAGCGTGCAGGGCGCGGCCTCCAGGATCGCCTGCGCATAGCCGCCGCCGCCGAACGTGCCGTCCAGGTAGACGCAGCCGATGCGCGGGGCGAGCAGGCGCAACACTTCCGGCAGCATGACGGGGACATGGGACGGCATGGGACCGCTCATTGTGCCGGACCCGCTGGCGATGTGCCCGCCGGCAGCGTGAACGCGTGCACCCGCGCCCGTTCGCGCGCCTCCGCCCGCCGCCGTTCGGCCGCCGCCGGTTCCCAGATCTGGAATTTGCGGCCAAGGCCCATGAACACCACAGTGTCGGTCAGACCGGCATACGCAACCAGCGAACTCCGGCAGGACGACGCGGCCCTCTTTGTCGGCCTCGACCGGAAAGGCATCCGCGTACAGCGACGCCGCCAGGTCGTCGTGCTCCTGGCTGAACAGATCGAGCCTGTTCAACGGCTCCGACAGGGCTTCGAAGTCCGCCGCGGGCCAGGCTTCGATGCAGGCGATACTGGTGCGACGGGCGAAGAATCAGATGCGAACCATTGCCGTTGGATTCGCCGCGTGATCGGAGCGCGGCGCGAAACGGCGCGGGAACGGAGACGCGGCCCTTGGCGTCCAACCTGTTCTGGTGGGTGCCGAGGAAATGGGTCATCCTGCCCGGAGCGCCTTTCCCACTGGATGAACGGGGTCCGTCGTTCATCCCAATCGTGTGGCCAATAGTCTGGCAGGTACGTCGAATGGAGTGCGATCGAAGCGAGCTGCCTGCCTGTCACCCGATTCCAATCGCGCCCATGGGACGGACAGACCGACCCTTCCTGGGATGACACGGGATAGCATGGGAAATTATGGGCCGTCAAAGGGGTTTGCCGCTCTTTCTGTCATTGCGTCCATAATTTTTTGCGGTTTCCTCAACAGCTTACGGACACTCTCCGAGTCCGGTCGCGGCAATTTTGATGATCGGAGATTTATCGCCGGCGCTGGTTCTGGTTTCGTTCCAGATGTCGATGAGTCGGTGGATAAGCACTGATTGGCTGAGTGATGTGCCAGACGGCCTGTAAGCCGGGTTCTGTCCGCACCCCAGGTTCCCCCGAGGTGCGGGACGACCATTCCTCTGGGACGCGCCTTGCAGCGCGTCTCGCGCGACCAACCCGGGCGGCGGAGCGGAAATGCCCCTGTGCCTCGCGGCACCGCCGCCCCTATTCGGTCTTGCTCCCGGTGGGGTTTACCCTGCCGCCCCTGTTGCCAGGGGCGCGGTGCGCTCTTGCCGCACCGTTTCGCCCTTGCCCGCGGGATACCTTGCGGCTCTTGCACGGGCGGTTTGTTTTCTGTGGCACTTTCCCTGGGGTCGCCCCCGCCGGCTGTTAGCCGGCACCGTATTTCCGTGGAGCCCGGACTTTCCTCTGACGCCTTGCGGCATCAGCGGTCGTCCGGCCGTCTGGCAGGGCACAAGTGTACGGGGCAAGGCAAGAAAGCAAGGTTTCGACAGCGAGCGCTGAGGTGGTAGCGTTCGGCTTGTGGTTTAAACGGCCAGAACGGCTCGCGCGGGAGATCGCGATGGTCAGGCGGAGGGCGGAATGCCTGATTGCCGGCCCCCTATGAGTGTCTGTTGCCTCTGCGCATGGCGTTGAGGCGCGGTGCTCCATGTCAGCCAGCGGTGCCTCAGACCTGATTGGACGAACACCCGGCGGGCGGAAGCTGATCGCCGTGGTTCATGCCGACATGGTCGGTTACAGCCGCCTGATTGGGCTGGATGATAGCGGAACGCTCGAGCGGCTCAGGCGTCTGCGCAGTAATCTGATCGACCCGGCCACCGAGGAGCATGGCGGTAGGATCGTCAATACGGGAGGCGACTCCCTGCTCATTGTATTCGACAGCGTGGACGGAGCGGTACGTTGGGCCGTGAAGGTGCAGCAAGACGTGCCCGCCTGCGATGGCGACCAGCCCCCCGATCGCGCGATCCGCTTCCGCGTCGGCATCGATGCAGGCGACGTTATTCCGGAGGGCACTGACGTCCACGGCGACGTCGTGAATGTTGCGGCAAGGCTCCAGGCCGCGTGTCCGCCGAGCGGCATCTGCGTCTCGCGCGCCGTGCGTGAGCATGTGCGTGGCCGGCTCGACCTCCGTTTCGAAGAGCTTGGCCATCTCGCACTCAAGAACATCGTTCGGCCGGTGGAAGCATTCGTGCTGCGCCTCGATCCGAACGAGCGTTTTCCTGTGCCGGCCGTTCGCCGTCGCCCGACCATGCGCCCGATGGTGCTGGGAAGCCTTGCGGCGCTGCTGCTCGCTCTCGGTCTGGGTGCGGCGTGGTGGCTGCATCGCGACGGATTTCCGCCCATCGCTGAATCGCCACGCGCCTCTGCACAGTTCGTGCCGCCCGCTGTTGGGCTTTCTTCGGCGCCGAGGCTCTCCCTCGTCGTGTTGCCATTCGACAAGTTCGGCGGTGAAGGGGTGGAGGACTACATCGTCGACGGCATCACCGAGGACCTCACCACCGATCTCTCGCGCCTGCCCGGGTTTCTGGTGATCGCCCGGAACTCAGCGTTCACCTACAAGGGCAAGCCGATCGACGTCAAACGTGTCGGCGAGGAGCTTGGCGTGCGCTATGCGGTGGAAGGCAGCGTCCGCAATGCCGGCGGCTCGTTACGCGTAAACGCACAGCTGGTTTCGACCGAGACCGGCGCACACATCTGGGCGGACCGCTTCGATGTCGGGCGCGATGTCGGCGACAGCGTGGATGACATCGTTCGGCACATCGCCCGGCAATTGAACGGCCAGATCGTCGACACGGAAAGTGCACGCGGCGTGCGCGAGCGGCCTGCCAATCCGGATGCCACCGACGTCCTGCTGCGCGCACGTGCGCTAAACGCTCTGCCGCGGAACCCGCAACGACAGGCCCAGATCGTGGCGCTCTTCGAGCGTGCTGTTGAGCTCGACCCCATGTCTGCCACGGCTGTCGCCGAACTCGGTAACGCAATCCTGGACAGCACCCTAAAGGTGTCGCTGACGACCCGACCGTACCGGAGAAGCTTCACCGAGCCGAGGCGTTGATCACACGCGCGGAGCTGATGCGCCCTGACGCGATGCAAGTGATGCTGGCCAGGGTGGTTCTCCTACTTGAGCAAGATCGCTGCCAGGAGGTGATCCCGGCTGCGCAGAGGACCATCGAAGCCTACCCAAACGTGCCAGGTCCTCATTTTTCGCTGGGCATTTGCCTACTGCGTAACGGCAGGTCGGCCGACGCAATTCCAAAAATCGAGCAGGCAATTCGTCTCGATCCGCGTCACCCATCAATCTTTAACCGTTACCAGGCCATGGGCTATGCATTGGAATTTCTTGCTCGGTACGACGAGGCCATTAGCTGGTTTCACAGGTCACTTGCGGCTAATCCCAACGCCAGCGCTCAGTATCGTGGCAATACCCGCGCCGCGATTGCCGCCGCTCAGGCGCTCGCGGGCCGCACCGAGGAGGCACGCCTGAGCGCGGTCGAGGCCAGCGGGCTTTGGCCGACGATCACGGTGCGAAGCTACTTCCGGATCTTCAACGTCACGAATCCGGTCCTTGTCGAACAGGTCTCCCGTATGCGGGAGGGACTACGGCTCGCCGGAGTTCGGGATCACGCGGACGAGGACGCCGATCTGGGCGTGCCGCCTGATGACGTCCTGCACACCAACTATGTAGCCCCCACGCCGATCACTGTTCCCGGTGCGCGGACGATTCACACGCTTGACCTGGCCGCATTGGTGGAACAGCGCAAGCCGCTGGTGCTGGACACCAACCCCTGGGGCAGATCGATCCCCGGTGCGGTGGGGCTGAGGGGCGCCGGTGTCGGCGGCAGCGTGTCCGACGAGTTTCAGGATCGGCTGCGCCAAAAGATGCAGCAGCTGACCCGCGGCGACCGGAGCGTGCCTGTGGTAACGATGGGCTGGAACGCCGAACGCTTCCAGGGCCGTAACCTCGCCCTGCGGCTGGTGGCACTCGGCTACACCGAGGTCTACTGGTATCGCGGCGGCAGCGAGGCGTGGACGGTGGCAGGCCTGCCGGAAGCCGAGTTGGTGCTGCAGGAGTGGTGACAGGCTTATGTCGGCCGTTTGTTCGAAACCTATTCGCCGCTGATCGCAGCCACGAAGGTCACATGGCGCTCGCACTGACCAGCCGCCGCACGCCGAGCAGCCGCGCGAGCGTCCCGGCATCGGCCTGGCCGGTGATCGCCTCCGGGCGCCAGTGGCGCTGGAAGGCGCGCAGCACGGCGGCGAGCGCGGGATCCAGGGCACCCTCCGGCGTCACGCGATAGCCGATCTCCGCAAGCGCAGCGCGCACGTCGCGCAGCGAGGCTGCGTCGCGCACCGCGCCGGTCGTGCCAAGATCGGGAATATCCGGCGGCCACAGGCCGACGCCGTTCTGCGCCAAGCCCCTGCCAGTCGAATTTCTCGCCCGGATCCTCCTTTCGGTCGGGTGCGACGTCGCTGTGGGCGACGATGTTCCGCGCGGGGATCGCGTGGCGCGACAGGATGGCGAGGCAGAGATCGCACACCACGGCAAGCTGCAGCACCGGAAAGTCGCGATAGCCCCATTCATGGCCCGGATTGGCAATCTCGATGCCGATCGAGCGCCCGTTCAGATCGGTTTGGCCGCGCCAGTACGATACACCAGCGTGCCACGCGCGCCGTTCCTCCGGCACAAGACGCAGCACCCCCCCGTCCTCGTCCACGACATAATGCGCGGATACCCGGGCGGCCGGATCACGCAGCCGATCGACCGCCTCCCGCGCGGTCCGCATGCCGGTGTAGTGCAGAATCAGCATATCGACCAGAACGTCCGGCGGCCGGTCATCCTGGTTCGGGCTCGGCAGGTCCCGGATGTGCGGGGTCACAAACCGCGCTCGCGCTTGATCCGGTCCCAGGCGGCGTTGATGCGCGCCACCTTGTCGTTGGCACGCGCGATGAATTCGGCGGGCACGCCACGCGCGGCCAGGCTGTCGGGATGGTTCTCGCGCATCAGCCGCTTCCAGGTGGCGCGGATATCGTCGGCGGTCGCCGAACGGGACACGCCGAGCACCATGTAGGCGTCCGGCTCCGTGGTCGATGGCGGTTGGCGCGGCATGGCGCCCCGAGCGCGGTCCCAGGCGGCCTGATCGAGGCCGAAGGCCAGATGCGTGCGCGACAGAAATTCAAGCTCGCGGCCGTTCACCGGTCCGTCGGCGCGCGCGATCACGAACAGCGCGACGAGGACGTCCTCCAGCATGCCGCGATTGTCGGCGAACGCCTCGCCGAGCTGCGTGGCATACGCCTCGAAGCCGTCGGCGCTGTCGCGCGCCTGATCGAACAGGCGGCCGATGTCGCGCACCGATTCCGGTGCGATGCGGAACTGCCGGCGGAACGCGTCAATCTCCTCGCGCTTTACCCGCCCATCGCACTTGGCGAGCTTGGCCGACAGCACGACGGCACAGATCGCAAAGAGCTGGTCGCGGCGGTTGAACATCGCGGCGACGCGCGCCGGGTTCCATGAGACCTGCGGGCCGAAACCCGAGCGCAGGTTGGGTACCGCGCCGGAATCGGCCGCGTGGCCGAGCGCGGCGCCCACCATCGCGCCCATCGGGCCACCCACGGCGAAGCCTGCCACCCCGCCGATGATCTTGCCCCAGTATCCCATCAACCGCTCATACCACGCGCCGGTCGACGCGGACAGAACGCCGGCGCGGGGCGCGGGTGGAAACGCTACTGGCGCAGCAGGGAGCGGTCCTGCACCGTGGTGTCCTGGCCGACGACGGGATCGGTGATCGCCGCCTCGAGGCTGGTGGCGCCTTTCCACTCCGCGGGCGGACGCACGCGGCCGTCGCTGCCGATCTGGTCGATGCCCCAGTAGATCTCCAGGTTATGGCCGTCCGGGTCCTTGAATTCGATGGCAAGCTGGACGCCAGCGCGGCGGCGGCCCTCGAAATGGATCGGCACGTCGTGGCGGCGCAGGTGCTCGCGCGCCCGCAGTACCTCGTCGAGGGTGGAGACCTCGAACGCCATGTGATGGAACGCGCCATGGGCCGGCTGGCCCTCGGGCAGCTTGAACAGCGCGACCCCATGATGGTCGGCGCTGCAGCGCAGGAACACCGTGCCGCCAGGCATCATGTTGCTGTCGTAGGCGTCGGAGATCGAGAACCCCATCACCTCGGTGTAGAACTTCGCCGAGGCGAACGGATCCTTCACGTAGAGCGCGACGTGGCCGATCTTGTTGCAGCGGAACGGCATGCCCTGCGGGCGGTGCATCTTGCTGACCGTCTGGACGTCCATGATTTCACCTGTCAGTTAAATTCTATCTTGCCGGTGCAGGCTATCCTGATCGTCGCGCCTGCGAAAGCGGGACAACGGGCGATCCGCGCCGGTCATGCGGCACCGACGGCCTTCTCGCGCGCTACCGGGACAGCCACGCGGGCGAGGCCGAAATGGTCGCGCAGGGTCATGCCCTCGTACTCGCTGGCGGAACAGCCCGCGGCGCTGCAGTTCTGGCACGACGCGATCGACGAAGTCGGAGAAAGCGCCGGGGAACCAGGCCGGCAGGATGTTGAACCCATCGGCCGCGCGCTCGGCGAACCATTCTTCCAGCGTGTCCGCGATCCCGCGCGGGGTGCCACAAACAACCCAATGACCGCGCGCCGCCGCCGTCAGGTTGTACAGATCGCGCAGGGTCATGTTTTCCCGACGTGCCATCTCGTACAGGACACTCGCGAACGTCCGGCTGTTCAGGGCCGGCGGCGGCGGCGGGACCGGGCCATCGAACGGATGGCCGGAGACGTCGTAGCCGATCCGGCTGGCGACCAGCGTTGTGGCATTGGTCGGCGTGATCCAGCTCTGCAGCTTCGCCAATGTCTCCCGCGCCTCTGCGTCGCTGTCGCCGACGATCGGCATCACGCCGGGGAGCACCGCGAGTTCGTCCGGGGCGCGGCCGTATTTCGCCATGCGCCCTTTGAGGTCGGCATAGGCGGCCTTGGCGGGCGCCAGCTCCTGCACCACCGAGAACACCACGTCCGCGGTGCGCGCCGCCAGCTCCAGCCCCGAGGGCGAGCCGCCGGCCTGGATGATCACCGGGTGGCCCTGCGGGCAGCGCGCCATGTTGACCGGGCCGCGCACCTTGAAGAACTTTCCCGGTGGTCGAGCGGGCGCACCCTGTCCGCGTCGATGTAGCGGCCGGTGACCTTGTCGGCGACGATCGCGCCGTCGTCCCAGCAATCCCACAGGCCGCGGACGACATCGACGAACTCGTTGGCGCGGGCGTAGCGCAGCTCGTGCTCGATGTGCTCGTCCAGATTGAAGTTGAGCGCGGCCTTGGGGTTGGAGCTGGTGACGACGTTCCACGCCGCGCGGCCGGCGCTGATGTGGTCGATCGAGCCGAAGACGCGGGCGACGTTGAACGGCTCGGAGAAGCTGGTGGAGACCGTGGCGCCGAGCCCGACATGCGTGGTGCAGGCGGCGAGCGCGGTGATCAGGGTGGTGGGCTCGAAGCGGCACAGGAACGACGGATGGTCGGTGGGGTCCATCGACATCGAGTCGGAGATGAACAACAGGTCGAATTTGCCCCGCTCGGCGATGCGGGCGATCTCCTGCATCACCGGCAGTTCCATGTGGGAGGTGAAGGCGCCGTCGTAGCGCCAGCCGGCCATGTGGTTGCCGGTGCCGAGGACGAAGACCCCCAGATGCATCTGACGGCGTGCCGTGGGCATGGTGCTTTGGCCTCCTGTTGGTGGCGACGCAGTGTGTACCAAATGCATGCTGCGCCGACAATTGTTGCGAGAAAAGCCCGCTAACTGACGTGGCCGACAACATGCAGCGCAACGGCATGCCTGTCCGCGCCTGAGTAACATTCGTATCGGACTGATCCTGAATTTCAACGCCGCTTGACCGAAGGATTCCGGCGCTATGTTCTGTGCCCCGGCAAGCGGAGCCGCTCCGACTCCCGTGGCCCACAGTGGCCCTCCACTCGGCCTCCGTGTTGATTCTGCACCCTTGCCACAGTCAAGGCATTCCAACCCCTTGCGTGGTTGCCCTGGGGCGAAAGATCGCATCCCCACCCTGTGCCGCCGGCGGGGATGACGGAGCACCATCGACGATTTCGGCTGTGCGCCGCCTGTATAGGTCGGACGCCGATCTTGCCAGACCGGGGTCGAATATCCCAACGTTCGCGCCGTGAAACGGGAGGGTCCAGGCTATGGCAACCAAGATTCGCGTCGGCATGGTCGGTGTCACGCCGAACCGGGGATTTTCATCCATCGCCCATATGCCGGCATTGCAGGCGTTGCCGGACTTCGAGGTGGTCGCCGTCTGCACCACCCGCCAGGAAACGGCGAATGCCGCGGCGAAGCATTACGGCGTTCCCCTGGCCTTTGCCGACCCGGTCAAGCTCGCACAGCATCCGGACGTCGATCTGGTCACGGTCTGCGTCAAGGTGCCCGACCACCTCACGCCGGTCATGGCTGCCATTGACGCCGGCAAGCACGTCTATTCGGAATGGCCGCTCGGCCGCAACACCGCGGAAGCCGTGCAGATGCATGACGCGGCGGAACGCAAAGGGGTACGCCATGCCGTCGGTTTGCAGGGCCGGGTCTCGCCATCGATCAACTATGTCAAGGACCTGATCGCCGAGGGCTACATCGGCAAGCCGCTCTCCGGAACGCTGTTCGTCAACGCAGCGGGTTGGGGGGCCACGCTTGACCGCGCCTATCAGGCGGATTTCGCGAATGGCGCCAACCTGATGACCATCACCGGCGGCCACAATCTCGATGCGCTTTGCTACTGCCTGGGTGAATTCCATGAGCTATCGGCCTTTGCCGTGAGTCAGCGTGACCAGATTCCGTTGGAAGGCACCGGCGAGTTCATCACAAAGGACGTGCCCGATCAGCTCGTGGTCAGCGGGATCGTCGGTGATGGGACGGTCGTTTCCGCACAGGTCCGCGGCGGCATGACCCGAGGACACGAATTCCTGTTTGAGATCCATGGCTCGGAGGGCGATCTCGTGCTGTCCGCCACCGACCGGGCCTCGACCCAGCGTCAGGAACTTACCGTGCAGGGCGCGCGCGGGAAGGCCGCGAGCCTGGCGGATATGCCGGTGCCTGCGAAGTATCGCTGGGTTCCGGAAACGGTGCCGGTCGGATCGCCCTACAATGTTGCGCAGCTTTACGCGAAGCTCGGGGAGGCCATCCGGGATGGCAAGTCCATCCATCCCGGGTTCGATGCGGCCATCGCCCGTCACCGGATGTTGGACATGGTCACCCAGGCGGCTCGCACCGGCCAGAAGCAGTTGCGCCAGGGCGGTCGGGTGAATGCGTGAGGACGTCCGGTGTTCCTGTCGTTGCGACCCCGGGGAAGGCGGGGGAAGCAATCTCCATCCCGTATGCACTGCGGTGGATTCCGTTGGATGAAGGCTGTTCCCCTTTAAGATTGCATGGGATTGCGCGGCCCGGCCGGAAAGACTGCGATGATGTGCGGTCTAGGCGGGCGTTGCGATCCTTGTGACGCCGCGAAGCAAGAAAGCATTCAGCGCAGATGAAAGCAGATGCACGCGAAACACGCAGTTGGATCGGTGTGGTTCACAGGGCATGGACCCGACGCCATGAGTTTGGTCTTCCGGCGACTGTCGCCATCTGCGTGCATCAGCGTGAATCTGCTTACATCTGCGTTTAGAATTTTCCTTTGCGATGTTGCCGACAGTGGGTTGCGTAGGTGTTGGCAGACCTGCGATGCACCAGACCCGCAAAGATTGCCGCGGCAATTTCCAGCGGCGAACATTGACCATGCTGCATGGAGCGATAATCTCGCTGTGCTGGTGATGCCGGGACTGCAAATTCCAACATGAACGGGAGCTCCCAGATGCTGTTCACCTGTCTGCCGGAAGGCGCGCGAATCCCGGGACGCTTTCCGGGACCCGCGCATGCCCGCGGCAAATGGTTCACCGTGGATATCCATTGCCACGTGACCAGCATCAAGGCCGCGGCGATGGTCGAGGGCAACGAGGCGGTCTCGCGCTGGTTTCTGGAAACGCAGGCGAACGCGCGCAGCCAGGAGATCAACCGGCAGAACGGTGTGCGGACGAGGATCGCAGGGCACGTCGGCGGAGCAGCGCATCGCCGACATGGACCTGATGGGTATCGACATCCAGGCGATCTCGCCAGCGCCGCGGCAGACCTACTACGGTGCCGATCCAGACCTGGGGCTGGCCACCGCGCGCACGATCAACGACGAGATCGCCGATATGGTCGGCCGCCATCCCGACCGCTTCACCGGCCTCGGCACGATCCCGCTGCAGGCACCGGAGCTCGCCATCGCCGAACTGGAGCGGCTGCACAGATTCACTCGGCATGCGCGGCATCGAGATCATGACGCATGTGGCCGGCGAGGATCTGTCGGCCGACCGCTTCCGCAAGGTGTTCCGACGGATCGACGAACTCGGGCTGCTGGTGTTCATGCATCCGGACGGCTTCACCGAGGCGCGGCGGTTCAAGGACCATTACTTCGCCAACGTGATCGGCAATCCGCTCGATACGACGGTGGCGCTGCATCACCTGATCTTTGGCGGCGTGCTGGAGGACTGTCCCGGCCTGAAGCTGGTGGCGGCGCATGGCGGCGGCTATCTGCCCGCCTATGCGGGACGCATCGACCACGCGGCGTCGGCGCGGCCGGATACCGGCGAGAAGCTGAAGGAGATGCCGGGGACCTACCTGCGGCGGCTGTATTTCGATTTGCTGGTCTATACGCATTCGCAGTTCGAGTACCTCGTGGCGCAGTTCGGCGCCGACCATATCCTGGTGGGCACCGACTATCCGGCGGACATGGGCGAGACCGATCCGGTGGGCTTCATCGAAGGCGCATCGGGGCTGGATGACGCGACACGCCGGGCGATCCTGGGCGGCAACGCCGCGCGGCTCCTGGGCATCGAGGTGCCGGCGCGATAGCGGAAGATACGGAGAAGCGCGGGCGGGGGACGTTGTGGTATGCGCGTTCCGCGGCGGCCGGGTTACGTGACTGCTCTCGACCCTTGTGGACGCTCGCCGAGCACTGTCAAATGGCCAGATTTGGCCGAAAGCGGAACGGCGGCTTCGGAGAAGTGGAGAGCCGATAGCCGTCGTTCGCGCCGTCAGTCGGCCGGTTGCCGTTCAATTCGAATGAACGCCTTACGAGCGGAGCCTTGAAGGTTGGTCGATCCAAATTCGGCGTCTACCGCGTGTCGCTGCATCAATATTCGTCGTGCAGCCGCACCCAGTTCATGGTTCCGCCGGTTTCGTTACGGCCTTTGGGGGCAAGGTCGAGCCAGTTAAATGCGCCCATCAGCAGTTCGGTACCGCGATGATAGGTCGAATAACTGTGAAAGACCTCCCCGCTGTCGTCCTTGACGAAGATGCTCGTGCCGAACATGTCCCGGCTGTTACGGATGACTGTGCCATAATTGTAGAGAGCACGACCCGTGGCGATGTCCTCCGCCGTGAACGACACACCAAAATCGAAGTTGAAGTCGCCGCCGTGCGAAGAAACCCAGGGGAAGGTCCAGGCCATCCGTTTTTTGACCTCCTCGATCCGCTGGAGTGGCACACGCGAGACAGCGGTGAACGCCAGGTCTGCCTGCTCGAAATGCCGCCGCGCCGCGTCGACATGGTCGACGGTGAAGGAACAGCCTGGGCAGATATGATCCGAGCCCGGCGTCAACATGAAGTGATAGACAGCGAGTTGACCGCGGCCGCGGAACAGGTCGCCGAGTGTGCATTTGCCCTCAGGTCCTTCGAAAACATAGGACTTCTCGACCTTGACCCAGGGCAGTTGCCGCCGCTCGGCGCGGAGTGCGTCTAGCGCGTGGGTCATGGCGCGTTCCTTCACGAGAAGCGCCTCGCGGGCGGCGAGCCACTCTTCGCGCGAAACGATAGGATGGTGCATGGTCAGTCTCCTTCAGTTCTGGGGTGTAGGGTGAGTGAGCTGTCGTTGGAGGTAAGGAACGAGCCTCAGCCATGGCGACACATGGAAGAGGCTCATCAGCAGGTACATCCAGGCCATGCCATCGATCGGCGGCATGCCCGAAGCCGAAACGCAGATCGCGATCCGAGACGTATCGGTCGCCGCGATCCACGCCATCAGGGCAAAGGTCGGCGCCGCGGCGAGGCCGATCCAGCCAGCTGCGTCGCGGGCCCGCCACGCCCCTGCATTCCGTTCCTTCGCCGCTGTCAGCGTTGTCATTTTCAGCCTCCCGAGCGACTTTGGCCGTTTCCGGCCGTTAAAGGACCCGAGCGAGTCATTAAGGTCGGGAATGGCGAGGGGTGAGAGTGACAAGTGTGACGGGATTTCGATGGACTCGCTGATCACGGCCGCGGCGCGGGCGCTCGCGGCGGGCGATCCGTTGGCGGCGCTGAAGTGCGTCGCGTTGCGTGACGACGCACCCGCGCTCGCGCTGCGCGGCATCGCGATGGCCCAGTTCGGCGAGTTGACGCGTGCCAAGGAGCTGTTGCGCAGCGCTGCCCGCGCCTTTGGTCCGCGAGAGCCCGTCGCCCGCGCGCGCTGCGTCGTCGCCGAGGCCGAGATCGCACTCGTGTCGCGCGACCTGGGCCGTCCCGTACAGGCGCTCGGCGCGGCGCGGGCGATACTCGAAGCGCATGGCGACCGCGCGAACGCCGCTCATGCCGGCTATCTCGAGGCCAGGCAGCTTCTCCTGATCGGGAAGCTTGATGAGGCCGAACTGACGCTCGAGGGGCTCGACGCCAATGCGCTGCCGCCGGCGTCGCGGGTCGGACACGGCCTGGTCTCCGCTGGCATAGCGATGCGGCGTATTCGTACCAAGCCGGCCCGAGCCGCGCTCGATCAGGCCGCATGCGCCGCGCGCGAGGCGGGGATTCCCCCACTGATGGCCGAGGTCGACCGCGCGTCGCGCGCGCTCGAGGCGCCCGCCGCGCGACTGATCGCGCGCGACGGGGAGCGACTGCTTCGGCTCGAGGAGGTTGAGGCGCTCCTGGCATCCGACGCACTCGTCGTCGATGCCTGCCGCAACATCGTGCGCGCCGGACCGACGATAGTTTCGCTCGCCGGTCGCCCGGTACTGTTCGCGTTGGTTCGCATGCTCGCAGAGGCGTGGCCCGACGACGTGTCGCGGGAAACGCTGCTCGCGCGTGCGTTTCGAGCGCGGCAGGCCGATGAATCGCATCGAGCGCGGCTGCGCGTCGAGATCGGGCGGCTCCGCGAGATACTCGCGCCACTGGCGGAGCTGAACGCGACGAAGCGGGGCTTCGCGCTGTCGCCGCACGGGGCGAACGCGGTCGCCGTGATAGTGCCGCCCGTCGAAGGAGACCATGCCGAGGTGCTCGCCCTGCTCGCCGACGGCGAGGCGTGGTCGAGCTCGGGGTTGGCGCTGGCGCTCAGCGTCAGCCCGCGTACCGCGCAGCGAGCGCTCGAAGCGCTGCGAGCCGCAGGGCCTGGCAAGGGCGTCCGCAGATCCGCATGCCGGTCGACAGGCGACCGGCGCCCTGCCGACGGGTAGGCGATTGCGTCACGAAATCCTGCGCCGGGATTTGATCCCGACGAAGCTCGGGTTGACTCCACCAAAGTGCAGCTCTGCTTGCCTCAGCCGTTGTCTAGGAAGAAAGCATGAAACGCACAGAAGCCGAAATCGTCCGCGAATATGGCCCCTTTCCCGGAGTCGATGGCGTGCATGGGGTCAGTTTTGACGGGCGGCTTGTCTGGTTCGCCTCCGGCGACAGGCTGAATTCCCTTGATCCGGAAAGCGGGAAGCTGCTGGGCGCGCTCGAAGTTGCCGCGGATGCGGGAACGGCATTCGACGGACGGTACCTGTACCAGATCGCGGAAGCGGTGATCCGAAAGATCGACCCCGAGACCGGCAAGGTGCTTGGCACGATCCCGGCGCCCGGCGGTGGCGGGGATTCGGGGCTCGCCTGGGCCGAGGGAACGCTCTGGGTCGGCCAGCACCGTGGCCGCAAGATCCATCAGGTCGATCCCGAAACCGGGGCGCGTGCTGCGAACCATTGAATCCGACCGTTTCGTCACGGGTGTCACCTGGGTCGGTGGCGAGCTTTGGCATGGCACATGGCAGGATGAGAAGAGCGATGTCCGGCGCATCGATCCCGAGACGGGAGAGGTGCTCAAGCGCCTTGAAATGCCCGCCGGAGTTGGTGTCTCGGGGCTTGAATCGGATGGGGGTGATCGATTTTTCTGCGGCGGCGGAAATAGCGGAAAGGTGAGGGCAATCCGCCGACCAAGAAGCGTCGATGCGGTCTCTTGAATGATCGAAGCTGAGCGCACCGAAACGTGCATTGGTCGCCCGGGACGGGCGCTTGCCCGCGAGCACCACTGAGATCGTGAGCACGACCCCGCCGGCAATGGCCATCGCGCGACCCGGAATCGCCGCGGCGCGAGCGCGCCTCGCGATTTGGGCGCTTCGGTGTAGGTTCGGGTTCCGCGGACACGAGGACGACGCCGATGCGCCTACTCACGCGCCTGCTGCGCGGCTTCATCAAGACCGGCACACTGGAACTGATCGACGCCCACGGCAGCAGATATCTCTTCGGCGCTGCGCCCGGTCCCGCCGTTGTCGCTCGTATCCACGACAGCGCCCTGCACATACGCTTGGCGCTGAACCCGGAGCTGGCGGCGGCCGAGGCCTACATGGACGGGACCCTAACGTTCGAAGGTGGCTCGACTGCACACGATCTTCTCCTGCTATTCTCCGTCAACCGCAGGGCGCTTGGTGCTGTCGCCTCGCAGAAGCTGCTTCGGCAGGCCTGGCGCGCGATGCGACGGCGCCATCAGGCCAACACTGCCGCCCGTGCAACGGACAATGCCCGCAGCCATTACGACGTTCCGGTCGGCGTTTACCGCCTATTCCTCGACGCGGGCCTCAACTACTCCTGCGCGTTCTTCCACGATCCAGATACGGACACGCTCGAGCAGGCGCAGGAGGCCAAGCTGGCGCGCGCCACGGCCAAGCTGGGCCTTCGCCCCGGGATGAGGGTCGCCGAGATCGGCTCCGGGTGGGGCTCCTTTGCGGTCCATATCGCCAAGTCCGCGGGCGCGCGAGTAACGGCGATCAACGTCTCCCCGGAGCAGCTCGCCGTCTCGCGCATGCTGGCCGAGCGGGAGGGTGTGACGGACCTGGTGGAGTTCCTCGAGCTAGACTACCGCGCGCTGGAGGGGCGGTTCGACCGTGTCGTGTCCGTCGGCATGATGGAGCATGTCGGCATCGGCCATTTCGACGCGTATTTCGCCAAGATCCGCTCGCTGCTCACAGAGGACGGCTACGCGTACGTGCATTGCATTGGCCGCTATTCGCCGCCAAGCGCGACGGGGCCGTTCATCCGCAAACACATCTTTCCCGGCGCCTACACACCCTCCCTGTCGGAAGTGTTCGCCGCCACCGAGCGTACCGGACTCTGGGTGGCCGACATGGAGGTGCTGCGCCTGCACTATTATTACACCATCCGCTGCTGGCGAACCCGCTTCGCCGTGAACCGCTCGGCGGCGCTGGCGCTAACCGACGAACGATTCTGCCGGATGTGGGAGTTCTATCTGTCTGCCGTCGAGCTGGAGTTCCTGCATGGCTCGAAGATGGTCTTCCAGGTGCTGCTGTCGCCGAAGCGCGACGCGGTGCCAATCGTGCGGGACTTCATGCTGGGGCAGGCATGGCAGCCGGCGGCCGCGGGGGCGAGGTGATTGCGGGCTAACCGCAAGATGCTGAGGTCGGTGCTTCGTCAGGACCTGCTGTGCGCCGCCGGCCGATGCCGAGCCTGCGAGATCCGAAACTCGGCGTACTGGCCGTGTCTCCGGCATATCTGGCAGGTGACCGCGTACTTCCGTCGAGCCGGACCATACGTCACTGTACGATCTACAACGCGACAATGCATTTCGGCTTTGGGCTCAACCGCATTCTTATATGCGATGCGCAACCAAAAGTCGATCTGCGATGTGTCCGAGCCATGAGGCACTGATGATCAGGCCACGTCCGGAAACCGAACCCGCGGGGAATGCGCCAGCGAGGATTCGCGCGGAGGCTCAACGACCCCAGGATTGCTTGACCGCGGTCGACAGAGTTCGGCGCAATCCAGCAGCGGCCGGGAACCGTCCGCCGGAAGCAGCAAGAGTTTTGTGCACATCGAATCCGCTTCCGTAAGCGGCGATGTTGAGGTCTCGGTCAAGGCTCATCTTCATTGACCCAAGCCCACTACCCGCAAAAAGACCTGACGAGGTCTCGACAGTCATGACCTGAGCGCCCCCGAGATACCGCCGGCGCCGATGCCGCCAACACCCCAGTCCCCCACGGCAAAGCTACCGCCGGCGCTCAGCTTCGAGACGCCGTCGATGAATTGGGTGATGGCGCTGTCGGTGAGGACCAGCATCATCACTTCGGACTTCGACACGCCCGCCAGGAACCCGATGTCGTAGTCGGATAGGCGGATGAAGACTGGATCGCTCCAAACCTGCCCGTGGCGCGACAGCAGGACACCGATGCCCTGCTGAGAGCCCAGGATGAACCCTATGTTGGTCGAGTTCGGCGCAATGAAGATCCCGCGGGCGCCACCCGTCAGATTGCGGATTGCCTGCCATTGGGGCTTCGAAAAGAAGGTTTCGGCGATGTTTGCGGCCGATTGAGTAAGGGCGATTGGACTGTTGGGCGCTGCGGCAATGCTTTGTGGGATTGGACTGACGGGCGCCGCTGCGTTGCTTTGGCCTAACTGGCTGCCTGTCCTGACCGTAGGCGACGGCTGAGGGTCGGAGGCGCTACACCCGGTCAAAAGCATAATGCAGCATATCGCTGCTGCAAGCACGAATCCATTGATCATTGGGCGTCTTGTTATCCCGTTTCCGCAGTATGCGAGCTTTGACCTCAGTGCGGCACGTGGTCAATGCAGTTCAGACGGTTTTCGCAAATCCTGAGAAGCAAACATCCGCGAGACCTATGGCTCGACAGATCGGCAACGGCCGCTTTCCACCCATCACGGCCATTCACCACAGGTATCGAGAGACGGGAGGGATCGCGAGACACGCAACATGCCGCGTGTTGCGTTTGGCCAAAGTGGCGTAGCTGGCCAGTGCGACATCGGCGATCATCGCATGCCCGCTTTCGCCACGCTTCATGGAATTCGTGACCGCGCTGCCAATATCCGAGAACGGCAAGGTCCAGAAGTTCCGGCTGCACGAGCGCAACGTCACCGCCGTGACTTGGGACTTCGAGATCGTCACAAGCGACCGAGGATTCACCAGCCACCCCGTATCGGGGAAACGAAGCGTGGGTATGGGGCACAACCCGAACCTACCTTACTGCGAGGCATCCGGTATCCGGTATAACGCAGCGAAACATATCGTCCCACACCACCC
>CAWCDM010000087.1:0-66389 GCA_963794185.1 uncultured Alphaproteobacteria bacterium | reverse complement strand
CATCTCGCCTCCGTGTTCGACAAGACCGAGGCGATCGCCCGCGTGATGGACGAAGGCGGCTGGGACACGCTGTGGATGGCCGAGCACCACTTCCAGCAGGAAGGCTACGAGGTCATTCCCACCTGCTGATGGCGGCGGTGCATCTGTGCCATCTGACCAAGCGCATCAAGATCGGCTGCGGCTTCAACATCGCACCGATGTGGCATCCGCTGCGGCTGGCCGAGGACTTCGCGTGCGCCGACATCATGACCAAGGGCCGCACGATCTTCGGTGTCGGGCGCGGCTATCACACGCGCGAGGTGGAGACCTTCGGGGCACCGATGCTCGACCAGAACGCCAACCGCGAGCTGTTCGAGGAGCAGGTCGATATCATCTTCAAGGCGTTCGACAACGAGCGCTTCTCGCACCAGGGCAAGCACTACACGCTGCCGCCCGAGGTGCCGTATCGCGGCTACACGCTGAAGGATCTCACGCTCGTGCCGCGGCCGATCCACCGGCCGGTGGAGTGCTGGCAGCCGGTGGTCAGCGCATCGGCGCGCGGCCTCGACTTCATGGTGAAGCACAATATCAAGGGCGCGGTCGGCGGCGGCGCGGCGACGCTGGAACAGGGGCCGATCACGGCGTTCCAGGCGGCGGCGCACCGGGCCGGCAAGGACTGGAAGCTCGGCGAGAACCTGATGATCGGCATCGTCGTGCACCTGGCGGATTCGCGGCAGCAGGCGCTGAAGGAGATCACGCCGCTCTACGAGGAGCACGCCAAGATGTTCGCCCCGCTCGGATTCCTGCCGGGCGTGACGAAGGAACAGATCGCGGCGATCGCGCGGCGCGGTGGCTGGTACGAGACGGGCGTGCCGCGGGTGGAACACTACATCGACCTCGGCGGCTGGTTCGCCGGCACGCCGGAGGAGTTCGTCGCCTTCCTGAAGAACCTGGAAGGTCGCTTCCCCGGCATGGAGCATGTCAGCCTTTCCACGCCGATGGGGACTCCGCAGGCGATCATGCTCGAACAGTACCGGCGCATCGCCAGCGAGGTGATGCCGCATTTCAAACGCTGAAGGTGGCGGGCCAGACATGCGCACCGTCCTCAACATCCTCTGGAACGTGCCCGGCCTCGGCTTTGTCGCCGCATTCTTCTGGGCGTTGGCAGGCTGCCTGATGGCGCTCACCGTCATCGGCCTGCCCTGGGCCAAGGCGTGCTTCACGCTGGCAAACTACACGCTGGCGCCGTTCGGACGTGAGCTTGCGTCGCGCCGTGACGTGACGGGGCGGATACGCTCGGCACCGGTGGGCTGGGACTGTTCGCAAACGTCATCTGGTTCCTGCTCGCCGGCTGGTGGCTGATCGTGCTGCACGTTGCCGCGGCCTGCGTGTCGGCCATCACCATCATCGGCATTCCGTTCGCGTGGGCGCATCTCAAGCTTGCAGCGGCAGCGATCGCACCCGTCGGCAAGGCGGTCGTGCCGAGCGAGGTCGCAGCCGAGATCGATCGCGAAAAGGCGGCGAGCTGGCTCTACGGCAGGCAGCGCTAGCGGTTGCCGAGATTGCGGCCGCTGTTACATTCTTGGCTCCTAGCGGGCGGTCAGGCACGCCACTGGTCCAATAAGTCAATCGCCTCCCGCTCGGAGCGCCCATGCCGCCGGTCCGCCGCCTTGCGTTACGAGAACGCGGCAGAAGCCGCCTTCCGTACTCGCCGGGACCAGAAATGTGAGATACGCTGCGTGCAACCGAGTTCTTGTGCACGGGCAAGTAGACGTGGACGCGGCGGATCGGCGCCTGGCCGGTATTCTAGCAGCCGATGTGGTCGGCTATTCCGCGATGATCGGCGCGGACGAGCCTGCCACGCTGGCGCGCGTGCGCGCGCTGCGCACCGACGTCATCGAGCCGCTTGCTGCCGCGCATGGCGGCAGGCTGTTCAAGACCATGGGCGACAGCTTCCTGGTCGCCTTCGCCAGTGCGGTCCAGGCACTGCGCTGCGCCATCGCGATCCAGGACGCGTTGCAGCGCCAGCCCGACGGCCTGCGCCTGCGCATCGGCGTGCACCAGGGCGAGGTGGTGGCTGAGGGCGACGACCTGCTGGGCGATGGCGTGATCATCGCGGCGCGGCTGGAGCCGCTGGCGGAACCGGGCGGAATCTGCATCTCCGCCCGCGTGCGCGAGGACGCCGCCGGCAAGACTGGCACTGGAGGTCGATGATCTCGGCACGCCGGAACTGAAAAACATCGCGGCCAAGGATCCAGGTGTTCCGGGTTCGCACCGGCGCGGACGGAACGCCCTTGCCCTGCCATCAGGGCCACCTGCCGAACCTGCTCCAGCGCATCGCAACAATCTGCCCCAGCTCGCCCATGCACTGATCGGACGCGAGCGCGACCTGGCCGAGATCGAAGCGCTGCTGTCCGAGTATCGCTTGGTGACGTTGGTCGGCACCGCCGGCGTCGGCAAGACCAGCCTGTCGTTACAGGTGGGCGCCGATCTGCTGGCGCGCTTCCCGGACGGCGCGTGGTTTGTCGAGCTGGCGCCGCTGGACCGGGCCGAACTGGTCGGCGAGGCGGTGGCGGCCGTGTTCGGACTGCCGGTGCAGGGGGAACGACCGGCCGCCGACGCGATCGCGGCCTTCCTGCGATCCAGGCGCGTGCTCCTCATCCTCGACAACTGCGAACACGTGATTGCGGCTGCCGCCACGCTCGCCGACGCACTTCTGAAGACGTGCCCCGGCGTGGTCCTGCTTGCCACCAGCCGGGAGGCGCTGTCCGTGGCTGGCGAGCATGCCTACCCGGTGCCTTTGCTCGACGTGCCGCCACGATCAACGAGCCTCACGGCCGCCCAGGCGATGGGACACAGCGCTGTGCATCTCTTCGTCGAGCGTGCCGCCTCGGCACTCGGGCGTTTCTCGTTGACCGACGAGACCGCGCCCATCGTCGCGGAGATCTGCCGCAGGCTGGACGGCATTCCGCTGGCGATCGAGCTGGCGGCACCGCGGCTGAAGGTGCTGAAGCCCGAAGCGTTGCTGGCGCGCCTGGATGACCAGCTTCACCTCCTCACCGCGGGGAGCCGTACGGCTGTGCCCCGGCAGCAGACGCTGCGCGCGGCGATCGAATGGAGCTACGCCCTGCTCTCGGAGGCCGAGCAGGCGATGCTGCGAAGGCTCGGGGTCTTCGCGGGCAGCTTCACGCTGGAGGCCGTGGTGGCAGTCGCCACGGGCGCACCGGTGGAGGAGTCGGACGTCTTCGATGTGCTTGCCGGGCTGGTGGACAAGTCGCTGGTGGTGTCGCTCGCCAGCGCGGGCGAGAACCGCTACCGGCTGCTCGAGTCAACGCGGGCGTTCGCGCTGGAGAAGCTGCCGGCTGAGCCGCTACGCCGCGCTGGCGCGTCGGCTGTGCGAGCATATGACGATCGTGTTCGAGCGGGCGGAGCGAACCTGGCCCACGACCCCGAGGGCCGATTGGCTCGCCGCGTATGAACCGGACCTGGACAATTTGCGTGCGGCCCTGGGCTGGTCTCTGGGCCCGGACGGGGACCCGGCTTTGGGCGTGAAGCTTGTCAGCCTATACCGATTGGCTGTGGCGTGAACTGTCGCTGGTGCAGGAGCAGCGGCGCTGGTTTGAGCTGGCTCTCACATTTGTCGATGACGCTACTCCACCTTCCGTCGAAGCGCGCATCCGCCTCGGACTCGGGTGGGATTTCTACGGTGGCGACAGGGGACGCCTTTCGCACAACCTCCGAGCCATCGCGTTGATGAGACAGGTTGGCGGCGAGCCGGTCCTGCTGGGGCAGGCGCTGATGCAGGCGGGGATATCGACCAGCCGCTATCGGGGACGTCGCGGAAGCCGAGCAATACCACGACGAAGCACTTTCGGTCCTGCGCCGGTGTGGCCGCACGAAGGCGGCTGGCCATTGCGCTCCTGGGCGCCGGGGCCATCGCAGGGATGCCGGGGATTTGCAGGCTGCGCGGGCCCTCGTCGAAGAGGCGCTGGCCCTGTCCAAGGCGCTCGGTGATGTCCGCATGCACGACGCCTGCGAGGCGCAACTCGCTGTTATCGCATTCGCGGCCGGCCAAATGGCGGAAGCCATCGACCGCGCGAGACGGGCAGTCGAGGCGTCCCGCCGGCACGGCACCCTGACGAGCGAGTTCCTGGCCCTGCACTCGCTGGCCGGCTTTCTGATCCTCGATGATCAGATCGAGCCCGGCCGCGCCGCAGCACTCAGAGCCTTCGAGCTTTCGCGCGCGCTCGGGAACGTGGGTCTCCCAGGCTCGATCTATCAGCTCGCCCTCGTCCTCGCGGTGCACGGAGAGACTGACACCGCAGCGCGCCTTGCCGGATTTGCGGACGGCTATGCCGACCAGCATCAGCTCGGCCGCTCCGACATCGCCATAGCGATACGAAGCAGACTTGTTGAGCGCCTCCACAGCGCGATGGGTCCGGATAAGTGCCAAGCCGCTATGGCCGCAGGGGCTGCCTGGAGCGAGCAGGAAGCGGTCGCCGTCGCCCAGGCAGTCTGACGGCGGTCCGGCGTCATTTATATCGAGCCCCGGCTCAAAGCGGATCAGACAGGTCACGCTTAAATCGGCGAGACGTCGCCGAGGCGAGCACGCAGAACGCTCGATCTGTTTCGACCACGCGACAGTCGTCGAATCCGGCGGAGCCAATCAGTTCGGGCACGCCTTCGCGTCGCTGGCCCGAATAGCTGGTGAATGCCAACGCCGCCCGGCCGTTATGCTTGGTGACCCGCAATACTTCTCGGAGACCCGCCAAGGCGTCCGGCCATAACTGCATGGAATTGAGCGCCATGACCTTGTCGAAGCTGGCGTCGGCAAATGGCAGTTGGTCGGCGGCGTCAGGCCGCACCTCGACACGTCCTTCGCTGATAGCGGCCGCGTTGCGCTTCGCTGCCTGACGCAGCATTTCGGCGGAAGGATCCACGCCTGCGACATGGCGAGCCTTTTCGCCAGCATATGGATCGCGACGCCTGGACCACAGCCGATATCGAGCACGCTCTCCTGTTGCCTGACGTCCAGCAGGCTGACCACCCACCCGGCGTGTGCACTGTTGGTTCGCGCCATAATAATGCCGCCCAGTCGGCCGAGGAGGCCGCGCGGGCAACCGAACATCCGCATCAAGATCTTGCGTGCCAATGTTCATCCGTGCACAACGCGCCCCGGGTATACCGGTTGCCAGGACCTGCCTCGGCATCAAATCACGTCGGCAACGGAGGACGCAGAATGAGCGCGCGAGCCGGAGGCCTTTGCCCTGAACATCGCCGACGATGCCATCGCCGACCTGCGCGAACGCCTGGCACGCACGCGGTTGCCCGATCAGGCTCCCGGCGACCCCTGGGCCTACGGCACCAACGTCGACCACCTGCGGGGGCTTGTCGACTACTGGCGCACGGGTTTCGACTGGCGCGCGCAGGAAGCGCGGCTGAATGCGTTCCCGCAGTTCAATACCCCGCTGCACGACATCGACGTGCACTTCCTGCACGTGCCGGGCAAGGGGCCTGATCCCGCCCGTTGCTGCTGATGCATGGCTGGCCGGGTTCGGTGTTCGAGTTCCTGGACCTGATTCCCCGCCTCACCGACCCGGCCCGCTTCGGCGGCGACCCGGCCGATGCGTTCACGGTCGTGGCGCCGTCGCTCCGGGCTACGGGCTTTCGTTCCGACCTGGCCAGAAACGCTTCGGCATCGAGGATATCGCCGACTGCATGGCGGACCTGATGACCGGGACGCTCGGCTATCGCCGATTTGCCGCGCAAGGGGGCGACTGGGGCGGCATCACCGCGTCGCGCATGGGCTTCGCGCATGCCGAAAACTGCTCGGTATCCATGTGAACCTGTTGGCGGTCCGGCGGGACACGACGCCGCTGGAGACCCGACACATGAGGAGCGGCAATACCTGGACGAGCTTGCGCACTGGCTGAAGGAGGAGACCGGCTACCAGTGGATCCAGGGCACGCGGCCGCAGACCCTCAGTTTCGGACTGACCGACTCACCAGCGGGATTGGCGGCATGGATCGTCGAGAAGTTCCGTGCCTGGTCCGACTGCGGCGGAGATGTGGAGACGGCGTTCACCAGGGATCAGTTGCTCGCCAATATCAGCCTCTACTGGTTCACCGGCGCGATCGGCTCGTCGTTCTTTCCGTATTACTTCCGCATGCATCGCCCGTGGCCGATCCCCGAGGGCCGCACCGTCAGTGTGCCGACCGGCTATTGCGAGTTCCCGCGCGAGATCCTGCATCCGCCGCGGTCCGTGGCCGCGCGCACCTACACCGACATACGCCGCTGGACCGTCATGCCGCGAGGCGGCCATTTCGCGGCGATGGAACAACCCGAGGCGCTGGCCGCCGAAGTGCGCGCGTTCTTCCGGCCGTTGCGCTGACGGAGCGGGCGCGAGAGGCTGGGCAGGTACAATGTACACCTCGCCCACGAAGTGGGAGAGGTCGAAGCGCGCAGCGCGACGGGAGAGGGTGCACCAGCAGACAAATGCCGCCGGGACGCACCCTCACCCGCGTCGCTGACGCGCCGCGACCGCTCCCACAAGCGGGCGAGGTGCACATACGTTGCAGCCCGACGTCCTCAGTCTTGATAACCCGCGCTATCGTCCGGCAGCCGCCAGGATACGCTGCGCCAGCTTGTAGTGCGGCCGGTCGATCATCTTGCCGTCGAGCGCGAACACCCCTGCATCCGGATTGGCGGCGAAGGCCGCGTCCACCCGCTCGGCCCAGCGCACGCGTTCCGCCGAGGGGGTGAAGGCGGCGTTCACGATGTCGATCTGGGCCGGGTGGATCAGGATCTTGCCGGCGAAGCCATCGGCTGCCGCGGCGTCGGCCTCCCGCCGCAGCCCGTCCGGGTCGCGCGGATCGGGCCAGGGCGTATCGATCGCCGGAACGCCGATCGCGCCGGCGGCCACCAGGACCTGGGCGCGAGCGAAGACCACAGGCGCCGGGTAGGACCCGTCGGGATGGCGCGGGCTGATGCCCAGATCGGCCGAAAGGTCCTCGGCGCCGAAGCAGATGGCGCACAGCCGCGCGGCCACCCCCGCATAGGCGCCCAGCGTGAACACCGAGGCAGCGGTCTCGGTGACGATCGCCACCACGCCGATGCTGCCCGGCGGGAATTCCCGCCGCGGTCTCCAGCGCCTCGAGGTGGTGGTCGAGCGTGCCGAGGTCCTCGGGGCCGCTGCACTTCGGCAGCATGACGGCAGCCGGCCGCGCGGGCACGGCAGCGGCCACGTCGGCCAGATACCACGGCGTGCCGCGCGGGTTCACCCGCACGATCAGATCGCGGCCGGGGTGCGCCCGCACCACGTCCGGGACCATGGCCCGCGCGATCGGCTTGGACGGCGCCGCGACGGAATCCTCGAGATCGAGGATCACCGCATCGGCAGCCGAAGCGATCGCCTTCTGCATCTTCCGCTCGGAATTGCCGGGGGCGAACAAGGGACTGCGCAGTCGCATCGGATGGCCTCGCCCCATGGTGGGAGGGTCAATCTTGCGCCCCCGGCAACGATATGCAATCAGCGGACCCAACAGGGGACCTTAACGATAATGGAAGACGTCCGGGGGTGAGCGACACCATCCTGGAGACCGTGAACCTGACCCGTGAGTTCGGCGGCTTCGTCGCGGTGGACGACGTGACGCTGAAGGTGCGAGACGGGCACCATCCATGCGCTGATCGGCCCCAACGGCGCCGGCAAGACGACCTGCTTCAACCTGCTGACCGCGTTCCTGCCGCCGACGCGCGGCACGATCAGGTTCAAGGGTCGTGACATCACGGGAATGAAGCCGGCGCAGGTCGCCCGGCTCGGCCTGGTGCGCAGCTTCCAGATCTCGGCGGTGTTCCCGCACCTGACCGCGCTGGAGAATGTGCGGCTGGCCCTGCAGCGCGCGCGCGGCGCCAGCTTCGACTTCTGGCGCTCGGAGAAGGCGCTGCAGGTCTACGACGACCGCGCGCGCGAGCTGCTGTTCGATGTCGGGCTGACCGGCGAGGCCGAGACGGTGGTGACGCAGCTTCCCTACGGCCAGAAGCGCGCGCTGGAGATCGCCACCACGCTGGCGCTCGATCCGGAGGTGATGCTGCTCGACGAACCGACCGCCGGCATGGGCCACGGCGACGTCGACCGCATCGTCGAGTTGATCCGCCGGATCCGCGACGGGCGCACGATCCTGATGGTCGAGCACAATCTCTCGGTGGTGGAAGGGCTGTGCGACACCATCACCGTGCTGACGCGGGGGCGCATCCTGGCCGAGGGCGACTACGCCACGGTCTCGGCGAACCCCGACGTGATCGCCGCCTATCTGGGGACGCCGCATGCTTGAGATCAAAGGGCTCAACGCCTGGTACGGCGAGAGCCACGTCCTGCACGGCGTCGATTTCGAGGTGCGCGAGGGCGAGGTGGTCACGCTGCTGGGCCGCAACGGCGCCGGCAAGACCACGACGCTGAAGTCGATCATGGGCCTGGTGCCGCGGCGCGAGGGCAGCATCCGGTTCCGCGGCGCGCGAACTGATGAACCTGATGCCGAACCAGATCGCGCGGGCCGGGATCGCGTTCTGCCCGGAGGAGCGCGGCATCTTCGGCTCGCTCAGCGTGACCGAGAACCTGATGCTGCCGCCGATCGTCGCACCCGGCGGGCTCGACATCGACGAGATCTACACGCTGTTCCCCAATCTGAAGGAGCGCGCCAACACGGCGCACGGCACGCGGCTTTCCGGCGGCGAGCAGCAGATGCTGGCGATCGCGCGGATCCTGCGCACCGGGGCGAAGATGCTGCTGCTCGACGAACCGACCGAGGGCCTGGCGCCGGTGATCGTGCAGCAGATCGGCCGCACCGTGCGCGAGATCAAGCAGCGCGGCTTCACCGTGCTGCTGGTGGAGCAGAACTTCCGCTTCGCGCAGACCGTGGCCGACCGGCACTACGTGATGGAGCATGGCCAGGTGATCGACATGATCCCGAACCACCTGCTGGAAGCCAACATGGACAAGCTGCACGAGTATCTGGGCGTTTGACGGCGTGAACGAGGGGGTCGAGTCGGGATCGGCGGATGCAACCGCCTGACCGCCGATCTGACAAACCCACTGATGAGGACACAGGCCATGACAATCTCCCGCCGCGCACTTCTCGGCACCGCGACCGCCGCCGCTGCCGCCATGCCGCTCGTCCGCCCCGTGCGCAGGGCGCGCCGACCGTCAAGATCGGCGTGCTGAACGACATGTCGGGCCCATACATGAACACCGGCGGCCCGACCTCGGTCGTCTGCTGCAAGCAGGCGCTGGAGGATTTCGGCGTCTCCGGCAAGGGCTTGAACGTCGAGGTGATCAACGCCGATCACCAGAACAAGCCCGATCTCGCGGTGTCGATCGCGCGCCAGTGGTTCGACCGCGACGGCGTGGACATGCTGCTCGACGTGCCGACATCTTCGGTGGCGCTCGCGGTGCAGTCGGTCGTGCGCGAGAAGAACAAGGTCTACCTCAACTCCGGCGCCGCCTCGTCCGACCTGACCGGCGAGCAGTGCTCGCCCAACTTCATCCACTGGACCTACGACACCTACATGCTGGCCGAAATCGACCGGCGGCGCGATGGTGAAGGCGGGCGGCGATTCCTGGTATTTCCTCACCGCGGACTATGCCTTCGGCAAGCAGCTGCAGGCCGACACCACGTCCTTCGTGCAGGCCTCGGGCGGCAAGGTGCCTGGCTCCTCGGCCTATCCGTTCCCCGGCACCACCGATTTCTCGTCGTTCCTGGTGCAGGCGCAGTCGAGCGGCGCCAAGGTGCTCGGCCTGTGCAATGCCGGCGCCGACACGGTGAACTCGATCAAGCAGGCGCGCGAGTTCGGCGTGAACCAGTCGATGAAGATCGCCGCGCTGCTGATGTTCGTCACCGACGTGCATGCGCTCGGCCTGGACGTGGCGCAGGGGCTGAACCTGACCGAAAGCTTCTACTGGGACCTGAACGACAGACGCGCGCCTTCACCAACCGGGTGAAGGCGAAGACGCCGAACAACTGGCCGAACATGATCCATGCCGGCTGCTACTCGGCGACGCTGCACTACCTGAAGACGGTCGCCGACATGGGCGCGGCGGAGGCGAAGAAGGACGGCGCCGCGACCGTCGCGCGGATGAAGGCGATGCCGGTCGAGGACGACTGCTTCGGCAAGACCACGATCCGCGAGGACGGGCGCAACCTGACGCCGGCCTATCTGTTCGAGGTGAAGAAGCCGTCCGAGAGCAAGGGGCCGTGGGACTACTACAAGCTGATGGCGACCACGCCGGGCGATCAGGCCTACCGCCCGCTGGCCGACGGCCACTGCCCGTTCATCGGCAAGGTCTGAGGCGTGGCGGTCGACGCGGCCAGACGGCGTTGCGCTGCACCGTGCCATGGCGGGCGCAGGCCCGCCATCCACGTCTTTGACACGAACGGACAGAATAGACGTGGATGGCGGGCCTGCGCCCGCCATGACGAATGGGTGGGCGGGGGAGCGGGGAACACGGCATGATCATGATCTTCGGCATCCCCGGACCGCTGCTGTTCGGCCAGCTTCTGCTCGGGCTGATCAACGGCGCGTTCTACGCGATGCTGTCGCTCGGGCTCGCGGTGATCTTCGGCATGCTGAACATCATCAACTTCGCGCATGGCGCGCTGTTCATGATGGGCGCCTTCGCCTCCTGGATGCTGCTGCAATACGCCGGCATCGGCTATTTCCCCGCGTTGATCCTGGCGCCGCTGATCATCGGCGCGTTCGGCGTCGTGCTGGAACGGACGATCATCAGCCGGCTGTACAAGCTCGATCACCTGTACGGCCTGCTGCTGACCTTCGGCCTGGCGCTGGTGATCGAGGGCCTGTTCCGCAACTACTACGGCAGTTCCGGCCTGCCCTACCGCATCCCGGACATCCTGCAGGGCGCCACCGATCTCGGCTTCATGTTCATGCCGAACTACCGCGGCTGGGTCGTGCTGCCGCGGCGGTGGTCTGCTTCGCCACCTGGGCGATCATCGAGAAGACCTCGCTCGGCGCCACGCTGCGCGCCGCCACCGAGAACGCGCCGCTGGTGCAGGCGTTCGGCGTCAACGTGCCGCGGGTGATCACGCTGACCTATGGCGGCGGCGTGGCGCTGGCTGCGTTCGCCGGCGTGCTGGCCGCGCCGATCTACTCGGTGAACCCCAACATGGGCGACAACTTCATCAACACGGTGTTCGCCGTCGTGGTGATCGGCGGCATGGGCTCGATCCTGGGGTCGATCATCACCGGCTTCGGGCTCGGCGTGATCGAGGGCCTGACCAAGGTGTTCTACCCGCAGGCCTCCGCCACCGTGGTGTTCCTGGTGATGGTGATCGTGCTGCTGACCCTGCCGCACGGCTTGTTCGGAAGGCGGGCCTGAGATGTTCGGATTTTCGCGCTCGCAGCAGATCGCCTTCCTGGTCATGCTGGCCCTGATCGTGGTCTGCCCGTTCGTGCTGTATCCGGTGTTCCTGATGCGGGTGCTGTGCGTGGCGCTGTTCGCCTGCGCGTTCAACCTGATGATCGGCTATGTCGGGCTGCTGTCGTTCGGCCACGCGGCGTTCTTCGGCATGGGCAGCTACGTCGCCGCCTGGACGATGAAGTTCTGGCATGTCGACGCGGCGATCGCGATCATCCTCGGCGGCGCGACGGGCGCGGCGCTGGGCCTGTGCCTGGGCTATCTGGCGATCCGCCGCTCCGGCATCTACTTCGCCATGATCACGCTGGCGCTGGCGCAGATGGTGTATTTCTTCTGCCTCGAGGCGCCGTTCACCGGCGGCGAGGACGGCATCCAGCAGGTGCCGCGCGGCCATCTGTTCGGCTTCATCCCGCTCGACAACGACATGACGATGTACTGGCTGGTGGCGGCGGTGTTCCTCGGCGGCTTCCTGCTGATCCACCGCATCATCCACTCGCCGTTCGGCCAGGTGCTGAAGGCGATCCGCGAGAACGAGCCGCGCGCGACCTCGCTCGGCTACCGCACCGACGACTACAAGCTGATCGCGTTCGTGCTGTCCTGCATGCTGGCCGGCGTGGCCGGCGGCACCAAGGCGCTGGTGTTCGGCATCGCGACATTGACCGACGTGCACTACTCGACCTCCGGCGAGGTCGTGCTGACGACATTGCTCGGCGGATTGGGGACGGTGTTCGGACCGGTGATGGGTGCGGTGCTGGTGACCGCGATGGAGAACTACCTGGCGCAGTTCGGGCAATGGGTGACGGTGACCCAGGGCGCGATCTTCGTGATCTGCGTGCTGGCCTTCCGCCGCGGCGTCATCGGCGAGCTTGGCGGCGCGCTGCGGCTGGCGTTGTAGCATCGGTTCTTTGCCGACGTTGGTGCGGTTGGCTGAACATAGCAAAAGCTTCTAAATCCATCACCTTTCAGATATTGTTGCGCGGGATCGGTTCGCTCGTCCCGGGAGCACCGTATGCGCTGCCCGAAATGCATTGCCGAAAACGCGGCGACGAGGCGGTTTTGCGCCGAGTGCGGTACGCCGTTGCCGGGGCCTTGCCTGACCTGCGGCTTCGAAAACGAGCCCAACGCTAAGTTCTGCGGCGGCTGCGGCAGGTCGACCGCGGCGCCAGCCGCTCCGGCGCCGGCCGCCGTGCCCGCGCCTCCTCGCGCCGACACCGCCGAACGCCGGCAGCTCTCCGTAATGTTCTGCGATCTTGTGGGTTCGACGGCACTGGCCTCGCGGCTCGACCCCGAGGACATGCGCGAGGTGATCGGCGCGTACCATAGATGTGTTGCCGACACGATCGGCCGGCACGACGGTTTTGTCGCCAAGTACATGGGCGATGGCGTGCTGGTCTATTTCGGCTATCCCCAGGCGCATGAGGACGATGCCGAGCGTGCGGTGGGTGCCGGCCTGGCCTTGATTGAAGCGGTTCGCCAGGTGCCGAGCCCGGAACGACTGCAGGTGCGTGTCGGTCTGGCCACCGGTCTCGCCGTCGTGGGCGATCTGATCGGCGCGGGCTCCGCGCAGGAGCAGGCGGTGGTCGGCGAAACGCCGAACCTTGCGGCGCGGCTGCAGGCGTTGGCCGGGCCTGACCAGATCGTCATTCCCGAGAATACAAGGCGGCTGGTCGGCGACCTTTTCGAGTACGAGAGCCTCGGCGAGGTCGAGGTCAAGGGGTTGGCCGCGCCCGTGCTGGCTTTTCATGTTCTTCGCGAGAGCGAGGTCCGCAGTCGGTTCGAGGCGCTGCGCACCGGCGAGACGCCGCTCATCGGTCGCGAGGAAGAGATCGAGCTGCTGAACCGCCGCTGGCAACAGGCGAAGGCGGGTCATGGCCGAGTGGTATTCATCTCGGCCGAACCTGGCATCGGCAAATCGCGATTGGGGGAAGCATTCCGAGAGAGCCTGAAAGGCGAGCCGCACACGCGATTGCGCTATTTCTGCTCGTCACACCGCCAGGACAGCGCCTTGTTTCCGTTCATAGCGCAACTGGAACGAGCAGCCGGTTTCGCGCGGGACGACAGGCCTTCGACGAGACTCGCGAAATTGGAGGCGCTCATAACGGCGAATGTGACCGCGGAAGGCGACGTGCAGTTGCTGGCCGAGCTGGTGTCCGTCCCGCTCGATACCCGTTATTCCGCTCTCGACATCACCCCGCAGCGCAAGCGGGAGAGGACGTTCGAGGCGCTCTTGCGGCAGCTTTCAGGTTTGGCCAGCCGGCAACCTGTGCTGATGATCTTTGAGGACCTGCATTGGTCAGACCCGACATCCAGGGAACTGCTTGACCTGGCCATTGAGCAGATCGTTGGGATGCCGGTTTTGCTGCTGGCAACGTTCCGCCCCGAGTTTCAGCGACCTTGGAATGATCAGCCGCATGTGACCACGGTATCTCTGCGTCGGCTGGGGCAAGAGGAAAGTGACCAATTGGTTCGTGGTATCATTGGTGGCGCTGCCTCACTGTCGAGCGAGCTCGTGCAAGAGATCATTGATCGCACGGATGGGGTGCCGCTCTTCCTGGAAGAACTGACCAAGGCAATTCTCGAAGCCGCCGCGGCCGGCGGCGACCATGGAAGCGCCGCCGTGGCGTCCATCCCGGCAAACTCGCGTGCAGTTCCGGCGACACTTCACAGCTCGCTGATGGCACGGCTCGATCGGCTCGGTCCTGCAGCAAAGGAAGTGGCGCAGGTTGGGGCAGCGATCGGGCGCGACTTCTCCTACCAGGTCCTGGCTCCCGCTGCGCGGCAGACCGAAGCGGAGCTGCAAAAGGCGCTTGGCCGGCTTGCCGAAGCGGGTCTGGTCTTCCAGCGCGGCGTACCGCCCCAGGCCAGCTTCCTGTTCAAGCATGCCCTCGTGCAGGACGCCGCCTACAGTACCCTGCTGCGCGGCCAACGCCTGGAATTGCACGCGCGCATCGGCAAGGTCCTTGAAGAGCAATTCCCGGAGACCGTCGATGCGCAGCCGGAGCTCCTGGCGCACCATTTCGCGCTGGCGGGCGTCGTCGATCGGGCGATCGAGTATTGGCGTCGCGCCGGCGTCCGCAGTGTCGGACGGTCCGCCCATTCCGAGGCAGCGGCCCAGCTCGGGTGCGCACTCGAACTGCTCGCAAAGCTGCCGCCGGGCAAACAGCGCGACGCGGACGAGCTCGATGTCACGCTCGCCCTCGCGGTACCACTGATTGCCGTCAGTGGCTTTGGAGCATTGCGAGTGGAGGAGTGTGCCCTGAGGGCGATGGCCCTGTCGGACAGGCTTCATGCATCGCCGAGCGCGTTCGCCGCCCGCCGACTCGCATGGAATTCCTGCCTCATGCGCCAGCCGGTTCCGCGAACGGTCGCGTTGGCCCGGAACCTCGTCGTATTGGCCGATGACGAGAAGAGCCCTGCGAAGCTTGCCCTGGCCCATAGGGCATTGGGCTATTCGCTGCTCGTCGCGGGCGAACTCCGCGAGGCCGACGAAATGCTCGCCCGAGGAGCGGGACTCGCCGACACAATTTCGGATCGCGAATTCGCCGTTTATGGCGAGCACCCGAGTATGGTCTGCCGGGCGTATGGCGGGAAGGCGAAGATCCTCTCCGGGTTTCCTGCATCCGGAGCACGGCTCGTCGAAGCGGCGGTAGCGCATGCGCGTCGCGCAGATAACGCACACAGCCTTGCCTGGGCGTTGGCCGTCGCCGCGCATATTTTCCAGGTTCACCATGAAACGGCGGCAACGGCTCGCTATGCCTCGGAGGCCATGGATAAGGCGCGCGAGCATCACCTGCCGCAATGGCTCGGTCTCAGTGAGCAATGCATGGGCTGGGCGATGCACCAGCACGGCGATTTTGCAGCGGCATTGCAGCTCCAGCAGCAGGGCGTGAAGCGCTGGTACGACACCGGAGCAGTGGTGCACACAACGCATCGCGAGGCGCTTCTTGCAGAGAGCTTCCTCCGGGAGGGTCTGACCGAAGCGGCGCGCGAGCACCTGGACCGGGCGCGCGCCCATCGCGCGAGCTACGGCGAAGACTATCTTGCCGCGGAAATCGACCGATTGGAGGGCCTGTTGCTGCAGCGCGAACACGCTGCCGCCGAGATCGTCGAAGACTATCTGGTCAAATCCTTGAATACGGCGCGCCGGCAAGGAGCCCGCCTTCTCGAACTCCGCACCGCTACGACGCTTGCCCGAGGTACTGGCCGAGAGGGGCGAGCGCCACAAAGCCCGCGATCTGTTGGCTCCGGTGTATGGCTGGTTCACCGAGGGGTTCGAGACTTCCGATCTGAAGGAGGCGAAGGCGCTGTTGGATGCGCTTGGCTGAACCGCCGCAGCTGCCATGTAGGCGGCCGGAGATCTCCGTTGCCAATACTTGCGCCGCATCCTGGATACATTGCCGTTCCTGCCGCGGAATGCCTCGCTGGAGGACGCGATGCCGATGTCATCGGCGCCATCACGCGTCTGCTCAAGGGCTACGACAACGTTGTCGGAGCAGTCGAGCGTGTCATGGAGGGCTAATGGGCCAAGCGCTGCAGCCACGCCCCTGCCTTTGCAATCGCATCGCGCGACTTCTGCACCCCGTCGGTCGCGCGCAGGAAGCCGTGCAGGACACCGGGAAAAATCGCCAGCTCGACCGGCACCGCCGCCTCGCGCAGCTTCGCCGCGAGCGCCTCGCCTTCCGAACGCAGCACGTCCAGTTCCGCCAGCAGCACCAGCACGGGCGGCAGCCCGGTCAGGTCGGCACGCAGCGGCGCCGCGAGCGGATGGGTCCGGTCGGCTTCATGCGGCACATAGACGCTCCAGTAGAACGCCATCTTCTCGCGCGTGAGCACGTGGCCGGTGGCGAACTCCTGATAACTGGGCGTGTCGAGCCGGCTGTCGCAAACCGGATAGGTCGCGACGATGCCTGCCAGCTTCGGCCCACCGGTGTCACGCAGCAGCAGCGCGGTCGCCAACGCCAGATTGCCACCCGCGGAATCGCCGGCAAGCAGGATCCGTGACGGGTCGAGCCCCCACTCCGCACCAGAGCGTGCGACATGGCGCACCACGGCGGCGCATTCCTCCAGCGCCTGGGGAAACCTGGCCTCGGGCGACAGCGCATAATCCACGCTGACCGTCGCCACCTCGCCCGCGGCTGCCAGTTCGCGCGCCGCCGAATCGTGCGTGTCGACCGAGCCCCACACCCAGCCGCCGCCATGGAAATACACCAGCGCCGGCAACTGCCGATCGGTCCGCGGACGATGCACGCGGCAATAGATGCGCCGGCCACGCGCCGCCACCCAGCGTTCGGTGGTCTCCGCCATCTCCGGTCCCCGCGCGCCACGCGCCAGGCTGATTGCATCGTTCACGAGGCGATGCGGCTCCAGTGGAATCTCCAGCTTCACCGGCGGATACTTGGCCGCGATCGCCTCGGCCGCTGCCTGATAGGCCAGCATCTCTGGATCCCAGCGCGACCTGTCGCACATTGCCCGCCTCCCTGTCCGTTACGCCGCCATGCAACGCCATCGTATTCATCATGGCAAATTCGTCCGCGCGGTCGATACGGGCGGTTGATACCGGACCGGCGCACCGCCTTATGCTGGTTCCAGCCATGCCACTGATGAACCTGCGGCCTGCCGGCCGTTTCAGCCCCGCCCGCCTGTTCCACCCGGAATCCGTCGCCGTGATCGGCGCCGGCTCGCCCGAGGGCAGGCAGGTGATGGCAAACCTGCATACGGGCGGCTTCAAGGGCGCGATCGTCTCGCTCGATGCCGATGACGGGTCTGACGTCGCTGCCCTGCCGACTGCCCCGGACCTCGCGGTGCTTGCGACGCCACCGGATGCCGTGCCGGCGGCCCTGGCTGCGCTGGCAGCAAAAGGCACATTCACTGCGGTGGTGATCAGTGCGGCCGAGGGCCTTGCCGATCCGATGTGCCGGAGCGGCGTCCGCGTGCTGGGGCCGCGCTCGTTCGGCATCGTCGTGCCGGCGATCGGGCTGAACGCCTCGCGCGCGCACCTGCAGCCTCCGCCCGGACGGCTCGGGCTGGTATCGCAGTCGGCTGCCTTATGCCGCGCCATCCTGGACTGGGCCGGACCGAACGGCGTCGGGTTCAGCCACATCGTCGGCGTCGGCGGCAATGCCGATATTGGCTTCGGCCTCGTGCTGGACTGGCTGGCGCGCGATCCCGGCACCGGCGCGATTCTGCTCGACATCAGGCGGATCAAGAACCGCCGCGCCTTTCTCTCCGGCGCCCGGGCCGCGTCACGGCTGCGTCCGGTGGTGGCGATCCGCCCCGGCACGCTGCTTTCCGATCCGGGCGGCGAAACGGAACGCGCGTTCGAAGCGGCGCTGAGGCGCGCCGGCGTGCTTTGCGTGACGCGCCTCGAGGACCTCCTGTCGGCGGCCGAAACCTTGGCGCGCGCCCGCCTCGGACGGGGCGACGCTCTGGCGATCGTCACCAACGCCATCAGTGCCGGCCGGATGGCAGCTGATTCCGCGCTACGCGACGGGCTGCGTCTGGCGCCCGTGCAGGGGGCGTTGCCCGGCAGCGACGACCCCACATCCGACCCTGACGCCGACGGCGGCATCGCCACCGTGGCACCCGACGCATCCCACCTGCTCGCCGGTCTCGCCGCATCCGCCGCCGCCGCGCCCGAGGTCGGCGCGGTTCTGGTGGTGCACGCGCCGTCCGGTGCCGCGGATCAGGCAGCGATTGCCGCCCTGGCGGTGTGTCGCGGCGCCATGCGAGGTACCGATGCTGGTCTGTGCGATGGGCGAGACGACCGGTGCGGTGCATCGGCGCAGTCTGGTCGAGGCCGGCATGCCGGTGTTCGCCACGCCGGAGCAGGCGGTGCGCGGTTTCCTGCATCTGGTGCAGGATCGCCGCAACCGCGCCGCAGCGCGCGAATTGCCGCCGGGCACCGTGCTGGCCGTGGCGCCCGACCGCGACGACGTCCGTCGCGTCTTTGCAGCGATGCGTCGTGCGGGTCGGCTGGCTTCGCTGCAGGACGAGGCGCTTGCGGTCCTGGGAGCCTACGGCATTCCGGTGGCACCGACCCGTGCTGTCGCGACGGCGCAGGATGCGGCGGCGGCGGCGGCGCTGCTCGGATTCCCCACCGTAGTGAAGCTGCGCCAGAGCGAGGCTCCACACGCGCGGGCGCGAGGTGGGCTGGCGCTCGACCTGCGCGATGCACGGGACGTGGACGTGGCCGCGCGTCTGCTCGCCGCCCGGCGTGCCCACCAACATGGCATACACGACGATGGTCTGCTGGTGCAGCGTCAGGCCGCCCGTTCGCGCGAACTCAGGATCCGCGTCACGGACGATGCGACATTCGGTCCGATCATCAGTTTCGGACAGGGCGGCACGACGGCGGATATCGCGCGCGACGTGTCCGCTGATCTGCCGCCGCTCAACCTTGCGCTGGCGCGCGGCGTGATCGCGCGCACGCGGGTTGCCGCGACGCTGGCGGGGTTCCGCGACATGCCGACAGCCGACGCCGAGGCTGTGGCACAGACGTTGGTGCGCGTCAGCCAGCTCATTGTCGATTTCCCGGAGATTGCCGAGCTGGAGGTCAACCCGCTGTTCGCCGACGCCGACGGCGTGATGGCAGTGGATGCATGGCTGCGGCTGCGTTCGCCGGGCGATCTCGGCGGCGGATTGGCGATCACCCCCTATCCCGACGAACTAGTGGAGCATTGGACAGCGCGCGACGGGGAGCGGCAGATCATCCGCCCGATTCGCCCCGAGGATGCCGAGCAACACGGCGCCTTCTTCAGCAGGCTGTCGCCGCAGGACATCCGCTTCCGCTTCTTCAGCGCCATGCGCGAGTTGTCGCGCGAGCAGATGGCGCGGCTCACTCAGGTCGACTACGATCGCGAGATGGCCTTCATCGCGGTGCGCGAGGCGAGCGGCGAAACGGTGGCGGTTGCACGGCTGGTGTGCGATTCGGCTGAGCCCGAAGGCGAATTCGCGGTGGTCGTGCAGTCCGACATGAAGGGCAAGGGCGTGGCGAGCCATCTCATGCAGCGTCTGATCGACTGGGCGCGGGGACGCGGCCTGCGCGCCATCGTCGGCCTGGTGCTGGCGGACAACGCGCCGATGCTGGCCTTCGTGCGCCATCTCGGATTTTCGCTTCGCCGCATGCCGGAAGAGCCCGACGTTGTGGAGGCGCGTCTGTCGCTGGACACGCCGTGACCTGTGCGCGACTGTGCGAATTCTTCCCGTGACATCACATGATTTGGAACCTTGCGTCCTGTCCCGGTTGAGCGGTGGAGCAACCTGCCTGCCGCTCCAAGACTTCGGCCCTTGCCTCTAACTCGGCAGCGTAGTCAAGCAATCGTCCCACCGCTTCGTCGTCAGGCGGCAAATAGCGAGCATAGGTCCGGGCGCGTGACGCCCTCTCACGAAGCTCGGCCGGTGTGGCAAACATGATGGCCTTCTCCTCTGACGGGAGATGCGCCATCACATCAGCCCGCGCTTTGACCTGGATCAAAAGCACACTGCGATCGGCGCCGCAGCTGGCATACCCGGATGCCATGGTCTGACTGGGAATATTTTCGATATCGTTCCAATATCCCACCCCATGCTGGTCAGCCGGCGGTTGAGCGGCGATGCAACCCTGCACGGCCCGCGATTGGACTTCTGGCAGGTCGGGCTGGGTGGGGGGTATAGGCTGGCAGCAATGGAAACGCCCGCCGTGAGCCTCGCCAGTGCTTCCCTGCGCGCGGCGCGTCAGCATGCGATCGTCTACGTGCTTGCCGCCTCGGCGACCTTCACCGTGGGTTCCGCGCTGGTGAAGGCGTTGACTGCGGATTTCCCCGTGCTTGAAATCGTGATGTTCCGCAGCAGTGTCGGGTTTTTGGCGATGCTGCCGATGATCGTCCGTCATGGCGGGCTGTCCGCGCTGGCGACGCGGCGGCCGCTCGGCCACGCGATGCGGACCGTCTATGGCTTCATCGGGACCGTGACGTCGGTCTACGGCTTCGGCGTGCTGCCGCTGGTCACCGTCACCGCGCTCGGCTTTGCCATGCCGCTATTCCTCACGATCCTGTCCGTGCCGCTGCTGGGCCAACGCGTGGGTCCGCGCCGGGCGACCGCCGTGCTGGTGGGCCTGGGCGGTGTGCTGGTGATGCTGCGGCCATGGCATGTCGATGCGGACTCGATGCCGCTTGGCGCGGTGGCCATCGTGCTGAGCGGCGTCGTCACCTGGTCGCTGTCGATGATCAACATCCGCCAGATGGGCGACGCGGGTGAGAAGAACGTGACGATCGTCGCCTGGTACAGCCTCGGAACCGCGTTGCTGGCGGGGTTCGGCTGCATCGCGGACTGGGTGACCCCGAGCCCCTGGCAGTTCGCGACGCTGGTGATTGCCGGACTGTTCTCCGGTCTGGCGCAGTTGCTGATGACCGAGGGCTACCGTGCCGCGGAGACAACCCTGGTGGCGCCGTTCGAATATGGCGCGGTCATCTATGCGACCGTGCTCGGCATCGCGATCTGGGGCGAATGGCCGGATGTCTGGAGCCTGGCCGGGATTGCCGTGCTGATCGCCTCCGGCCTGTACATCTGGCGCCGCGAGGTGACGCTGGGGATACGGCAGTAGCGCGCCTGAACCGGACTAGCGACGTCCGGCGGCGAGCAGGACGATCGCGCCGCTCAGTTGCAGCGCAATGCACAGGCTCAGCGCGGCGCCGTAACCGCCGGTGAGGTCATGTGCGAGCCCGAGCAAGGTCGGCCCGAACGCCAGCGTCGCCTGCCCGACCATGGAGCTGAGCCCAATCACCAGGCCGAACGAACGGGCGGCAAACTCCTGCTGGACGATCAGCGTGGGCAGCGTGATCACATTGCCGACCGAGAGGCCGAATACCACGCAGCCGGCATAGAGCGCCGCCGACGCATCCGGCAGCGCCAGCATCAGCGCCAAGCCGGCAGCCTGACTGGCGAAGCTCGCCGCCGAGACGAGGCGCTGGTCCAGCCGGTCGATCACGGCGCCCAGGATCAGCCGCCCGGCCATGGCCGCCATCGCGGTGGCCGCGATCGCAATTCCGGCACCCTGGTTTCCCAGGCGCGGCAGCAGGAACGCCACCTGGTGCACGATGAAGCCGACCTGCGCCGCCAGTGCCAGCGCGAAGGGCAATGACACCGCCCAGAAGTGCAGGCTGCGCAGCACTTGAGACGGGCTGCTCAGCAGCGGCCGCGCGTCGCCGCTGGGGAGAAAATCGCCAGTTCGGAAAGGCGAACCCGCAGAGGACGACTCGGCCGGCGGACGCCCGACGCCGGCCAGACTGATCGGCAGCAACACCGCCAAGGCGGCCAGCACGAGCGGTGGCACGGCCTGCGCGAGACCCATGCCATGGGCGAACCGCACCAGCAGCGGCGCAATGGTGAAGCCCCCTGCACTCGCGCCGTTCAGTGCCAGACTGATGGCCAAACCACGCCTCCGGTCGAACCAATGGGCCAGCGTCGTCGCGATCGCCGTGGTTGTCGTGCAGGCCCAGCCAGCCGCCATCACAAGGCTGCAGGCGAAGAGCTGCCAGGGGACCTGCGCCTGGCTCAATCCGATGGCGCCGAGACCGAGGATCACCGCGCCGCCGGCGAGCAGCATGCGCGGGCCGACCCATGCGAGCGCGCGATGAACCTGTGCCAGAAGAAGGGCGCCGGCCAGATAGTAGACGGTGGTAGCAGAGGCGATCAGGGAGGCAGGCCAGCCGTGGGCGTGCTGCAGTTCCGCCAGATAGACCGACTGGCCGTAGAACCCGAAGCCCCAGGCGAAGGTTGCCGTGCAGAAACACGCCAGAACGACCGGCCAGCCCAGGCGAAACTCGCTGGTCCGCGCAGCCGCATGGGGCAGCGCCGCAACGTTGCTCATGCCGGCGCCTTGGCAGCAACGATTTCCACCTCGAGCAGGAACTCGGGGCGCACCAACGCCGGCACGACGACCAGCATCGAGGCCGGCCGCGCGTCCGCCAGGAACCGCGTACGCACTGCCGCGTATGCCGCGATGTCCTCGGCGCGCAACAGATACTGCGTGACCTTCACGAGGTCACGCACCGTCATGGCGGCCCGCTCCAGCAGTGTGACGATGTGGGTCCACGCGATCTCCGCCTGACCGGTGATATCGGAGCAGCGTCCCGTCCGCGGCAATCCCGGGCGTGCCGGCGGTGTACAGCCGGCGCGCGCCTTGCGGCACCTCGATACCGTCGCTGTAGGAGCCGATCTGCCGTGCGACACCGATGTCGTGCAGTGTGACCATCATCGTATCCGCATCCGGTGCAGGAAATCTGCGCGTGGCCCATAACGTGCGTTGCGGCCGGCATCGGCACAAACGATTCTTCGTGGCGCATTCGGTTGAGAAATTCTACTCTGAACCATGGCTCGTCTGCCGCCCTTGAACGCCTTGCGCGCCTTCGAGGCCGCCGCACGCCACCTCAGCATGAAGGAAGCCGCCGCCGAACTGGCCGTCACGCCTGGGGCGGTCAGCCAGCTCGTGCGCGGCCTGGAGGCGCGTCTTGGTGCGGCGCTGTTCCGCCGCGCCAACCGTTCACTCACTTTGACCGAGGCCGGGCAGGCCTATTTCGTGCCGATCCGCCACGCCTTCCGCCAGATCGGCGAAGCGACGCGTCGCGTGCAGGCGATGCCACGGGCCGGCATGCTCACCGTGAGCTCGCCGCCGGCCTTTGCCGCATCCTGGCTGGTGCCGCGGCTCGGCCGGTTCTCCGCACGTCACCCGGACATCGAACTCAGCATCACAACGACCCGCAGGCTAGCGAACTTTTCCGCGGACGGCATCGACCTGGCCATCCGCCATGGACTTGGCCGCTATCCGGGACTGCGCTGCGACCGTATCGCCACGATCGCCATGATCCCGGTGTGCGGTCCCGGTTTCCTCGCCGCGATGGGGCGCACGGCGAAGCGGTCCGCCGACCTGCTTGCCCTTAAGCTGCTGCAGGACGCCGAGCGGCAGGACTGGGCGCTGTGGTTCCAGGCGCAGGGCGTCGAGGACGTCACCCATGCGGCGCTCGGCGGCATCAGCTTCGACGATCAGACGCTGTTGATCCGTGCCGCGGCGTCGGACCAGGGCGTTGCGCTGGTCACCGAGACACTGGCGCGCCCGGAACTCGACCGCGGCACGTTGATGCGCGTGCTGGATGTCGCCTGGCCGCAGGAGTTTGCCTACTGGCTGGTCTGTCCGCGTGCCACTGGCGACGAGCCGAAGATCGTGGCGTTCCGCGACTGGCTGCTGGAGGAGGGGCATTTGTAGTGCCGCGTTTCATACGGCAGCGAACCGAGAGCTGCCGCGGACAGTTTGAGCAGATCAAGGGCCCACTCCGGATTGATCGAATCAAATGTCGTGGCACGCCGCCTCTTGTCGTCGTCCACGCGAAAGCGGTTACCCAGCCGGCAACTGGGTCGCCGCTTTCGCGGGGATAGCGACAAAAACGACGCGGGGATGACGACATGAACGGAAGGCGGTTGGCAAACGACGCAGTCAACTTCGTGGCGAGCCCTAAGACGACTTCCTGACGTTCCAGAACAGCGGGAACGGCGATTTGACGATGCCCTCGATCGTGGTGCGGTGTGCGATCGGCTGCAGCCATTGGCCGAGCGGATAGTATGGCGCCTCCTCCCACACATCGAGCTGAATTTGCTCGGCCACCATCTTCTGCGTTGCAAAATCGGGTGCATCAAACCACGCGGTGCGCAGCTCCTCCATCTTCGGGCTGGTGAACCAGCCGAACCAGCCCTTCTCGCCGGTGCCGGCGATCGGGTAGTGCGCGCCGGGGTCGACCAGGTTCAGCCCTTCCCAACCGGTGCAGAACGCGCTCCAGCCGCCCTTGTCGATCGCGTCCTTGTTGTTGCGGCGCTGAATCATCGTGCCCCAATCCATGCCCTGCAGATCGACATTGATGCCGAGCTTGCCGAGCAGGTCGGCGCCAACCAGACATTCCGCATTCAGCACCGGATAGTCGGTCGGCGTGATGAAGACGATCTTCTCGCCCTGGTAGCCGCTCTCTGCAACCAGCTTCCTCGCAAGCGTGATGTCGCGAGGGTCCGTCAGCGCTTCGAGCCCGGCGGTGTTGGCGAGCGGCGAGCCTGGCGTGAAGACTCCAACGCCGATACGTGTGAGCTCCGGATCGCCACCCATCGCGGCGTTCATGAAGTCTGCCTGGTTGATCGCCGGCAGAAGAGCGCGGCGCAGCTTCACATTGTCGAATGGCGGATGCAGCATGTTGAAGCGCATCACGCCGACGATGCCGAACTCATCGAGCCGTTCTACTGCCACGCCGCGCGCCTTGCGCAGCAGCGGCAGCAGATCGATCGTCGGCGTCTGCCACCATTCCTCTTCACCGGACTGGATGGCAGCCGAGGCGGTGGCTGGATCGGTGATGATGTTCCATTCGATGCGTTCGAAATTCGCCTGCTTGCCGCCGGCCACGAAGCTCGCGGGCTCCTGGCGTGACACGTAGCCGTCGAACCGCTTGAATGTGGCAAGTGCGCCGGGCGACCACTCGTCGCGGTTGAACATGTAAGGGCCGGAGCCGATGTATTCGTCGATCTGCTTGTACGGATCGGTTTTCGCGACGCGCTCCGGCATGATGAAGCAGACATTGGCAGTGGGCTTGCCCAGGCCGTGGGCGAGGAGCGGAAACGGCTTCTTCAGGTGGAAGACGAACGTGCGATCATCGACCGCGCCGAGATCGTTGAGCGATCCTCGACACGCTGCCCGAAGCCGTCCCGTTTCATCCAGCGCCGGACCGACGCGACACAGTCGGCGGCGCGGACAGGCGTCCCGTCGTGGAACCGGAGCCCCTCGCGCAGGCGAAAGCGCCAGGTCAGGCCGCCTTCAGCGACCTCATGGCCTTCGCACATCTGCGGTTGCTGTGCGAGCTTGCCGTCCCAGCCATACAACGTGTCCCAGATCATGTAGCCGAAGTTGCGGGCGACCGTTGTGGTGGACCAGATCGGGTCGGGATTCTGCAGATTGCCCTCGGGGATGAATTTCAGCGTCTTTGCTGTTGCCTGCGCAATGGCCGGGCGTGACAGGCTGGCTGGCGCCAATATGGCGGCCGGCCCGGCGAGCACTTCGCGTCGTTTCATCTGCCTCCTCCCCAATTGCATCCGGACCTGCGACTTCGACGCGGGTTCCAGTGGCATTCTGGCGTGAGGAAGCCGGCGTCAGCAACCAACGGGCAGTTGACTACCGCGCCCCATCCGCTTGTGATTGATCAACGGCTCCCCCCGATCGAAGGTGCCGTACGCGCGTAGTGTCAGGTGAGGAAAAGTCCAATGAGCACGATACGCATCCTGTTGCAGGCACTTGCTGTTGCGTCGGCTGGGATCTTGGCGGTCAGCGCGATTGCCGAGGAATCAGTTCACGGCGTCACCGATTCGGAGATTGTAATCGGCACAGTCACCGACCTGTCGGGTGTGACGGCGATCCAGGGGGTGAATAATGCGAACGCCATCCGCCTGCTGTTCGATGAGGCAAATGCGAAGGGCGGAATTAACGGTCGAAAGATCCGCTACATCGTCGAAGACAGCCAGTACCAGGTGCCACGTGCAGTGCAGGCAATGAACAAGCTGCTGAACAGCGACAAGGTGTTCATGACCGTGCAGGACGGCGGCACGCCGATGAACAACGCGACCTGGCCAATGGCGATCGAGAAGAACACACCGAAGCTTTTGCCATTGACCGCGGCGCGCTCCATGTACGAACCCTATCATAAACTCAAATTCAGCCAGACCTCATCGTATGTCGACCAGATGCAGGCGGGGATAAAGTACTTTGTCGAGCGGCGGGGAAAGAAGGCCATCTGCGTCATGTACCAGGACACAGACTTCGGCAAGGACGTTCTGGCCGGGGTGACCATGCAGGCCGAGGCGCAGAAGATGCAGATTGCGGCGACGACGGCCCACAAGCCGACGGATACCGACTTTACCGCAGCGGTGACCAAGTTGCGGGAAGCCAAGTGCGACCTTCTTGCGCTTGGCACCATCGTTCGCGATACCACGATCATCATCTCGACGGTGAAGAAAGCCGGATGGGATGTCGATATGCTGGGACAGGCGGCCTCGTATGATACTGCGGTTGCCACGGCGCCCGGCGGCACAGGCGAGGGCTTCTATTCGATGACCCCGACGCTCTACGTTTATCCTGACGACCCGCGACCGGAGGTGCGCGATCTGATGGCAAGATATCGCGCCAAATATGGCATCGACATGAACTACATCGGCCAGACCGGCGTGTCGGTGGCGCAGATCGCGCTGGAGGCGCTCAAGCGAGCGGGGCGAGACCTGACGGTTGACAGTCTGGTCGCTGCGATGGAAAGCCTGCACGAATTCACCGATATTTACGGCAACACCTACTCGTTTGGCCCGAACCAGCATCACGGCTCGACCAAAGCCTTTCTGGCCGTGGTGAAGGATGGACGCTGGTTGCCCGTGGTGGACCAGCCACTGGGCTACTGAGAGCGGGTCGGGACCGGCCGGAATGGTTATGGAAGCGGTCGGACCCCAATACGCCAGAAACAGACGCGGATAGACATGTCGGAGGAGCGCACGATGTTTCAAAATCTGCACCACGTCGCCTATCGCTGCCGCGACGCGCAGGAGACGGTTGATTTCTACACCAAAGTGCTTGGTCTGAAATATGCGGCGGGCGAGGCCTCGCCGGAAGGGCACAAACCATACGGCGAGGAAGTCGATCTCATCCACATCTTCTTTGAATGCGGCGACGGCAGCTACATCGCATTCTTCGACCTGCCTTCCTCGGCGCCGGCAGAGGCCGATCGCAACACTCCGAACTGGGTCAACCATATCGCTTTCGAAGTGCCCGACATGGACGCCCTGCTCGAGGGCAAGCGCCGGCTGGAAGCCGCCGGCGTCGATGTGCTCGGCCCGAAGGATCACCGGTTCTGCCAGTCGATCTACTTCTTCGATCCAAATGGCATCCGGCTGGAGATGACAGTGCGCACCGAGGCGCCGGGCGAACTGATCCGGATGGAGCGCGCGGCGGACGATCAGCTCGCGGCATGGAACGCGCGCAAGCAACGCAAATACGGCTCGACAACGGCGGCGCAAGAGGCGGTCTGACCGTGCAATCGAAGCTGGTCGCAATCGATGTCCCGCGCGGCAGCGGATACGACAGCCAGAGCGGCCTGAACAACCTGTTTCCCGCAGGTGTATGGCCGGCTGGCCGACGAAGGCTGCGGCAAGCGCATCGCCTTCGTGGTGATCCATCCGACCAGCAACTTCATGGGCCACTATCTGATCGGTCCCATGCAGCGGCGCGGGCGGGCAATCCTGGGTTTGAACACGCGCTACGTCGCCAACGACTCGACGCTGATCATGGAGCGGGCGATCCAGGACCTCGGCGCCGGCGTCGGCTATCTGCGCAAACTAGGCTATGAGCGGATCGTATTGCTGGGCAATTCCGGCGGCGGCTCGCTCGCGGCATTCTACCAGGCGGAGGCCGAGCAGATCAGCGTCACCACCACGCCGGACGGCGCGCCGTTCGAGCTGCGGCCGGAACAATTGCCGCCGGTCGATGCGCTGGCGATGCTGGCCGCGCATCCGGGGCGCGCACTCACGATGGTGGAGTGGATCGATCCCGCGGTGGTCGATGAGCGGGACATGTATGCGACCGATCCGGCGCTGGACATGTACAATCCGGCCAACGGGCCGCCGTACGATCCCGCCTGGCTGTCGCACTATCGCGCCGCGCAGGTCGCGCGCAACAACCGCATCACCGACTGGGTGCTGGGCCGCCTCGCGGCGCTGAACGCGGACGCGGATCAAGAGCGTATCAAGGACGAACCGTTCATCGTCTACCGCACGGTGGCCGACCCGCGGTTCCTCGATTTGTCGCTTGATCCGAGCGATCGCGCGGTAAGCCACACGAAGCGGTCGAACTACGGGCCGACCAATCTCGGGCGGTTTTCGACGCTGCGGTCCTTCCTCAGCCAGTGGAGCGCGCGGCTGTCGCGTGCCGATGGCCCGGCCTGTCTGGCACGCACGTCGGTCCCGGTACTGAACGTACTCTACTCAGCGGATACGCTGGTCTTCCCCGGCCAGGTCCGGCTGTGGTCGCGGGCCGCCGGCGCGCGGTGCCAGGACCATGTGCTGAAGGGCGCGACGCATCATCTGGTCGGGCAGGACACGCTGATCGAAGAACTGGCCGATCTGCTGGTGGCATGTGCCGACCGGCTTTGACACGCCCGCCCAACCGTCGTGACCGGGCGTGTCCCGGCCATCCCACCAGCGCCGGCGCAGCTACTGATGGCCGGGACGCGCCCTGCCATGACATGAAAACGAGCGGTGATCGACGATGAATGGTTCAGGCCGTTGGTTCGACACGCCCATGCCGTCTCGTTGTGGCGCGGGCGCCGCATCGCAGCCATGGATCTGCTGAATCTCTGTCGGCAAGACCGCAAACTCGACGGCCGCGGCACATGTTCCCAGTAGTGATGCGCGTATTGCAGCCGGCACGCGGCCTTCAGAGCCCCCTCGTCCATTGCGCCCTCGCGTCCGGGCGCGAGCGGAGAAAGATCCATCGGCGGGCCGCCGTCGGTGATCCAGGCGGCCAAGGCCTCGCCGATTGCCGGCGCCATCGACAACCCGCCGACGCAGCAGCCGCCCGCCACATAAAGCCCGCGAACCCCTGGCACCGGTCCGACGGTGTGTTCACCATCGGAAGTCATGGTCGGAAGTCCACCGCGATGCACGCGCAGCCCGATCTCGTCGGGCACGCGCTGGAATATCGGAAGCTGCTCGCGCACGGAATCCGCGAAGCCGCGCAGCACGCCGACATCGAGCGGCAGGTCGGCGATATCGAACCGCGCCGGCAGCGCCTGCGCATCGGTACTGCAGCGGCGCCTGCTCGTAGCCGCCCAGCATCAGTCCGCCCTCATCCGGCCGGACATAGACGTTCACATCGATAATCCGGGTGATCGGCTGCATCGCATCGACGCCCTCGATGGGTTCGGTGATCAGCAACTGATGACGCGTCGGCACGACCGCGACGTTCGCGCCGGACAGCGCCGCCACCGCGCGGAGCCAGGCGCCGGCCGCATCCACCACAGTCTCGCAGCGTATCATTCCATGCTCCGTCACCACGCCGCTGACCGCACCGTTGCGTGTGGCGATGCCGGTCACCAGCGTGTGCGGCAGCATCGTCACGCCATGCCGCTCCGCCGCGCGCGCGTACAGGTTGGGGATTTGCGATGGCTCCAGATAGAGATCGGTCGGTGAATAGATCACGCCGAGAATGCCGGTCGTGTGCAGGAACGGATTCTTCGCCCGCGCCTCCTGCGGGGAAATCATCTCGATCCCGGTTCCCATGCGCCGCCCGCGCTCGACCTCGCGCCGGAGCTGCTCCACATGCTCTGGCAGCCGGGCGATCTTCAGTGCGCCAGGCTGATGGAATACGATCTTCTCGCCGGTTTCCGCCTCGAACCCCTCGATCTTGCGCACCGCGCGTTTGGCAAGCTGCGTCATCAGATCGGTGCCGCGCGCCAGCGAGGTAAGCCCGGCCGCCCGCGGCGAGGTCTGCGAGCCGAGTGCGTGCTTGTCCACCAGTGCGACCTGCCTGCCGGACTTCGCCAGATGGAATGCCACACTGGACCCGAGTGCGCCCGACCCGATCACCACACATTCCGCCGCGTCGATCATGCCCACCCCCTGTTCTCAGCCTGCCACCCGGCGGTCGCTACGCCTGCTCCGCCAACCGCATCCGCTGCGCGTAGACATTGATCACCAGCGCCACCAGCAGAATGAGACCGCGGATCAGGATCTTGAGGAAGCTGTCGATATTGATGTGGTCGAGCCCGTTGTTCAGCACGCCCAGCACGAACAGCCCGATGATCGTATTGCCGATGCCGCCCTGCCCGCCGAACAGGCTCGTGCCGCCCACCACCACCGCGGAGATGCTGTCGAGCAGGTAGGTATCGAACTCGTTCTGCTGCGCGCTGCCGAAATACGCCACCCCGAGCATGCCGGCGACGCCCGAGCACATCGCCGAGACGATCATCACCGCCGAGAGAATCATCCGGACATTGACGCCGGAATATTCTGCCGCTTCCCGGTTCCCTCCGGTCATGTACACGTAGCGGCCGAATCGTGTGTAGGTGAGCACGACATGGCCCACCAGCAGGAACAGCGCGGCGACGATCACGATCCACGGCACCGGCCCGAGCGAGCGCGAACCCAGCGTGCCCACGAGCGCCGGCACGGCATAGGCGATCTGTCCGCGCACCAACAATGCGCAGATGCCTGCCGCGATCTGCAGCATCGCGAGCGTCATGATGAAGCTCGGAATGCCGATCCGGGTCAGTCCGAAGGCGTTGACCGCGCCCAGCGCGAAACACGACGCAAGCGCGATCAGGATTGCCGCCGAGCCCGCAAGGGGGACATTGGCGATCGTCACGCTGGCATCCTGCGCGGTGAAATACGCCACCACGATGCCTGTCGCGTTGGCAATGCTCGCCACCGACAGGTCGATCTCGGCGCACAGGATCACGAAGGTGAGGCCCACAGCGATGATCCCCGTTACCGAGATCTGCGTGAGGATGTTCTCGAGGTTGCCGAGCGTCGCGAAGGAATCGCTTGCCGCCCAGAAGAAGATCACCAGCACGAGCAGCGTCGCGAAGGGTGCGACATTGCGCAGCTGCCCGTGGAGCAGGTTCAGAATACCCGTGCGCGGTGCGGTGGTCGCGCGGGCGGTATCCGGGGAATCGCTCATGCGGCTTCCAGCAATCGGTCCTTGCTGACCAGCTCATCGGCGAATTCGCGGATCACGCTGCCCTTCTTCATGACCAGGATGCGGTCGGCCAGCGAGAGCACCGTTTCCGGCTCGGTCGAGACCACCACGATGCCGATGCCCTGCCCACGCAAACCACGCACGATCTGCACCACGTCATCCTTTGCACCGACGTCCATCCCGCGGGTCGGTTCGCTCAGTACCAAGACGCGCGGCAGATGGGTCAGCCATTTCGCCAACGCCACCTTCTGCTGATTGCCGCCGGAAAGCGTACCGAGCATGCGTCCCACACGGGGGGGGCGAATGCGCAGCCGCTCCACCTGACGCTCGGCAATGCCGCGCTCCAACCCTGGCCGCAGCCAAATTCGGTGGATGCGATGCAGAATGGCGATCGTCACGTTCTTGAACACCGGCTCGGCGGCAAACAGCATCATGCGGCGACTCTCCGGCAGGAACGCCATCCCGGCCCGCCGTGCACGCGCCGTGGACGAAAACCGCGTCGCCCGGCCGTCGAGCGTGATGCGCCCGCGTTCTGCCGCCAGCCGGCCGAACAACGTTCGCGCAAGTTCGAGCTGCCCCGAACCCAGGAACCCGTAGATCCCGAGCACCTCACCCTGGCGCACACAAAGCGACACGTCACGATACGCGCCCGTGCGGCTCAGCCTGTCGACCGCGAGGACGACCTTCGCGCCCGGCCTGCTGCGCAGCGGAATTTCGGAGAGGTAGCTTTCCTGCAGCCCTTCGTGCCCCGCGCCGATCATGCGGCCGATCACCCAGCGCTTGTCAACGGCGACGCACGGTTCGGTCGCCACCGTCCGCGCGTTGCGGAACACCGTGACGCGGTCGCAAATGGCCAGCACATCATCGAGGAAGTGCGAGATGAACACGATACTGCGGCCGGCCTCGCGCAGCCGGCGCAGCAGTGCGAACAGTCGCTCGATTTCCGGTGGCGAGAGCGCCGAGGTGGGCTCGTCCAGGATGATGATCCGCGCACCGGAGAACAGCACGCGGGTGAGTTCCACGAGCTGCTGCAGCCCGACCGGCAATGCGCCCATGCGCGTGCGCGGATCGACATCGATGCCGAGACTTTGCAGGTGTTCGGCGGCGCCGCGCCGCATCGCGCGCCAGTCGATCAAGCCGAGCCGATTGACCGGCTGCATGCCCAGGTGAACGTTCTCCGCCACGGACAGGTCGCGCACGGCGGAGAGTTCCTGATGCACCATGCCGATCCCCGCCGCCCTTGCATCCCGTGGCGAGGCGAAGCGGACCTGCCGCCCATCCAGACGCATCGCGCCCTGATACTCGGCATGCACGCCGGCGATGATCTTCATCAGCGTGGACTTGCCCGCGCCGTTCTCGCCGACCAGCCCGTGGATTTCCCCGGGCAGCAGCGAGAAATGCACGTCGTGCAGCGCCGTGACGCCACCGAACGCCTTGGTGATCCCGGACAGTTCCAGCAGAGGCGGCGCCACGAACGGATCAGATCAGGAAGTGCGTCTCCATCCACGCCATCCCGGCCGCGTTTGCCTTCGTGACGACCGGACCATCGGTGACGATGTTCTTGGGAATGCCGCCTGGCCCGGTCTTTTCTCCGGCGACCACCGCCGCGACGCCGGCAACGATCGCGCCGCCGTGGATCCGGCAGGACGGGTTGCGCACCGTGGCATGCATGCGTCCATCGCTCACCGCGGCAAGCGCCGGCGGCATGGCGTCGCACCCGCCGATCAGGATTTCGGTGCGGTTATGCGCCTTCATCACGTTGGCCGCGGCGAGCGCCATGTCGTCATTGTGGAAGTAGGCGGCGCTGATCTTGGGATATTTCGTCAGCAGCGTTTCCCAGATTCGCGCCACCTTGGTCACGTCCCAATCCGCGGGCTGGGTGTCCAGCACCTGGATCTTCGGATACTTCCGGACGATGGATTCGAACCCGCGCGCGCGGCCCTGCGCGCCGGTGTGGCCGAGCGCGCCCTGGGTCATGATCATCGTCCCTTCGCCGTTGATCGCATCGACCAGCGATTGCGTGACGGACGCGCCCATGAACTCGTTGTCGGGTGCGAGGAAGCTGTGGACGTTGATCGAATTCGAGCGGTGCGATCAGCGTGTCCATGTCGATGACCGGGGTGCCGCTGTCGATCATCTTGTTCACCGGCGCGGTCAGCGTGCCGATGCCGAAGGCCTGAATGGCGACAAAATCCCACTTCTGCGAGGCCATGTTGTCGATCGCCGCACGCTGCTTCGGCGCGGCCAGCTCACCGTCGAACCAGGTCACGTCCACGTTGAACAGCTTGCCCCAGTATTCCGCCGCCTGCTTCCCCTGCGCGCACCACGTCGCCTGCAGTCCGGCATTGGAGAAGGCGGCCTTCAGCGGCTTGTCGGATCGGCCCGCCACCTTGCCCATCTCCTGCGCCAGCGCCGGGTTTATGCCGAACGCCGCCAGCGCTGCAGCGGCCCCGGTCAGCGAGTCGGTCAGGAATTGCCTGCGCCTGGTCATGGCCGTCCCTCTCGTTTCTGGTTTGGCAAAGCTTAGTACCACGGTGCGCCAGGAGGCAACCGTTGTGGAAAGGCGCCAGCAGTTCTCGTGTTGGCGAACGCTGCACCACAGCGCTTGCTCGTCATGGTCGGCCGACGGGTCGGGCCAAAGGGCCGCCCGAGGACCGGTTGCGGCCGGCCATCCACGACTTTCGTTGGTCAGGGCATCGGAAAGGCGTGGATGCCGACCCCGGCCTTCGCTCGGGGCAGGCTCTGCGTCGGCATGACGACTGCTCCACCACCGCCTTCTCTGCGCAAAATCAGAACCGCTGGAGCCTGAGCCCGCTCTACCGCGCGCACTCGATGACGACGGTTCCGACCTTGTCTCCCCGCTCCACCGCCTCATGCGCCGCTGCCGCCTCGTAGAGCGGGAAGCGGGCCGCGACCGACAGCGCGCGGTGTCCCGTTGCGATCCAGTGCGCAATGTCGGTCTGCGCACGCTTGCGCGACGCATGCGGCGAGCCCGGCAGCGACATCGGATACAGTGACACGTTGCGCTGCATCAGTTCGCCGATCGGCACGCGCGGCGTGCGGTCGCCGTTCGAGGCGTAGATCGCGATGCTGCCATTGGCTCGCACGCTGCCCAGACTTGCCGCGAGATTGCCGCCGAAGTCGACATCCACCACGTGGTCCACGCCGGTCCCGCCGGTGAGTTCCCGCACGCGTGCGGCAACGTCCTCCTGCCGGTAGTTGATGACCGCATCGGCGCCCCCTGCCCGCGCACGTTCCGCCTTCGCCTCCGAGCTCACGGTGGCGATCACCGTGGCGCCCGCCCATTTGGCAAGCTGCACCGCATAATGGCCGACCGCGCCGGCTGCACCGGTGACCAGCACCGTGCGCCCCTGCACAGGACCGCCGACGAACACACAGAAATGCGCCGTCATGCCCGGAATGCCGAGCGTGGCGCCCTCGGCGAATGACACATGCGCGGGCAGTTCGGTCACCAGGTCGACGTTCAGCGCGATGCATTCCGCCGCGGTGCCCATCCACCGCCCGTTGCGCTGTCCGTTGTACAGCCAGACGCGCTTGCCCACCCAGCTCTCCGGCACCATCGCCCCGACGCGATCCACCACGCCGGCGCCGTCGCTGCTGGTCACGACGCGTGGATACTCCATGGCGGGCGCCGGGCCGCGCCGACGATAGGTATCGGACGGGTTGACCCCCGCGGCCTCCAGGCGAACGCGAACTTCGTAGCTGCCCGGCTCGGGCGTCGGCAGTTCACCGCAGACGAGCACGTCCCTCGCGGGGCCTTGCCGATCGTACCACACGGCGCGCATTGCATTACTCCCAGGAGGTTGCCAAACAAACATTCATGGCGCATCCACCGGCCTGACTGCAACATCGGCCATTTGTCGAGTTCGCGTCCGGCCATAACTGGCGGCAAGCCAGACGGGTGCCGGGGGAAACCCAGGGGGAAGCAATGTGGAGCCAGGTCTACGACCCATTTTCGAATCAGGTGGTCTCCACGCTGGCGGCCGCGATCCCGGTTGTCACCCTGCTGGTGCTCATTGCCTCGGGTAAGGTCAAGGCGCATGTCGCAGCCCTGATCGCATTGGCCGCGGCGATCCTGGTGGCAGCCGTCGCCTTTACCATGCCGGCCGGACTGGCGATCCGCGCCACCATTCTCGGCATCGCCACCGGCTTCTTTCCGATCGGCTGGATCGTCCTCAACGTCATCTTCCTCTACCGCCTGACGGTTGAGAAGGGCATCTTCGCCACCCTGCAGCAGACCATCGGCGGCGTGACTGCCGACCGCAGGCTGCAGCTGCTGCTGATCGCCTTCTCCTTCGGTGCGTTCTTCGAGGGCGCCTCGGGTTTCGGCACACCGGTCGCGGTCACCGGAGCGATCCTGATCGGGCTCGGGTTCTCGCCGCTCGCGGCCTCGGGCCTGTCACTCATTGCAAACACCGCGCCCGTCGCCTACGGCGCGCTCGGCACACCGATCGCGGGACTTGCCTCGGTCACCGGGCTCGATCCGTACCTGCTCGGCGCCATGGTGGGGCGCCAGTTGCCGTTCTTTTCGCTGATCGTGCCGTTCTGGCTGATCTGGACCTTCGCCGGGCGGCGCGGGATGCTGGAGATCTGGCCGGCGATCCTGGTCTGCGGCGTCTCCTTCGCCATCCCGCAATACCTGATCTCCAACTTCATCAACCCGTGGATCGTCGATATCGGCGCGTCGCTGATCTCGATGGGCTGCCTGATCCTGTTCCTCAAGGTCTGGCAGCCGCGGGAACTCTGGCGCTCGCCGGCGCTGCGCACGCACGACGACTCGGCTGCGACCATGCCGCCTGTGGCCGCCGCGCCGACTACGCGCGCGACGCCGGCTGCAATCCGGGCATCGCTGACGCCATGGGTGATCGTCTGCGTCATCCTGCTGATCTGGGGCACGGGGTGGTTCAAGGCGGCGGTAAACCCGATCTTCACCTGGAACTATGCCGTCGAGGGACTGCACAACCTCGTGCTCAAGGTGCCCCCCGTGGTGGCGCAGCCCACCAAGGAGGGTGCGGTGTTCGCCTTCACCTGGCTGTCCTTCACCGGCTCCGGCATGCTGATCGCTGCGATCATTTCCGGCTTCATCATGGGCTTCTCGCCTGCCGGCCTGATCCGTGCCTACGGCCGCACGATCTGGGTGCTGCGTTATTCGCTGATCACCATCTCGGCGATGCTGGCGATCGGCACGCTCACCCGCTATTCCGGCATCGACGCAACGTTGGGGCTCGCGTTTGCGAATGCCGGTTTCCTCTATCCGTTCTTCGGCACCTTGCTCGGCTGGCTCGGCGTGGCGCTGACCGGCTCCGATACCGCCTCGAACGTGCTGTTCGGTGGGCTGCAGAAGATCACCGCGCAACAATTGGGGCTGTCACCCATCCTGATGAGCGCGGCGAATTCCTCGGGTGGCGTGATGGGCAAGATGATCGACGCCCAGTCCATCGTCGTGGCATCCACTGCGACCAACTGGTTCGGCCACGAAGGCTCGATCCTGCGTTTCGTGTTCTGGCACTCGATCGCGCTGGCATGTCTGGTCGGTCTGCTCGTGATGGCGCAGGCTTACCTGCTGACAGGCATGATCGTGCAATAGCGGATCGGAGGCGCCGATGAGCGAGCAACGCACCCCCGTGCTGACCGGTGGCTGCCAATGCGGCGCGGTGCGCTACGCGCTGTATGCGCCACCGACAAATGCCGGCATCTGCCATTGCCGGATGTGCCAGAAGGCGGTCGGCGGACCGTACACGGCGTGGGCCAACGTCGCCACGCAGCAGTTCGCGTGGACGCGCGGCACGCCGGGTACGTTCCGCAGTTCGTCGGCGGCGGAGCGTGGCTTCTGTCCGCGGTGCGGCACGCCGCTCTACTTTGCCTACGTCAGGCGACCCGGATCGATCAGCGTGTCGATCGGCAGTCTGGACACGCCGGAAGCAGTGACACTGTTCCAGGTGGATGGCATCGAGGGGCGGTGGACCACCGTTGAGCCGGCAGCGCTTGCGTCGTTGCCCGCGCGCCGAACCGGCGAGGCCGGTGCGCCCGAGGACCTGACGGCCATCACCAACTTCCAGCATCCCGACCACGACACGCCGCAGGACTGGCAGCCGGTGCGGGCTTAGGACGGGGTCCGATTGAAGAAAGAAAATGTACACCTCGCCCGATTGCGGGAGAGGTCGCCGCGAAGCGGCGGGAGAGGGTGCACCAGTCCTCAACTGCCGTTTGGACTCTCGCGCGTCGCTGATGCCACTGGTCCTGCCATATTGGCTTCTGTGATCGAGATAGTGCGCGCCGAGGTCGCGGGAGTAGCAGCCGTCGGAGAGCATGAGCGAGCTGCACACCATCAGCTTGTTCCCGACGGCGAGCGTAGCCTTGCCACCGCCAATCCGGCCCTTGAGTCTGTGGTGTTTGGCCTCGGTGCGGAGTGTTCTTCTCCGATCCGTTTGAACCTGCCCTAAATGCTCCGCCAACTCTCGCTCTACGCCGATCGGCTGCTTGGCCGCATCGTGAAATACCTGCTGGCCGCATTGCGGCGGACCGATCCCGACCGTGCATCCGATATCTGCGGCGCGATGGCACGCCGCTTCGGACCGCTGCTGCCGTCCCACCGCATCGGACGCGCGAACCTTCGAGCCGCCTTTCCCGACAAGGATGCCGGCTGGATTGACGCAACCGTCCGCGCAGCATGGGACAATCTCGGACGAGTCGCCGGCGAGTATGTCCACCTCGGCCGACTGTGGGACTACGACACGGAACATCCGAACACCGGCCGCATCGTCACCGACGATGCACAGATGTTCATCGACCTCCAGCACGACGGCAAGCCGGCACTCTGCTTCGCGGCGCATCTCGCGAACTGGGAATTGCCTGCGGTGATGGCCGCCGCACACGGGCTGCCATCGGCTGTGCTATACCGCATGCCGAACAACAAGGCGGTGGCGAACGAGATCGCTCGCATCCGCGCGCCGCTGATGGGACGGTTGATTCGCAGCCGCGCGCAGGCGCCCCTGGAAATGGCCGCCGCACTCGATCGCGGCGAGCATCTCGGCATGCTGGTGGACCAGCACTTCTCGCGCGGCGTCGACGTGACGTTCTTCGGCCGGCGCTGCAAGGCCAATCCCAGCATTGCCCGCCTCGCCCGCCAGTTCGATTGCCCCGTGGTGGGCGTCCGCGTGATCCGCCTGCCGGACCGCCGCTTCCGCATCGCCGCCGAAGGGCCGTTCGCGCTGCCGCGCGATGTCGGCGGCCGCATCGATGTGCAGCAGACCACGCAGTTGATCACCGCGGTTGTCGAGCGCTGGATCCGGGAATATCCGGACCAATGGCTCTGGTTTCATCGTCGTTGGCGTTGACGCCTGCCGGGCGTTCAACTCTTATGCTTCGCTCACCGCGGCGCGTCGCCACAATTGCGGCATGCCATGTCCGTAACCAAAGTTCAGAAGCCACAAGCGGGAAGGAGAATGCCGATGCGCTCCCTGGCCATGTCCGTCGCGGTGCTGGCCACTCTGGCCGGCACGCCTGTGCTCGCGCAGAGCACGATCACGGCGCAAGGTGTGCCGCCTGGCACAAATCCGGAGACCGGCGCGCGCCCCGGCAACGAGATCGGCACCGGCATGTCCTTGCCGAAGGGAAACCGAGCCAGCAATATCGATCAGAACAACACCCGCTCCTTGATCGCGCCCAATCTTCCGTCGCCACAGGTGGGTGAGAATGCCACTCCGGTCGACTTCCTCCGCGCCGCGCAGGCCGCCCTGCAGGCAGGCCGCACAGGCGAAGCGCAGCAGTCGCTGGAAATGGCGCAGACCCGGCTGCTCGACCGGTCGGTGCCGATGCAGCAGACCAACAACCCGAGCGACCATCCCGCGGTGACGCAGATCTCGCAGGCACTGCGGGCACTGTCTGCCGGTGACCGTGCGCAAACGATGCAGTTGATCCAGTCGGCGATCCCGGCTGCCGCTGCGGAGACCCGGTAGTCCCGGCGCGGCGCGGGCCACCGCAAACACCGGCTGTCCACGCCGCACGCTTGATTGCCCTGCCGCTGCCGGCCAGAGTGGCACCTGCCTGGACGGTGGAGTGATGGCCGAGACGGTCTGGGACTCTCCGCGATTGCGGTCCGCTTTTGCCGAGGCAGGGGGCGTTGCATGGCCAATCTTCCGATCAGCCTGACGTGCGCCGACTATGCACGCTTGATGCCACTGGCCATCGGTGAGGTGAGGCCCGACGGGATCGACCTGACGATGATTCTAGGCCGGGAGGGATCCTGGCCGATCCGCGCCGAGATGCTGCGCCGCGCCGCGACTGACCCGACGGTGCATGGCGGCAAATCCTCGATGGCCGGGCATCTCCGGCGGATCGATAAGGGCGATCGCAGCCTCGTCGCCCTGCCGGTGTTCCCGCTGCGCAATTTCACCGCGCGCGACCTTTATGTGTGCAAGGACGGGCCGGTGAAGACGCCCGCCGGCCTGGCAGGCAAGCGCGTCGGCATGTACGACTGGGTGGCCAGTGGCTCGATTTGGTACCGCCATTTCCTGCGCTTCATCGGCGTGAAGCCGGAGCTGTTGCAATGGTGGATCGGCGATGTCGACGAGCCAAAGATCACCAGCCACGTTTATGCGCTGCCCGACGGTGTGCATGCGGCGCCACCGGGACGCGCTCTGTCGGAGATGCTGATCGCCGGCGAGCTGGATGCAATCTACAGTCCGCCGAGGCCGCGCCGCTACGATCGAACCGATGGGCCGATCGTGCGGCTGTTTCCCGACATACGCGCGATCGAGCGCGACTATTTCCGTCGGACCGGCATGTTTCCTCCGCAGCATCTTGTCGTGTTGCGGCGCGAGGTGTGGGAAGCGAACAAGTGGATTGCCGGCGCGCTGACCGACGCGTTCATCCGCTGCAACGAGGCCTTCACCAAGGCGCAGCGCTCGTTCCCATACGCTTCGCCGTGGCTTGAGGCGGAGCTCGAGGAGACCGAGGCGCTGATGGGTGTTGATTTCCATCCCTACGGATTTGAATGGAACCGTGCCACGATCGAGACATTCAGCGAGCAGGCGTACCTCGCCGGCATCGTCGGACGGCGCATCAGTGCGGAAGAGTACCTCGAGGAATTTCTGGAGCCGTAGGTTGCCCGACTAGTCGCGTTACAGCACGTTGGTAGTGACTGGAAATACCGGGCCGCCAAATACACCTCTCCCGCCTGCGGGAGAGGCCCAGTCGCGTCAGCGACGCGGGAGAGGGTGCGCACCAGAGACACATGACGACGGATCAGCCCTCTCCCGTCGCGCTACGCGCTCCGACCTCTCCCGCAAGCGGGCGAGGTGCACATTCATCCAGTCATCCTGGACTTGCTCAAATCGTCATCCCGCGAAAGCAGCGATGACGGGCCGAAAATTGCCGCTGCCATCCGACTTCGATAGCCTGTCGCGAAACCGACGGGGGCTGCGATGAACTGGTCGAGGCGGGGTGTGTTGGCGGCTGGCCTGGTAGCAGCGACCGGAAAAATCGCGCAGGCGCAGACACCGAAGCGTGGCGGCACGTTGCGCAGCATCGTCAATCCGGAACCCCCCGGCCTCGTGCTCGGCCTGAACCAGTTGCTGCCGACGCAGCTCGTTGCCTGCAAGATTTACCAGGGGCTGCTGCGCTACAGCTTCGATCTGCAGCCCCTGCCCTGCCTCGCGAAATCATGGACCACCTCATCGGATGGCCTGGTCTACACGTTCAGCCTGCAGCCCAATGCGACCTGGCACGACGGCGAGGTCTTCACCGCCGATGACGTCGTCTTCACCACCACTAAATTCCTGCCGGAGACGCATGCCCGCTGGCGGGCGATGTTCGAACGTTGCGCCGAAATCGCGGCGCTCGATCCCCACACCGTTCAGTTCACGCTGAAGCAGCCGTTCGGCGCGTTCATTTCCGCGTTCATTCATTCCGGCTGTCCGATGATGCCGAAGCACATCTACGACGGCAAAGGCGACTTCCGCGCCAATCCCGCCAATGCCACGCCGATCGGCACCGGTCCGTTCAAGCTGGCGGAATGGCGCAAGGGCAGCTTCATCCATCTGGTGCGCCACGACGGATACTGGAAACCGGGCCAGCCCTATCTCGACGAGATCTTCTACAACGTCGTGCCAGACAGCGCACAGCGCGTGGCCGCGCTCGAAAGCGGCCGCGTCGACATGGCCCAGAACAACGATGTCGAAAGCTTCGAAGTGCCGCGATTGAAGGAACTGAAGCAGCTCGATTTCTTCACCAAAGGCAACGAGGCGATCTCGCCGATCGCCTGGATGGACATCAACCTGCGGCTGCCCAAATTCCAGGACAGGCGGTTCCGCAAGGCGATGATGCACGCGCTCGACCGCCAGTTCATCGTCGACAATCTCTACTTTGGTCTGGGCAAGGTAGCAAATGGACCGATCGCCACCACCACCCGCTACTACGATGACGCCGCATTGGTGAAATACCCATATGACCCGAAGCGCGCCATCGCCCTGCTGGACGACATGGGGTTGAAACCCGACGCGAATGGCGTCCGCCAGCGTGTCAGCGTGTTGGCGCTGCCCTACGGCGAGGTATGGACCCGCCAGGCCGAATTCGTGAAGCAGCAGTTCGGCAAGGTCGGCATCGAGGCGACAATCGAGACCACCGACTCTGCCGGCTTCCTGCAGCGCAACTCGAACTGGGAATTCGAGCTGTGCTTCAACTTCCTCAGCCAGTTCATGCATCCGGCGCTGGGCGTCGCGCGCAGCTATGTCAGCTCGAACATCCGCAAGGGCGTGATTTCGACCAACGTGGAGGGGTATTCCAATCCCGAGATCGACGACATCTTCGCCCGCGCGGCCGTCGCACCGGACGCCGACGCGCAGAAACTTTACAGCCAGGCACAGCATATCATCAGCGACGACGTTCCTGTGGTGTATCTGACCGAGCTGCAGTTCCCCAGCTTCGTCAGCCGATCGTTCCACGATTTGATCATCGATTTCGAACGGCTGCCTCGGGGACTTCGACCAGGCCTACAAGGCCGGCTGACCGGCGCGATGGGCCGGCTCGGTTTCGTCCTGCGGCGGCTTGGCAAGGCCGTCGTGGTGGTATTTGCGATCATCGTGCTGAACTTCCTTTTGATCCGCCTGACGCCGGGGGACCCCGCCCTGGTGATCGCCGGCGAGGCCGGCGCCGCCGACCAGAAATATCTGGACGATCTCCGCCACGAGTTCGGTCTCGACAAGCCGCTGTGGGTGCAGCTTGCGTTGTATGTCGGTCACGTGGCGGAAGGGGATCTCGGCTTTTCGTATCGGCAGCGGACACCGGTCGCAACGCTGATCGCCGAACGGCTGCCGGCGACATTGCTGCTGACCGGGACCGCGATGGCGCTCGCGCTGGCCGCCGGCGTCTCGCTCGGCGCACTCGCCGCCATGCGCGCCGGACAGCTTGCCGACAGTGCCATCACGGCGCTGGCACTGCTGGTGTTTGCCACGCCGAGTTTCTGGATCGGCCTGATGGCGGTGCTGCTGTTCTCCATCCAGCTCGACTGGCTGCCGCCCTTCGGCATGACGTCGGTCGGCGCGAACCTCACCGGCCTCGCACTGGTCGGCGACGTGCTCCAGCATTTGATCCTGCCCGCCGGCACCCTCGGCCTTTTCTTCGTCGCGATCTATGCCCGGCTGACGCGGGCCGCGATGCTGGAAGTGGCGGACCTCGACTATGTGCGCACTGCACGCGCCAAGGGCCTGACCGAACGGCGCGTCGTGCGGCGGCACATCCTGCGCAACGCGCTGCTGCCGGTGGTGTCGTATGCCGGACTGCAGGCCGGGTATCTGGTCGGCGGCTCCGTGCTGATCGAAACCGTGTTCGCCTGGCCCGGCATCGGCCGGCTCGCCTTCGAGGCAGTGATCGGGCGCGACTACACCGTACTGCTCGGCGTGTTCATCGTGACGTCGATCATGGTGATCGCGTTCAATCTGCTGACCGATCTGGTCTATACGCTTGTGGATCCGCGCATCGGTTCGGCGGCCTGATGCGGCGCTTTCTGCGCAATCGCGGCGCCGCGGCGGGCCTGGCGATTCTTGGACTGGTGATCGCGATGGCCGCACTGGCGCCGGTGTTCTACCCCGCCAGCCCATGGGACATGGCCGGCGCACCGTTCCGACCGCCCGGCGCACGCGGCTTTCTGCTGGGCAGCGACATGCTGGGCCGCGATATCGCGTCCGGCATCATGCACGGCGCGCGCGTCTCGCTGCTGATCGGCGCTGGTGGCCGCACTGGTGGCGGTGTCGATCGGCGTGAGCATCGGCGCGACGGCAGGCTACTATGGCGGGCGTATCGATGACGCGTTGATGCGCGTGACCGAATTCTTCCAGACCATCCCGAATTTCATTCTGCTGATCGTGCTGGTGGCGTTGTTCACGCCGAGCGTTGCATCCATCGTGGTGGCGATCGGACTGGTGAGCTGGCCGCCGGTGGCGCGCATCGTGCGCGGCGAATTCCTGTCGCTGCGGGCACGCGAGTTCGTGCAGGCGGCAATCCTGGTCGGCGAATCCGACCTGCGCATCATCGTCACGCAGATCCTGCCGAATGCGCTGTCGCCGATCATCGTCTCGGCATCGCTGCTGGTGGCGACATCGATCCTGCTGGAATCGGCCTTGAGCTTTCTCGGCCTGGGCGATCCCAACCTGATGAGCTGGGGCTACATGATCGGCGCGGCGCGCACGGTGATCCGACGCGCCTGGTGGATGAGCGTGTTCCCGGGCTTGGCGATCGTGCTGACGGTGCTGGCGCTCAATCTGATCGGCGACGGCTTGAACGATGCGCTGAACCCGCGTCTGGCGCGACAGGGCCGCGCCTGATGGATCAGGTGCTCGCGATCGAGGGCCTGACGATCGATCTGCCCGCCGGCGCCGATCGGCGCCATGCGGTCGAGGACCTCGACCTCACGATCGGACGCAACGAAATCCTGTGCCTCGTCGGCGAATCCGGCTCCGGCAAGTCGGTCACCGCGCAGTCGGTGCTTGGCCTGTTGCCGAAGGGCCAGCTCGTAATCAGCGCCGGCGCGATCCGCTATGGCAGACTGGATCTCGTTACGCTGCCGCCGGTGCAGATGCGTCAGCTGCGCGGCGCGCGCATCTCGATGATCTTCCAGGAGCCGATGGCGGCACTCAATCCGGTGCTGACCGTGGGCGAGCAGATCGGCGAAGCGATCCGCGCGCATGAACGGGTGGCAACGCATGCTTTGCACCGTCGCATAGAGGCGTTGCTTGCGTCGGTCGGCCTGCCGGAGCCGGCTCTGTTGCGGCGCGCGCATCCGCACAATCTGTCGGGCGGGCAGCGGCAGCGCGTGATGATCGCAATGGCGCTCGCCCTGTCGCCGGACCTGCTGATCGCGGATGAACCGACCACGGCGCTGGACGTGACGACGCAGATGCAGATCCTGCGGCTGCTCAAGCAGATCCAGGTCGAGCGCCACATGGGCATCCTGTTCATCACCCATGATTTCGGCGTGGTCGCGGAGATCGCCGATCGCGTTGCGGTGATGCGACACGGCCGCAAGGTGGAGGAAGGCGATGTCCGTCAGGTGCTGGCGGCGCCACGACACCAGTATACACAGGCCCTGATCGCCGCCGTGCCGCGGCTGCACCCGGGCCGAACGGACGCTGCACAGGATGCGCCCGAAGTGCTCAGAACACATGCCCTGGCGAAGACCTATCGCGCCACGGGTTCATGGTTTCGCCATTCGCGACACGTGGTCGCAGTCGATCGGGTCGACATCGCTGTGCGTCGAGGTGAAACACTGGGCGTGGTGGGCGAGAGCGGCTCCGGAAAGACCACGCTTGCGCGACTGATCGTGCGGCTGCTGCGCCCTGACAGTGGACGGATCGACTTCCATGGCGCCGATCTCAGCCGGCTTTCGCGATCGGCGCTGCGGCCGTACCGGCGACGCATCCAGATGGTGTTCCAGGATCCTTTCGGCTCGCTCAATCCGCGCTGGGCGGTGGGCGAGATCATCGCGGCGGGACCCGTGGCTCAGGGGATGCCGCGCAAGGCCGGCCCTGGTGAGGGCGGCGGAACTGCTCGCCCTGGTTGGGCTCGATCCGTCGGCAATCCGCCGTTTCCCACACGAGTTCTCCGGCGGACAACGCCAGCGCATCGGCATCGCGCGGGCGCTGGCGCTGGAACCAGAATTGCTGATCGCAGACGAACCGGTGTCTGCTTTGGATGTCTCGGTGCAGGCGCAGGTGCTGGCGCTGCTTGATGACATCAGGCGGCGGCTCGATCTTGCGATGCTGCTGATCACCCATGATCTCCGCGTGGCGGCACAGGTCTGCGACACTGTCGCGGTGATGCGCTGCGGCCAGGTGGTGGAATATGGTCCGGCGGCGGAGCTGTTCGCTCGCCCGCAGCACCCGTACACGCGGGAACTGATCGCCTCGATCCCAGGCCGCAATTGGCTGACGTGATTACAGCGCATCCGCGGACCTCGCCCGCAAGCGGGCGAGGTGTGCGTCTTTCCATGTCAACCTGAGTTCGGTCTAGCCGCCCCAGATCCGCATCAATGGACCAGCGGAGCCGCTCACCGGATCGGCGGCCGGTGCCTTCACCGCGGCGATGTTGCGCACAACCTCGTCATGCTCCGCCGGCTTGCCGCGACGCAGGTCGCGCCGCTCGGTGTTGTCCGGATAGGCACCGACGATCAGCAGGTCGGCAGTCTTGGCTTCGTTGCAGTGGCCGACGCCGGCCGGCACCACCACGACATCGCCGGCGCGCACGGTCAGCACCTCGCCCGCCGGGCCGCCGAAACGCACCTGCGCCTCACCGCTGGCGACGCCGAGCACTTCATGCGCGTCGCTGTGGAAGTGGTGGAACGGATGCACCTGGTCGCGCCAGGCCGCAGGCCATCGGTTCGCCGTGAACAGGCGCTCGATCGCCGCCGGATCGGCAGGCACCGCCTGGCGGTACACCAGCAGCGGCAGCCTCGAATTGGGGATCGCGCCGTCGTCGGCGAATGTGAAGGTCTGGGGTTCGGTCATTTCATCCTCCTTGCGGCAGTATCGAGCCTGCGGTCAAGTGTCACCAGTTCGGCACCGATCGACCGGGCGAGCCACAGATAGCAGGCATCGTAACTCGACAGTCCGACGCGCTCCGCAAGGGTCAGGACCTCCAGATGGTCGACATCCATCGTTCCCACCGGAAGCCGGTGCCGGCTACGATAGGCTGCCAGCAAGCGGTCGCGTTGCGCGGGCGTCTGCCGGATTTTCCTGAGACACACGTTCGCCAGTTCGAACTCGAGCAGTCGAGGCGCGACCAAGTCCGCATTGCCCAACCGAGCCACGACCGCGTCCGCATCGGGCTCATCGAAGGTGACCGCGACGAACGCCGAGGCGTCGACGACCTTAGTGATCGCGGTGCCCGCTGTCACGATCCGCCCGAACCATCGCGGCTGCCTCGTTCGGCGATTTCAGGCCGAGTTTGCGGATCTCGGCCAGGTACCTCGTGCGGCGTCAGCCTCGCGCCGGGCCGGACCGCCTCCTCGATGATCGCCATGAGCTCGCCTTGAAGCGACCGGTGATTGCGCGCCGCCCGCTCGCGAAGCTGCTGCACGACGTCGTCGGGCGCGTTCTTGATCGAGAGATTGACGGGCACTGACGGCTCCATTTCCGCTCCACTTCAGAGGAAATTACGCCGACGCCGCCTCTGCTTCAATTGGATTCTCCGTCTCGTCTTCCTCGCCGTAGCCCACCAGCCGCAGCGCCCGCCCCTTGATGCCGCGCAGCCCGGCAGCGTGGATCAGTGCCTCCTCGCGGCCATGCGTCACCCAGACCTCGGGTGCGCCCACGTCATCCAGCGTTGCGTTCAGTTCCGCCCAGTCGGCATGGTCGGAGATCACCAGCGGCAGCTCCACCCCGCGCGATTTCGCCCGCTGGCGCACCCGCATCCAGCCCGACGCCATCGCGACCACCGGATCGGCCAGCCGCCGCGCCCAGCGATCCGCTACCGCACCGGGCGGCGCCAGCACGATCGCGCCAACCAGTTCGCCCTTCGCCGCTCCTGTGGCGGCCCGAAGATCGCCAAGCGCCACGCCGCGTGACTCGTAGACCTGGCAGAGCGAGACCAGCGCGCCGTGCAGCCAGATCGGCCCGTCCCACCCCGCCTTGCGCAGCAGGATGATCAGCCGCTGGCACTTGCCGAGTGCATAGCAGCCGACGACATGCGTCCGCTCGGGGAACAGCGCCACGCTCGCCAGCAGCCGGCCGATCTCCTGCTCCGGCGGAGGGTGGTGGAACACCGGCAGCGCGAACGTCGCCTCGGTCACGAAAACGTCGCAGGGAACCGGCACAAATCCGGCGCAGGTCGGGTCGGCGGTCCGCTTGTAGTCGCCGCTGACAACCGCCCGCGTGCCCTGGAATTCCATCGCAACCTGGGCGCTGCCGAGCACGTGCCCGGCCGGCTGCAGCCACAGCCGCACATCGCCCACCTGCAGCGTCTCGCCCCAGCCCAACGCCTGCTGCGTCTCCCCCGCACGGCCCTCGCCCAGCCGGGCAGTCATCAGCGCGATCGTGTCGGCACTCGCCAGCACGGCACGATGGCCTGAACGGGCGTGGTCGGAATGCGCGTGGGTGATCACCGCGCGGTCCACCGCCTGCAGCGGATCGATGAAGAAGCCGCCAGGCGCGCACCAGAGCCCCTGCGGCAGCACCGTCAGCCAGGTCGAGGGATGCGGCATGCCCGCAAGGTGGCCCCGCCTTGCGCGTTGCGCCAGAGTGGGGGAGGCCTTCAGGCTGCCCGCACCATCTCCACCGCGGTGGGATAGGGCACCGTGTCGGCAACGCGGATCTCCAGCATCGACGCGCCGCTGGTGGCCGGCAGCGGCAGCAATGCGTCGCCATCGGTCCAGCGACTGAGTGCAAGCCCGTCCCGTTCGACCGCCCACCAGCCGGTCGCGAGGCACGGATGATCGAGCGGGATTTCCTGCAGTTCGTCGCGGCTGCGCAAGACGAGGCGCGCGACCCGCACGCCGAGACGTCGACGATCGTCGAGCCACGGACGCGTGTCGGTGGGTGAGGCGGCGCGTGAAACAAGGCGCACTTCGCCGGCATCCTGCGGCAGTGGGAAGGTGAACAGCCTGTCCGCGGCGAGGACCGGCTTGACCAGCCGGCCTCCGACAAGCAGCCGAAACTCGGAGTCGTTCGTGAGCTGCGGCTGCACCGGTCGGCGTCCGAGTGTTGCGGCACGCTCGGCCAGAAGCTGCCAGACCGGCCGGATGGTCGCCTCATCGGTAGCGAAGGGCGCGCAGGAATTCACCTCCCTGGTCGGATTGTCCGCCTCGCTGGTCAGGTCCGGGTACAGCGGGCAAGGAAGGTCGGCATTGGCGAAGAAGCCACGGTTGCCGGTATCGAGGTAGCTTTCCGCGGGCAGGCCCTCGGCCAGCATGATCGCGTGCGTCTGCAGTTCGACATGATAGTAGTCGACCGACCTCCGATCGGTGTCCTGTCGGATCGTCGTGCCGTTCAGCAGCTGCCGGACGCAGATCAGCATCCCGTCCGCAAGGACTGCGTGGTCGGGTGACAACAGCAGGTCGCGACGCGGCACGTCGTCGGCGAACGCGCCGCGCTCGATCACGACCGGCGCCACCAGCCACGGCCGCGGATGCGCGGCAAGGTCCAGGCGGCGGCAGCCAACCCATATCACCCGGACCGGCACGAGCCCGCCGCCTGACTGGGTCATCACCTGGTCGCCTGGCCGCAGGGACTCCACCGGGACATCGCCATCGGGGGTACGGACCGCGGTGCCTTGCGCATAGCAGACGGTGAGCAGCGTCCCGCCACTGCCGTCATCCGCGAGGGAGAAGGCGCCGGGATTGTTGATGTCGGCAATGGTGAAGACCGTGCTGGAACCGTCGGAGATGGTCAGGGTCGTGCCGCTATAGCTGGTCGTGTACTGGTTCGAGAACGACAGCGAGCCGATGTCGAGCGTGTTGTCGCCGCCGAAGCCTGCGATCGTTGCGTTCAGCGCGGTGCCGGCATTGTCGAGCACCAATGAGTCGGCACCAATATCGGCGAACGTGATGTTGGTGGTCGCTGCCACGCTGGCGCCGACTTCCAAGGTTCCGTTCAGAGAAAGCGTGTAGTGACCGCTACCTGCAATCGCGACGGCGAACAGACTGCCGCCATCCACCACGACCGTGCCGCCGTTGTCCGTGATTGTCCCGCCGACGTTGAATACGCCTTCGGTCGCAGCGCTCGATAAGGCACCGAGGACGAGGTTGCCGAAGACGCTTCCTGTTCCCCCTGCTTGAACGTCGAGGATGCCCCGAGTAAGTGTGGCTGACCCCAGGACCGACAGGGAACCGCTGTCGGTGAGCCGGACCGTTCCCGCGGTTTCCCCCAGGTGAAGGCTCCTGATCTGGTAGGGATTTTCCGCCGCGGTGATGACCACCGTGTAGGTGCCGTTCGCAGTGATCGCGACATCGCTGGAAATGGCGGGAACGCCACCGCTCCAGTTCGCCGGGTCCTTCCAGAAGTTATCAGTCCCGGTTTTTGCGCCGACCCAGTTGTTCGTCGCCATGCTGTTCTGCCCTTTTGCACCGGTGCGCACGCACGGCCAATTCCCTGCGTCGGTTGGGGCGACATTGGTTGCATTCGGTTAACGCCCGGTGAATGCGCCTACGGTGAGCCATCCGGCCCCCATGACTGGCGCCTTCCCAGCAGCCGCAGGAGCCAATAGAAGAGCGCAGTGGAAGGAACATTGCCGGAACTCTTTGCCGACTGGTTCGCCGCCCGGGGTTGGACCCCACGCCGGCACCAGTTGGCCATGCTGGATGCCGCACGCTCGGGCGAGAGCGTGCTGCTGATCGCCCCGACCGGGGGTGGCAAGACGTTGGCGGGGTTCCTGCCCAGCCTTGTCGAACTGGCCGCAGCGCCGCGCCCCAATGGCGGAAAACAGGGCCTCCATACGCTGTATGTCAGCCCGTTGAAGGCGCTCGCCACAGACATCGCGCGCAACCTGATGCGGCCGGTCGAGGAAATGCGCCTGCCGGTTTCGATCGAAACGCGCACCGGCGACACGCCGGCCAATCGCCGTGCGCGCCAGCGTGCCGACCCACCGAACCTGCTGCTGACCACGCCGGAGAGCCTGGCGGTGCTGCTGTCGTTGCCGGATGCACCCGCGATGTTCGCCGGCCTTGGCGCCGTGGTGATGGACGAAGTGCATGCTCTGGCCGGCACCAAACGCGGCGATCAGTTGGCGCTGTGCGTCGCGCGGCTGGCAATGCTGGCGCCGCGGAGCCGCCGCGTCGGGTTGTCGGCGACGGTGGCGCATCCCGCCGCGATCCGTGCCTATGTCGGCGCCGACCGGCTGATCGAGGAACCGGACGGAACGCCGCCCGTGCTGTCAATTGTGCTGCCGGAAGGCGAGCTGTCGTGGTCCGGCCACATGGGCCTGGAGGCAGCGCCGCGGGTGATGGCGCAGATCCGCTCGGCCGGCATGACGATCGTCTTCGTCAACACGCGCGCACAGGCGGAACTGTTGTTCCAGGCGCTGTGGAGGCTGAACGAACCGACGCTGCCGATCGCGCTGCATCACGGCTCGCTGGAGGTGGAGCAGCGCCGTCGCGTCGAGGCGGCGATGGCCGGCGGCAAGCTGCGTGCCGTGGTGGCGACCTCGTCGCTCGATCTCGGCATCGACTGGGGCGGAGTGGATCAGGTGATCCAGGTCGGCGCGCCGAAGGGCGTTTCCCGACTGTTGCAGCGCGTCGGCCGCGCCAACCACCGGATGGATGAGGCCTCGCGCGCGATCCTGGTGCCGGCCAACCGGTTCGAGGTGCTGGAATGCGAGGCCGCCATGCTCGGCGTCGCGGCGCGCGAACTCGACGGCGACCTGCCTCGGCCGGGCGGGCTGGACGTGCTGGCGCAGCATCTGCTGGGGCTGGCGTGTTCGGCGCCGTTCAAACCCGACGACGTGTACGCCGAGGTGCGCAGTGCCGCGCCCTACGCCGATCTGTCGCGCAAGGATTTCGACGCCGTGCTGGGCTTCGTCGAGAACGGCGGCTATGCGCTTGCCGCCTACGAACGCTGGCGCAAGCTGTTCCGTGACAGCGAGGGCCGCGTGCATGTGCGCGGCGAGCGCGTCGCACGCCAGCACCGCATGAACATCGGCACCATCGTCGAGGCGCCCCTGGTCAAGGTGCGCCTCGTCGGCAAGCGGCGCATCGGCCCGCTGCTCGGCGAGGTGGAAGAATACTTCGTCAACCTGCTGCGTCCGGGCGATACGTTCATGTTCGCCGGCCGGCTGCTGCGGTTCCTGCGTCTGCACGAGAACGTGGTGGAGTGCGCCGAGGGCGGTACCGGCGAGCCGATGGTTCCGGCGTATGAGGGCGGGCGATTGCCGCTGACCACCAACCTCGCCGACCGCGTGCGCGGACTGCTGCAGACGCCGTCGAGCTGGGAAGTGTTTCCCGATCAGGTGCAGGGCTGGCTGCGACTGCAGAGAGCGCGGTCGCGAATGCCGGGGCGCAGCGACCTGCTGGTGGAGACATTTCCGCGCGGCGACCGGTGGTATTTGGTGGCGTATTGCTTCGAGGGCCGCAACGCGCACCAAACCCTGGGGATGCTGCTGACCCGGCGCATGGAACGCGAGGGCTATGCGCCGCTGGGGTTTGTCGCCACCGATTACGTTCTGGGCGTGTGGTCGGCCGAGCAGCCGCGGGATGTCGGCAAAACTGTTCGACCAGGACATGCTGGGCGACGATCTGGAGACCTGGCTGGCCGAGAGCTCCATGCTGCGCCGGACCTTTCGCAATGTCGCGGTGATCGCCGGGCTGATCGAGCGGCACCATCCGGGAGCGGAGAAGACCCGGAAGCAGGTGACGGTGAACTCCGATCTGATCTACGACGTGCTGCGCCGCCACCAGCCGGATCACATCCTGTTGCGCGCCACGCGTGCCGACGCCGCGGGCGGGTTGACGGATCTGTCGCGCATCGCGGGCATGCTGGCGCGCATCAGGGGGCGCATCGTGCATATGGTGCTGTCGCGCGTGTCGCCGCTGGCGGTGCCGGTGCTGCTGGAGATCGGCCGCGAGAGCGTGCGTTCCGATGCGGACGAGGAGAAGCTGCTGGCCGAGGCCGAGGCGATCATCGCGGAGGCGACGGGGGAGGTGGAGCCGGCGCCGGTGACGGCCATCCACCGACCCAATGTCTCGCGTCGGCGGCAGGTGCAGACGTCGCTGTTTCCGTCATGACGGGGTCGCTTGACCCCTCCCCCGACCCCCTCCCGCATGGGGAGGGGGAGCAGGTTCATCGTTGCTGCTGCTCCCCCTCCCCTTGTGGGAGGGGGTCGGGGGGAGGGGTTGGCGCGGCTCCCCGTCATGACCGCCGCACCGATCCATCTCGCCGGCGAGCGGCTGATGCTCGACCCCGCCGGCGTCCTGTTCTGGCCGGCGACGGGCCTTCTTGCCGTATCCGATCTGCATCTGGAAAAGGGTTCGTCCTATGCCCGCCGTGGCCAGCTGCTGCCGCCCTGGGACACGCATGCGACACTCGACCGCCTCGCCCTGTTGCTGCGCCGCTGGCAGCCGCGCCTTGTCGTGGCACTCGGCGACAGCTTCCACGACGCGGGCGGTGCGGCTCGGCTGCCGTCGGGCGAGCTTGCGCGGCTGAAGGTGATGACCGCTGCGCATCGTTTCATCTGGGTGGCCGGCAATCACGACCCCGCGCCACCTCAGGACGTTGGCGGCGAGTGGGTGGAGGCCTTCACCACCACCACGCTCGTGTTCCGCCACCAGGCCAAAACCACAGCAATGCCGGGCGAGATCTGCGGGCACCACCACCCAAAGGCGGCGATCCCGGCGCGCGGCGGCAGCGTGAGCCGGCCCTGCTTCGTTGCCGATGCGCGACGCCTGATGATGCCGGCGTTCGGCGCCTATACCGGCGGCCTGGACGTGACCGACCCCGCCATCGCCCGACTGTTCCCGCGCGGCGGCCGCATCTTCCTGCTGGGCAAGGAGCGGCTGTTCAGCTTCACTCTGGGCAGATGACGACCCGGACCATCCCCCAGGGCGCGCCGATCCGCGTGGTCGGCGACGTGCACGGCGACGCTGTCGCCTTCCGCTACGCCGCGGCCACCGACCGCTTCGTCGTCCAGCTTGGCGACCTGACCGACTACGGGCCCGACAACGCCGAGACGCTGCGCATCATGTTCCGGCTGATCGACGAAGGCCGCGGGCTGTTCCTGCTGGGCAATCACGACCTGAAGTTGGCCCGTTCGCTTGCCGGGGAGCGGGTGCGCAGCGAGGCGACGCTGGAGGCCACGCTTGCGCAGCTCGACGCGGTCCTGCGCGAGCGCGTGATGGCCGAGGTGGCCACGGCGCCGGGGTGGCTGCTCCACGATGGGGCGCTGTTCGTGCATGGCGGATTCCACACCGCGATGCTGGAGTCCGACCCGCCCGAACATGGCCTGGAGCGCCCGCACGGCGCGCTGGCACGCGCCCTGTACGGGGAGCCTACCGGCCGCATTCAGCCGGACGGCTATCCTGAACGGAGCCTGCGCTGGGTGGACCGCATTCCGGCCGGGCTGACGGTCTATTGCGGCCACGACCGTCTCAGCACCGACGGCCGCCCGTATATCCGCCGGGGTGCCGCCGGCGGCACTGCCGTATTTCTCGACACCGGCGCGGGCAAGGGCGGGCACCTGTCCTGGATCGACCTGTGAGAAGGCGATGGCACGCATCAATGCGCCAGTTCGCTGCGCGCCGGTCAGGGCCGTAGTGCCCTGGCTATCTCCTCCAAAGCCGACGGATCCTCGATGGTCGGTGGCACCGGCGCAGACTCGCCGTCGGCGATCTTCCGGATTGAGGCGCGCAGGATCTTGCCCGAGCGGGTCTTCGGCAGCCGCTGCACCACGCGCGCGTCCTTGAACGCAGCCACCGGACCGATCCGCTCGCGCACCAGCGCCACCAGTTCCGCGGCGATCTCGCCTGTCCGGGCGGTCCACCCCCGCCTTCAGCACGACGAAGCCGATCGGGGTCTGCCCCTTCAGTTCGTCCTTGGCGCCGATCACGGCGCACTCCGCCACCGCGGGATGCGCAGCCAGCACCTCCTCCATCTGTCCGGTGGACAGCCGATGGCCGGCGACGTTGATGATGTCGTCGGTGCGGCCCATCACCCAGACGTCGCCCTGCTCGTCGATCATGCCGGCATCGCCGGTACGGTACCAGCCCGGGAAATCCGACAGATAGGCGGTGTGAAAACCCTCGTCGTTCTGCCACAGGGTCGGCGCGCAGCCAGGCGGCAAAGGCAGCCGGGCGCAGAGATTGCCGGTCTCGCCAGCCGCGAGCAGATGCCCATCGTCATCCAGCGTCTGCAGATCGTAGCCCGGACACGGCCGCCCGCCTGATCCGGGCCTGAACGGGAACAGTCCGTAGTGCCGGAAGCCGCCGGTGATCGCCCAGCCGGTCTCGGTCTGCCACCAGTGATCGACCACCGGCTTGCCCAGCAGCTTCTGCCGCCCACACCGCGGTCGGCGGATCGCAGCGCTCGCCGGCGACGAACAGCGTCTCCAGCTTGGACAGATCGTAGTTGCGCAACAGCTTGCCGTCCGGGTCCTGCTGCTTGATCGCGCGTATCGCGGTGGGCGCGGTGAACAGCGCCTTCACCCCGTGCTGCGCGCAGACCCGCCAGAACGCGCCGGCATCCGGCGTGCCCACCGGCTTGCCTTCGTACATGACGCTGGTGCAGCCGCGGAGCAGCGGCGCGTAGACGATGTAGCTGTGGCCGACCACCCAGCCGACGTCCGAGGCCGCCCAGAAGACGTCGCCGGCGTCGAGGCCGTACATCGCGCTGCATCGAGTTCCACAGCGCGACCGCATGGCCGCCGTTGTCGCGCACCACGCCCTTCGGCCGCCCTGTCGTGCCGGACGTGTAAAGAATATACAGCGGATCGGTGGCCGCGACGGGAACCGGATCATGCGGTGCCGCCGCCGCCTCGGCCTCGGCGAGGTCGTGGTCGCGCCCCGGGATCAGCTTGGCGCGTTCCGCATCGCGCTGCAGGATCAGGCACGCATCCGGCTTGTGCGGCGAGAGCGCGATCGCCGCGTCGAGCAGCGGCTTGTACTTCACCACCCGTCCCGGCTCTAGGCCGCAGGACGCGGCGACGATCACCTTCGGCTTGGCATCGGCAATGCGGGAGGCAAGCTCGGCCGCGGCGAAGCCGCCGAACACCACGGAATGGATCGCCCCCAGCCGCGCGCAGGCCAGCATCGCGATCGCCGCCTCCGGCACCATCGGCAGGTAGATCACCACCCGATCGCCGCGACCGACACCCAATGCTGCCAGCGCGCCGGCCAGCTTCGCGGTGCGCGACTGCATCTGCCGGTAACTGAAGGTCTCGACCCGCCCGGTCATCGGACTGTCCCAGATCAGCGCCGCCTGCTCGCCGCGCCCCGCCAGCACGTGGCGATCGACGCAGTTGAAGCAGGTGTTCAGCATCCCGCCAGGGAACCACCTGCCATACAGTCCCAGCGAGGCATCGAAGACGCGGTCCCATTTCCGTTCCCAGGTGATGCCCTCGGCGACTCCCGCCCACCAGGATTCCGGGTTCGAATGCCAGGAAGCATAGACTTCGGCATATCCCGACATGCGCGCAACATCATTCATCGCGGCCTCCTGTGTACTGCCGGCAACATGCTGCCGTACGTGCCTGCCTCGCAATCGGCGTAAAGTTGCGAGTTCGAGACATCAATCGTAAGTAAACGAATGCCGCGCCGAGGCCGCTCGCCAGGTTGCATCCCGAGACGGATCGGACCTACTTCCGTCACCATTCTACGCTTCACTCTGCATGTCCAAAAAGCGGAGGAAGACTATGATCGAGAACGTTTTCCGCCGCATTGCTCTGGCGCAGGGGTTTCTCCCGGCGGTGCCGTCACCGGCCCTCCGCAACGATCCCGACCCCGTGCCTGAGCACAGCCCGGACCTGCCTCGGCTCACGGGCGCCCCCGCGGACAATCCTGCCATGGTCGAACAGCAAGCCCCGAGCGCTTGACCGGACCCGGTATGCCGCCGATCATTTGCGTGCGAATGAGCGGTCTGCGCGGGGCCGGAGGCGGGTTTGGCAATTTCGGAAGGGTCGACCGACACGGTTGTTGACGCGCTCGCCGGCTTCACTGTCGAGAATCACGTCGGCTTCCTGCTCCGTCGGGCGCATCAGCGGCACGTGGCCCTGTTCACTGCGGGAATGGCGCACGCAGAGCTGACGCCCACGCAGTTCACCGCGCTTCTGAAGGCAGTCGAGTTGGGGCGGACGACGCAGAACCAGCTTGGACGGCTCGCGGCGATGGACCCGGCGACGATCCAGGGCGTGGTGCGTCGGCTGACCATCCGGGGCCTGATGCGGCGCGGGCGCGATCAGATGGACCGGAGGACAGCCGTGCTGGAGCCGACCGAGGCGGGCGTTGCGCTGATCGCCAGTGTCGTGGCATGCGCCCGGCGGTCGCATGAGGCGGCCCTGGCGCCGCTTTCCCCCGAGGAGCAGGTCCAGGTCCTCGCACTGTTGCGCAAGATGGGTTGAAGCCACGATGGATGCCGTGCCGGCCACCGACTCACAGACGCTGGGCTTCGGCTTCAGTTTCGCCGACCTCGCTTCGCGCGACGGGCTGGTGCGACTGGACGGCGCCTTCCTCGGTCATCTGGCGGCCGAGGATGCGTCGTTGCGGGCGCGTCTGCTGGCGGCGCGGGCCGAGCCGGAAGCGCTCGCCGCGAAGGCCGAGAGCGAACTCGTGGTGGCGCTTGGTCCGTATCTGGATGTCTTCGTCGCCGCCCTGTTCGGCATCGAGGCGGAGACCCTGGCGCTGGCGCGAGACACCCATGCGCTGGACCCGATCCATGCCTGCAAGCGGCTGTTCGTGCAGCGCCAGGCGGTCAAGAAGTATCCCGACCCATCCGGCTTCGATGGCGTGGCATTGCGTGCGGACCTGCAGGCACGGCTCGGCGAAAGTCTGACCGAAGCAGCCTTCGCCGATCATGTCGCGGCATGGGAGAAGGCGGGCGATGACGAGGCCCTGGATGTGGCACTGCGCTACGCCGCCTGGGCAACGCTGACCGAGGCCGGCCATGCGGCGCATCCCGGCAACACGCTGTTCCGCGTGCCGCACCGGCTCGACTACAACCATCTGGTGCCTGTCGAGACCATCGAACGCGACGGCGTGACGATGCTGCGCCTCCCCGAGCATCACTGGCGCCGGCGCGAGGGGTTTGCGCTGACCGATGCCGGAATGAACACGCAGCAGGCGCTGGATCAGGTCAACTACTGCATCTGGTGCCACACGCAGGGCAAGGACTCCTGCAGCACCGGCCTGAAGGATCGGAAAACCGGGCAATTCCAGAAGTCGCCGTTCGGTGTGACGCTTGCCGGCTGTCCGCTGGATGAGAAGATCTCCGAGATGCACACGCTGCGCGCACAGGGCAGCGTGCTGGGCGCATTCGCGACGATCGCGATCGACAATCCGATGATGGCAGCGACCGGCCATCGCATCTGCAACGATTGCATGAAGTCGTGCATCTACCAGAGGCAGGACCCGGTCGACATTCCGCAGGCCGAGACCGCCATTCTGAAGGACGTCCTCGGCCTGCCCTGGGGCTTCGAGATCTACGCCCTGCTGACGCGATGGAACCCGCTCGACATACGCCGCCCGCTGCCGCGCCCCGACACCGGCCGCAAGGTGCTGATCGTCGGCCTCGGCCCCGCCGGCTTCACGCTGGCGCATCATCTGATGAACGACGGCCACACCGTCGTGGCGATCGACGGACTGAAGATCGAGCCGCTCGGCTTCGATCCCACGGCGCCGGTCCGCGACGTGGAAGCTCTTTACGAGAACCTCGATGACCGCGTGATGGCCGGCTTCGGCGGCGTGGCCGAATACGGCATCACCGTGCGGTGGAACAAGAATTTTCTCAAATTGGTGCGCCTGCTGCTGGAACGGCGGAAGAAATTCGCACATTTCGGCGGCATCCGTTTCGGCGGCGGCGCGACGCTGTCGATGGATGATGCCTGGGCGATGGGCTTCGACCACATCGCGCTGTGCATGGGTGCCGGCAAGCCGACGGTGCTCGACATCCCCAACGGCCTCGCGCGCGGTGTGCGGGCCGCGTCGGACTTCCTGATGGCGCTGCAGCTCACCGGCGCGGCGAAGTTCTCCTCCATTGCCAATCTGCAGGTCCGTCTGCCGGTGGTGGTGATCGGCGGAGGCCTCACCGCGATCGATACCGCCACGGAGAGCCTCGCCTATTACGTGCGCCAGGTGGAGAAGTTTCATTCCCGCTACAGCACGCTGGTCGCCGAACGCGGCGAGGCCGTGGTGCGCGCCGGGTGGAACGCGGAGGAGGCCGGCATTGCCGACGAATTCCTGGCGCACGGCGCGGCGGTTCAAGTGGAACGCGAAGCGGCCGCAGCCGAGGGCAGGGAGCCGCGCCTTGCGGAGCTGCTCGACGGCTGGGGAGGTGCCACGATCGCCTATCGCCGGCGGCTGATCGGCAGCCCGTCCTACACGCTGAACCACGAGGAAGTGGCCAAGGCGATGGAGGAGGCCGTCCGCTTCGCCGAAGGCCTGACGCCGCGCGCGATCGAGGTGGACAGCTTCGGCCACGCCGCCGGGCTGCGCGTTGCCCGCGCCGACGGCTCCGAAGCCGTTCTGCCGGCGCGCGCCATCCTGGTCGCCGCCGGCACTCAGCCCAATACTGTGCTTGCGCGCGAGGATGGGCGCATCCGGCTCGATGGCCGGTATTTTCAGGCGGTCGACGAAACCGGTGCCCCGGTCACCGTGGTCCGCGGCCTCGCCAAGCCCGATGTCCCGCACGTGCTGATGCATCGCGCCGACAACGGCCGCTTCATCAGCTTCTTCGGCGACCTCCATCCGAGCTTCTTCGGCAACGTCGTGAAGGCGATGGGCGGCGCCAAGCGGGGATACCCCGTCGTGTCGCGCGCGCTAGACGCGCAGGCAGCGACGCCGGTGACCGGCGCTGAGCTGATCACGCGCTGCCGGCAGGATCTCGTGCCGACGGTGCATGCGGTGCATCGGCTCACGCCAACCATTGTCGAGGTGGTGGTGCATGCGCCGGCGCAGGCGCGCGCCTTCCGCCCCGGCCAGTTCTACCGGCTGCAGAACTACGAAATGCGAGCTCCGCGCGTTGCCGAGTCCGGTGTCGGGACCACCGTGCTGGCAATGGAAGGGCTGGCGATGACCGGCGCATGGACCGACCCGGCAAAGGGCCTGGTGTCGGTCATCGTGCTGGAGATGGGCGGCAGCTCCGATATCTGCGCAGCGCTGAAGCCTGGCGAGCCGGTCGTGCTGATGGGGCCCACGGGGACGCCGACCGAGATCCATGCCGGCGCGACCGTTGCCCTGGTCGGCGGCGGTTTGGGCAACGCAGTGCTGTTCTCCATCGGAGCGGCGCTGCGGGCGGCCGGATCGCGGGTGATCTACTTCGCCGGCTACAAGCAGATGCGCGACCGCTATAAGACGGCCGAGATCGCGCGCGCCGCCGATGTCATCGTCTGGTGCTGCGATGAAGCCCCCGGCTTCACGCCCACCCGCAAGCAGGACCGCAGCTTCGTCGGCAATATCGTCCAGGGCATGGCGGCGTACGGCGCTGGGCGGCTGGGTGAGCAGACGGTGCCGCTGGCGGAGGCGGACCACATGATCGTTATCGGCTCGGACCGTATGATGCAGGCGGTCGGCGCGGCGCGGCATGGCGTGCTGGCGCCCTATGTGAAGCCCGGCCACACCGCGATCGGGTCGATCAACTCGCCGATGCAGTGCATGATGAAGGAGGTCTGCGCGCAATGCCTGCAGCCGCAGACCGATCCGGTGACCGGCGAGCGGACGGTGGTGTTCTCCTGCTTCAACCAGGACCAGGCGCTGGATCGGGTGGATTTTCCCGCGCTGCACGAGCGGCTGGCGCAGAACGGCGCGCAGGAGAAGCTGACCGCGCAGTGGGTCGATCGGACGCTGCGGCGGCTGCACGCGCGCGGGGTCGCGAGTGACCCCTCCCCCACCCCCTCCCACAAGGGGAGGGGGCGTTGTGCAACCACTCCCCCTCCCCTAGCGGGAGGGGGTTGGGGGAGGGGTTCGTCCGCTAGTTCGTCTCTTCCTCGGCCTGCGGGCGGCCGGTCCCGGTCCGCCTGTCGGCATCATCTGGCCGCGGATTTCGCCGCCCTTGTTTTCCGCGGTATGGACGTTCGCATACCACTTGCCGGCTTGCAGGTCCGCCATCTGCGCGTCGGTCAGCGTCACGGAGCCGGTCACCGGGCTGGTCGGGTTCGTGCCGATCGGCACCGCGACGCCGGCATTCGCCCCCGGAGCCGCCGGCCCATGGAAATGCGCCGCCGTCGCCGGGCCGCTCAGGCCCATGAAGGTGATCGTGTAGCTCAGCTGCTTGCTGCTGGTGTCCAGCGTCGCGAGCGCGTCACCGCTGCCGGTCGAGGCGGTGGGCGGCACTTCGGATTTGCCGTCCATGGTTGCATGGAAGTTGACCGTGGCGGCCGAGGCGGCCGACAGGCAGCCGACGGCGAAGGCCGCGGCAAGAATTGACGTCCGAAACATGAATCCCCCTTGTTGCGGTTGAGCACCCGAAGCGGTTCGCGGCGCCCTGCTTGCTGAACGACGCGCCGGAAGTCACGGTATTCCGCCACCGCCCCCTACTGGTCCACCACCGATCCGTCGACATGCGGCCGCATCCGGATCGGCCGGGGCCGGTACGGGAAGCGCCGCTCGGCGTCCGGCACCAGCTCGACGCCGATGCCCGGCCCGCCCGGGATCGCGATGAACCCGCCCACCTGCTCCTCCAGTCCGGTCGCCAGGTCATTGCCCAGCAGCTCCTTCCCCCCATCGAGGTCCGGCGTGCGCGACGGATATTCCTGGATCGCGAAGTTGGGGATGCAGGCGGCGATCTGCAGGCACGCCGCGGTGCTGATCGGCGACAGCGGGTTGTGCGGCACGATCCAGGCATCGTGCGCCTCGGCGATCGCGGCCACCTTCTTGGTGCCGGTGATCCCGCCCACCAGGCACACATCGGGCCGCAGGTACTGCACCGCGTTGCGCGTCAGCAGGGTCTGGAACTGATACAGGCTGGTGAAGCGCTCGCCGGTGGCGATCGGGATGTGGATGTGCCGCGCGACCTCCGCCATGGCGTCGAAGCTGTTCGGACGCAGCGGATCCTCGAAGAACATCGGCGTATACTTCTCGATGCCGCGGCCCAGCGCGATCGCCTCGGGCGGCGTCAGGCGGCGGTGGATCTCGATGCACAGATCGACCTTCGGCCCGACCGCCTCGCGCAGCCGCCGCACATTGTCGATCGCCTCCTCGATCTTGGCGGCGTGCGGCTTGTAGTAGGGCTCGTCCTCGCGCTCATCCAGCAGCGGATTGAGGTGGCCGAGCGCGGTGAAGCCAGCCTCCTTCAGCCGGACCGCCTCCTCCAGCAGCTTTTCGATTGTGCGGCCCTTTACGTGGCCGTAAAGACGGGCTTTGTTGCGCATCCTGCCGCCCAGCAGCTCATAGACCGGTACGTTGAAGGACTTGCCCTTGATGTCCCACAGTGCGATATCGATCGCGGAGACAGCGCCGGTGATGGCGCCGCCGGTGAAGTGGTTCGCCCGCAGCATCACGTTCCAGTGGTGTTCGATGGGGAACGGGTCCTTCCCGACCAGGTATTCGCCGTACTTCGCGATCGACGCGGCGGATGCCTCAAGCTGGCCCCATGTGCCTGATTCACCGATGCCGGTGATGCCTGCGTCGGTGCTGATGCGGACATAGAGGAATCGGTCCAGCAGCATCGGTTCGACCTTGGTGATCTTCATGGTTCCCCCTCCTGTTGCAACTCATGCGATCAACTGCGGCCAGCCCATGCGTCCTGACCATGGCCGTCCTTGGAAGAACGATCCCCCAGGGAATAATCCCATGGAAGTTTCGTCTTATCTATGTGGGGAGCGACACAAGGTGCGACCGCGAACAGACGCGATCAGGCGCCGGTACCCTGGCCGATGAGCGAAGCGCATCGGACCGGGCAGCTTAGGCTGCCGGTCGTGGCCTGACCGTGTCCGGCGTACTGACCCACATCGAAGCCTGCATTCCGGCGCTGCGACGCTACGCCGCTGCCCTGTTGCGTAACCGTGAGGATGCTGACGATCTTGTGCACGACTGCCTGGTACGAGCGCTCGACAAACTGGACACCCGGCGGGATGACGCCGAAGTCCGGCCCTGGCTGTTCGCCATCATGCACAACCTGTTCATCAGCCAGCTGCGCCGGGCGAGGTCCCGCCCGTCCAGCGAGCCGCTCGACGAGACGCATGAAGCGGCCATGAGCGTGCACGCCGATCAGGAGAGCGGTCTGAACTGGCGGGATCTGCTGCGCGGCCTGAACCAGCTGCCAGTGGAGCAGCGCACGGTCATCCTGCTGGTATCGGTCGAGGACCTTTCCTATGCCGAGGCGGCGCGCGTGCTCGATATCCCGGTGGGCACGGTGATGTCGCGCCTGGCACGCGGCCGCGATCGCTTGCGTCAGATAACCGAGGACGGGGAAGTCAGGCCAGCCCTGCGGAGGGTGAAATGAGCGACCCCGGACGGCCGATCTCCGAGGAGGAGCTGCACGCCTTTGTCGATGACCAGCTCGATCGCGACGCAAGCAGCCTCACGTCGCGCGCTACGTGCAGGAGCACCCCGATGTCGCGCGCCGGGTCGCCGCCTACCGGGCCCAGCGCGAGGCGCTGCGTGCCGCTCTCGGCCCGGTGGCGGCCGAGCCGCATTCCGCCCCGGCTCGACCTGCAGCTGCTGATCCAGCAGCGGCTTGCCCAGCGTCGGATCCCCTGGCGCGCCGCCGCCGCCGTCCTGCTTGCCTTCGTCCTCGGCGGAGCGGGCGAATGGTTCCTGCACTTCGGCGCGCCGGAGCCGACCTTGAGCATCTCGCTGCTGTCGGAGCAGGCGGTTGCCAATCACATGGTCTATACCGCCGACCGGCGGCGGCCGACCGAGCTCGGCGCCGACCAGCGCGACGACCTTGCCCGCTGGGTGTCCAACCGGCTGAACCACAAGGTGGCGCCGCCGGACCTTGCCGCTGACGGCTACAGCTATATCGGCGGCCGGCTTGCCGCCACGCCGGATGGGCCGGCGGGCATGTTCATGTACGACGACAAGCAGGGCGTGCGGCTCACCGTGTTCGTCCTGCCGCTGAGCGGCGCCGAGAACTCGCCGATGCAGCACGTCGAGTCCGCCAAGGTCGACGGTGTCGCATGGATCGACAAGGGCATCGGCTACACGGTGGTCGGCAAACTGCCGCAGGAGGAGCTGAGGCGTCTCGCCGAGCAGGTGCGCCAGCAGCTCAGCGTGACCTGAGCTGAACCTGATCCGGATGGTGGACCTGCCCGCGTCCAGCGGCGGGTCGCTTGTCCCTGTACGCGTCAGGATAAAGGCCGCGCCAAAGAGACGTCCCCCCTCCCCCTTGCGGGGAGGGGTTGGGGGGAGGGGAAGTCGCCCCCCAGTCGCGAATGCCGCGACCGCGTTTCTTGCTGGTGGTACCCCTCCCAGCCCCCTCCCGCAGGGGGAGGGGGTGGTGGATCGGACTCCCGCCGTGCCTCCGTTGCGGTACCGGCGGCTCTCGATCATGAGCCGTGTCATTTCGCCGCCACGTCCAGCAGCTCGGGCGTGAACCCGCCCGACTGCCGGCGCCACAGCCGCGCGTAGATGCCGTGCTGCGCCAGCAGTTCCGGCATGCGTGCCGCCCTCCGCGATGCGGCCGTGATCCAGCACCACCAGCCGGTCCATGCGCGCGATCGTCGACAGCCGGTGCGCGATCGCGATCACCGTGCGGCCATCCATCAGCCCGTCGAGCTGGCTCTGGATCGCCGCCTCGACCTCCGAATCCAGCGCCGACGTCGCCTCGTCCAGCACCAGGATCGGCGCGTCCTTCAGGATCACCCGGGCCAGCGCCACCCGCTGCCGCTGCCCGCCCGACAGCTTCACCCCGCGCTCGCCGACATGCGCGTCGTAGCCGCGCCGGCCGTGCCAGTCCTCCAGCCCCAGGATGAACTCGTGCGCCTCGGCGCGCCGGGCGGCGTCCTCGATCATCGCGTCGCGTCGCCTGCGGCCGGCCGTAGCGGATGTTGTCGCGGATCGAGCGATGCAGCAGCGAGGTGTCCTGCGTCACCATGGCGATCTGCGCGCGCAGGCTTTCCTGCGTGACCGTGGCGATGTCCTGGCCGTCGATCAGGATGCGGCCACGCTCGGGGTCGTAGAAATGCAGCAGCAGGTTCACCAGCGTGGACTTGCCGGCGCCCGACGGCCCGACCAGCCCGACCCGCTCGCCCGGCGCGATGCGCAGGTCGATGCCGTGCAGCACCCCGCCGCGTCCCCGGGTCGCGGCATGCGGCCGTAGTCGAAATGCAGGTTCTCGAAGCGGATCTCGCCGCGCGTGACGCGCAGTTCGCGCGCTCCGGCGGGTCCGGCATCTGCCGCTCGACCGCGATCGAGCGCATGCCGTCCTGCACCGTGCCGATGTTCTCGAAGATCGAGGTGACGCTGCGCGCCACCCAGCCCGCCATGTTGGTGATCTGCCACGACAGCGGCAGCACCATCGCCACCGAACCGACCGAGATGCGCCCGGCGCTCCACTGCCAGATCGCCAGCGCACGCGGTGGCGACGATCAGCGTCGCGTTCATCAGTGCCAGCATCACGACATAGCCGGTGATCATCCGCGTCTGGTCGCGGAACGCGCCGGTATGCAGGTCGATCGCCTCGCGCACGAACGCGTCCTCGTCGCGCGCGCGGGAGAACAGCTTGACCGTCAGGATGTTGGTGTAGCTGTCCACCACGCGGCCGGTCAGGTTCGAGCGCATCTCCGACACCGCGCGCGAGCGCTCGCGCAGCCGTGGCACGAAGTAGACCAGGATGCCGGCGTAGCCGGCGAACCACAGCAGGATCGGCGGCGTCAGGCGCCAGTCGACCGAGGCGAGCAGCACCAGCGCGCTGCTGCCGTAGACCACGATGTACCAGGCGGCGTCGAACGCCATCACCAGGCTCTCGCGCAGCGACGGGCCGGTCTGCAGCACCCGGTTGGCGATGCGCCCGGCGAAGTCGTTCTGGAAGAACGTCCAGCTCTGCCGCACCACGTGCCAGTGGTTCTGCCAGCGGACCATGTTGGACAGGCCGGGGTTCACGATCTGGTTGATCAGCACGACGTGGCCGATGAACACCAGCGGCCGCAGCACCAGCAGCACGCCGGCCATGGCGAGCAGCTGCGGCCAGGTCTCGCGCAGCAGGTCCTCCGGCGCGTGGGTCGAGACCAGGCCGACGACCCGGCCGATGAAGGCCGGGATGGTCACGTCCAGCATCGCGATCAGCCCGCCGAAGACGAACAGCGCCACGACGACCCAGCGGACCTGGCGGATGAAATGCCAGTAGAACGGCCACAGTCCCTCGGTCGGCGGCGCTTCCGGCGGCCGGGCGGTCGGGTCGAGCAGGGCTTCGAAGCGGCGGAGCATGTCGCTGGGCGGACTCCATCGGTGCCCGCGGCAGAGGTGGCCACGCGGGGCCGGATGGGTAATGCTCGGATGCCCGGCAGTCAACGCGCGGGGGCTCGGATGCAGATGCCCGCGAATGCGCTGCCAGGGCAGACCATGGTCACCGCACCGTCACAACCCACAGGCATCGGACGACGTCAGCCTGCGCTGGCCCCCGGCTCGAAAAGCCAGGATACCCTCCAATGCAACGCACATCGGGAGGACGATCGTGAGTAGCCACGATGTTGGCGTGCAATGCTACGCAAACTCAAGGCATTTCGTCTCCTGCCGATTTTGCGTTGGCTTCCCGGCTATCGACGCGAGTGGCTACTGGCTGATGTCCTGGCCGGCCTGGCGGTCTGGGCGGTCATGGTGCCGGAGGGAATGGCCTATGCAGGCGGTTGCGTCGGCGTACCGCCGATCATGGGCCTTTACACGATCGTCCCGCCATTGATTGCGTACGGGCTGCTTGGCAGCTCGCGGATGTTGGTTGTCGGTCCGGATACCGCAACCGGTCTGATCTCTGCGCTGACCATAGGCGCCATCGCGGTACAGGGGACGGACGCGTTCAATGCACTGACATACGACCTCGCGAGATAGTGGCGCATTCTTTCTGTTGTTCGGCGTGTTGCGCATGGGCTGGGTCGCCGCTTTCATCCCGACGCCGGTGATGCGAGAATTCATCGAAGAACTCGTGATCGTCACCATCATTGGCCAGGTGC